>NZ_CP092831.1:400000-1095000 GCF_022531965.1 Paenibacillus peoriae | reverse complement strand
ACGACCAGATCCACGTCCCGCATAACTTCGGAGAACAGAACAGGAGGAACTTCGTCCAACGGTACGCTCTTATACGTTGTCCGATCAAAGAACTGCACGGTCTCCAGCGTAGGAGCCTCGGTATCTGCTGGTGAGAACCAGTCCGCCATGGCATACAGGTTGGCAATCAGATTCTCAGCATAGTACACCTTCTGGAGTCCATCCTCATAGCTGACCGTCCATTGGCGACCTTTCAATAGGGATACCGTCTTATTCGGCTGTACCTGGTGTCCCGCATATCGACGGGAAACGGTCGCGTTGGCACGTTCATCAGCATTCAGCAGGTACAGCTCACGGAACACCTGCTTAAATGGCTGGCGTATCTGACGGTCGAATAAGTCCTTCTGAAAGTCGCTCCAACGACCACTTTCGAACAAGTGAAGGGGGTGAGCGATAATCAGCTTATCCTCTTCTCCTATAGAATGCTGTTCAGCAGAAGGATCAGTCAACACCAACGTATCCCCATTAAAATATCCGAGGTGCTCGCCAGCCTTGAAAACCAGTGTCCGCACCAACGGAGCAAGCACAGGATTACCCAGCAATCCTCTCAATTCCTTCACCATAAAGGTCGTGCCAGACTCCATAGAGCGCTCCAATTCCTTCCGAGCTCTGCGATACTGATCCACCAGATCTCCTTTAAGCTCCTTCAATGCCGTGATATACTCATCCTTCTTGAAACGAGCCGGAATGGATTTCAGCGTCTTGCCTTTGCTTACAATTTCAATATCTGCCGCTCCTTCATCATCAATGACGAGCTGCACCGTTGTAGCCTCGTCCAAAGCATGTGGCTCAAAATAAGACCGGAGATCATCCAGCTTGCGAGCCTCCATGTCCCAGACGAGACGGGTTACGTCATCATAACCTGCGTTACGCGCCAAATTCCCGAGCGCAATCCGCGAAACCAGTGCCTCACTGGCCTTACGCTGTGCCCCAAATTTTTTGCTTTGTTCCAGAAACCTTTGGATAAAATCATAACGTTCGCGTACATCTGGTTCAGGTGGCTGAGCAAGTGGAATCAAACTGTAGGTCAGCAAATGGTCTTTGTTTCGCTTGTCTTCCACTGATTTTTCCATTTCACTCCGTTTGAGCTTACCCAGCGTCGCATCCGCAAACAACTGGGATCGACGATGATTGGCTCCAGCCGAAATATACTTGGCACAATCGTACAGCAGATCAAAACGTTCCTCGCCCAACGTCTCATAAGCCTCATGAAACCAGTGAATATCGAAGGCACCATCATTAAAATCTTGCGGAGCAATCGGCGAGTAATGAGCTACAATCGTTTCCTTCTCGGCCGAAAAACCTTCATTGATATGCGCATGGAAATACCATGCCGCACTGCGAAGTCCTTCCCATCCGAGATAACCCGCTACAATCTCAATCCACTGCGGGGCATACATTGCCGCCTCCAGCAGACGTTTATCTGTAATTTTAGTGTCCTTTAACTTTTCCTTGAGCAACGTGGCATCCTCGCCATCATTCGGATAACATGCCTTGAGCAAGTGACTGAACGATTCCTTTTTGGTAATACGATCACCGTAACCGTACACATAACCACGCACGAATGTTTCCTTGTCGAGACCCTCCAGAATACGGATAAAATAATCCATGCCTTCAATCCGGTTCAAGCCCATAACCTTTGGCGTAGCCTCGGTAGGCAAATCGCCTCGAACCAATTCAACCTCTAACAGTCGATCAATAACCGTACGGCGTATCTCCAAAAATTCTGGGTTGCTAGAAATCCATGTATTGCGGACATTGGTTAAGGTACTCATATGTCTTCTGCTTTCACTACCGGCCAGCAGTTCCCGATATACTTCCCCTACACCGATCAACCCTTTTTCATAGGCTTTGAAATAATCCTCCAGATCCAGCGGAGAATAAAAACGATTTTCCGCTCCTGGCAGTTCTGCGTAGTTCACAAAAGTATGGAAAAAGCGCTTAAAGGACTCATTATCATGAACCTGCCCCTTCTCCAGCGCCACCCACGGGCCGGACAATAGATGGAGCATTCCCAAATCCTCTGCTGGTCTGTCCTTAGGCACGCACTGCATTAGTGAATTTAAAGCAAGGTCAATTACGTCAAATGTTTGGTCACCGGATGTGTCCATAAAATAAGCATTAACTAATGTGCTTACCTGATCGGAGTAGGTCAGCTCTGCCATCCATCTTTGAACCTCGTTAATCCGATCCACAGGATACATTTGCTCAGCGAAGTCTTTACGCCATCCTTCCAGCAGCATGTGCTTGCTTAGCTCTGAATAGTCCATTTTAAAAGAAAAGTATCGATAGTAGCGATCCAGCGTTCGGTCCATAGGCTCCAATCGGTCATAAAAAACAAGCTCCAGCAGTTCACGTGCTTCTATGCCGCTTTCCTGCAAATAACGGTCCCACTCCTCATAAAGAGGATATAAAGACAGCCTGGAATCTACTTCTTCATCGACCTGAACCAGCCGTAGAGGGCGAAGGTTCGTCCCAATAAGCGATGTATCTTTGTAGCCTGAATAATATTCCGCTGTATATTCCACATCACGATGATGATGAACAAGCTCATCCAGTCCAGTCAAAAACTGCTTGAGCTTCTCCAATGGACTAACAAAAACATCGGCCAATCTAAAATCATCCAGATCCACTTTCTCTTCCAACCAAGCTTCCTTGACATTCGGATCGTACAGGCCAAAACCGTTAGCCCCTGTATAAGCATCCTCCTGTCCCAGTTTGGACAGCAGTTGCTCCTCTTTGGCGGTAGGTTGCTGTATGATATCCGCCAAAGCCCGCAGGTTTTCATACTGTTCGGCACGATCCGGGTCTGCATATATCTTCGTCAATACCTCCAGTCCACCCAATCGTTGCAGCTCCGCCTTAGCACGCAGCAAGCGTTCCAATGAGCCAGCGAGCGGCTCTTCCGATTGTGAGAGCAACACACCAATGACACTTTGTCGCAATGAGCCCGTCTTGAGCTTTAGTAAGGCTTCCATTTGTTGCATTTCTGGTTCCGACAGCGTCAGCTTACGCGCCTTGGCCACAGCGAACTCACGGATACTCATACTTTTGTCCGACAAACTGGAAAAAATAAAATCACGCTGTACCGTATCCTCAGGATTTTGCACAAAATGGTTCAACAGTTCGCCACGCAGATTAGGGCTAATCTGTTCCTTTAAGGCTATGATTTCCCCAATCCAAGAAGCGTCCATATCATAGCCAGCGAGATATAGCATTTTTTGAATAGGTGCATCTGAGCGGTGATACAGATTTACAAAATCTAGCACCTTGGAGGGCTCGGTGGACTCACCCTTTTTTATATGTACAAACAGGTTATGAAGTCGTTCAAAATCCTTACGCCGCTCCTCTTTGCTCTCCAGCAAAGGAGTGCGCACCACTTTAACGATCCGATCCGCGACGGTCCCGCCTTCTATCCATTCATAAAAATAATTACTTGTATAGTTCGTCAGAATCCAATATTGAAGCTCCGGATCTGTTTCATCCAGATATTCTCTCGCAATTCCGAGGCGCACATCCTTGTTGTCACTGTTAGACAGTACATACAGTGCTACGATCTTCTGGTAAGTTGCTCCCTGCTCCATGAGTTTCCGAACCTGTCCATACAGATCACGTTCCTCATGTACTGCGGTAGCCCACAAACTCATATACACTTCATTAGCATTTGAGCTGGTCAGCCATTCCTGGCGCAGTTCACTACGAGTCAATGCTTCATATGCCTGCTCGATCAGTTGGCGAACGACCCGTTGATTGGCGGATTCCAAGCCCATTCCCGTCCATACTGCAAGCGCCCGCACTACCGAGCTGTAACGAATGAAGCCTTGGTCGATGATCAACTTTAACAGATATATTAGAGCCTCCGGGGTTCCTTCATCCATTTGTTCCACAATACTTTGGCGCAATCCCTCTTGGAGTTTGGCAGCTGCCAGGAGCTCTCCGATCATGCGATAATTCTCCTCCTGATGACTCAGGAGCATGCCTTTAATCATATTGCGTGTAAGTAACGCCGCCTGATTATCCCCATAAATAATAGCTTTTAGCGCCTCAAGCACCTGTGAATTGCCGTTGTCTAGCTCGTAAGCAATCCAATCACCAATCGTTTCCTGAATCCGGTAATCCCTACCTGATTCATAATCTTTTTTCGTTAAATAATCCATTATAGAGAATCCGATACAGTCCATTCGGATCAACTGCACCATTCTTTTATAAACTCGGGAAGTATGGGCCGTAATATCTGAAGTGCGGAACGGTTTTCGCGCATACCCGGTGCTGTATGGATATTCAGTCACATGCTCTGTTAGATGTGCGAATACATCGCCCGCTGTTTGTCCAATTAGAGCACGTAATACCTCTGTTAGTGGCTTAAACAGCGGTTCTCCGCTTTCTGTCGCCCGTTCTTTTAATATTCGCTGACATTCGTTAAATGGCTCCTCGTTCTCCTGTATGTAATGAAGCTTACTCAGTTCCACAACATACTGAGCCAACTCCTGTTGTTGTCCCTCCAGTTGCGCCGCGCGCTCCTTCAGTGTGGTGAAATATTCTTGCTCATTGTTCTCTCGATGCATATTTCATTTCCCCCTCTACCATAGGCCTCCAGCCAGCATTGTGAAGCGTATAAATACAATTTCATTCCCATCCTTAAGTGCCAAAGGAGCATCCAGTTCAATAGTTTCCTCGTCACACACAAAAACTCTGTATAAACCATCTTCAAAGGCCTGCATCGCTGTGTTCACAGCATCCTTAATATCCGGGACACCATCATTATATATGGAACCGAATCCTACTTTGCCTATCTCGCCTTGTGCCTCAACTTCCTCTCCCGTGAGGAATGGAATCAGCGCGACACTCTCCTGCTTATCCCGCAGCTTTTGAACATTCAAAGCAACGGTTGCAGTAATCAAATCTCGCAATGTTTTTGGAGCAGGACTCAGTTCTATTTCCTGTCGTGCGAGTGCGGGCTTGCGTTTTCCCAGACTTTTTACAGTTACAAGCAGCTTCATGTCGTTCCCCTTCCTTTTTATTCACGCTTTTGACCCGTTGTCAGCTGAATTTTTTGACCCATTTAAAACACCGTTAACGAAATCGAAAACGAATGTTTGTTCGTATATTTATTTTAATAGGTTCCTTATCATTACTCCATCACCCTTTATGACCAAAATTCATAATGCTGTAATACACTAAAATCTTAAAAAATAAGACTTTGTACCCTGATTTCGATGAAATTTATCCATATTAAGGATGAAAAAGAAAAAAACCTGCACAAGGGAGACCATCTGCTCTTCACAGACTTCACTCCATTATACAGGTCAAATATCATCATAAATAATGTTTCAATACTTATTTAATTAAAATGCTGGAACAACGCTATCCTTGTAATTGTCCTCAAAAAATTTACGCACTTCCGGTCCGGTCATTCGCTTTGCCAGCTTTTGAATGGCATCGGAATCTGCATTATCCTTACGCGCTACCAGATTAATGGCAAAGTGCGTATCGTCTTTTTCGGTAATCAGCGCGTCCTTCTTCGGTGTCAGACCGAGCGGCTTGGCATATGCGGGATACATGGCAGCCATGTCCACATCATCCAGTGAGCGCGCCAGCATCAACAAATCCACTTCTTTAAACACAAACTTTTTCTTATTCTCAATAATATCAGCCTGTGTAGCATTATAGCCTACACCTTCTTTAAGCTTGATCAAACCGTTTTGCTCCATCATTACCAAAGAACGTCCTGTATTGGCCGGGTCATTGGCAATGGCAATAGTCGCACCTTCGGGCAGGTCTTTAACGTTCTTGTATTTTTTGGAGTACGCACCATAAATGGCGTTGTAAATTGGTTTTATCGCTACCAAATCAGACTTGTTGCTTTCATTATATTGTTGCATAAAAGGAGCATGCTGAAAGAAGTTAGCATCCACTTCATGGCTTGCCAATGCGTTGTTCGGTTGGATATTGTCTGAAAGCACGACGATTTCCAGATTGACTCCGTCCTGTTTAAGCAGCGGCTTCACGATATCCAGCACATCTGTCATCGGTGGGATGAGCGTCGCTATTTTCAGGGTCACTTCTTTTTGGGAAGTCGCTTCTTTGGACTGTGTTTCTTGTGCAGCCTGCTTTTGACCACCGCATCCGGCAACCAGTAGCATAACGACAGCAAATAGTGTAAGTAATTTCAAGTTCGTTTTCATGTTGTTTTTCCGACTCATTCGATGTGGAACCTCCAAAATTAGTTGTGATCGGGAAGATAAAAATGAGTTACAGCATAGCCGCTTCGCGTGCAGATTGTTCTTCCGATCGCTGACGCTTCTCCAGAACAATTCTGCCCGCTCCGCTTTGGAGGCACTGTAAAGTCATTTTTATTTCCCATAGTGGGCGGTGCAAGTGTTAATGAAGAGATTCATAAACCATTTACCGCTTGTCGATCCGGCGGGATATGGTGCTTCCGGTGAACTGGATCGTTTGTACGAAAATAATCATGACGACGATGGTGAACGCCATCAAGCCTGTTTCAAAACGCTGGTAACCGTAGCGGATGGCAAAATCGCCTACCCCGCCGCCACCCACAATGCCCATCACCGTGGAGTAGGAGATGAAGCTAATGGTGGACGTGGTCAAACCCAGTACAAGCCCAGAACGAGCTTCCACGTACAGAAATTTGAAGATAAGCTGAAGAGTGGATGCCCCCATAGAAGTAGCGGCTTCAATTACACCCTTCGGCACCTCAAGCAATGATTGCTCCACCAGCCTCGAATAATAGGCGATGGCCACCACTGACAAGGGAACCGTAGCAGCCATCGTACCCAGCGCCGTCCCTACGACCAGACGTGTAAATGGAATCATAAACACGACGAGCAGCAAAAACGGGAACGAGCGGATGACATTGACCACACTGTTCAATAGGGTGAACAGCAGTCGATTTTCATATTTTTGACCTTTGCCGCACAAATACAAAATCGTTCCTGCCGGAAGCCCTAACAGTACAGCTGCTGCGATGGAAATCCCTACCATGATAAACGTCTCTCCGATGGCTTTCCATATCTCAGACTGATATTGCGCAATGATGCTCAGCATTTCATTCATCAGCTTCACCTGCTTTCGCTGTTGAACCTACCGCAGCGTCAGCTACACGTTGCGTGGAAAGCAGCTGTCCATCCCGCATTTCTGATACATGGGTACAAATGTTGCGTACCACGTCCATATCGTGCGTTACAATTACAATGGTAACTCCCAGTTCACGGTTGATCTCCCGTAACACGCCCAGAATATCCGCGGTCGTCTGCGGATCAAGGGCCGAGGTCGGCTCATCACACAGCAGCACCGCAGGTAGATTCGCCAGCGCTCTGGCTATCGCTACACGTTGCTTTTGGCCTCCGCTCAATTGTGCCGGATACTGTTCTGCTTTATCAGCTAAACCGACGAATTGCAAGCATTCGCGCACACGTTCTGCTCTCTCTTTTTTCGCGACACCTGACAGCTCCAACGGCATTGCTACATTTCCACTGACCGTCCGATTGTGAACAAGATGATAATGCTGAAAAATCATCCCTATGGATCGCCGCGCTTCACGGAGACGTTTTTCCGGCATGCGAGTCAGATCTTCCCCGTTCACAACCACGTTTCCCTCATCCGGCCTTTCCAATACATTCATCAACCGGAGCAAGGTAGACTTACCGGCACCGCTGGCACCTATAATACCGTGGATTTCCCCCTCCTCCACTTGAAGGGACACGGATTGAACCGCATGAAATTGGCCGCTTGAGGTGGTATAATGCTTGTTTACCTGATGCAGCGTAATCATGAAACCTGGCCTCCTGATGATCCATTTCTCAGGGAAAATGTAATAAGCCCGCCAGCCCAGGCGGGTCTGTACGAGCCGTCAATTCCCATTGCATTAATATACCACAGAGCAGAAAACGGGCAAAGCCTTTTGACAACAATTAACGTACATCCCACACCCCTACATAAGGAAAGCAAATCCCAAGTCCCCAAGCCAGCGTAAGCATGACGACAAAATAGAATATGAATACAATATCTATAGCCGAATAGCCGATCGGATAATAATACGTTCGCTTGGTTTCATTGGTAAAACCCTTGGCTTCCATAGCAATAGCAATGCGCTGGGCACGCCGAATACTTTGAGCGAGTAGCGGAATCGCATACCTGCGAAGCGTGGCATACATATTCCATTTGGACACATGCTGATGTAAACCTCGAATACGGTGGGCTTGTCTCAATGCCTGGAATTCCTCCACCATCATAGGCATCAACCGCATGGCTGCCAAAAAGCTGTATGCATACTTCGGAGGGAGCTTCCATTGCTGCATCAGTGAATAAAAAAGGTCCACTGGACGAGTCGTTAAACCAAACAACAAACCTACCGCAGCCATACTCAGCGCACGAAAGCCCAGATGCATGCCTCGGTAAAAGCTTTCCTGCGTCACATGGATCAAGCCCCATGTCCACCAGGTCGTCACCCCTTTGCCGAACATCATCATGCCCGTTGAAGTTGAAATAAACACCAATATAAAGGGAGACCCGTATAGCAGCAGCCTCTTCCATGGATGGCCTGACCAGACAAGCAGCAACAGCATAGCACACGCAACATTAAACATGACATTCGGATCATGAATGACTATAACGACCACAAACAGGATGGAAAACATCACGAGCTTTAGGCCCGGATTCACGCGATGCAGCCATGTTTTATGATGGGGAAAGGACAGGTTCATACTGTAGTTCCCCTTTCTGAATCCGCCATGTATCGGTACAATATCGACGGACAATTTCCGGGTCATGGGTGACCATCACAATGGCCGTGCCCGCCGCTCTCAGCTGCTCCAACATATCCAGCATGACAAAGGTATTACGCGCATCCTGCCCAAAGGTCGGTTCATCGAGCAGCAGCACTTCCGGCTCACGAATCATAGCCGTAGCAATACTCAACCGCCTTTTTTGGCCTAACGAAAGCTGATACGGATGCCGCTCGTCCAACCGCTCCAGTCCGAACTGTACGAGCATCCGATCGACCCGTTCCCGGCACTGTTCAACGGTATACAAGCTCTTGGGTAACGAATACTCTAGTTCCTTTCGTACGGTATGCGCTACAAATTGCAGCTCGGGATTTTGAAACGCGAACCCGATACGCTCTGCCAGTTGTTCTGTACTGCCTGCCTCAATTCCGCGCACGCTATAACGTCCCTGTGTGCGAAGTAAGCGCATCATGGAGAGCAGTAGCGAGCTTTTGCCAGCCCCGTTTTCACCAACCACGCCAATCCAGTCGCCAGGCTTCACCTGCGCATGCTCCACATAAATCACTGAACTTAAACCGCGGAGGCCGCTAAAATGTTCCAGCTCCAGCACATCAGTCCCCGCACCATTCTGTTGCGTCACTGCTTCACTCCAACGTGGCGAAGACGCTTCATTCCATACTCCCGGATACCACACGCCGTACTCGGACAATGCCTGCCGGTGCACATGAAATACTTCTTGGGCCCTTCCATCTGCAATGATCTCCCCTTGAGCAGAAAGCACCACAATCCGATCCACATCATGGACAATTTCATTAATTTTATGCTCCACAATCACCAGTGTCTGGTCTACCGAAATGTTGCGAATGGTATCCCACACCTGTGTAGTGCCTTCCTCGTCCAACAAAGCCGTGGGCTCATCCAGAAAAAGCACTTCTGGCTCCATAGCCAGCACAGACGCAATCGCCAGCCGCTGCTTCATTCCCTGTGACATGCTGCCAATGGGTATATGTATATCATCCGTCGATAGACCCACCTGTATCAGCAGCTCGCGAATACGGGATCGCATCTGCTCCCGGGGAACCTGATTATTTTCCAACACAAAAGCCAGTTCCTCATCTGCATATGACATACAGAACTGCGTATCAGGATCTTGAAATACAATACCTGAGACACTTGGGATTACAGCAGCATCGCATTTCATAGGCACTTCTATCGTGCGTGGAATCAGACCGCTTAACACTTGGAGCAGTGTTGATTTACCGCATCCACTCGGTCCCAGTAGCAGCAGCTTTTCCCCCTTGCGGACAGACAAAGACATATTGTGAAAAAGCAGCTCTTGCTCACCGGGGAATTTCAACCGTAGCCGGGTGATCGAAGCCACCACATCTTCGGTTGCCCGGCTCATCAATCCAGCCCCTTATAATCTTGTTCCGTTGCAGGCCTCAAACTTCGCGTGACTCCGGTTACCTCCAATGCCTTAGCCAGATAGAACGCGAATACCCCGGCAATCACAATACTGCCAATCATCCGAAATCCAATATACAAAACATAGTTCCAAGTCGATAGCTGATCAATATACCCGTAGCTGAAGTCTAAAATCAGAGAAGTGACAGCCGCCCCAGCCGCAGCTAGCGAAGCAACCCACAGGTTTGCGTTCCGATACAGAAAAGCCGCAAAAAACAGCTCCGCTCCCAAGCCTTGCAGCAGGCCATAGTACAAGGTGGACATACCCCATTCGCTTCCCAAAAAAGCACTGACCGTTGCCGCTGCCACCTCTGCCAAAATCGCAACACCCGGCTTGCGAATGATGAGATAAGCAAACGTACCTGCCATAAACCACATGCCATACATCAGTTGCTCGGCGTGTAGACCCAATGGTTTCATCAAATCATAGGCAGGTCCCCATATTTTGTAGATCAACCCGAACACAACAGCGATCACAATCGTGACCAAAATATCCGTCAGTTTCAACCCTTTGGACGCTCTTACAGCAGTATTCATTATTGCGTGCTCCCCTTTTTCCTTATAGTTGGCCTCTTGGCCATGAAAAAAAGCTTGTCTGGAGCTGAATCTCCAGGCAAGCTTTATGCGCAGTAAAAGGTGAAGCACCATACAAAACATCATTCGTCGATATGCCTTATATAACCAGTAGTCTAAACTACTACACTGATACCCAGCCAAGTCAGGATCAAGGTAAAATGCTAGGACATACATTGAATCTATCGACAACCGCAAAAAAAAGCGGCATTCCTGTATAGTGTTCTTGGTTTCTCTACGCTGGCATTACCCAGATCAGATTTCACGGTCAGTGGCAAGGGCCACCCTCTCAGCCTGACTTTCTCAAGCTCCCGACAATGCTTTTTAATTCACTATAATATATACCACATCTATGGCTTTGACAATCCTATAATCCGAAGAAACGTTTAGCCGTTTCCGTCGTCGCGATTTCGATCTCCATCATGCTTCGACCTGTACATTCGGCTATCGTAGCAGCAATGTGAGCGAGATACATGGGCTCATTACGCCCTTCTTTAGGCTTCACAGGCAAATTACGCGGGGTCAAAAATGGAGCATCCGTTTCAATCATCAGACGGTCCAAGGGAATATCTCTGACCAGTTCACGCAGATGCTTCCCCCGCCGTTCGTCGCAAATCCAGCCGGTGATTCCGATATACAGTCCCATTTCTACATACGTACGCAATTCCTGTTCCGTGCCGGTAAAACAATGCACTACCGCTTTATCGACAAGCCCTTGATACTCCCGAAGCATAGCGACAAAGTCCTCATGTGCATCTCGTTCATGCAGAAATAACGGCATTTTCAGCTCACCCGCCAGTTGGATTTGCTCGCCAAACCATCGGCGCTGCACATCACGTGGCGAAAAATCACGGTTATAGTCCAATCCGCATTCCCCTATGGATACGACCTGCGGCTGACCCGCCAACTGGCGGAGCTGCTGAATCGTGTCTGCACTGCAGTCTTTGGCATCATGGGGATGCACGCCAGCTGTCGCATACAGCTTGCCCGGATAACGCGCTGCATACTGAGAAGCTTCCCGACTGCTGCGGACACTGGTCCCGGTAATAATCAGCGGTGAAATCCCTACAGCCGCGGCTCTCTCTACCACCTGTTCCCGATCTGCATGAAACGAACGATGCATCAAGTTCACACCAATATCAATTAACGGTGTACCCCTTTCCATCTCAATCCCTCCCTCGCAAACTACAATCTTGGATCAATCGGCTCTGATTCCAGAGATAGTGCGGCAAGGACGCATTCATGAATACGATCTACCGTATCCTTGCGGACAAAACGTTCCACGCCTTCCATACCAAGCGCTCCTTCCATCAGGGCATGACGCTCCTTTTTGTTCGTTCGACGCTGCTTCAGACGCTTTAAATTCTCAGGGGCAAGATAATCCATACCGTAAATGATGTGCAAATACTTCCGGCCTCTCACCTTGATTGCAGGCTGAATCATCTTGTCCCGATTTTTCATCAAAAAGCGTTCCGGCTTGATCACAATCCCCTCATGACCATCCTCTGTCATCTCGTTCCACCAACGAATGACCTCTTCCTCGCTTGCTTCGTCCGTGATCACGCGATACTCTGTCTCCATAAACAGGGAAGACAGCCCAGCCAGCTCCCGGTTTTGCTCCATATGCCAAATATGAGAATGGTCGAAAAAAGTCTTTCCGCTGTGTGCCAGCGTATGAAACGGTGCGATACGAATCTCATCCAGACCGTCCACATCCCAGCAATATTTTTGAAAAGCCTCTTGAAACGTCACGGCATTCGCGTACTTCTGTTCCATTTCCTCCAACCAGTCTCCAACCTCTCGGCCCGCAACCTTCGCCTGCTTCAGCTTGTCTACCAGCTTACTGCGATCCAGCAGAGCTGCTTCACCCACATGCGCATACTGTGCAGCAATCAATTCCCGAGCCTTGAGATTCCACGGTACAATTTCCGCATCCAGCAACACAAAATCCGTCTGGTTCCGTTCAAAATATCCGGCAGTCCGTAGATCCACATTCAGCTTTTCCAGCACTTGCTTCCCAAGGCTTTGTTCAAAGAAAGCTCTCCCGCTCCGACTGTAGATCGTGCCCAATGTCGGGTAGCCTACATACTCGACAGCGGCCTGTTCGTTTTTGAATAATAGCAAAATAGCCCGGCTACCCATATGTTTTTTCTCAGCCACCATCGTTTGTACCCCTTGCCCGCGATAATAAGCCAGCGCTTCACGCGGATGCTCCAGATAACCTTCCTCTGCAGACACCGCTGGAGCAGGACTCATGGTCGGTGGAATATACACCAGTTCCTCTATCGGTACTGTCACATGTGACACGGCATCTATAGCGGTTTTGACCGATTCTCCTTGAACGCGCACTTCGCCATACGATTCCGTCAGTACACTGTAACCAGCGATGAGCTTGCGTAAATTCGGCGGGGAAAACCGTTTTCTCTGCCACCGGACAAGTGGGCTATCGGGATCATTCGCATAATTCTCATGTGCCGGAACGCTGACAAATTCCTTTTCCGGAAAACGATAAGCGGTCAGCATACCGCCAAATACCACACCCTGATCAATATTCACCGTCTGATTCACAAGGGTAGGCTGCGGTCTAGGATCATGTCCCCATACTACTATTTCTCCCGATTCATGGTCTACGAACCAATCTTTGCGGATTGGTTTTCCGTCTGCATCCTGTCCTTCCGTATCTCCATAACGGCAATAATCAGAAATACGTGCCGACTGTTTGCCGATAAAATGATCCTTAATCCCCGCATGAGCCACGACCACGTGTCGCAATCCATTCCTGCCAAAAATAAGATGTGAGGGTGCATGTAGCAGAAAATCCCTTAACTCGCTTCTAAGCTGTTCCGCCGCTGCCTTGCCCGCTTTTTGTTCATACTGGGCCAGTTCCTCTGCAAATCGTTCATCCCCATGACTGAGAGTCACCTTTCTTCCATCAAGGTAACGGCCGATTTTCCAGCCATGATTGCTGTCAATCATATACGCTAGTCCAGCATCCACGTGCTTTTTCCAGAACTGCACCGCTTGTAACGATTTGGGGCCACGGCTCATCACATCCCCGACAGATACCAGTCTTCTGCCATCTGGATGATGGTATAGTCCTTCCGTATCTTCCGTATATCCTAGCCGCTCTATCACTTCCAGCATCTCACGGTAGCACCCATGGATATCACCAATGATGTCAATACCTGAGCCAATCTCATGAAACAGTGGCTGCGCACGGCGAACAAAATTCATTTCTTCTATATCCTTAAGGATATAGCAAGCGTTAAAGCCTTCCTCACGGATCCCACGCAGGTTCCGCTTTAACAGCTGTGCCTGCTGCTTGACCCGTTGGCGGCCACGCGGATGCTCCCTGCCTAAATCACGTTCCAGCAGCACAGCTTCGGATACATCCAGTACCAAAGCCATTACAGGAACATGCGCCTTGGCTGCCAACTGTACATATTTTTGACGGTCCTCAGCATACAAATGGGTGGCATCCACAACCGTCAGCTTATTCAAGCGACAGCGCATAGCCAGAATCGTATCCATCGCCTCAAACGCCTTGGCTGACATTTGCTGATACTCATAGAACAGTACGTCCGATTCCAGTCTTGGAAGTCCACTCCAGTCTATAAATTCCGTATCTCCGACCAGCTTGCGAAAATGATCCGAGGATACCACTTCTGTCTCCAGCAGAATCCCTTCGCTCACCAGCTTGTCTAATAATGTGGTTTTCCCACTGTTGGAGGCCCCCACCAACACAACCAGTCCAGCATGCGGTAAATGAATCGTACGTTTGGATGAATTGCTCATGCTTCCTTCTGCTCCTTTCTGCGCGTAAATATAGCCATTTGGGTCGGTTGTCCAAAGCCTTCGACCTCTTCTCCGATCCCCTTCAGCGCTACCGAATAAGGAGCTTCCACAATCCACTGCTCACATCGTTCCTGAAACTCGCTTCTACTCCATTCAAAACGGTGATCGCCATGCCGCATCTCTTGCTGATTCATACGATACACTTCATTATATTCACGATTGGGAGTCGTCACGATCAGCACGCCCGGCTGATACTCCGTTACAATCGTCTTCATCACCCGGTTCAGACGATGCTCATCCACATGCTCAATGACCTCACATAGGATCATCACATCTTTTCCCCGCAATTGTTCATCATAATAAAAGAGAGAGCCCATCATGGGTGTAGGACTGGTCGCATCGGCATGCCTTTCCAGCTTGTTAAAACGCTCCACGGCTCTCAACTGTGCATACGCAGACGGCTCCACCGCCCAAATCTCTTCAACGCCCGTCATTCGGGCCATCCGAGCCGATAGCTTCCCTTCCCCTGAACCCAAATCTACGATTTTCTGTCTGCGAGGCAGCTTGCGAATTACGTCCATAATAGCTTGATACCGCAGCTCATTTAGCCGTACTGTAGGCTGTTGCTTCCCTTCCTCATGTGGCTGTTCTGGCTGTTGAATCTGTTCGTGCTTATCCTTTTGAGCTTGGACAGTATCCTTTTCAATATGTTTTTTAATACCTATTTCATCACAATCAGATTGCTCAAATTGCTCAATCAGATTGGTAAAACGAAGCGTGCGTCGAATGATAAGCTCGCGTAGCGGATGCGCTGACAGCCAGCCTTCACCGTAACGTCTCAGCTTGTCAAACTCTTCTTCACTGATATAGTAGTGCTTATAGTTATCCAACACCGGAATCAACAGCAATAACTGACGTAGCGCATACTGCACCGTCTGATGGCCACTTAACGTGACATATCTGACAGTGCTTCGATTTTTCAGCTGAAAAGAATAGTCTGCTTCCCCTCGTTCTATGTCCACTTGATAGCCCAGCGGAGCAAATAGTCCCTCCACCACAGAATCCGGTAAATCCGAAGCAACAGGCCCAAACGATAACTCCAGCGCGAAAGGATGCGTCACCCATTCTGCATACTCTTCTTTGGGTTTGCCGTTCAGTGCCGTACCAAGCGAGCCACGAATATAGGTGCAAAATAAGCTGCTGGTTACAAACTCCCGGTCATTAATATATTGTGTAATATCATAGCTATCTGGACTGTTTTTGACCAAATCTATCGAATCTGGCGAAGCCTGAATGACGATTTCTGCCTCTTCCTCGGTAAACACGGTGTACACCATGCGTACACGCGCACCCTTTTCCGTGCGATCATACGTATTGTAGGGATTTTTGGCAAGCAAGTGCGAAATCATCCCAGCATTGTTTCCGGTTGCTTTTAGCGTGATGTGCATACTCTACTTCTCCTTCCCAGCTTATACTTTCCATACTTCATTCACCGCAGCGCGGAACATATCATCCAACTGCTGATCACGTCCACTCTCCATATGCTGAAGCAAGGGCGCCTTTTGTTCAAAATAAGCAATTTGCTGCTGGATAAAATCATTCACCACCGAAAGCTGTGGCTCCACATCCAGCTCCTCGCCCGCTTTTTTACGATCAAGCAAATGTTCGATCACCTGATAAAGTTCGGTATGTGCCGGAATGAGTTCCTCTAGCAATTCTACGAATTCCATTGGAGGCATGCTGTTGTGACGTTCAATCCAGCTACAGGCCAGCAACGGGCGCAGCACGTAAAAATACTTTTTAATCTTCACCTGTTCTCCCTGCAAATAATCCCGATAATTTCCCCGCGCCATATTCAGATAATGGTACATGCAGGACTTCGGAGAGAAGGTTAACGGCGAGATCGCACGAATCTGATCAGCCACTGCATATTGCTCCAGATAGGAAATCGGAGATTGCAGCCATTCCAGCAAAGGCGGATTGGATTTGCGAAACAATTGGAGCGCCTTTTTTAAATCCCAGCCGTTTATATCCAGCAAATCGCTGATTGGCCGTTCAATCACATCCCGCTTATCAAAAATAGATAAATACCATTCTATGGGTCTTACATAGATAAATCGTACATCATAGTCACTGTCCTGTGAAGGAAACCCCCACGCCCGACTACCTGATTCACAGGCGTATACAATGCGCACCTGCTCCGCTTGCTCCAACGCGCGCAGCTCACGCAAAATCGTCTCACGCATTTCCGGTTGAATGAAACCCTGCCCATGCTTCATATCCGTCATGTTGTTCCCTCCCTTATCATTAAAGTATTTCCCGAATCTGTTCTCTAATCGACTCCTCCGTTTCATCTATCGATAAGCGGCGAAGACGCTCTGTCGTTTCCTCTCCCCACATCTCAGAAGGCCATTCCTTGAGTACATGAAGTGCTGCATGACGATTGGAGATCACCGGACTCCAAAGTCCGGCAGCAACTAGCTCTTGTCCCATTCCTTCGTAAGAAGACAATAGCTGAAGCAAAATACCCAGACATTGATGCGCTTCATACTCCGGTCCAAAGCCCGGCACATCAGCAGGACCAGAAGCAATTTCTTCCAGAGGCAAGTGCTTTTCTGCAAAAGCCACCAGCTTACGAGCCCGCTGTTCATCCTCTGTCTTGATGAGTTCAAAGTATAGATTAGGCTTGACTGGATATTTACTTAATTGATCAAATAGCACGGGCCATACATCTAGTGCTAGCATTCGAGCTACGCGAATGGCGCAGTGGAGATGCGGTGAATCTGCATACTGCAGTTCCTGCTCTACCGGCTTCACCCACTGCGGATCGTCCATCATCTGCTGGCATATTGACGCGTAACGTTTACGTAATTCCGGCGTCCATTCATGCTCATAACGTGCCTCCCATGAATCGTCTTCTTCATCGAGAAAATCCGCAATATCCATGATGATCGTAAAATGCTTCACAGTCGTACACATGGTCTTAGCATGGCGAAGGTAGTTGCCTATGACCATAGTGGCATGCTCATAATCGTCTATACTTTCCGCAGGTCCGCCTGCTGCCAGCAAAGCCGATAGAATATCACCCGCCCCGTCAAACAACTCCTGATCAATGTGCGGTACAGCGATGGCTGTATGCAGTTCGCCTTTATGAGCACACTCATAAGCAAGATACTCATACATGACATTGTTGCGGAATCCTTCCCTTAATAACCAGTCACGTATTTCCTGCCGCGCAGGCTCCAGCCGTTCTACTACGTGAATACGTCCCCAGCCATGTACCTGTGAGGCTAAATTATACAATTGTTCGTTGGCCTGCTCCGAAATATTACGGATAGCTACAGCTGCATATAGCGTGAATTCATCATGCTTGGCTAGTGTTAAAATAAGTTCGTGGTGCTGATCCGTCTCCAGTAATCCAAGCAGCGCAATACCGACCTTCACCACATTGCGATGTGCTCCGTGCTCAGCCAGCCAACGTGCTTCCTCATACAATCGATCCGGCTGAATTGCTGGATGCTCGCGCACCGCATCTAGCAGCGGATCAATCAGGCTGAGCGCATTTTCCTCCATCAAGCGTACATACGTCTCACGTCTCGTCTTCATCCCTGGCTTGCGGCATTGTCTGGACAACAACTGCGCCAGATCCTTAATTTTGTCAGTCTCTCCATCTCCGACAGCGCCATGATGCCCAAATGCTCCATCCAATCCTCCTGCCACCCAACGCATCGTGTGACCTGCCCAATATTCTTCATCATCTGGTAAATGATCATCCGTAAGCCTGCCCTGAGGGTCCAGTCCCTGCTTAATCGTTTCATAAATCGAAAGCTTACCTACCCATGGATATAACACTTCATTTTTGCGTCGTCCAAACATGTTGCATCACCCTTCTGTTATGTATTGCTTCTTATTTCATCGTGCTATCTTATACTCCTATGATGCTTTATTTTGGAAGTCGTGAACATGGTGAAAGTATTACAAAGATGAATAATTTCCCTTTTTCCTGCATCCCTTCCCTGTTAGAATAAAGGGATACTTGCTTTCGGAGAACGGCAACAGAAACGGGGAATGCATCATGGCGAGAGAAAGTTTTGATAAAGAAATTCAATTCCTGCGTATGCTCACATTAACAAGCGGCGCCTATAATCGGCAGCAATTCGCAGATAGACTGGGCATTTCGGTACATACCTTTGATAAAACAATTCGGCGTCTCAAGGAAATTGTCCAATCGGTACAACAGCAGTTGCCTGCGGAACACGGACATGATTTTAATGAGATGCTGCGCTTTAATTATTACGAATCGGCTGATCCATTATTGTTATTTCTGTTTCGGGCCAAATCGCTCAAGGAATCGGAAAGCGTCCGCTTATCCCTTCTGCTGACAGCGCTACAGTCACAGCCTATGACCACCATGGAACTATTGGATGCTTGCTGCAACGGGCTGCCTTCCGACAGTTCACTACCGGATGAGAAAACGATTCGTTCCGATCTGAAATATCTGGTTGAAGTCGGCGTCGTTCGCAAGGAACCCGGCGGCAGACCTTACCGCTATGCTGTCCGCAACGATCTGGTGACAGAACTGACGGACGAGGAGCTGCTGGACTTATATGATTTTGTAGACATTATGGCCAACACCCAGCTCCCCTCTGTACAGGGATATCTGCTGCGAGATCATCTTAAAAAAGCCATGCGCCGTCAGCTCGGAGATCGGGAGATGGCCGAACCTTTTTTATATAAATACCACTATTATTCACGCATTCTGGACGAAGCCCATATTCATCCGCTTCTACACGCCATTCGGCAACGCCGCTGTGTAACTTTTTTATATTTTTCGACGTCCAAACGAAGCATGTACGGGTCACAAAACACAAACCCGCTGTTTGAAAAAGAGACCGACGGCCGTGAACACACCATTCTGCCCCTACAAGTCATCTATGATCATCAATATGGACGTTGGTATATTCTGGGTCATGTAGGCGGTAAAGGAATCATGAAGTTTCGTATGGAGGGCATGACTCAATTGGTGGAGGGCAAGCCTGTACCAGAGCAGTTTCATGCCGATCTGCTAGCGGTGTTGGAAGAAAAAATGCGGTACAGCTGGCTTGTTGATACGGGTCGTCCTGTGAAGGTGCGGGTACGTTTTTTCAATCCTGAGGGCGCGAAGCGCAACTTTATTCGGGAACGTGTGCTGTCACAGGGACAATGGGGTACGATCGCGGAGGAGGAAAGTGAATCCTTTATCTATGAAATCACAGTGAATGGAATCACTGAGATTAAACCGTGGATTCGCAGCTTCGGATCAAGCTGTGAGGTATTGGAGCCTCAGCGGCTACGGAAGGAATTCAGACAGGAATGGAAGGAGCTGCAAGCCTATTATGAGCCTGTTCGAGAAAATATTTAACTACCAGATCGTCTCACGGCTGGATGAATCGGGCGCTTTTGCTACCACATCACAGGAAAGAATTTGGCTCAAATCTATGCTTGCAGACTCGGCAGCGACAGAGGGTTTTACCCCGGCTACACTTGATAAGCTTCGGCAATTACTTGCAGACGACGAGCCGCTGGAGGCCGATGGAAGTTTGCGGGAAAAGGCAGGTATCCCTGCTGTCTCGGTATACCATCCACTCTTGCGTGAATTGCGTTCCATTCTGCGATCCCGTTCTGGCATCTGTGTGACCTACAAACTGCGCAACGGACGCTTGCATGAGCGAATGTCCGGTTTTCCATATAAGCTGGAGTTTTCCATGGTCAAAAAAGAATGGAGCCTGCTGTGGTATAATCGCAGACACCGCGCGCTCATGTCTACCAAGCTATCTAATATCGTGAACATCACGGAAGATGAGCTTCTACCCGAAGAGGCCGATAAATTCACCCAACGTATACTCGGTATACTGGAGTCGCGCAAGGAACAGGGCATCATCGAAATTGTTCCTGTATATAACGGTGAAATGTCTCGTATTTTATATGCTTTTTCCTGCTTTGAAAAAGAGGTCGAATATGTTCAGGAAGCAGATACCTATCGTATTACACTCACTTTCCAGGCAGACGAATGTGAATATGTGTTATCCAAAATCCGTTTCCTGGGCAAACGTGTCAAGGTCGTCCAAGGCTCCCGGCTGATCTCACGAATGAAGGAGACAACAGCCAAGGCCCTTGCACGCTACGAAGAGGAATAGCTACTGAGGCAAATATGAGATACATCCATGTAAATAGCCCCTCCCTCCGTCTGTTAATGAGACGAGGGAAAGGGCTTTTAAACGAGTTATGGCAAGGCTTGTCCGCGCGCACTGACGTACAATTCATACCATTCCTCACGGGTCATCAGCTCGCTCTGGCGTTCCGCATCCTGACATGCTTTGATTCGTTCAGGATTGGCGCTGCCAATGACAGGCTGAATCCGTGCTGGATGCTTCATAAGCCAGCCAAGGACGATCGCTTCACGTGTCGTTTCCTTTTCAGAAGCCAGCTTCTGCACCAGCTCTGCCGTCTTAACGACATGCTCAGGCGCCCCTTCCAAAGAACCTCCGCTAAAACGTCCCTGCGCCAGCGGTCCCCAGGCTTGGAGCTGAATATCCTCGGTTTGGCAATATTCCAGCAAACCTTCGCCAAAATGTACATTCGTCCCCGCCTGCTGGTTCACATGTACGGTCTGATCTACAAAATGCAGATGGGCCAGGCTCATTTCCAGCTGATTAGCGATCAACGGCTCCGTTAGGCTCCGCTCCAGAAAACGAATTTGGCTTACATTCATATTAGAGACGCCAAAATGCCTTACTTTGCCGGATGCCTTGAGCTCACTGAACGCTTTCGCTACTTCTTCCGGCTCTACCAGCGGATCGGGGCGATGCAGCAGCAAGATGTCCAAATATTCCGTACCCAGACGCTTCAGGATCCCATCCACGGACTCCATAATATGAGCATATGAGAAATCAAAACGGCCCGGGAGCGTACCATCTGGCAGAAAAATACCACATTTGGACTGAATTACGATTTGCTCACGCAAGCCCGGCTGTCCCTTTAAAATCTGACCGAAAATCTCTTCCGCTTTCCCCATACGATAAATATCCGCATGATCGAACATCGTAATCCCGATGGATCGTGCAGCTTCTACAGCTCTCTCCGCTTCAACGATATGCTCCTGCGTAAACGGCGCATGGCTCCATTCACCACCAAAAGGCATACAACCAAGCGCCAGCCGACTATCGGAGATTCCACGTTTCTGTAAAGGCATAATCTTCATGCTGCTCCTCCTTCAACCCTCAAAATATTCCCTGCTTCATCCACATATGAAGAGTCCGTGGGACCGCTATCACACACCTATTTTACCACTTACTTACGGTCGTGTTCGACAATGCTTGTATTGAGTTCAGTCCTTCCACAGCATACTGAAGAAAGAACTGATTCACCTTAATCGTTATGAAATCCGGGACGAGGCCAAGCAAGGTATTTTTGCGTATATTGGTGGACTTTCACCGCCAAGTTATCATTCATACCGATCGCACTATATAAAAAAATAGACGGAAAACATGTCGTTTCCCGTCCATTTTTTTTATTTTAGTTACTTATTAGACAGCCCTTCTTATATGTAATAATCAATAGCCAACTTCAGCAGATAAAGCGCGAGCAAATGCAGCGGATAAAACAAATAGAAAAAGGTTCGTGGGCCTTTTCCCCTCTCTCCATTATATCGGGATAGCAGAGGGAGTGCAAAAATACAGGCCCCGCCGATCGCAAACGGATAAAGATATTCGTTCATTGTGCTGGCGTTGATGCCCATGATGCTGAGCGAATCGGGAACAGCCCATATAATGATGACTCCGAAAATGAACATAAGCGCAATTATTGCAATAATCCATCCGTTGTAAATCTTCTGTTGTTTGCGAGCGACATAGAAAGCTAGAACCAGTAACACTCCAATTACACTCCAGTCTCCCAAAAAAGAGACTACGCAAAGAGCCGAAATCGCCAAGTATTTAAGTACAGGATTGGTCGTGTTGTCATAGAACCATATTGCCAGTAGGCCCATCAACAACGTTAGCATGATGTTTCCCGAAGTATACCAATCTTTAAATACCAATCCGTAAGGCACCACACTGGCTAGCCCGGTTAGAGCAAGGCGTATTGTATATTTTTTGAAGCTTCTGGTATGGATATATCCTTCGGCTACAAAAAAAGCCATGATAGGCAATGTAATTCTGCCTACCACCTGAAAGCCCAAAAAATCGGCAAAAAATAGCCCTCCAATATGATCAATTAGCATTGCTAATACTGCAATTAATTTTAAACTGGTGGCATCAATGCCCTTCACCTCTGCTTGAACGGATAATCTTTGTTCCATATTCCTCCCCTTTTCTTCCCGAAGGACTATGCCCTCCATATCTATTCTATTCGTAAACAGGTCTGTTCAGGAGGCTCCGGTCTCCCATCTTATCTAAGAGGTGCTTCAACAATTGGCGGGAAACGGGAATAATGCGCCTTGCTTCTCCGGAATTCTGATTGGTTTGAAAAATGATCTCCTTCTTGCTCTTATCTATAGATTCCACCTTCATCAGGTTTACGATAAATGCCCGATGACACCGGAACAACCTGGGGTCCTTAGCCTCAATATCTTTCAGATCGCCGTAAAACTCAAGAGTTCTGTTTTCGGAAACCAGACGGATTTTGTGGGGAACACCGGTTGTTTCAAAGTAATAAATGCTGGAGAAGGAAATTTGAAATTTCGTAAATTTATTGTCGAGTATAAACCAATCATCGACATCCAACACAGGCTTTCTTTGATGGGCAACAGCAAGAACGTCTCTTACCTTTTTTTCCATTTCATCCTGAGTAGCATCCTTGATAATGAAATCAAGAGCTGCTACCTTGTATTGGAAGGTAAGCGGAGACAGATGACCGTGGGTAGTTACAAAGACAATATGCCCATACATATCATATTTTCTGATTTCTTGGGCAACTTCCAGTCCCTTCATCTGGCAACCCGAGATTTCAATATCAAGGAAATACAAGTTATTCGCACAAGCTTTAGATTCAAAAAGCAGGAGATCCGGCTTACTGGTGACAATGAGATTGCTGCAGCAGATGCCAAGTTCCTCGCAGCTTTTACGGACCATCTTTTCCATTATGCGCTGCTGGATAAACTGATCTTCCAGGATAAAAATATTCATGATGTCGCTCTCTTTATAATTAATGTTTGCGTGAAAAAATCCGGTTCCTTTTTGGTATCCAAAGTTACATACTTGTTGCTGCGCAGCACCTTTGCTATATTGTACAAGCCAAGACCCCGATTGTCCGCTTTCGTTGAAAAGTTCCGTTTGTAGAGATCATTCACCTTAATCCCGTCAAGTGCAGAATGATTATAAGAGTTTCGTATCGTCACCGTCTGAATATCGTCTTCATGGATCAGTACAATATTTATGGACGGATTGCAGGTCTCTAATGCCGCATCGATTGCATTGTCCAGGAAACAAGAGATTACTCTGCAAAGGTCTATAATATCCATATACATTTCACTGATACCGCTATCAATTTCCAGTTTTACGTCAACTCCACGCTTCTTTGCCACCAGCACCTTGGATGTAATAATACTCTTGAGCTCACTCACGTCCAGATTAATCAGGTTATCCAGACTATAGGAATATCCGTTCAACTGTGAAGCAGTAGGTTGGATAGAACTCTCATATATCCGCTTGATCATCGACAAATCCCCAGTTCTGATCCCCTCGTCCAGCATTAACAGGATATTGGTATAGTCATGTCTGAAGCCGCGGATGTCTTCGTACATTTTTTCAATCTCCATAATATAAGCCTCCAGCTGCAGGTATTGTTCCGTCTTGTTCTTCTCTAGCTCACGTTCACGCAGGAAGCGATACAGCCAATTGATCGTCATCAGGAAGATGGAGGTCAAGCCGATCAGCATCAACACAATCTTTAATCTGCTTGGATACGGATTGTTGCTTTCACACTCCGAATAGATAATGAGTCCGAGTCCGATGATCCCCAAGACTAAGATTAAAGAAGCTCCGACGATAAGCTTAATCCGATATAGCTTCAAAAGCCTGACCGCCGGAGTAGGAAACAAATAAGACACAAGCTTTCGGAGCGCCAAGTAGATCAGCGGAGGTGAACAAGCGGTTAGGAAGGGCGCCGTCCATTTGTTTTTATATTCATAAGGAACCGCATAGCTGATTACCGTTATGAAATAACCCAGCAGTGTCGTAATAAAGATGGTAAGGATGGCATAGAAGCCTATGACCCACAAGGATTCATATTTGTCGGTCAACCACCCGTATAATGCCAGTAGCACAAATAGAAATAGGTAAACAATCAGTCCGAAGTTATTCAGAGCTGTTATTCCGATAAAATAATACATGACTAAAAACAGCAGCAGCTTATAATTCATACGGAAAACGCTTAGACCATTGCCGCTGACCATATGATATATTACAAGATAGCTGGTGTATTGCAAAAAATAAATGCCGGATGTAATCATTTTTTGTTCAATTTCCAAACTTTTGGGTTGACTGGTTCATAGAACAACCCGAAACAAATCCCTCCTCCTTCACCTCTTTTACTCATATGCTCCAGTAGCTTAGCCTTGAGTCTCTGGGTATGGTTATTTCTGTGTTCTTTAATATTCTTGATATTGTTCATAATTGGCATAACTCCTTCTCATTATGGAATAGAATACTGGTGTGATGACGACTGCTTCAAGAAACAGCCCGAATATTAACCAAGGATAAAAATCTAGTGCGATGGCCACGAAAACAAACACTATACTTAAAAAGATAGCTTGTAATCTGCATGCTCTTCTTAACTTCGGATCTACCAATGGATTGCACTCCGTATCGGCCGGAGCGTATCTGGCAATCAGAATGATAGAAAGCAGACAGAGCGTCGCCAAAAAAAAGCGGTTCCATTCTACTTCCTTTAAGAGCCAGGGAACAAACACAAAGGTCAGTAGACTGACCCAGGTGCAATGATGCGACTTGCGAGCATGCCAGCCAAAGGACTTTCGCCGGACCACTGTATAGGAAAGCAGCATCGCAGCCGTTTCGGCTAATACACCGAGCAAACAGGCACTGACCAATACAAGAAGTATTTTTTCTGTGCCAGCCAGTATGTTCTCTAGATAATAAAGCACATAAGCACGCTTCTCCGCTTCCAATTCTTCGTCTTGAAAGTATTTATCAATGATCCACGTTGACAATTGATGATACAACGCCACCGCCCCTCCCTAACTTAATTGTGTGGGAAGCTGGAATTGAACATAATCACGATATTTATCATGCCAACTCATTAATTCGTGATGCGTGCCTACCCCCGTTACTTCTCCTTTATCCAAAAAGATTATCTGGTCCGCTTTGTAGATGGTTGACAAACGATGAGCGATAACAATGGTCATTTTATTCTTGGAGAGAAGCTTGATTACATCATGTACAAGCTGCTCTGACTCGCTATCCAGATTGGCGGTAGCTTCATCAAACAGCAGAATCTCATGGTCTGAAAGCAAGCATCTGGCAATCTGGATTCGCTGCTTCTGTCCCCCCGATAATTTGACTCCCCTTTCTCCAACAAAGGTATCCAAACCATCCGGTAATTGATAAATTACCTCCTTCAAGCCTACTGTATCAAGAGCCGCATAAATCTCATGGTCATCCGCGTCTCTGTTTAGGCCATATACCAGATTGTCTCTCACTGATCCTACCAGTAAGTCACTATCCTGCATAACATAGGATATTTTGCGACGCCATTCTTCCGTCCTAATCTTATCCAAATATACATTATTGTAATAGATTTCTCCATTATATTCTGAGTAAAATTTCTCTATTAAAGAAAATATTGTTGTTTTTCCCGAGCCGGAAGGCCCTACGATCGCTGTAGTGGTACCGCCTCTGAAGGTTAACTCCACGTTGGATAATACCGGTTGGCCCTGGTTGTACGAGAAAGAAACATTGGCAAAATGCAGGATATCCGAATTCTGATCATGACTTTTCATGTCCGGCACACTGCCTAACTTTTCTTGCTTCTCATCCTGCTGGTTATATATGGTATAAATTTCCTTGCTTGCTCCCTTGGCCTTCTGATACTGCGAGAAAAAACTGCTGAGCTGGGTCAGAGGCGAAACCATTGTAAACAAATAAAAGATCATGGATACCAAAGTACCTGTAGTGATATGTCCAGCGGCAATGCCGGCGCTTCCATACCAAAACATTCCTACCAAAGCTAGCATGATGATAATTGTTACAATCGGCTCAATGACAGCTGACAATATTCCCTCTTTGATGTTCAAGCGAAAGATACGTCCAAGTATCTCCCGAGTATATTTCATTTCAAGCTTTTCCGACGTCGTCGCTTTAATGAATCTGATGTTATAGAGAATTTTGGATAACTCACCGGAAAAATCTGCGGCTGCATCCTGTGCCTCAATCGCTACTCTATTCATCCTTCTTCCAATGGGATAGATTAGTAGCGCCGTTATAGGAATCAGAGCAACGAGTACACTCATTAATCTCCAATCCAACACAAATAACATGATGATGCAACCAGTGACCATCAGGACATCAGCCAGAATAGAAGGCAGAGTGATAGCCAGAAAATTACTTACAATAGCAAGGTCGTTCGTCATTCTGCTGATGATTTTGCCGTTCTCGTTGTTATCAAAATAATTAACCGGCAAATGGATAATTTTTTCCCAAATTTTCAGTCGCAGTTCCTGAAAAAACTTGCTCCCCACATATCTGAGGAGCAGAGAAGACACGGCGTTTAAAATCCCTCCGGCCAGAAACAGCGAAATAAGCACAGCTGCGGTCTGGATCGTCAGCTCCATAGCTGAGATCTTATCGACAAGCTTGCCTGTAATGATCGGCAATACTAATGAAAAAGCGGCGGAAATCAGTGTAAATACGATGCTCCAAGCAAGCGCAAGCTTGGGCCATCTCGCAATTTTGATTAACTCCAGCAAGGAATGGGCCGTTTGTTTTTCTTCACCAATCTTTTTATATGCCCTGCTCTCCATATTCAATTCCATTATGGCTTAATCACCTATTTCTCTTTGTGATTTTCGTATTCTAGCAAAAACTTCATTGCCATTGTATAGACACCTGCGGCTATCGCTACCATGACAATATAGGAGAGCGACAGCTTGGTTCCTATCCAGTCCGTTTGGTTGCTTAATTGGAACAGTAAGAAGCACACGGCGCTTCCGGCAAGAAACTCCAAAGAGTAGGAGAATTTCCGCCCTCTCTTCAACCTATCTAGTATAATATCCACTATAATTACAGCGGATGTAAGCATAAAAGAAATTTTATACAGCATAATCTTATCTCCAGCAACAATCTGCTGATCCTCAAAACTTGCAAAGTATCTGGCCAAAATTGTACCGATTACTAGGTATAATACGACAACTAGCACATTTATTCCGACACATTCGGCTGTGCTGTAGGTAATAGTCCCTTCGCTTCGTTGAACCAGGGTCGCTGCCAAGCTTGAAATAAACAGGACCAGAAACCAAATATAAAAATATGCATCCAGTTGAAAAGAGAGAAAATCGGTAATCAGTCCCACCATGACTGTAATAATTTCTTTTAATAAAATGAACATTACCGTCTCCTCCTTTTAGCTAAATACCAGCATCTGCTTCCATGTACTCAAGTTCTCATTATCACAGGTCAGCAGTGTCAGCAATACACCTGCACATCCATCGAGCAGCCCTACTTTATCGAGAGATAACGGATCATCGACGCTTCCCTCAAGGTCTGTAAAGGGTACTGCCTCTTGAGTATTCCGGTATGATAACATACGATGCAAAAAATCATTCTTGAACGGTATGGCTGCCGTACGGCTGAAATGGTGCTGAATCAGGAGCAAGCCTGCATAGCCGTGACAGATCGTCGGTGAAATTACCTTTCTTAGCGAATCTGGTCTGGAGTAGACGGTATTGAACAATTGCAGAGCCTGCTGCTGCAGCGCTTTGTCCTCCAGGGCCAATCCCAGCCGGAACATAGCCACAGAAGCTCCCGGTGTGCCGTAACACCATGCATCTCTGTGATAACCTGGATTCCGACTAGTCTCTGCGGATTCATCCGGTGTGAACATATTAGGTATGACAAGGGTGCCGTTCCACTCTCTGATATTTCCGAGTAGAAAAGTCTTGGCAACTTCCAGTACTTCTCTCAATCCTGTTAACGGGTAGCGGCGGAGATGTGCAACAGCCAGCAAATTAATGGCTCCTGTAATTCCGTGCGCCATGCCAAGATTATAGTAAATGGTCTGTTCGGGAAGTTCCCCGAAATGTCTCAGATTGCCTACAGCATCCGTAATCAGTTGAAGGATCTTAAGGACCACCGCATCCAGCTTCCCAGCGTATCTGTCTTGGCGTTCCTTAACCTCCATTAATGCAGCTGCAATCCCCGTCCATCCTGAAATCAAATCCAAGTCGCTATCCTCAATCAAGGAGTCTTCCAATTTCCCCCTTGTCTCCTCATAGAATTCCCCATAGCTGCTAAGAAACATATCCAGCGTCTGTGAGAGCACATTCGTATATCTTGTTGAACCTCTTGAACACTCGTTGAACAGATAAATAACACCTGCCAATCCGGTATACAGTGACAATGAATGGAACGGTATATTGCCGATTAAGCGCACAATCTCCTGATTGTACTTGAAAGCAAGCGCATCCCACCCTTCCCCCGGGTAGACTTCATCTAGTTTATCCAGAAGAAGGCTGATCCCGGGATATCCTGAAGCCAATGATATCAGCTCCATTTCAGGGTAATCATGCATGGCGTGCTTCTTGATTAGCAGGGTTACAGTATCTATATCTTTGTAAATTTCTGCGCTTTGCCTGACTATTTCAGATAAATTTCCCGGGACTTGTTTGACCGCCATAAGCTCCTCCTCAATAAGCAACATGGTATTTGCTTACCTGTAAATAATCTTCCAAACTGTAGTAGCACAGGTGTAGGGCAAGCTCTTCCTTTTCCCGGTCCAGGCCGAACACTCTGTTGCAGAACATGTGCATGATGCTGAACATAATATCATCGTAATAATTGGTTCTGTCGTCAGCTTCCCGGATAGCCGTGAAAAATGCAGCGTATTGCCGCAACCTGTCGCCTGTATCGCTTGCTGGCAAGGATATGGAACGGGTCTGTTGAATTCTTTGGAATAGCGCTTCTTTGTGTTCCCGATACTCCTGTCTGAATTTCTTTGGATCAATAATCGCAGCCATAGCCTTCAATTGATCTTCTGCCAGCGGATACGCGCAGTTCACAACCTCAAAAAGTCCGGTACAGCAAAATAACATCTGATCGGTTGCATTAATTGACCTCTTGCCTGCATAATAGCCTGAAACTAGATAAGAATCGATAGCAAATAACCTCTCCGCTTGTTCAATGAAGGCTGCGCCGCCATACCGCAAAATTTCAGGCCGGTAAGGAACAACCGAATAGGAACTAACCAATCCGGACGAGGTTACAGTATTCAGGAAATCAAAAACATAGTTCAAGGCCGTGAAACGCTGATGCTCTACGCTTCCCGACATTTTGCACCTTAGCCTGATATGCGGCTCCTTATCTGCATACTGGACAAAAAAAACCTGGTCAATGAAGTACTCGGCGCTATTGTCCATGAATGTCTTAAATGCACTGCCCAGCAAATCGGTTAGCATTTCCTGATTGTAATATACCTGCAGGGATATCCAATCCGAACCTGGATAATAAACGGCATTCACCGAAGAACTCAGCACTTTATTTAAGCTTTTATCGGTAGCCTGTGCAGACAATCTGTCTATCGGCAAGTACTGAAACATCGGGCTTTTGCAAAAAAATACGCACTCCTCCATATATCGGTTAGCGGAAGCGAACAATTCTTTCTCCGTTTCCATAATAACGGCCGCCTTGCCTTCCGGATTCCGGGTATATTCTTTGTGCAAAAGCTTTCGATGATGATGGCGATCCAAATCCAGCAACAGCTTATTGTCCAGCTCCACCAAATATACATATCGCGGAATGTTATACTTTATGATCCAATCCTCCAGAAAGGCCAGAAACTGTTCTTCGCTCTGGAGCTGTTTATCCGCATATAATGTCCATTTTTTGGGGCAGATGATGATATTTTTATAGGTTACTCTCGGTGTAAAAGAAGAATCATAGAGATACTCCTCCAGATGGGACCATCCGGTCTGATACTGCAGATTAATATCATTCAGAAACCGGATCAGATAAGGCGCCAGCTCTGTATTGTACATGCTGCTGAGTTTGGGAAATACCAGTTCGCCTGTTTCCCTGTGCTTCAGATAAAAGTATCCCGAATCCTCCACCCCTACCAGCAGCTGGGAAACATCTAATTTCCGATTCTCGGGAAACGTGGCCATATCCATAGATTGGTCTGGTGTCGGGCCTGCCGTCATAATATTAGTTATTTTGGGACTGAATGGGTAAAATGAGATTTCAGCGGCGCTCTCCCCTGCTTTCTGATCCTTCGGGTTCCTGACAAAATTGAAGATTTCATCACGGCTATCCTTGTCAAACATGTAGGCAAATCTTCCGAAGCTCTGACACGCTTCCAATGATCCGGCTCTGTTGTTTAAATAAAACGTAACTTCACCTTGCTCATTCTCCATGCAGGAATAATACAAATCGAACGAGACATGGACATTCTCCAGACTCAATTCAGACAGCTGTTGGATTTTGACCTCGTCAAGCACGATATCCGAATGATTGACAAGCGCTTCGGTCTGCCACTCCGCAATTAGCGCCTTAAGCTGTCGGAACCTGCCTTCATCCTTGTGCCTGTACTTATCTCCGTTCTGGTAGTGGCTCTTGTACTCTTCAGGTTTGCCGAGCCCCAAGGTTTTACTGAACAACTGCAATAAGGGCACTTCTTCATATACTCCGTACTTCTCAGTAAATTGCTGACGATAGTCGGAAAGTGTATCCTCTTTCCTGTACGTAGAAAGCATGCTCAATATTGAAGCTATTTGGGCCAACGATTGCCTATCGCTGTCCGACAATAGAATTTCATTTACCTGATTCAGTCTTACGTCTATTTTGACCAAGTCGCCCTGATAATTGGGAAGGATAAGCTGGACTAGTTTTCGGACAGCCTCAATGCCTTCGCGTTTGACCGCAGCAACTGTAATGTCCTGAATGGCTTGTCCAACTCTCTCCAAAATATCTGAGTAATATGCTGCCTTGGGAGTAGCAAGCAGCTTTAGTGTACGTATCAGATGCGCCAGAGGAGCGCTATCCCGAGGATTGGGAATCATCTCACTTACCAAAAAGCCTTGTTCTATCAATTGCTGCAAAAAATCTGTGCTGATCGTGTCATCCACGCCGAAGGCGTCTTTTATAGCTTGCATAAGCTGCAGAAAAGTCTGCTGCTCTTTATCAAGGATCTTCATGATGAAATCTATGACCGGGGTTTTGAGAATAGATATATTTTCAGTGCTTCGTTCCTCCTGATCTGCTGCAAACAGAGTCTGATAAGAGATGACGAGCCTGTGATGGTCAATGTAAGAGGTGTTATTTACACTCAGTCTCAATTCATTGCGGACATCCGTATCCCCATGGAAAAGCCCTATTAAGCGGTAAATTAGGCTATAATCCGGAGTTGCCCAGACGACATGTTCCCCGGCGCCTCCCGTTTTTCCAAATCGGGAAATGCCTACTCCCGCGAACAGTCCAAACGGTGTTGGTCTACAAATTGCCCGCGAAATGAACTTGCTTAGACTTAGGATAAGATTCCGCTTTTTTTTGGACTTCAATGTTCTGCCTTGTTCCAGGCTTTGCAGTGCAGCGTAGGTCGAGGGGCTGGAGACATAAATGGAATCTATCAACCCCTGCTGCTGAACGAACCGTACAAGTCTGTCAAGGTATTCATCATCATCTAGTTGTTCATGATCAAATATCTGCGTATAATACTCCATGCCAAGCAACGTTTTCCGGTACATGTAATTTTCCGAGATTTCAAAGTTCTCCAACATGCAATCAACCTCTCATCTGTCTTAAAGCACGAATTGAACCGGCAAGGCTTACTTCATAATAATTCCGCTGAACATCAATCAGTCTCGCGCCTTGACGGAGCAGACACTCCATTTCTGTGCGTCCGGCATTCATCCCCTGCGCGATAAGCTCTCCGCTAAGAGAGGCAACAACTCCGCTGAATAAGGCGCTGGCAATACTCGTACCGATACCCACTGTGTATGCTTTGTCAAATCCCAGCACTTCATATAAGTAATCCTCTGTGTCGAAGCTCGATTTGGCAACCATTACCCAATCATTGTTGTAATTGATTTCATACTCATCACCACTCGGCGCAAAAAATTGATCGTTGAGCGTATTGCTGAACCCGGAGATATCCCCGTTCTTATTAGTTGATCCAATTGGGTATACTCCCTTTAAATTCGCAGGTACTCTGTACTCCTGCGTAATATCGCGTCCATCGTTTCCTGCGGAACAGACTACCCATATGCCTTGCGCATTGGCGCAGTCAACCAAAGCCTGAAACCTATTGAACTCGAATAAGTCGACCTCATATTCTGTACGATAGCTGACGTTGATAATTGGATATCCTTTAGCAATACCCTCTTCCAGCGCTCTATACAACCATTCAAGCTTGCTTATTCCTTTTTTGTCCGTAATTTTGTAGACAACAACCCGAGCGAAAGGGCATATCCCCTTCAATATATATTTGCCGGTAACAGAGCTAACCATTTGTGTACCATGCCCGACGTAATCGCTTAGACAAGGCTCATAAGGTACAAATGACTTGCATTCTGCCTCAACTAGATTACCTTGGATCTCTGAGTGGGATTTATCGACGCCTGTATCAATAAACAGGATAGTAAGCGGCTGACCAACAGTTGCACCACAACTAAAATGATCGGTCAGCCGGGCTACATGCCAATTGTATATATTAGGTTTTATCATGCAATCTCCATAATGTAAGTAGGGGTAGCCTATTTCACTACCCCTGACTTACGAATCGCTTATGAATTATTTACAATTGGAACAAGAACCGGTACAGATACAGGTAAGAGTTTTACATACTGCTTTGGATACCTTAATGGTTGTTTTGATGATTGAAGCTTGTGGGCTAAGCTCACTGGCCTCATAGCTCTTTCTTAAATCAAGGTCAAACATTTGATCTACTTTCATTTTCCTCTTCCTCTCTGAATTAGATTATAATAAACATGATTTCAGTGGTACCCCTAAATCACGTTTATTGTGAGTGACCGTATGTCATATCTTGCTGTCGATGAATAAAGAATATATCTAATTCTCCCGTTTTTTATACTTTATTCCTGAAAGGTATTCCAAACCTCCTAAATTGCAGTCATTTTGCTGCCCATGCGGCATGGCATAAAAAAATACCGACACAGAGCGAAACGATTGACGCTTAGAGCATGGCGTATGCTTGCAAGAATCCGATATGTTCTTATACAGGTGTCTCGTATAAATCGGCTGAAGAAGAGATGCTTAGCATGAAGCGCTCGTCCTATGGCTACGATGTGCTGGCTCTTGTGGACGAACTGCGATTCAAACAGGACATGACTGTAAAGGAACTGACTGACGCACTACAGGCATCCCAACAAGTACCCAAAATCTGTTGAGCGATATCAAGCTCTTTTTGCTGCATCTCGATGACCATATTCGTACGATACTGGCCGAAACGACGGAACAAAACGGTGACGTTCTCTTGTCTATGGGTGGAGTCCAGCCGGAAAAAGGCAATGAAAAATTGTACGTCTTGCGCGAAGTCTTTAGTGGAAACGTACTAGCCGCCAAAAATATGAAAAGTGAGGCAGCGAGCGATCGTTTGCTGTTCAGTCCATTTAACCTCTATAGGTGCGTTCGGAAGAGTTGTGGCCTGATGGTGTGCGAGTGGTCACAATCGATACGTGGACAACCGATCAACCCACTTGCGTAGCCGCTGCATATTTTTGATAAATAGCTTGAATTGGGTATAATCGCTGCACGAATATTAGAGAAGCCAAAAAATGTCAGCGTACATTATACTATTTTCCACAACCATTTAAGCAGTCAACTAATAAGTTGACCCGTTTGAGGCAGCTCTTGCTGAAATGGATAATAGGCTCGGTGTTTCCTTCTCTGATTATTTGGGTTTTTCAAGAGGATCCTGAAGAGACAAATAAGATCGAAGAACGGAGCATGAACCGTGAGACTTTTAAAATTCTCACGAATATAAGCTATAATCGACAATTAATAAGCCACAACCTTATGGATTGTGGCTTATTAATTGTCAGGAGTGAAATTAACCTATGAATTATGAAAAGGATGTATTCAATGTCTATGTTCCTCCATTGAAAAAGAATCTACTATATCGCTCCCATCATCCTTTATTCTTTCAAAGATAATATTTCAAGGTCGAGCTATAATAGGCTAGTGAAGAAGTAGGCGCTCCAGGAGTCATCTTGTTATACTTGTGTATTCTTGATTGCCATATCGCCAATTCACTTTTGTTACTTCACTTAATGAGGCTGGATCATACTACATATAAATGAGTCGAATCACTTTGGTCCCAATCCACATCTTTTTATCCGAATATCCCCATGCTCAGATATCGCTCTCCGGTATCCGGGGCAATGCAAAGTACCCGTTTGCCTGCTCCCAAACGCCGAGCTTCCTGAATCGCCGTCCATATCGTAGCTCCGCTAGAGGGGCCCACCAGAATCCCTTCCTGGGCAGCAATCGCCCGTGTCGTAGCAATCGCATCCTCATCCGAAACCTGCACGATTTCGTCATACACTTCCGTATTCAGCACGGTGGGAACAAAGCCTGGACTGGTGCCAACCAGCTTATGTGGACCGGGTTTTCCCCCAGATAGTACTGGCGAGCCCTTCGGCTCAACTACAACAATCCGCAGATCTGGCAAATGCTGACGCAGCACTTCACCCGTTCCCGTAATGGTACCGCCCGTTCCCGAAGAAGCGACGAACACATCCAGTTTCCCTTCCGTCTGTTCCAAAATTTCAAGTGCTGTGGTCGTACGGTGGATATCGGGGTTTGCCTCATTTTCAAATTGATGCGGGATAAAGCTCCCTTCAATTTCAGCCCCCAGTTCAAGTGCCTTGCGAATTGCTCCTGGCATCCGTTCTTCTGCTGGTGTCAGTACGACCTCAGCCCCGTAGGCTTTTAAAATGTTGACCCGTTCCTTCGTCATATTCGAGGGCATCACCAAAATCGCACGGTAACCTCGGGCTGCCGCATTCATCGCAAGGCCAATTCCCGTGTTGCCACTCGTCGGTTCAATAATGGTGCCTCCCGGCTTTAGATGTCCTGCCTTTTCCGCTTCGGCAATCAGGTTGCCCGCCGCCCGGTCTTTAACACTGCCGCTTGGATTAAAATACTCCAGCTTCACATACACTTCCGCATCCTGCGGCCCTGTGAGCCGTTGGAGCCTTACACAAGGTGTATCTCCTATTAAATCTGTAATACTATATACCACTTTAGGTGCCATCGTTGTATCCTCCTTGGATCGTTCCTTACAACGTTATTTACGATCTTCATATCATACTACCAAAATAACACACTTGGCTCCTTCCTACCTGTCGCTTTTGTAAATTACATAAAACTTATCAACTTAGTATGTAAAATTCTTGCAAAATGGGTCGCCAGATATCGCCTGTAGTGATATACTCGCATTACTATTTTTTCAGGAGGATACAAGACACTTATGAGTACTCAAGAAAATATGACAGCAAACCGCTTCCCTCCCTCCTTGCTATGGTTGACCCTTGGTGCCTTCGCCATTGGCATGACCGAATTCGTCATTATGGGACTACTGCCCAATGTAGCCCATGATCTTCATGTTACAATTCCGCAAGCCGGGCAGTTAATTACCAGTTACGCACTTGGTGTGGCTATTGGTGCACCTGTGCTTACCGTATTAACCCATAAGGTACCACAGAAAAAGCTGCTATGTCTGCTAATGATCATATTCATTTTAGGCAATCTTTTTTCCGTCATTGCTCCCAATTACGAGTTTCTGATTGCGGCCCGTATGGCTACTGCATTATCGCACGGAACCTTTTTGGGAGCTGGTTCCCTGATCGCTGCCCGACTGGTTCGTCCTGACAAACGCGCGGGTGCTATTTCCATGGTGCTGACCGGTTTGACCGTGGCGAACATTATAGGCGTACCCTTTGGTACCTTTATCGGACAACAACTCGGCTGGCGTGCTTCCTTTGGAGCCATTGTGGTCATCGGCTTGATTTCTCTGTTTGGTATCATTCGTTATATTCCGGTGATTCATCAGGACAAGCCTTCCAGTCTCAAACAAGAAGTCCGAAGCCTGTTTAATCCAAAAGTGCTGCTGATGTTGCTCACAGGTGCAGTCGGTTGTGGCAGTCTGTTCACTGTCTTTACGTACATTACGCCTTTGCTTACGGATATTAGTGGCTTTGCCGAGCATAGCATTACCTGGATTCTCGTCCTGTTTGGCCTAGGGGTAACGATCGGCAACATCGTTGGCGGCAAGCTTGCGGATTGGAAACTGCTTCCATCCCTGATCGCAAACTATGCTGTACTGGCTATTATTTTGGCCATTCTGACGTTTACGCTTCAAAACAAGGTACTGGCGGTTATTACAGTCTTTATCTGGGGCATTGCTGCGTTCGGCATCATGCCGGGTATTCAGGTTCGCATCATGAATCTGGCCTATGAGGCTCCTTTGCTTGCCTCTACCTCCAGCCATTCCGCATTGAATCTGGGCAACGCAGGCGGCGCTTTTATCGGGGGAGTTGTTATTAATCAAATGGGGCTAGCCGCTATTCCATGGGTTGCATCGCTAATTACTGTCGGCGGTCTGCTACTCATGGTAGTTAGCTACATTGTGGATCGCAAGACAGCTCATACTGAAGCGATAGCAGAGATACAATCATAGAATCGTTTAGTAAATTGGACGTAAACGATTGGTTCATTTTTCATAGATTGAGAGATATTGTCCACTCTCTTCTTCTACATTCCTCATAGTATGACATTGTAATACCAATTTATGAGGAAAGAAGTGTGTATGATGAGCCTTTTTTTTACAAACAACACGAGTAACACGATCTATGCTGCCTATGCTTATCCTAGTTCCGACTGTCATCCCACTAATTATTCTAAAATAGGCTGGTATCAGATAGAACCTGGTGATACGAGAGAAGTATGGAGCGGGTCTGTAGGAGGGACTATATTCTATTATTATGCTGAAGATCACTCGGGAAATACGTGGAGTGGTACGTACCGCACACGGCTTCCGAGAAATACTAGCCATAGTTTTCACTGGTGTTGGAACTACAGCAGCGGATCATCCAGACGATTGGGTCTGCGCAGACTCCCCATTGATGATTCTATAGTCAATTTCACTCTCGAGTTCATCACCAGTACAAGTAAAAGCAAACCGGCATCAAAGACAACTCGTACGGCGTTACCTTCCAAATCTGCAGAATCCAGCATTCGCAGAATTCCGAGAAGACCGGTTTGCTTTAAAAAAGGAACCCCGGTTCCAGTAAAGTCCAAACGATAAGTCAATGATGAACCGTAACCCGCAAGATGGAATTTTTGAAAAAAAGTGACCCCCTTGCGGGTTATTTTTATTTCACTCTGGATACCCAAACGCGAGTTGCAACCACAGTATTATGCCTCGCTGCTCAGCTTAACCAATGATCAAAAAAGTCTCGGTATCCCTGCTTCATCACCTGACTTGAAAACTGTTCCATGGCGTATGCCTGATTTTCTGTAGAAACCCGACGGGGTGAGGCGGCAGCCATATTGACCAGCTCAAACCAGTTTTTCTCATTCCCTGAAAAAGAATGCGTAGAGCTGATATGTCCATAGCAAGGATGCTCTGGCTTAACCACGATTTTACCCATAGCGAGCGCTTCGGTCAGCGGCATGGCGAACGTATCAAATTTGGAGCAGCTCCAGTACACCTTCGCCGTGTTCATCAGCGCAAACACCTCATCTTGCGTCAACGCAAATTGAAGTTTAACATTGTCCGGGATATCATATTTCTTCATACTTTCCTTGTAGCGTTCACCGCCAAATACCATATAGACATCCTTGTCAGGATTATGCCTCGCATACTCCAGTACCAAATCCGGACGTCGGTTCTCCTCATCTCTACCAATCCACATCACCCGGTTCTCTACCACTTGCGAGGGATCAAAATGCTTTTCCACCAGCCGCTCATTAAATCCGATTGGGATGACTGTCACATCGGTTACGCCAAACTTCGAAGCCATCTCCTGCTTGAGAAAGGCAGTCTGTACGATAGCCTTGTCCACGATCTGATAAAAAGGCTTCATCATTTCATAGCCTGTCAGTGCCGGATCAGGAAAACTATGCGGAAAAAGCACGCTGTTTTTAAAAAACATGTTCAAATAGGTAAAGCCAGATACCGTATAAATAACGTGCTCAATCTGCTGCTCATGGAGTTGGTCCAGTACGACGTCATAATTGACCAGGTCGCCTTTTTCGTGTTCATAACCCGGAAGCCAGTCATGACTGCTCACATGGCGCTCCGGTGATACAAATACGATGTTCACCCCCAATTCCAACCCGATTTGCTTCAGACGTTCTGCGAAAATACGCGGACCCTGTGCTTCAGCAAATTGTATTTTTCTCATGACCAAACCAACTTTTTTCATGGATATATTCCCTACCTTCTTTGGCTAACTAAATACAGTCTATGTCTTAAGCTACTATCTACATCGCTGGGCTTGTCCCCAATCCATCATCGCAGCACACTGGTTCAAACAGGCTAACGTTTCGTCCAACTGGGACTCTAATTGCTCTTTTGACCATTTGTCGCCGTTTCTATGCAGGTGCGTTCCAATCCTTTGCAAATCACTTGTGATTAACAACAGCATCCAGAGCGAAAATACCACAGCAAACATGCCATATTCCAGCATAAAAGCCGTTCGATCCACTCTTATCCCCAACAGCTCCAGCTGCTCCACGTAGGTGTCCAGTATACGAATACGCAATTCGGACGTCATGCGTCGGGGAAACAACGGATGGGACATGTCGATCAGGTGATATACATCCCACAGCGGTGTGTTCAGATGAGTATGCTCCCAATCCAGCACCATAAGCCGTTCCCCGCTCAGCGCATAGTTCCCCGGATGAAGATCACCATGAGACAGTACAAGCTGCTGTGAAAAAGATACATGCTCCAGCTGTACATACATACGCTGCATCTGTTGCTTAGATAATCCTAGTGAGCTGCAAAGCTGTAACACATCCGGCTTGCGCGTGTATAGCTCGGAAACCATCTCCTGAATGAGTGGCTTTGGTCCCCGCAGCGGTATCCCAGCAAAACGATCCGTCGGCAAAGCATGCCACCATGCAACAAGTCTAACAGCTCGCAATAAAGTTTCGTCTGCGTGTAGATGATGTAACGGACCAAGATCCTCAAAAACCATCCATTCTTCTCCGCCATCCACACCTGCATCAGACCAGGCTAGCAATCGGGGATAGATCGGTGATAACGCAGGAAGCACATGCTCATACACCCATCTCTCCCGCCCCTTCTGATCATCATTGGTTAGCGGTTTGAATATATAACTTTCAGAGGAAGACACGTAAAAACGTTCCACATGTCGACCATTCGTACCTGTATATAAAATTTCACGATTCTGCACCAGCGTATCATTCAAAGTGCCGTCAACATTCACATATTGATAAAGAGGATTCATAGCTACCCAACTTTTTTGTATAAAATGTAATAGCACGATCATATCACAGTCCTCGTTCCGAACGAAGCCCAGATCATCTAGGGGTAACTCATTGCACCCAAAAAGGGGCTTGTCCAAGCAGATCATACGACCTGTTGGGCAGCCCCTTATCACATCCGCACTCCTATCCTTACTCTATTCTATACCAATTAATATTGAGTATTGCCGGACTCGCTCGTATTACTGGATTTAAAACCTTTGAACAATTGTTTTACATTATGATAACGAGTATTCGTAATTTTAGCTTTGCTGTTAGGACCGTCCGATCTCAGGATCGAATCCTTCACGTTGGAAATATCCGAGTTATCCAAAGTCATATTCACTCTAAATGTAGAGCCCCCAAGTTGGCGAACCAGCTTACCGATATCATCGGCTCTAAAGTTTTTAATGTTAATCGTGCCTTCGGCATTAATTTGGAACACTTTATCATATGCGTGGAACGCTCCACCGCCCGTAATGTTTACCGTACCTGGTTCTTTAAGCGTCAACGCATCTTCACCGACATCCTCCCACGTTACGTTGGAGATTGTGCCGTTGCCATATACATGCACACCATCCGCAGCAGGGGCAGCGATGATCACATTTTTCAGTGTTGCATTATTTTCAAGCTTAAAGATAGGCTTCTGAGCCTCTTTCTGGCTTCCGTCTCCCAAGGTATCGGGATCAGCCACTACAGTCTTGCCTTTACCATCGTAAACTTCTCCTGCTTTAACAAGTATAGTCTTATGGACGACTTCTGGAGCTGCATGTGCAGAATAATTGCCGACAAATAAGGCGACCAACATTCCTGATAAAGCGATACTGATTCCCTTTTTCAATACGTTAGCTGTGTTTGTTTTCATGTCAATTCATCCCTCTCGTAGATATTTTTCATTGTTCCAACTCTTCGTTGACTAGAACGTGTAGACCGTATCACCACCTTCGCACAATGAACCCAATGACCGATACACGTCTATAAAGCATCATTCAACTATTTGCATATGTATACTTGGTTTTTGGTTCAAAGTAATTTTGTCTCATAAATTATATAAAGCACAAATTGTAAATAGAGCGATTACATTTACAATTTGTATAATTCTATTATAATCACACTTCCAGTAATTTCAATATATTTCTCGGCAAAATATGTCCTTTTTTTCAATTTAGTACATAAAATTGCCTCTTTTATACTTGTACAAGTTTGTTTTTCTTCAATTTACACATTAAACAATACTTGAATACCTTGTTTCGTTTGCCTGCTGTTTATCACTTAATTGGTATTCAGAGTCCCTTTTATCGTATACCTCATTGCTGATGTGATCTATACTATTGAATGACACGTTTGATGAACGTATAATGTATTTAGTGCTTTGAAGCGTTACATCTCAACATTACTGGTGAGAAAAGAGTGGTTATCGTGCAAAACAATAGTGAGATTCCATTAAAAGAACAAAATATTGTGCTCATCGGCTTTATGGGTGTAGGTAAAACAACGATCGGTTCCCATCTAGCGCGCAAGCTGTATCGCGATTTCGTGGACATTGACCAGGAGATTGAACAAGAGTACAACATGCCAACAACAGAGATTTTCAAGACTTATGGAGAGAAGCGTTTCCGTGAGATTGAAAAAGAGCATATTTTGAAGCTGTGCAGCAACACACGCCTTAAAATCATTTCCGTTGGCGGTGGTGCATTTTTACAGGAAGAGGTGAAGCAAGCTTGTTTGGCTTCATCGATTGTTTTCTTCTTGGATTTAAATTGGGATTCCTGGAAAGATCGGCTCAAGATGCTGATTGACACCCGTCCTAATCTACAAAACAAGACTTTAGGGGAAATTGAGGATTTATTCCGTTCCAGACAGGACATCTACGCGGTGAATCACTCCAAGATCGATACAGATCAGTTGGATGCGGAAGAAGTCGCAGACTATATTATTCAAACGCTGAATCTAGGTTGGGAGTTATATGAACCTACTCGGGGATTGAATTAAGAGTTACACCAAAAAGGAGGGCTCCAGCATGCTTATCGCATGGGGGCCCTCCTTTTTGGTTCACTGCGGATATATTACTGACTGGCGAGCATGCCATCCGTCTTTTAAGAATGGCTATGCAGCACCGTCAATATCTCTCTCAGTTCAGTGACAGGAATCTGCCCCGGTGCGGAAGCTTTCTTAGCGGCACCAAAGGTCAAAGCCGAACCAAACAGTTCTCCGGTCAGGCGGCTCACGACACCTTTCCCCGCCATCGACATCGTAATAATCGGCCGATCTGCATGCTCTTCTGCCATAGTACGCGTGGCATCCAGCAAAGTGAGCACATCGGCTGTATTGGTCGGCATCACTGCTATCTTAGGCAGATCGCCTCCCAATTCCTGCGCCTTACGTAACCGGGACACAATCTCCTCCTTCGACGGCGTCTTATGAAAATCATGATTAGATATAATCACATACACGTTATGCTTATGTGCTGCTTCTACCAGCGTCTTCACATCGGCTTCCTCATTAAAAAGCTCTACATCAATAAGTTCGACTTGCCCCGTTTCGGCTACCGTACGGTTCAATTCCACATAACTCGCCGCACTGATTTCCTTTTCTCCGCCTTCCCGAGCGCTACGGAACGTAAATACGAGCGGAACATTTGCTAAAATAGACCGAATTTCATGTAAGGCAGCTTTTACCTTTTCCAAATCCTCCACATGCTCGAAAAAATCGACTCTCCACTCTACGATATCCAGGTCGAGCGTACGCAAATAAGTAGCTTCTTCCTTCAACTGCTCCAACGTTTCTCCCACCATGGGCACACAAATTTTTGGCGCTCCTTCACCGATCAGAACATCCTTCACCTTTACGATTTTAGCCATCTCTATCTCACTCCCAAATTACAATTTCAAGTCGAACATTCACAATAATTCATAGTATAACGCATTCTGAATAAGCATGCAGATGATTAGATCCAGTCGTCAATTATTTAGGTTCAAGCACGATTTTAGGCGACAATTTGCGAATTGCTGGAAAAACCAAACTGTACCGAACATTAACAAACACCGCCAGTACAATCCCTAGCACATTCACAATAATAGCTAGCATAAAAACACTCGATATCTGAGAATGCTTCAACAGAAAGCCTGTAAACACGGGAATAATCGTGTATGACAGCGAGGTTGCTGTATAAACAAACCCGGTAATCTGGCCTTTTCGTTGACTAAAAAATTCACTCATTACGGTTAATGTCAGCTGAAGTACACCTGATATTGAAAACCCGATAACACTCGCACAAATAATGGCTGCAGCCCCTGACTTGAAAAGGAGAAGCGCTCCAAAAGCCAATAAGGAAATACATGGATAAATAAGGATAATATGAACAGGTTTAACCCATTTTCTTAACACAATGACCAATACAAACACGGAAACCAGCGAACCCATATTATAATAAACTAATAATCTGAGAGACTCTGATTCGGTCATACCGATAAACTGTTGTCCAAAAGTAGGAAGCCATAACTGCACAATATAAAGCAAGGTTGGTCCCGTAAATCCGAGCAAGATAAGGCATAGCCCTTCCTGCCAAAACCGTGGCTTACTCCGGTCATTTGCCTCCAATTTTCCCGCTTGCTCAACGCTTGATACAGAAGTATCACCAACGGACTCCTTGGGTGACTGAACCCGCATGTCTGGGAACTTCATCTTGAATAAGTACATTGCATTCAAAGCAAATATGAGGGCAGGTAAAAAGAAAGAGAACCCGTAGAAAATGTCGTGATTCATAAAAAAGATAATCATTAACGGTAAAAATGCCGCCCCGATGGATATGAAACCTCTCACCAACACTGTAGCCGAACCAGAGGATTGGGGAAAAGCTTCGATCAGCGCTGGATAAGTGCCTGAATCAAGAAAGGAATTCGCTACGCCTGCCAGCACAGCCAGCACAATCGCCATCTCAAAGCTGGGGCTTAGCGGTATACCGACCAGGAATACAGCCATCAGTAGCCCTGCTGCCACAATAAACGGCTTGCGACCATAACGGTCGGAGAGCACCCCGGATATGTACAGCGTAAACAGCCTGCCAAATCCCATCGCAGAAACCAAGAGACTGATGCCCGCCTGATCTGTATGCAAATGCTCTGTTAAAAAGGACATGTGTGACGCCAGCATAATATTAAACATGCCGAACAAAAGATAGTTTACATAAAGTCCTGTCGCCACTGGAAAAGAAGAACGTTTCATCATGAATTCACCTGCTTTTGTAAGTAAGTCTTGTAGTATTAAAAATGTGAATCATTTCACATTACCTGTGTCGATGATGAAGTATAGAACACATTTTAAGATTTATCAAGTTTAAATATTGCGGAACCCCGGCCTAGACGCGCTGATGCGTTTTCAGATAAAACTCCTTGCCATAGCTTAATGCAAAGTTCCGAAAGTCCACTACTGCCGGGGATAAATATCTATTTTTAATGCTGGCTAGGTAGATAAAACGCTCGTATTCTGGATTAATAATAGGCAATGTTTTGACGTTAAAATAATCTAACGATGAAATGCGGGGCATAACTCCGATCCCGTAATTGATAGACACCAGTCCTGCCATTGCCGTATCTTCTTCAATCTCGCAAATAATCTGTGGCGTAACGCCCGCCTTGGCAAACAAATTCTCAATAATGGGCCGAACCCCACTCTTTTTGTTGAAGAAGATCACCGGGTAATCTGCTGTATCCTTGAGATCAATTTGGTCCAGAGAAGCCAGTGGATGATCAGGCGAAACAATGACCACCAGTTCCTGCTGAGCCAACGGAATAAACTCCACATCCGGTTCATTTTCCACGTGAGAGCAGAACGCCACGTCATAGTGTTCCTGCTTCAGGCCTTGAATAATATCGTTCGTATTCCCTTGGTGAAACGAAAAGGAAATGTCTTTACGGGCATCCAGAGCTGAAAAGGCTTGGATTATTGCTGGAATGAAGTGTGAACCTAGTGTGTAAATGAACGCCAAATCTATATTACCATGACTTGGACTCACTAATTCCCGTAAGTTATGCTCCCCCTTTTCCAATTCATCCATCGCGTGCTCCACATACTTCAGAAAAAATCGTCCGTATTTGTTTAACCGAATATTTCTCCCCTGCTTCTCAAACAGATGAACGCCCAAATCCTTTTCTAATTCTGAAATCGCATGACTTAAACTGGGTTGAGTGATACATAGCCGCATAGCTGCCTGAGTAAAATGCTCCATCTCCGCAAGTACACGAAAATATTGTAAGTGCTTCAGGTTCATAATTATGTAATTCCCTTCTTTAATTCATATTTTAAATTATAGAACCAAACTATGAAAAACGATAAAAATATGCATTGGATTTATAATAACACCCCTTATATAATTAAGACATAGACATTATGTGAATATTTTCACTTGTTTGTGGGCGTACTTTAATACACCTGGACGATGCCTACCTAGGCCATTGATCTAAAATTTATGTTGGGAGTTACACTTATGAAAAATCCTTATATCAGAATGGCAACAGGGCTTTATATCAACTATTTTCTTCTGGGTATGATTAATGTTATTCTCTCGTCGAATATGAGCTTTCTGACCGTGCAATTGAACACGGATAAAGCAGCCATCGGCTATCTGGTGTCAGCGATTGGAATCGGTAAACTGCTCGCTCTCGGAGTAGCCGGAAAAATGTCAGATAAATACGGAAGGAAACCACTCATTGTTATTGCATCATTTGCTTATTTAATCTTCCTAATCGGTATTCCGCTTGCACCTAACTACACGTTGGCATTCGTGTTTGCCATTATCGCAGGGCTCTGCAACTCGATGATGGATGCGGGGACTTATCCCGCACTCATTGAAGGGTTCGGAAAAAAAGCCGGGTCTGCAACCGTCCTAGTCAAAGCATCCATCTCGATCGGTGCCATTGTTATTCCTTTCATGATTGCATTTTTTATTAATCACGATATGTTCTATGGATATTCCTTCTTTATTCCAGCAGGAATTTATCTGCTGAACGGGATTTTCTTGTCAATGACCGCTTTCCCCAACCACAAAGCCGAGGAACAAAAGGCTCCAGCCGAGACTGGTCAATCAACGGATTCGTTCCACAGCGAGCCTAAGTTTTGGCAAGAAGGTTTGTCTCTGATTATTATCGGTTTTACTTCAACTGTATTGTTCATGATCGTGCAGCTATGGCTTCCTACCTTTGGACAAGAGGCTCTTGGCATGGACAAAGCCAGCGCTATTAAGCTGCTGAGCTACTATAGTATAGGTTCATTAGTTTCCGTTATTTTGTTGGCTATGGTACTTGGTAGATTCATTAAGCCCATTACCGTCATGATTGTGTATCCGCTTATTGCCCTACTTTCTTTGCTGGCTTTAATTGTATGGCACAATCCTGTCGCTACCTTGATCAGTTCATTCTTAATCGGCTTGTCTACCGCAGGCATATTCCAAATTGCCCTTACGGTAATGACGGAATTTTTCCGCAAGAACAAAGGAACTACGACTTCTCTCGTAAACATAGCAGCCAGCCTATCGTTCATCCTGATGCCTTTGGCTACCGGGAGCATGTCCAAAAGTCTGGGAATTACCTCCGTATTCATTCTGGATATTGCGATTGCTGTAGTCAGTATTTTGCTGGCCGTGTTTGTTGCTTATCGATATAAAAAAGTGTTTCATTAAACTACACACGTTACTTGGAGGCTTATATCATGAAAAATGCTGGACGTATTGACGGAAGAACACAATTAATCGGACTGCTAGCTACACCGATCGGACACTCTTTGTCCCCGGCTATGCATAATCTTGCGTTTGAAAAGCTGGGCCTAAATAACGCGTATATGGCCTTTGAAGTAGGCAATGAACAGCTTGAAGAGGTCGTACGAGGGATGCGCGCTCTGAACATACGCGGTTATAACGTGTCCATGCCTAACAAAACAGCTATACTCCAGTATCTTGACGAGCTAGACGACAGCGCTAAATTTACAGGTGCCGTCAACACTGTCGTGAATACGGATGGTAAGCTGAAAGGCTACAGTACAGATGGATCAGGTTATGTTCGTAACTTGCAGGAGAACGGTATTGATCTGAAAGGTAAGAAAATGACACTCGTCGGCTCAGGCGGTGCTGCAACGCCGATTGCTATTGAAGCCGCTCGAGCTGGTCTCGCAGAAATTTCAATTTTCGCTCGTAATGACCAGTTCTTTGCCCGGGCGGAAGAAAATGTCCGTATGATTAATGAAGAGATGAAACATGCCCAAGTCAAGGCGAATATCTATGCATTAGAGAATCAGGAGAAGCTGCGTGAAGAGATTCTTACAAGTCATATTTTCGCTAATGGTACAGGTGTGGGTATGAAACCGCTGGAAGGCAAAAGTGTAATTGAGGATGTGTCCATGCTTCGTTCCGATCTGATTGTAACCGATGTAGTATACAGCCCAGCTAAATCCAAGCTGATGGAACAAGCTGAATCCGTAGGTGCAACCGCCATTAACGGTCTGGGCATGATGCTGTGGCAGGGCGCATTAGCCTTCGAACTGTGGACAGGCCAAGAGATGCCAGTCGCTTATATTAAAGAACAGCTTTTTGCTGATCAACTGTAAGATTTAGAGCTGCTCAACAAGCACATCAAGCCATGAGTTCCTTCTATTATATACGCATATATGTACTTTAAATACGATGCTCGGCGAATGAACACTTCTGCCGGGCATCGTCTTTTTTATGGGTACAGCCCCGTTCTTCCTTCTCTTTTCATTAATCCTTATACGGGTCAAACTCATTGGCCCCAGCCATGCATACCCCGATTGGCTTCAGCACATGCATAACTTCCACGGTCTCGGAATGAGCGTCCAGTACCTCGCGCAGTTTGCGGTAGACGAACGGACTTTCGTCTGTACCTGCTCCGCGCAGCTCGACACCGTAGTTCCGAACAGCCTCCTTCATCTGTACATCCGTGATTTGTCCACCATTCCGTGTGCGGGTTTTCCAATTCATTTTACCGGCTGCCTGGGTACGACTCATAATACGACCTGCGCCATGGACTGTACTATAGTAGGAATCCCGATTTTCTACCGAATCTTTCCCACGCACAATCACCGAGATATCGCCCATGCTTCCTCCAATAAAGCCCATTTGGCCAGGGGCCGAGGGGGTTGCGCCTTTGCGGACTACAATGGTGTCGCGTCCATCATGCTGTTCCTTCCACGCGTAATTATGGTGGTTATGCACCGTAAAATCCGCTTCGGTCCCCATAATACCAAGCACTTGTTCTATCACATAGTCACGTCCCGCATACGCATAGCGTCCGGCAAGGCGCATCGCACGGTAGTACATGTCTCCCAGCTCACTGTTCATATCCAGCAGTACAGGCGGCTGATCCATATGTTCTCCCGGCGCCTTTCCGAGAAACTCCCGTCCTGCAGCCAAATTTAGAAACCCGCTTGCTGTTTTGTGCCCAAAGCCTCGGCTGCCGAAATGATTGGCAATCCAGACCTGTCCTGTCGCTTCCTCCACAAATACATCAACAAAGTGATTACCACTCCCTACTGTACCCAGCTGTTCCCTCGCCAAGGACTTCAGTTTGTCATGTTCTTGTTTCCCAATCGCCGCATATACTGCCCAATCCGGGTCATCGAACAGCTCATGGTCTACCTGAATTGCATTCACACGGCCTACACCAAACGAAATATGACGTGCAATCTCATCCATCACGGCTGAAATACGTGGCATAATATCTGCGGCAAACAGCTTGGATCTTACCGCCTTATTCCCGCAGCCGATATCATACCCTACACCTGAAGGTGAAATTTGTCCGTCATACACCATCACACCGCCAATCGGCTGACTGTAGCCTTTATGATGATCTGCCATCAGTAGCGCCTGAATCACATTACCATTTTCGGCACATGTGCGGGCTTGAGATAGTGCTCCCGGGTCAGGTGATCCCCATACGCGTACTCCATTGATTTCTTGATAAGCCATCGCTTTATCCCTCCATATTTTGCAAGAAAATTTCTATATGTAAAATTGACTACTTTTGAACTTTGGATCTCTTAATAGCATTATGTACGGTTTACCCGCTTCCGAACAGGGCGTAAGTATTACAAGCACAACATCAGACGTCTCTATAAGAAAGTCCCTATAAGAAAATGAAAAAGGATATCCATGCAGCCGACCAGACTGTAGGATATCCTTTTATGATTATTTAGAAACCATTAAATCAATTATACTAATATTTTTTGATGATTCCGAATTGATCCACAATAAAAGGTTTGGCATCATTTTTGTTTTGATCAATTTCGTACGTTACGGCTGTAAGTTTATTTTCGTCTACAGTGATGCCAACAAAATTCTGTACCTGTCCTCGTGTGGGTCTACGATTGTCACTCGGATCCGGGCCATACACTGCCGCATGATTCTCTTCAGCTAGTTCAAAGAGATTATAGTACTTATCTCCAAGTTTTTCACTCGGGTTCTTGTAGTAGACTTTGGGGCCAGCAGTTGCTGGGATGACATAGATACTTCCATCCGGATTCACACTATATTCAATCGTCTTTTCATTTAATGTATCTTTTAATTTGGTTGGCGTTGTTGCTTTACCCTCTTGGTTGATTGGCTTCGTACGAGCGTAAATATGATCGTGCCCCTGCACGACAAAGTCGATATCAAGTTTGTCCATGAGTGGAGCGATTTGGTTACGAACTCCATTGTTATCCATGATGTCAGAATCTGTTGCATGATTAGAGGTAGTGTAGGGACCTTTGTGAATGTTAACAATGATCCACTTTGCACCTGCCTTTTTGGCTGCCGCAGCATCTTTCTTTAACCATGCGACTTGATCTTCAGAAAAATTGGCATATTTCTCTGAGTCCTCATTGGAGTTCAGTACGATAAAGTGAGCATTGCTGTAATCAAAGGAGTAGTACGCTCCTGTTTTAGTAGCAGAACCAGCTGGTTGATTAATATTAAAGTGATCATAAAAAGCGTAGTTCTCATCCTCATGATTACCTGCTGAAGGAACAATGGTTGTATTCAAAAGACTTTTTTGTGAATGTCCCAACAACCAGTCCCACTGCTCTTCTTTGGTACCGGTGTCTACGATATCTCCGTTGTGGACTACAAACTGAGCATTACCTACAGTTTGAAGTGCTTTTTCGAGCGTCTGTGAAGACAATATGGCTTCATCTTCGCTTTTCGCTTGTGTATCAGCTAAATCAATGAAGGTAAATTCGCCGCTCTTAGGAGCCGTTTGAAACGTACCTGTTTCGCTCCATATCCCGCGCGCTGCATCACCCACACGATAATAATAAGCTGTGTCCGCTTGAAGACCTGTAGCTACAGCTTTATGGACAAGCTCTTCTGGAGAATTGGTCGATGGAGAAGAAGTCCCTTCAAATGTAAGAGCACTCGTAAAATCAGCTTCAGAAGCCGTTTTCTTGATTACTTGAACAGTGCTCTTCGTGGAAAGTTTTGAAGTATACCAGGTAAATCCTTTGGAACCTTTTGTGTCTCCATAAAATGTAGCTGTAACTTTACTAATACCATGATCTGTATTCCCTGATGACTCAGCATGGACAGGCAAGGCTGACATGCCCGTAATCAAACCTAGTGCAAGAGCAACAGACATAGATGTTGCTGACCATTTTTGAAACTTCTTAAACATGTGTACACTCCTCTGTGTAGTTAATATGTAAAAGTTATAAATATGATCATATCAATCAAATGTTAATACGTTGTTTTAGGAAATATAGTAATTTGTAAAAACGAGGTGTTAAGTGACCTAGCGATTGAGGAGAAGGATAACTGCTTTACCCTTTTAGGGCTACAAAGCCAAACAAGGCTAACCGTATATTTGCAAAGTTTGCAAAATCGGCAGCCCTTTGTGCATTGCAATTTCGATCATTCCACTGACTAATGTGCAGAAGTATTTTTCAAATCTGCTTCATAACGAAGGCCGAATTGCTGTCTTGCCTCCTCCATCACTTCAGCGACTGTAAGTGAACACTCCAAAGAGTTAATGGAACTGTTGCGTTCACCAATCTTGATCAGATCTATAAATTCCTGAATTTCATAATACATGGGCTCACGCGTCTGAGCTTTGGTCAGATCCTCAATCGTGCCGTCCCGATAATGAATTTTCACCTCATAGGGCTGACTGATTTTGTCGATCACCATCGTTCCATTCTCACCCTGAATTTCAGCAGGCAGATAGGAATCTGTAATTTTGGAATACATGACGATAGCATCCATATCAGGATACTTCATCACGATACTGCCCTCGCCATCGACACCAGAGGATAAAAGCACACCAACCGCCCGAACCTCCTCAGGTTTGCCGAACAAAGTCACCATAGGATACAAACAATACACGCCAAGGTCCATCAGGGAACCATTGGAAAAGGCCGGGTTAAACGCATTCAATACCTTACCTTGCTTAAAAGCATCAAAGCGGGAGGAGTATTGACAGTAGCTTGCAAAATAACGCCGAACCCGGCCTATTTTATACATATGATCCTTTATTATTTTAAAGTTAGGCATAAGTGTGGATTTAACGGCCTCCATCAGCAGAACATCGTTGTTGCGCGCGGCTTCGATCATACTCTTCACCTCTGCTGCATTAGACGCAAAAGGTTTCTCACACAACACGTGCTTTCCGTGATTCATACATAAGATCGCCTGCTCCGCATGTAAGGAATTGGGGCTGGCAATATATACGGCATCGACCTGGTCACTTGCGGCCATTTGCGCCAGGTCTGTAAAAACCTCCGGCTGGCTGTTATATTTGTCAGCAAAAGCTTTGCCCTTATCCTCTGTGCGTGAGTATACCGCCGTCAGGGAAAATTCGTCCGTCTCCATCGCAGCTTGAATAAACCTCTCTGTTATCCAGTTGGTTCCAACAATACCAAAACGCATCACAGTATCCCATCCTTCCCGTGAGTCATTACAATTCATATGTACCTATTCTCGCATTCCAGCCTAAACTTGTCCACTATACCGTTAGTCATATCTCGTGCTTCAACATGTTTATTCGACAAAAAAAGACTGCGGTCTATCAGCTTAATTTATACTGATTGTACCACAGTCCCTGTCAGTTATTTGGGGTTATATCTCTATTTTTTTGATATTACTTTTCCTACTTCTTCCAAAATAGCATCCATGGAAGCAGGGTCATGTACATCATACTCATCAATGTTCAGACGCAGTACAGGGCAGGCATCAAATTCGTTGATCCAATTGGAATATCTGCGATGCATTTGCTCCCAATAAGAACGCTCGGTCTGGATCTCCATCTCGCGACCGCGCTCCTCAATCCGACTCAGAATGGAGGGCAAACTGCCTTCCAGATAGATCAGCACATCAGGGTGAGGGAAAAACGGTGTCATCACCATCGCCTCAAACAGGCTAGTATACGTTTCATAATCGGTAGGATTCATCGTTCCCTGATCGGCATGCATTTTCGCAAAAATGCCTGTATCCTCATAAATAGAACGATCCTGCACAAAGCCTCCACCAGACAGGAAAATATTCTTTTGTTCCTTGAAGCGTTCCGCGAGAAAATAAATTTGCAAATGAAAGCTCCATCTTTCGAAATCGTGATAAAATTTCTCCAGATAGGGATTATGATCGACCTGCTCCAAAGAGGTTTTAAAACCAAGGCGTCCGGCCAAAGCACCGGTCAACGTGGATTTACCTACACCCACTGTGCCCGCTACCGTAATCAAGGCATTTGCAGGAATGTTGTAATTATTCACTATATAAGCTCCTTTACATCGGAAACAATTTGTTTAAATTGTGCCTGATTTTCTACAAAATCAATTTCATTCCCGTTCACGGTCAATATACGAGGGGAAGGGGACTGTTCAGCGAGAAACTGCATGCCTTTATCATAATCTATGATCAATTGCTCCAGATAGGCAGGGTCCATCTCCTGTTCAAAAGAGCGTGCACGCTTGCGAATTCTCCCCAGCAAGGTATCCAAATCTGCTTTGATATAAATGATAATGTCCGGCTTAGGCATATCATCTGTGAGCAAATGATAGATTTGACGATATTTTTCGAGCTTCACACCCTTAAGCGTACGTTCAGCAAAAATCAAATTCTTGTAGATATGATAATCAGAAATAACAGGCTGAGCTTTCTCGATATATTGCAGACCAGTATCCTCCAACTGCTTATACCGATTGCAGAGGAAGAACATTTCCAACTGGAAACTCCACTCATCTATATTCTGATAAAATTTATCGAGAAATGGGTTCTCCTCGACAATCTCTTTGATTATCGGCCAATGTAGCTCGGTTGAAAGCATCGAAGCTAACGTCGTTTTGCCTGCTCCGATGGGCCCTTCAACGGCTATAAATGGGGCTTGTTTCATGCGGTTCTGCTCCTCCTTGTACTCCAGTCCATCCTGTGGACAACTATCCTATTGTATCACAAGGTAGTACGCTAAAGGCATACCAAATCTATGGATAAAACAAAAAAACAGAGCGCTATATTTTGCTTCATAGCGTCTCTGTTTCTCATTTAAACCAACCTTTTTCATTAAAACGTGTAATCGCTTCGATCCGGTTACTGACACCCAACTTATCGAGAATGACTGAAATATAATTGCGCACCGTCCCTGTCGTTAAATACAGTTCACCAGCAATCTCTTTTGTGTTCTTTCCGTCAGCGATGAGCGCCAAGACGGTCTTTTCACGCTCTGTTAGCGGGTTGACTTCGGCATAAGCATCATCGACCAGTTCCGGAGCATAGATACGCCGACCTGCCATAATACTGCGAATGGAGGAAGCCAGCTCTTCACTGGGACTGTCCTTGAGTAGATAACCGTGTGTCCCCGCCTTGATCGCTCGTTCAAAATACCCAGGGCGGGCAAACGTAGTTAAAATCAGCATCTTGCAGTTCAAGCCTTTGAGTTCTTCAGCCGCATCCAATCCGCTCTTTATTGGCATTTCGATGTCCATAATGCATATATCCGGTTGATGCAGCTTCACCAGTTCTATAGCTTCTTCCCCGTTGCTTGCTTTTCCGACTACTTTCATGTCCTCTTCCAAGTCTAGCAGAGAAGCTAGAGCACCCAGCAGCATACGCTGGTCTTCTGCAATGACAATTCGAATCATGGCCCCACCTCCTCGTTCGGCTTTTCAGGGATATTGGGCACTTTAATGACCAAGGTCGTTCCCTGATCTGAACGCAGCTCCATACATCCGTTCACGAATTCGAGCCTTTCCTTCATACCTTGCAGGCCGTTTCCACGAAGGGTTCCATTTTCTCTCGTAATACCGACTCCATTATCCTGAATCCGAAGAGTTAATTCCTTACGAGACGGCTCAATCGTGATGGAGCAAGCGGTAGCTCCACTGTGTTTCACTACATTGGTTACGGCTTCCTTCATACACATGCTAAGAACATTTTCATTCATTAATGATGTATGCTCCAGCTTCGGGTCGCCCTCTAGAGTTAATTCAATGTGAGCAGCCTTTAAAATCTGCCGAATACGTAGTAGCTCATCCTCTAGTCGCATACCGCGCATTTGAGTAACCATTTCCCGTACCTCTTTTAACGCGCTTCTTGCCGTGAGACGAACATCGTTAATTTCGACATGCGCCCGCTCCGGGTACTGATCCATCAGTTTGCCCGCCAAATCGCTCTTCAGCCCAATGAGTGACAACTTCTGACCTAAGGTATCGTGCAGGTCACGCGCAATTCTTTGCCGTTCCTCCAGCTTAATCAATTCCGATATTTTCTTATTGGCATCCTCCAATTGGACTTGGAGCCGATCGCTTTTGTTGCGATTAAAATTCGTAATCGGAAGGAGAATCACACCGATCAGATTAAGCAGGATAAAAGGAATCTGTTTAATAAAAACGGGATTCTGAGAAACAAAACCATAATTGATCAATCCAATCGTAATAACCATTAAAATAATATACAGCGTCGTAAATGCAGCCTTACTTTTAATATTACCGATCAAATAGGCGATAAATATGGAAAAGTACATATAGCTGAACAGCAGTGTCATGGTAATCGATATGGCAATCTGTACACTGGTCCAAAAGTATATGAGCCAGCCTTTTGAGACAAAAGCCAGTACATAACATGCAAAGAATACCAAAATAATAGCAGTACCCAAAATAATATGACCTGTAGATGAAGAGCTAAAGTAGTAAAAGGGCAGGATGTAAAAGACGACCCAAACATAAGGGCTAAGCCCTGTATTTCTTTGGAAGATCTGATACCATTTTTGCATCCTGCCCACCCTCTTCTACTTCACATGACTTATATTCCTTATCTTATCATACCAGGTTTTGTTCAACGTTATTTTCTTTCTGTGCCTACAACAGGTGTAGGCATGGGTTTCGTAACTGCTACACGTTTGCTGAGGAGCGGCTTCACTTGTTTAAAGGTCAAAAAGGTTTTCGTATTTTCATCCCAAAGTCGGAACTTCAACGATTGCAGACTGCTACTCACTGTGATCGTGGTCGCCTTTTGAAGTAACGGTGTCGCTTCATGTGCTTTCTCCAAATTATAATTTGGAACTTTGGGACTCAGGTGATGAACGTGATGAAATCCGATATTGCCCGTAATCCATTGCAATACTTTAGGAAGCTTGTAGTAAGAACTGCCTTCTACGGCTGCATTAATATAACTCCACTCTTCATCGTGCTCAAAATACGAATCCTCAAATTGATGTTGTACATAGAACAACCAGATTCCCAACATACCGGATACAAAAAAGATAGGTGCCTGTACGAGAAGGAAGGCCTGCCATCCAATAGCCCAGCACAACAGTGCATACAATGCAACGATGGATATATTCGTCACATGAGTGTTCATTTTTTCCTTGCGTTTGGCTGTCTTGATATTAAAGCGATAGGAAATCAAAAAAGTATAGATCGGACCTAGTCCGAACATAACCCAAGGATTTCGGTATATGCGATAGGCCAACCGTGTCCATGTGGAAGCCTCTGTGTACTCTTCTACCGTAAGCACCCACATGTCACCTGTGCCTCTTTTATCCAGATTACTGCTGGTTGCATGGTGGATCGCGTGACTATTTTTCCATTGGTGATAAGGGCAGAGCGTAATAATACCTGTAATCGTTCCCACAATGTCGTTCAGCTTGCGGCTTTTGAAGAAGGATTGATGACCACAATCATGAAAAATAATAAACGTCCGTACCACAAACCCCGATGCAACAATGGCAATGGGAAGCGTCAGCCAGTACGAGACCGACAGGCTAAGATAAGCAGCATACCACAATAGGATCAGTGGACCCAAGGTATTGATAAGTTGCAGAACGCTGGATTTCGTGTTTATTTTCTCGTAGGGAGCCATATTTTTTTTCAATTGGGCTAATGGGAGTTGTGTCATACTCATTATGATCCTCCTTTAAAATGACGCCTATACCTTGATCCTGTTAGGCGTACATGTTGATCTAATCTCAGTATAAGGAGAACGCTCTAGGCGCTGTAGTCATAAACGTCAGTTCGTGTATATGACATTTGTCATATAGACAAGTAACATAACCCGTTTTCCAAATGTTCGCGGGTTTCTTTTCTGATGATTGTTTGTTAAAATATAAGGTATAATAACGCTGTATGTGACTGGCGAAGTCAGTGGAATGAACCACGAGGGAGCATACAAAAAAAGCGTACCGTTCGCCTGGGAGAAGTATTTGCAGAGGATTCGTCTGTCTTGACGACCTTGTGCAAATACTTTTTTTCGTTTTACAAGACCATGACACCCTGTTGATTCCATTATGCAATAAATTCAGAGGAGGCTCGGACTATGGCTATTATCATGAAATCCAAAGAAGCAGCTGAGCAAGTATATGCAACGATCCGTTCACAGGTAGAAGAAATGAAGCAGCAAGGACACCGTCCCCATCTGGCAACCCTATTGGTAGAAGGTGATCCGGCATCTGCATACTATGCACGGACCAAGCAAAAAATAGCGGAGAAGCTGGGCATCTCATTTCATCTCCATACGTTTGATCGTCATGTTAGCGAAACCGAGCTACTGCACCTGATCGGCAGTCTGAACGATGCATCCCATGTACATGGCATTATGCTGGAACTGCCGCTTCCCCAACATCTTTCCGCCTCCGTTATTAAACAATCCATTGCCCCCTACAAGGATATTGATGGGATTACACCCGATAACAAGCTGGCTACTGTAACAGGTGACGCCGGACTATATCCCGCAACACCTCAAGCCTGTATCGAGCTGCTCAAGCATTACGGTCACACATTGGCAGGCAAAAATGTCACGCTCGTGGGCATCGGACAGACAGTGGGACTTCCCCTTTTCCACATGTTGCAAAGAGAAAACGCCACCGTTACCGCCTGTCATGCAGGTACGCGTGATATTGCAGAGCATCTGAGCCATGCAGACATTGCCTTCGTGGCAGTCGGATGCCCTGATGTGATTACGCAAGATATGGTTCATCCCGGTTTGATTTTGGTAGATGCGGGAATTAATGAGACGCTAGAGGGAAAAATAGTGGGAGATGCCGCTTTAGACGTGGGGGAAAAAGTACATGCTATTTCTCCGGTTCCCGGCGGTGTTGGCACCTTAACGACTGCGATTTTGTACAAAAATCTGCTCAAAGCAATACATCTGCAACACTACTCCAGAGAGGTGGTTTACTCATGAGTGAACTGTCGTGGAATCATTCCATCGGACATTTTCTGAAAGAGGCTGCAAGTGCAGCTCCTACCCCTGGCGGAGGAAGTGTATCCGCACTGGCTGCGGCACTAGGCGCGGCTATGACCTCCATGACCGCCAACCTTTCACAAGGAGAAAAATACGCGCACATCCATGAACAAATCACGGACGTCATTAGCAGCATGGAAAGATTGTCTACACATTGTGAGGAATTAATGGTCGCAGACATCCAATCCTTTGAACAGTATATGACTGCCCTGCGTTTGCCCAAGGAAACAGACGAAGAAAAGCGCTATCGTACCCATTCCCTACAGACAGCGGTGATCGCTGCCATTGAGGTACCCATGCGCCTGCTGGAAGTATGCCGAGACGGATTGTCGCAAGCCTATAACATTGTGGAAGTGTCCAATAAAAATGTGATTTCGGATCTTGGCATCGGCGCGATCCTGTTCGAAGCCGCCGCTCAATCTGCCCTGCTTACCGTCGACATTAACCTTGCTTCGCTGAAAGATTTGGATGTCAAACAATCCTACGAAGCTAAAACAGCCGCACTCCTCCGTGAAATCGGACAAATCAAAGAACAAACCTTATTGATCGTGCGCAGCCGAATAACGGGCTGACCATTGGAAGAACCCGTCCCAAGTCATATTCTGCTTCCATGCTCAAGAAATAGCCTCTCAAACCCGCCTCTGCTCGTGGGTTTGGAGGCTATTTTATTGGAATCCAACGATTTGTGGAAAACTTTTCTATATATTCTTCGTCTATTGATAAGGAGATATTCCCCAAGGCGTTATTTAACCTTATATACATTGATGAAGAAATGAGGAAAAACGCATGAAAAGATGTACTCTGTTAATCAGTATGATCGCTCTGTTATTGTTCAGCTCCAGTGCATGGGCGGCCGGTGATGAATCGGCGTCCCGTATTCGCTCCTATGATTCCGGGAGTCTGATTCAATCCGATGGGAGCTTGTGGTTATGGGGCTATAATCAATCCGTACCGACTCGTGTAGAGGATAAGCCAAACGTTGTAAGAACATTTTCGAATATAATCCAGGAAGGCGATCTGATATTTACCTTACAAGATCATTCCGCCTGGTATGTGCCAAGAAACAACATTTCTGAATCCGTGAAATTCATTTCTCTGGAAGGACTACCAAACATCATAAACGTGCGTATTATGAATGATCATGTGCTCGCCCTAAACGCCGAAGGAAACGTATTATCCGCTGATCGAATCGAAAATGGTGGCAACTTTGCTCCTTTTCAAACCCTATCCGGCATCGAAAATGTTACAGAATTGGATAGTTACTATGAAAAAAGACCGCAATATGAGGAACGCTGGATCTTCTTGAAGAAGGACGGAAGTGTATGGAAAAATACAAGGTCCTTGCAGGGCTTCGAGCTTGTTCCATCATTAAAGGATATTACTGCTATCTCCAAAAACATAGCCTTAAAGAAAGACGGTACTGTATGGACATGGCCCAAAGAATTTGATAAAAATGTAACTCCGTCCGAAACTTTATCCGTATCGCAGATTCAAGCCTTATCGGACATCAAAATAATTAAGACCAATGGAAGTTCCAATCTCGCGATTGATCGACAAGGACGGTTATGGTTCTGGGGTGAAACGGTCACAGGTTACTCAGATAATACAACCTATCACAATGAAAATACCCCTGTGCTATTATCAGGAGTAAAAGATGTTAAAGACGCCTTTTTCGCCGAACGCTCCATACTCGCCCTCACCACAGCTGGGAATGTATATGTTGCGTCTCTAGATGGTGAAAAGTTACCATCCAACGCCCCCTTTACATTGCTTGCTAAAAATATTCAAAGTATCAAAGCAGGTCCACGGCACGTAATCATGCAAAAAGCAGATGGGGCCTTATGGGGCTGGGGTGTCAACAAACACGCGCAGCTAGGTATAGGAGACTATGAGTTTCTGTATAGTTCACCAGTTCCTGTACAAAAACCGATTCTTGTCCGTCTCAATGGTTCGCCTGTCTCTCTGAGTAATGGTGTCATTACCCGCAACGGGCAAGCGTTTATTCCCCTTCGTTCTGTTTTTGATAAACTGGGGGCCGAGATCGCTTATGATTTCAACAGCAAAATAGCAAAAATAGATCAGTCCAAGGCAGAAGATCACCCTGTCTTTCTAGAAATAAATTTCAAAACCAGCCAAGCAAAAGTGAACGGTAAGGCTGTAAAGCTTACCAATCCGCCCTTCATGGTGAATGGTATTGGTTATCTTCCATTAAGGCTGATCAGCGAAACGCTGGGGGCCAAGGTAGATTGGATACAAAAAGAAGATACTATTGAAATTACGACAAAATAGTAAATCAAAAACCAGTCCAAACATGATTCATGTTGGACTGGTTTTTAATGCTATATACTGTGTATAATATGCGATCTCTTATCTATTTCAACAATTCGTCACAACGCAGAATCTCACACCTATTGTTTAGCTTTATTCTCTTTTTCTCTTTCGATCAGCATATCTACGATCATATCAATTTGCCCAGTAATAGCGATTGGATCATAGCGATAATACGTATCAAAATCGTTAAAGAACACTCTATTGTTCTTCACCGCAGGAAGATTCCCCCATACAGCGGACGACTTCAGTTGCTTGAGCGCGTCACCCTTTTTCTCCGGGTCATACGTAGTCAGGAACATATAATCTGCGTCATACTGCGGCAATACCTCCATCGAAAGCTGTACCGTTTGTTCCTTGGAGTTCATTGTTTTCTTTGGCAAGTTCAGTTTGAGCGCATTGTACACGGCTTGTCCACCGCGACCCGCATTGTCGCCAAAGATCCAAAGTGCATGCTTGTCCGTCAGCTCATACAGACCGAAAGTTGCCTTTTCGTCAATCACACCTTTAAGACGTGCGCGACCTTCAGCGGCCTTTTTATCAAATGCAGCAATAAATTGCTCAGCCTTCTCCTTTTCCCCGGTGATATCGCCGAACAGCTTGACCGTATCATAAATATTAGTCGTCGTGCCGTACGGAATGTACAGGGTAGGTGCAATTTTAGACAAAGCCTCATAATTCGTATCCTTCATAACCACGATCAGATCGGGTTTGAGTTCCAACGTCTTTTCCAAATTGGTCGGATCACCCACCTCTTTGGTTCCTTGTTCCTTCAGCAAATCGGTCAGAAAAGGATTTTGAAACGCAGTCGGCTCTACACCCACCACGTTAGCACCCACGGACAGCAATTCTCCACCGTAAAAATCCGTTACAATGCGCTGTGGCTTGGTCGGAATTTGAATATCCCCTTTAACCGTTTTAAAGCTTCTCGTCTCTCCAGTAGAAGCCGACTCTTGCTTATCTCCTGAAGATGAAGCCGGATTACTTCCATTATTATTTCCGCCGCAAGCGCTGATGAATACAGACAATACAAGTAACATAGCTGTCATCATAAAATACGATTTCCTTTTCAACTGATTAGCCCCCTATATATTGTGCAGATGATCTCCCGATACATATGATAATGATTATCAATATCGTAAGAAATATATCAAGCGTCGTCCTTGCTGTCAACTGAAAAACGAACTTTGCACATTCCTTTTTAATAAACCAAAAGACCTGCCAAAATGATGGCCAGGTCTTTTTCGTGGAGCCGTCTTCAAAAACCTACACATTGGGGCTAGGTTGCTGAAGACTGCTTTCTGGTGATCGCTGTTTTGTTTTATATTCTTCTCCCCAATCTTTCATCAAGTTAATAATCGGTATGAGCGTTTTCCCGAATTCGGTGAGAGAGTATTCAACCTTAGGCGGAACCTGCTGGTATACTTCACGGTGAACGACACCATCCTCTTCCAGCTCGCGCAATTGGAGTGTCAGCATACGCTGGGTGATCCCCGGACATATCCGCCGAAAATCACTAAATCGCTTAGTCCCATACATGAGATGATACAAAATAATCCCTTTCCATTTGCCCCCAATCACGTCCAGCGTGAACTCAACTGGACACGCCTGATTATTTCCAGCGGTACATTCCCCAAAGCCGCCTTTCCGATTGCGCATAGGCTTTTCTCCTCCTTAGTATCATTTTATATACTACAGCACATTAATGTGCGTACTTCAAAAACGATCATGTATATTCTAATATTAAGCATGTCACTTGGTAAGCGTCAATTTTAATCACATCCATAAGGAGTGGAATAACGATGGAAACCTTAGCTACTACTAAAGATCAAATCTTATCTGCATACGAGTTCAGACATGCAACGAAGGAATTCGATAGTCATAAGAAAATTAGCGATTCTGACTTCGACTTTATTCTTGAAACCGGTCGTTTATCTCCAAGCTCGTTTGGCTTTGAACCTTGGAAATTTGTTGTCGTTCAGAGTAAAGCTATGCGTGAGAAGCTACTGCCTTACTCTTGGGGGGCCCAAAAACAACTGCCAACAGCCAGCCATTTTGTACTCATCCTCTCTAGACTTCCTGAAGATATGATAGCCTCCTCCGATTATATCAAGAGTATGATGGAGAACGTGCAGCAATTACCAGCTGAAGTGATGCAAGGCAAAGAGAAAGTATATGACGCCTTCCTAAAATCAGATTTTGCGCTGGAGGAAAACAAAAGAGCCTTGTTCGAGTGGGGCTGCCGACAAACCTACATCGCACTGGGCAACATGATGACTGCCGCAGCTCAAATCGGCATTGATTCCTGCCCTATCGAAGGTTTTAATAAACAGGAAATCGAACGCATCCTCTCTGAAGAAGGCATTATGGATGCCAAGCATTTCGGTATTTCTTGTATGGTGGCATTTGGCTACCGTCTCAACGAGCCGCGTGGCAAAACTCGGCGATCTGTAGATCAGGTTATTGAGTGGGTGTAAAACCTTTTCTCTAAAACAAGGGGGTGTCCCCACAGCCATTTCGATGGCTGTGGGGACACCCCCTTTTCATAAAACCTCAGCTCTTAACTCTTTCCAATTACTTACTGATAATTTACTTCTTCTGCAAAGTAAATATCCTTCAAACGATCCTTTACGCGTTGAATTTCATCCGCTGTTAAAGGAGCCGTTGGACATAGCTTGAAGTTCCTTCCGGTGACATAGCTTACGTCCGTGTGACCATCCAAGTTGTAGTCCATCTTCGGAACCGGTTTTCGGGTATAATCGGTAAAGTCAATAATGGACCATGTCGCATCTCCATCCTCTTTGGATAAAATAATCCGCTGTGAGGCATTTTCGGTCCACAAATAGCGCAGATTTGCTGGTGAATTATTGGAATCCATAGCCGTCTTAATACCTGAGCCTCTAAACATGAGCGTAAACTCCGTATGATCATTATTGGATCCTGCTACCGATTCATAAATCTGTTTCAGCCCGTCCACGCCTACAATCTCAACCTTGCGATCAACAGGGAAGTGGTTCACAAAATTCTCCCATATTGGAGCCATGTTATGGGTGTTGGCAAGTGCGTTGATGTCCAAAATAATGGACAAGTAGTTTACCGTATTTATACGTTGATAAGGGTTATCCAAATATTGCTGTACTATATACAGTTGTGGTGCTGCATCCGTCTCAGTCACATATGGGTCAAGCGGATGAAGAGTCCAGCGTGAGGAATCTTTCGTATAGCGTGATCCAATCGGATCAATCGTAACCGAGTTCATGAATACGGTACCGCTATTATCTGCTAGTCCCTGTGCGGGAACAATTGGATTGTCCTTATGGGACCAGTAAGGCATCAATGGAGAGCCCTCACCATACATACCGTTCACATTATATTGTGTAGCCGACCATCCCATCGCGGAAGTAATCCGATAGTGATCTTTAAGCCATTGAGTCTGTTCGGGATTTACCGTAAAGCTGGTCAATGATTTCGGAAGATACTTCCGATATTGGTCTGTATCCATGCTTTCAAACACCGATGGTGATCCCATTGTACCGGATTGGTGCAGCTCATTGAATGCATTGTAACGATACATATACATCCACTCGTCCATTCGAGCTTCCCAAATAGGAAACTTTAACTGGTTCGGATACCCATCCAACATTCCGACTTCATCTCCATACTGATCGACGAATGCCAAAACCTGTTTAAGCTGCGGGCGATTTGCTTCTACAAAAACAAATCCGTTTTCCATCGCCCACGTCACTTTGATATTGGGACCAAAGTGGTCCATCAGCAATTGACGCGCTTGCTTGATTTGATCTACCGTAGTCGCGCTTCCCTGCAGCATGATGGAGACAGCAAAGTATTGCTTTTTGCGTTCCCCGGGTTCTACCGTTAATTCCGCATCAGATGTGAAGTGAACCCCTTGAGATGGCGACTCAACCGTGATCTTTAATGGAATGACCGAGTTTACTGTCGGAATCAAATGCAGGTTGGCAATCTTCCCATCCTCATCAAATATTCCTCTGGAATCCTCTACCCGAAGTATCAAGTCTGAGGGCAGCAATCCAGGAGCTATAACCTCTCCATTAGCATTATGAAATACGTAGGACATATTCCAAGCAGCAGGATCTAAAGTAGCAGCCTCTGAAATGGTATACGTAGCCAAGTATACGGACCTGATTACGTTCGGTGGCTCTGCCGGCGGAGTCTTCCCTTTCACGATCAGCTTGGCCTGAGCTGTAAGGACCTGATAAGGTTTGGCAACGGTGACCTTCATTTCTACAGGAATGAAGCTGTCCGCAACCGGAATATTTTCGGGATGTGCAATTTTCCCTTGTTCATCAAAAATACCTAACCCATCACTAAATGTGTACGTAACACTTGTGACGCTGGCAGCAGGAATGCTTACGGGTCGCCCTTTATTGTAGAGCTGAAAAGATAGCTGATACGAAGGGTATGTCTCCGGTTGATTTACCAGCTCCTGCGCCTTGATCACGACCTCATCTACCAGAAAATCCGAAGAATGATCCGGTGGATCTACCGGAATTACTGGTGGTTTGGGTTTAGGTCCCGGCGGTGTCACCGACGGTTCCGGCTTCGGTTCTGGTGGTGTCACCGGAGATGCTGGTGAATCAGGGCTTGGGCGATGCCTTTTAGGCTCCTCGACTTCCGAATTCACGGGTTGTTGACTAATTTCCGGCGTCACATCGACCTCGATCTTCTTCGATTCTTGTTGGCTGTTCGTCTGAGGCATCGTTGCAGTTCCATCTCCTAATGACCCTAGCAAACGCTTGGCACGTTCTCTCAGACCGTCACCGCCTAACCATATTCGATAAGCAACCAGCGTGGCGTCCTGCCGTCTCACAGACTCTTTAGGATGGAAATAGTGATTCGTATCTCCCTCGATCAGTTCCAGCCGTTCCATCAGCCATACGCTCGTTTGTGCATAATCTGATATATCAGATTGATCCACAAAACTGGATATACCAGCCGATCGGGTATCTTCAGTAACACCAAAATAGCGGGCATACCAAACGGCCATATCCTGACGAGTCATATTGTGCTTGGCACCGAATAATTGATCACTAATTCCTTTCGTAATGCTCTCTTCCTGTAAGGCCTGTACATAAGGTAGAGCCCATGGTGACACATCACGAAAAGAAGTTACGCCTCTGTTATTCGATGTTCGCTTTAAGGTTTTAGCGAAAATGCTTGCCCATTCCTGTCGCGAGATAAAATGTAAAGGTCGAAAGCTCCCATCCTGATAACCCGTAACATAACCTTGAGCAGCCATGGCCTCAATCGCATCAGCTGCATAGGAATGTTCGATATCGTTAAAGGCTCTGTCCGCAAAAACAGGCGCACTATGTATACAGAACAACCAGACAGCCAGTAAACCAGCCATGTAATGCCTAATTTGTTTTAACTTTTTTTCATAATTCATTATTCGGAATCATTACACCTCCTTTACTAGATAGCACTGAGCCACTTTCGCCTGTACTTTCATATCAACTTTGAAAATTAGTCTCTCTTGTTTTCAATCGGTTTTTCATTACTGTTAACACCAAACTGTATATACTTGAATTATCGGAATAATCTCCCTAGGATTGAATAAAGCCAGTAAAAAAAGTAGTTTTGGCAATCTACTATCCTGTTTATTCACCATCTTTTTTTAAGCCGTAATTCCCTATCACTAAACAATGGTTTTCATTGGTAATTAAATATTTATCATCTTTTTGTGTTACTATGTTGATCCCGTATACAAATAAAAAAAGAGATAACATCTGTATCCGCATTCGCTTGAAGAATACAAAATGTTATCTCGTTCTCGTGTACATATATACTTATAAAATCCTGTCTGCTGTTTTAATTCTCTTTAAACTCAGAACCCTTATAAACATAAAAGTAGCCGTTTAAAGCCCCATTTTGTGGATAGGCAGCAGGATCTTTGCCTTTTATTTGACCAACCAACTCTCGATTTATAAACGCAGGGGGGCCTTCCTCAACTAGCGCTTCAGCAGACATTCCAGTGATTGATTTTACTGTGTTGGACCAGAATGTAACTAAGTAGACATCGTCAGCATTAAAATGATAGCGTCCTTCACTTGGAGTTCCCTCATAAAACAGCTCTGCCAAAGAAGCTGCCTCAGACCCTCTCATAAAAATTCGAATCTCATCGGTTCCGTTCCATGTATGAGGAACTCCACCTTTTGGATTAACGTATTCTACAGTTTCTGGCTCCTTGTCGCTAATAAAATCAACAACTGCATATTTATAAACCTCATCTGTTACACTCTTGGTTGCAATTTCAGTTGTTTTCTCTGTTCTATAGCCACTGAACTTTCCATACACATTCGGGGTTTTGCCAATAGCAGCTAAGGCCTTTTCCTGATCCATGAATCCGGCTCTTCCAGCTACTGGTGTCAGCCTGTACGTCTTGATTTCAGTCCCCTTGTACTGATCCCAAGTGTATTCGTAATAATATTTCGCATAAGATACTCCACTGTTCCAGCCTACGGATAACAGCATGAGAATACCTATCATGAATACTAACGGCCATTTTTTCAACTTCATACCCTCAACCTCTTTTCTCCAAGTACACTCAAATCATCATTAGCATTATAGCTTTTCAATAAATCTATCGACAGTTAAATATTAGAAGAAAGTGTGGATAAATTATGTCCTTGATAATTTACTATTTGCCTGTGTTTTACTGATCGGTTGCAGCTTTGAGACGTTTTTCCATTTCTGTAGACACCATAATGTTTAATAGCCCCATAAGATTATTGGTCTCATCTCTTGCTTTTTGATAGGCCGCAGCGAAGGCTTTTTCATTCGCGGCAGGGTTTTTAATGTCACTTAGTTTCTTCCACTCGGGCTTAACGCGTTGATCGTACATATCGTACAAGCTGATGTCTGTAGGTGTCTGGGCAACAGGCATCATAGACTCAAATTTCGAGGCAACCTTAAAAAATCCCAGCGTATTTTGGACCGATGGACTAGAATAATCATGCGTCTTCATCGCTTCTTCTAAAATATGAAGTCCCTCTCGTGACAAATAGAGCATTTTGACGAGTCCTCTTTCAGTATTAGAGGTTTCCTCCCACTTCTTGTAGGACTCACCTGGAGCAACTCCCTCTGTAAAAAAATTATAAGCTTCATGAATAAATTCATCTGTATTCAGGTGGATGGGTTCTTCTGTATATAAATTCACGACAGAATCACTGTAATTTGCAATGTTTACATGTTTCCCAGTTGGATCGGAAACCCGCCGAATCGGATGATCCTGCACTCGTACCAGTCCATAACGATCGGCAAAGGTAAGAAGCTGCTCCTGCGTCGTATTTAACCCTATTTGTCCTGCTGGCTGATCGGGTTTCGTTGCTTCTTTAGCCACGTCGGAATACGTCTTTCCATTACTTTTTGTAGCTTGGTCTGTAGTATTGCTCACAACACCATCCACACCAGCCTGTTCCGCATTGTCCGCCTTGGCATTCTGGGTAGTCGTAGTGGTTGCCGTTGCTGCTCCAGTCGTAGATTCACCTTCAATTTGCTTCTTGGAGTCACCGCATGCGGTCAGCATAGCAGTTAAACTTATTACAGCAGTCAACAAAATAATATACGCTTTTGCCTTCATCAGTATCTTCCTCATTTCCTTATGTATCATTCTTTCGTGGTTTGATAGTAGACTTCAATAATATGGAATTAATCTTATCAAAAATAAAAATGAGAGAATACTGGACCATACTCCTGATTATCTTCGATGATTCTATAGTAATTCGTTGTTTTCTGAACTAAAGTCGTGGCTCTCAACCTACATAATGGGCAAATTGCCCGTTGACTTTCGGAATACTTGATCCTCGGTACTACTCCTGCCTGTTCAAGTTACATCATATTTGGTTCCTAGTTTTCTAAAACCGATCGTGCTGTTTTAAATCAGTAGGTTGTAGTAAATCGAATATTACAAACGAAAGCACCTGTAATTCATATAGAAATGGATGAATTACAGATGCTTATCTATTAGTTAGTAATGAGACTCCCTATTTTATTGTTTTTATGAATATTTTCCGTTCCGGCATCCAATGCAGTTTTGTAATATGAGCATTTATGTTCAATAACTTCCATTGTTTTTTTAAGTTCTTCCATTTGTGCTTCTACAGTTGCTTTTCGTTCCATAAACATGTCATATCTTTGTTGTAGTGTGGAATCCCCACCAGAACACCAATCAATGAAATTTTTAATTTCTTTGATCGGCATCCCGGTGGATTTTAGACATTCAATTATTTTTAAAGCGTCGATATCGGATTCTTTAAATAATCTTGTTCCGCTAGATGTCCGTTCTACAAAAGGCATAAGTCCCTCTTTGTCGTAGTAACGCAAAGCGTATGCTGTAAGATTCAATTCTTTTGCAACTTCGCTGATAGAATACGTCTTCATCATGTATCTCCTATTCTTAATGACATAGACTTCGAGTTAACTCTATGATATAAGGGGGATTCTATCAAGGTATTTGTAGAATGTCAAAGTCCCCTTATAGGAAAAGTAGAATCAGATGCTATCTAACGAAATATAATTAGCAAGAAAACAACATTACTGAATAGACGCTTATAAACCTGCGCTTGACTTAGAGTTAACTATAAGGATTAACATTGATTTGCAAGAGAAAAAGTATAAATGGAAATGAATGAAGGGGAACTTCAACCGACTTCAGCTAGTTTTCAATTTATACCGATATAACTGCATTCTCTTGAAAAATAAAAATAATTGGAGGCTATTTATGATAACTGCTAAAGCACGAGCTGTCGATGGCCCAGACAAACCGTTTCGATCGGCTGAAATTAAACGACGGGATCTTGATTCACACGATGTTCTGATTGAAATTAAATATGCCGGCATATGCCATTCTGACATCCACACTGCTCACGGCGAATGGGGCCCAGTGAACTACCCTCTCGTACCTGGACATGAAATTGCAGGGATTGTCACGGAGGTAGGATCTGAGGTTACAAAGTACAGCGTTGGTGACCGGGTAGGGGTTGGCTGTATGGTTGATTCCTGTGGCGAATGTGAGAACTGTCGTAAAGGAGAGGAACAATACTGCCTTAAAGGAAATGTCCCTACCTATGCTGGTGTTGACAAATACGGCGAGCCTACACAAGGCGGATATTCTACCCACATTGTCGTAACTGAGGATTTTGTAGTGAAAATTCCAGATAACATTGAGCTTGACGTGGCTGCTCCATTACTTTGTGCAGGTATTACGACTTATTCACCGTTGAACCGCTGGGGTGCTGGTCCAGATAAAAAGGTGGCCGTTGTGGGAATGGGAGGCCTTGGTCATATGGCTATCAAGATTGCACATGCTATGGGTGCTGAGGTAACCGTTCTATCCCAAACATTAAAGAAAAAAGATGATGGCTTGCAATTTGGTGCGGACCACTATTATGCTACAAGCGAACCAGAAACATTTAAAAAACTTGCTGGGCACTTTGATTTGATCATTAACACGGTAAGTGCTGCCATCGATATGGATGCTTATTTTGCACTACTCAATCTAGACGGAACTTTGGTGAATGTCGGTGCCCCTGGGGAGCCGTTGTCACTAAATGTGATGTCCCTTATCGGACATCGCCGTTCATTTGCTGGTTCAATGATAGGAGGCATCCGTGAGACACAGGAAATGTTGGATTTTTGTGCAAAACACAATATTGTTCCTAAAATTGAAGTAATTTCGGCCGACCAGATTGACGAAGCCTACAAACGAGTGTTAGCTTCTGATGTGAAGTATAGATTCGTGATTGACATTAGCACAATGTAAGCTATGTAAATCATAAGTTGTACAAGTGATTTTAATTGTGAAGGTGTCCCCAAAGTATTACTTGGGACACCTTCACTTTATTCTGTGTACCATCCTATTGTCCATTTCCTCTTTTTGTATTTATTTGTAATCCAAAGATTCCACCCTTAGAATATAATACATTAGGAATAAATAGGAAGGTGGAACTTATCTATGTTTAAGAAAATGGATATTTACAAAATCCTCACTTTAATATTTGCTGTAGTTGTTATGATCTCTTCCTCTTTATCACTCGCATACCCAAACACCTACGAGGATTTGTACAAAGTCTCACAATTTTTTCTAGGGTTTATATTTTTATTTTCGGGAATTACAGAGTTTAAGGCTAACCGTAAGAGTATGGCAATAATCAACTTCTCCATTTTCGTTCTCACTTTTTTTGTATTTGTATTTACACTTGTAGTGCGAACAGGTTAACCACACGGTTTTATACCTCAGTAATAACCTTCCATAGCCCTCTCTCTCGTCATGTAAAAGAAAAGCCGAGCGAACTCAGAATCATCTGAATTGCGCTCGGCAAATGTTACGTATTTAGCAATCTTCTTTTAGTTTTCCTCTAATTCTTCAATTCTCTGCCGCTTTCCTATGCCAAAGATAAAATATCCAACAATGACGATCGCCATGAATATTGCCCCGACAATCAACGGCAAGCGTGTGTCTGGATTAAACCACATTCCAACGATCACAAGCAACAAAAAGATAATGGTGATGTAATTACTGATCGGAAAAAAACGAGACTTAAAGGTGTGATCCTTCATTTCGTCCTTCCACTTTTTCCTGAATTTAAATTGGCTGATGGCTAATGCAAACCACGGTACCATGCCTGGGAGAACACTGGCGCTGTAAATGTACAGAAACAGTTTGGAATTAGGCATTAAGTAGTTAAATAACACTCCTACCAGCAGCAAAGAAATGGTCGTAATAATACTATTTCTAGGAACACCGCTTGGGGAAACTTTCCCGAAAAACTTGGGAGCTTGTCCGTTCTTAGCTAATGTATATAACATTCTGCCCGCACTGTAAATACCACTGTTGCAGCCGGACATCGCAGCTGTAAGTACAACAAAGTTAATGATACCCGCAGCAGCCACAATTCCTACCTTGGCAAAAGTCAGAACAAATGGGCTACCGATCTCTCCAATTTGGTTCCAAGGATAAATTGTAACAATGACAAAGATTGCACCCACATAAAAAATCAAAATACGCCAGATGATGTTTTTAATGGCTTTTCGCAGTGTCATTTTCGGATTTTCAGCTTCACCTGCCGTAATACCCACCATCTCTATCCCTTGGTAAGCCGCTGTTACAATGCAGAGTGCAAATAGAAACCCTTTCAAGCCACCTGCAAAGAAGCCGCCATGGCTGAACAGATTGGATAGACCTATCGGTTGTCCACCGTTACCGAGTCCAAAAAAGATCATCCCCGTACCCACTACTAGCATGAAGATAATAGCGACAATCTTAATCATGGCAAACCAAAACTCAAATTCTCCATAAAATTTCACAGCCGCCAAATTGGCCAATGCAATAATAATTACACCTGCCAAAGCCGGTAACCATTGCGGGATATCTGGGAACCAGTAGCCCACATATACCCCAATCGCAGTGACTTCCGCCATCCCTACGGTAACCCATAAAAACCAATAGCTCCAGGCGGTCAAGAAACCGGCTAAGGGGCTGATATATTTATGAGCAAATGTAGCGAATGAGCCTGTCACCGGTTCAAGAATCAGCATTTCCCCCATGATCCGCATGACAAAAAACATAATAATCCCAGCTAAGAGATAAGCCAACAGTACTGAGGGACCTGCCCATTTTATCGTACTTGCCGACCCCATAAACAAACCGACGCCAATCGTGCCTCCAAGCGCAATCAACTCAACGTGCCGTGGCTTTAGCCCTCTCGTTAATTGTTTCGATTCCAAAAGAACGCTCCCCTTCGTATATGTTCATCATCAAACGCTAATGATCCGGAAAACTGCCCCCAAACATTATTAATTTTTCAGACTGACGTGGTCGTGAGTGAACGACTACAAAGTAGTTCCACGATTCTTAAATATACAAGGAAACCACGTCCTATTTACCGTCCAAACCTTACTGTTTCTAAGACCGAGTCCGTAGCATTAGATGCATTGTATGACAAAAAACGCCTAAATACAACTGCTAATTAGCAGACATATTTAGGCATGAAATGGAAAGGAAGGTGATTCATGTTTTCTGAACAATGGTCAATTTAATGCGATGCATTAGAGTGCTAAACATAACTAGTTTTTCAATGATAAATATCACGATATTAAGCCTATGTATTTATTTGAGATTTTTTATAAAGTTTTTCTGATCCTTGGTAAACATATAGCCACGTCGTTCATAGAACCTGTGAGCCTGTATCCGACTTGGGTGAGATAACAGTTTGATCCCGGAAAATCCATGGGACTTTCCCCACTGTTCAAGACGCTCAATCAACATGCTACCTATACCTTGATTTCTATACTTTTCTTTAACAACAAATCCTAGTATATTCACCAAAGATTCAGAAAAAAGTAATTCATGTGGGCTTCCATGAATATATCCTAATACCTCGTTGTTTTCTTCATAAACAAAGATTACATCTTTTGATTCCTTTATAATCATTTCAATTTTCTCTTTTACTTTTACTTCAGGAAATAGATATAGATTGGGATTAAAGTCTTGGTTTAACAAATAAATATCATGATAATCAGTTCCCCTAATTTCCCTAACATTTTTTTCTTTCACTTTTTGAAAGCCCCCTATTTTCATCATCCGATGCTTTATGTCGAATCATTACTCCTCGCAATCTTGACCGTTAAAACAATTCAGCATACCAATAAACGCTTCAAGTTTGGAATTCTCCCATGTTGAAATACGTTGATAAAACTCATTTTCTTTTTCTTTTAAAGCTTCTAGGGCTTTTTCACGACCATTAGCTGTCAGGGATATTAACACTCCCCGACGATCCTCAGGGTGAGTTTCACTTTTTACATAATTCAAGTGTTTAAGCTGAGTAACAAGTCGGCTGACAGAGCTTCGATCCATAGCGGTGGATTCCGCCAAAAATGTAGCGCTTGCCGGACCGTACGAAAGAAGGCAGCGTACGATCAGAAAAGCCGCAGGTTGTAATGATGGATCGAAAAGTGCCGCTGTTCTTACATTGAGTGCATGTGACGCGCTTATAAGTGCATTAAGTTGTTCACCAAGATTCAGTTCTAATTGCTCTCTTGTAGAATTTGAATGTTGAGTTTTATGATCCATATGTCTCCACCTTATTTGAATGAGTTCGAATATATTTGACATATATCAATTAAAATACATATACTTGATATATATCAATCATATTTTCGGCTTTGATAAGTGTCAAGCAGAAGATCTACAGTATAAAGCATCTACAACCTTAAAGCGTAAGCATGAATAAGAATGTAATTGGATCGAGAATTAGGAGGATGATGTATATGTCGACATACCCGACTATTGTAATCACTGGTGCTACTAACGGTCTTGGACAATTAGTAGCAATTGAATTAGCCCAACGCGGAGCGCATCTAGTCTTAACAGCCAGAAATGAAAAGCGTGCTGAAACGACTAAAAATGTTCTAAAAGATCTGGCGCCAAGTACAAAGGTAGACTTTTTTTTCGGGGACTTGTCTCTTATGAAAGATGTCAGGCGTATTGGTGATGAAATTAAAGCTAATTATCCAAAGATTGATGTATTAGTGAACAATGCTGGATTACATGGATTTGAACAGCGAATAACCTCAGAGGGTTTGGCAGAAATGATAGCCGTAAACTATCTTGCCCCGTGGCTGTTAACGCATACCCTACTCAATTCACTCATGGAATCCACAAATGCTAGGATCGTCAATGTGGCTTCTGAAGCGTCACGCAACCATGGCGAATTAAAATTACCGGAGGATTTAACAGATATATCTGCATTTACCGCAAGAGGCTCATCTAAGATATACGGAAAGACTAAACTTCTTAATATCATGTTTACAGAAGAACTTGGACGTCAGCTGGATGGAACCGGAATCGTAGTTAACGCACTTAATCCAGGATTTAACGTTACCGGCCTTGGCCGTGAGTTAGGATTTTCTTCAGTACTTGCAAAAATATTGAACGCTTTGCACATCGGAGACCCACGAAGAGGAGCAGAAATTATTATTCGTTTAGCAACAGAATCTCAATATCGAGAAGTGACAGGTGGATATTTTAATGTTGGCACTGGTAAGCCGATTGTGCCGACATATCCTGGTGGGGATAGCAAGATGCAACGCCTACTTTGGAGTACTACTACCGAATTGTTACGGCAAAAAGGGGTTATGGCATGAAATAGGAGCTATTATCAAATAATGCCCCCCAACGAATGGTTCATTTTGTAAACTAAATCTCTCTTTTAACCGATAAATACATATGCTGGTTCTGTACTTAAATATCTCCTTCCATCTTTACATATTCAAGTACAAACGTGTATTTTTCCTAAAAGGGGGCTTCCTATGAACTATCTAGACGAGCATATACTTAGCCTCAAAGCTAAAATGGTGGATCGGAAGACAGCTAATAACGATAATGTGAAATCCATTCCAGCTCAAACTCAGAAATCGGAACAGTACGGTTCCATGTTTGAAGAAACAAAGCTACTTCATATTGAAAACGATTATCTCGCATTGGAGCCCATTACAATACTACACGGAGAAATTGGTTTCTACATTCCCAAGTCCTTTACTCCTATGCCAATGGAGCAAGCTATAATCAAATATCCTTCAGAGCATCGACCAAAGGTCATTTATACCTCATCTGAGGAGACTATCAATATCACTTTTAATCCTACAGATACTGCTCTGGAAGCGGAAGAGCTGCCCGATTTTGTAGAGCAAATGGCGGATATTTTACGGTCTGTACAACCGATTCGCAACTGGTTAGGTACCGAAATGGTTATCAACGGTTCCGGACTTTCAGTTGGGCAGATTCGTTTTGTGGCGGCGGGGATCGACGGTAATCTATACAACGAAATGCTATTCTTCATCCACAATGGACGAGTTGTCATAGGTTCCTTTAGCTGTCTGGAGGTAGATCTCGAAATCTGGTTACCTGTAGCAGAATACTGGGTTCAATCCCTTTCTGTCCTTCCACCCTCCACCTATTCTACAAATGAGAAAGGAATGACTACACCATGAGTCTGGGATACGATCAAATTCACATTCACCCTTATGAGCAAATGGACTTAGAAGAGCTCACCTTAACGAAAAAAGTTAACAAGCATACTCGGCTTTATTTTACAGGTGTTATCCCCGAAGACTTGCAAGACAGTTACGTGGAAACGACAGAAAAAAATACCATCATTGAAGTCAGTCAACAAGATGAGTCTGGCGCAAGCAAACCGCTATTTAGTGGGATTGCCCTCTCGGTCGAGGTAAAAGTCGTGCGAGGTGTGTACTATCTGGAGGTGGAAGCTATTTCCCATACGTACCGGATGGACATGAAGCAGCGTACTCGTTCTTTTCAGTATACGAAAATGACGATTCCTCAAATGCTGGAGCACATAGGTAAGGACTATGAAGGACTGGATGTGATCGACGGAGCTACTGGGGGAGAAGCCATCGGGCGGCTTGCCATTCAGTATCAGGAGACAGACTGGGCTTTTTTAAGACGCATAGCCTCCCGTTATCATACGAGTCTGATGCCTGTAGCCCGTTTTGACAGTCCCAAATTTTATTTTGGTATTGAGGACAGCCCTGCACAGGCGATACTGGATCATACCCGTTATACCGTACGTAAGCAATTGCTTCCTTTTCGTTATTTTCAGGAAAATGAACAGACCAAACTGAGTGAACACGATTTTATTTTTTATGAGGTAGAAACGGATGAGGTACTCGACTTGGGCGCTCAGTTGAATTTTCAGGGGCATAACCTGTATGTCATGGAAGCCTACACCGCCATGAGTCAAGGACTGCTGCGGCATCAGTATGTGTTGGGTTCTTACCAGGGATTTCGGCAAAAAAGCTACTACCAGGATAAGCTGGCAGGAGCCTCATTAAGCGGTGTTGTACTGGACGTACGTCAGGATCAGGTACGCATTCATCTGGATTGTGATGAACAACAAGACGCAAGCAAAGCACACTGGTTCAACTATTCTACTGTTTACAGTGGCGGTGGCCATACTGGCTGGTACGTCATGCCAGAAAAAGGCGATTCCGTTTCTCTCTATTTCCCCGGTAGTCGGGAAGAAGACGGCGTGGCAGGTAGTGCGGTGAGACGGGCAGATCGCAAGAGTACGCATAACCATTTTTCCAATCCACAAATGAAAATATGGCGTACCCCGCATGGTAAGGAAATTCGGCTGGGACCGGATGAACTGGTCGTTACAGCCAAGGACGGCGCTATTTACATCAAACTGGATGATAAAGAAGGCATTCATATCACCAGCAGCAAGCAAGTGAATATTTCGGCGGGAGGCAATCTCAGCCTGTCTGCGGGAAAGACGATGAGTCTGTCCGCAGGTAGTCAGCTCCGTATGGATTGTAACGGCAGTCATATTGAATTAAGCGGGTCAGCGGATATGAAAGGCAGCGAAGTGAAGTCAAATTAAGGATGATTAGCAATGGAAAAGCAAACAGATGTGTTAGATCAGCAACAAGCAGCTCTTCTACAGGCTTGGTCTCTCATTCGCAAAGAATGGGCGTTGAAATGTAAATCAACACAAACACAACGATTACAGCATATAGTAGAACATTTTCGCGCCTTTTGTGAGCTGGTTCGGCAAAAGCAACTCACAGGTCGTAAAGGTCATATCGGTTACATCACCTACTCCATGCTGCGCACCACATGGCTTGAACAGAAGCCCGTTTATCTTGTTGAAGCTACGGATGCCTTATGGATGCTTGATGCTGAGCCCGTTCAGTTGGAATACGATGCAAGTTGGATTTTTCTCTATTGGACTCAATTACATGAACAACTTGGGGCTGAAACCTTGAACCAGCAAGTCTCCCTTTCCGAACTTGAATTAGAGCAGATCATGCTGGAAGCAGCGGGATATCTTCATACGATGATCGTTAGTCTGGTTCGTCAGGCTATGAAGCAAGCAGTCCACCTACCAGAGTTTGAGGCGTTGGATCGTGAAGAAGCTTTTGAGATTCGCGTCGGAGAGTATATGGATCATAGTGTCTCCGTGTACCGGGAAGATCGAAGACCCGTGGATGCTAACATCATAAAGTCTTGGCTGGAGGAAAAAGAAGGATCGGCCTACAGCTACCAAGCACTGTCTCAAGTGCAATTGTCGGATGGAGATTACAGTTCCTTGGATTTTCGTTATACAGTCTTTCGCCAGATCGGGATGCAACAAAGCCGATTGCATCACTGTATCCTCGTAGGCACGGTATGGCAAGAAGCTCAGCTAGATGGAACCGACTTTTCGCACAGCCTGCTTCACGGAGCCGATTTCCGTGGCTGTTCCCTGCAAGAGGCTGTGCTGGACGAAGTTATAAGCAATAGCGAATATGGATCGGATGCTTGGCTGGATTGGGAACCGCTAGGATTGGATGGAGTGGATTTTACAAGAGCTAATTTACAGGGAGCTCGTTTTCAACATGCACAGCTTCAAGGAGCTACTTTCCAAGATGCCGCGCTGCAAAGAGCTTTATTTAACGGCGCGGATCTAACAGGTGCCTGCTTTGTAGGAGCCGATGTTACTGGCGCTTCGTTTATAGGTGCATGTTTAGTAAAAGCTAATTTTACAGGGGCAAAGCTACACCGGGCAATCTTTACAGATATCCAACTAAGCGAAGCCATTGGTCTTGCTGCTGTAGAAGCACCCCTGGCTACACAGGTAACAGATACAGTGAGTAAGGAGAGTGGGGGTAAATGAGATATTTTCGACTCATGGTGGACGAGCGCGTAAAGCATCGGGTAGAGACTGCGCCCCTGTCTCCCTTGCAGGTGGAAGAACTCCTTTCGGGTCATACCATTCAGGCGGAGGACACTCCCCAGTTTTTAGCAGTACATACAGATCCACGAACCGTATATCCGGATTTTCTGGAGTTCCCTTTGCCACTGGTTTCAGACTCCATGAAAGTCCTGTTGGAAAAATATATGCCGGAGCTGGAATGGAAGGTCGCTATACTTACCGATTTTCAGAAGGCCAGGCAGGATGTGTACTGGATATTGCGTCCACCTGTGGTGGATTGTCTTTCCTCACAAACCGAGTGGTATCCTGACCATACCTTGAAGCAGTTGGTACTTAAACACGGAAAAATCCAATCGTCTATATTTCGGATCGCCGGCTTGTTGGAAGCTCATATCTATATCAATCTCGCGGTAGCGGAAAGTCTGCTGCGTCGTCCATTTACAGGTGTTCGTGTGCAAAAAGTGGAGATGTCCACAAAGGAGGAATAATCCGTATGGAAGAAGCAAGTGTGCAGCCTGGGTCAGGTGCGAAAAAAAGCTATGTCGTGGCAGGTGCGATTTTAAGCTGTAGTTACGGTACACAGCCTACGCGTTTGAAGCGCCCTTTTAGCCACGGGGTGTATGTCAAAAATAAAGCCCAGATGAATATTGGAGATTATGTGCCTGGAGTGAACATAAAATCTTTTGGAAATTGCTCCAGTCCGCTGAATCCGGCTGTGCAAGCCAGTGAGATGGTCGATATTTATGGGGTGAAAAAGGCTCCGTGTATTCCTGTCCTTACGATGCCTTGGCTGAACGGGAAAAGTGACATGCGCATCGAGGGCCAGCCCGCTCTTACGCAGAACTGTACGCATCAATGTCTTTATTGCGGACACATACAGATCGAAAATGACGGTCAGGAGCTGGATTAATCAGTTGCAGCCTACCAAAATAAAAACAAAATGCGTTGGTGAGAGATTGGCTATCTTCATCACCAACGCATGATATAAGTTATCTTCAAATCGTTCGCCCGCATCAGGTACCACAAAAGGTTCGGTATGAGCAGTTGGATTCCTCTGGCAATGTAGAGTACATTTCCTGTTCGGTAGAGTAAGCATAAGGGTTCGAAAGAACTTTAAGAAGCTGCTCCATCACCCGGTAGTCTTCTCGTTCCACCGCAGCTTCCAGTGCTTCTTCTACCCGATGATTGCGTGGGATGATAGCAGGATTACTGCTGCGCATCAGCTGATGCGATGAATCTTGCGATTCCTGCTGTCTGTCCAGTCTCGCCTGCCACTGCTCGTGCCACTGGGTGAATTCCTCAGTGCTGAACAGAACCGTATCCTCCAGCTTGTTCAAAGTTAGGGCACGGAAGGTATTGGTGTAGTCGGCACGATGCTTCTGCATGATATTCAGAAGCTCCTCAATAAGAGATTCATCCTCCTGCTCTTCGTTAAAGATCCCTAGCTTCGCCCGCATTCCCGCAAGCCAATGATGGTGAAATATTTTTGCGAAATCTGAAATTGCATCCTCAGCCAGTGTGACAGCCTGCTCCCTGTTGTCATGCAGCAGTGGCAAGAGCGTCTCAGCAAATCTCGCGAGATTCCACGCAGCAATATGCGGCTGATTGGCATAAGCATAGCGGCCCTGCCTGTCGATGGAGCTGAATACCGTCTCAGGATCATAGGTATCCATAAAAGCGCAAGGACCATAATCAATGGTTTCTCCGCTAAGGGTCATATTGTCGGTGTTCATCACCCCGTGAATAAAACCAACCAGCTGCCATTTGGCAATCAGCTCGGCCTGACGCTTAATCACTTCCTGTAGCAGTGAAAGGTAACGGTTTTCGTCATTGGCAACTTCCGGGTAGTGTCTTTCCAAGGTATAATCAGCCAGAGTACGGAGATCTTGGGACGTGCCCCATGCTGAGACGTATTGAAAGGTTCCGACCCGAATATGACTGGCAGCCACACGGGTCAGAATGGCACCGGGCTGCTCGGTTTCCCGGATGATCGACTCACCCGTGGATACCACCGCCAAGCTGCGGGTGGTAGCAATACCCAGCGCATGCATCGCCTCACTGATGATGTATTCGCGAAGCATTGGCCCAAGTGCCGCCCGGCCATCACCACCGCGGGAGTATGGCGTTCTGCCTGAGCCCTTGAGCTGAATATCAACCCGCTCACTCAAGGGAGTGATCTGTTCGCCAAGCAGCAGAGCACGCCCATCTCCTAACATGTTAAAATGCCCGAATTGATGACCTGCGTAAGCTTGAGCAAGAGGTGCGGCTCCATCTGGAACCTGGTTGCCGGCCAGCTCCGTTACGCCATCATTCCTTTGCAGCGCTGTACCGTTCAGCCCCAGTGATGCTGCCAACGGATGATTAAAAATAATCAGCTTTGGTGAGCGGACAGGAGTTAGGTTGAGCTTTGTAAACATGGATTCCGGCAGACGAGAATAACTGTTATCGAAGTTCCACCCTATTTGATCTGCTATTTCTTTTTTCTCCGTCATAGTGTCTCCTTTTCTGCTGTGGTATCTTGGATTTTCCCCTTTTAGTTTTTACCTCTGTCCATTTATTATCCACTTTTCACCATGCTATTGTGCTTTTTAGCTTTTAACAACCTTTTTATTGTAATCGATTATCAAACATTAATTGTATTTGAATACCGAACGGGTCTTCAATAATACCGTAGGCTTGGCTAAACATATTATTAGATAAAGGCACGATAATTTTCACGCGATTATCTGTAATTAAGCTATGATAAAAATGTTTAATTTCTTCTAAGTCAGCACTTTGAATACATAATGAAGTGTTATTACCAACTGTATATTTTTCACTGGGATTCATTGTATCTTCTGCTATCATTACTTTTGTTTTTCCGATGGATAAGACAGAATGAGAAATATAATTTTCATTTTCATCCGTAATCTGTATGGAACTGTCACGTTGGGCCATGTCTTGATAGGTAACCAGAAACAATTCCTCTGCGTTGAAGTGTTTTTTGTAAAAATGCATAGCTTCCTTTGCCTTTCCGTTCATGGATAAGAAAATAGCTACTTCCAGTGTTGCACTCATGATATCAATCTCCTTTATATATAATCTTAGTCAGGATTTTGTAAAATCCTCAGGTAGATATCTTATGAATTTGATATATTCCCTTAAGCTTATTATCATATAAAAAGGTATCAAAACATGACACCTTTATAAGGAGGTTTAGATGAAGAAATCAGAAAGATTAAATGATATGATCAGATACTTAAACAGTCGAGAGTTCTTTAATTTAAATGACCTGATGGATAAATACCATATTTCAAAAAGTACAGCTCTACGTGATATTCATTCATTAGAACAATTAGGTATGCCTATTTTTTCGGAACATGGCAGACATGGGCGATATGGTATCTTAAAAAATAGGTTGTTATCTCCCATTATTTTCACGATGGATGAAGTATATGCTCTGTACTTTGCAATGTTGACGTTAGAAGCTTATCAATCCACCCCCTTTCATTTAAGTATTAATAAACTCAATGAAAAGTTTGAACACTGTCTTTCTAAAACACAAATAGACCAGATTCATAAAATGAAAAAGGTCTTACAATTTGAAGTATATCAGCATACTCATGTTAGTCGTTATTTAGATAAAATTCTAACAAGCATTCTTAATGAGAGTACCTGTAAAGTTAAATATGTAAAAAATAATCAGAAAAAAAGTTACTATATTCAATTTTTCAAAATTTCCGCTAAGTTTGGTCAATGGTATGCTACTGGCATAGAGTTAAATACGAATAAATATAGAGTTTTCAGATGTGATCGAATAACCTTAATAGAAGAAGAGGAGAGCAATTCTGACTTTTCTATAGATGAGCTCCTTAATCGTTCATTAGAAATGTATCAATCCGAGAAGAGCATTGACTTTGAAGTAGAGATTGTAGAACAAGCGAAGGACATTTTCTATAAAGAACATTATCCCTCTATGAAAATAGAAAATGGTGATAAGACAGTCATTAAGGGATTCTATAATCCTGGAGAAGAAGAGTTTATCGCTCATTATTTTATGAGATATGGTCATTATGTACGATCTGTGAAGCCTGAATCTTTAAAACAGATTATTAAAGAAAAAGTTGAGCATCTCTTGAACCACTATCAAAAATTATAAGATCATCGAAGGTTTGTTCAACATTTCCTCTACCTTTTAGCAAGGAAAAGAAGGATCAAGCTCCTTTTCCTTGCTAACGATGACATTTGAATTATGGCTTCCGTTTGGCGATAACAGCATAGGAGACCGTTCTTGTGAATCCAGTTGGATTCCATGCAGTAAAGAACCATCTGTCTTCCGCCGCAGAATAGTTATCGAGAAGAAACCCTTGCTGATTTCCAGAGAAAATCCATGAACCGCTAATCAGATTGTAGGCGTTACCGTTAATCGTAGTGCTTCTAAAGCTATTTGGGGGGATAGTAACCGCAGCGAAAGTGAAACGCGCAAATCCATCTCCAAGTTGAGTTACACGAATGGCTTTTTTAAGATTCATAACCACGTGACTTCTTTTTTTTAACTTTCTTCCCAACTTGGCTTCCGCATTTTTAATTTTCATTAAGGTTGCCTTTCTCAAAGAAATCATCTCCTTCATTGTTTTACTTATAGTTAATGATGGAGTAGATACTTTTGAATGGACAAAATCCCCGGTAAATTGGCTGGATTTTCTGGAGGTGCTAAAACAAAGAGCCCTTCCTTAAATAAAGGAGGGCTTGACACCGCTACTCTTATTATTTTCCGTTTCTATACCGATTTTGTTAAGCCAATACGAGTGATCATGGTGTCATACGGATCTAATTCCATCGTTTGTTTGCCATATTCCGTATCAACCGTCGTTCTTTGAAGTTGATCGCTATTGTTAATAACCACCAACATTTTACTTTCTGGATAATAAGCACACTCTGTATATAGGTTATCCGTAATATACTTCGTTTCATGTAACTCATTGCCCGCAAAGCGAATCATATTCAGCAGCAATCTTGTGTTCTCCCAGCTGAATTCGAATGAAGGAAGGTAAATTCCCTTTCCTTTACCGAAGGCATGTATAGACAGTGTTATCATACCACTTGCTTCCTCCACTACCACAGCTGACCCATCCGTAAGATAAATGCTATTCTTTGGCGTTATACTTGCCCCCTCAGGCACCAAACCATACTCATCCCTAACCTCATATGTCCATCTTCCATGACCTACCCTGGAGCCTGTATCCTCATCCAGTCCGAGAACATGCGCCATTCTAAAAAAGCTGTCGTGACCTTCTACCGCCGAAGGCTGATTGATGCCAATAAAGGTACCCCCCTCATAAACCCATTGGGTCAGTAAGTCCACACACTTGTTGTCATTCCAGTACTCCCCACCACTCCATGCTGAACCAGCAGAGCCGGCATTGATCACTACATCACAATCCTGTAGAATTCCCTGACGGATATCTTCAAAATTAATGAACTGCACTTCAACCGGCAATCCAGATAAAGCTTCATTGACATGAATCAAATCATGCATATACGTTTCATGGAAATGGCCGGACAAGGTCCACGATCTCAATTTCCCCCAGCTATGCAGAATAGCTACCTTCGTCTTCATTTGATAGGGTTTGCCTTCATGATGTAGTTCTTTAATTTCTCTAAATTCATTGGCAATCTTTTCGATATAGTCACAAAAATCCGGGTAAGGCTCTACAAGATGCAAATATCCCCCCAGCCCAATCCGGTCAATAGGCTCCCGCAGCAAGGCGCGCCGGATATTAATCCAATACTTTTTGGCATCCAGCGTGGGGTTTCCCCCTTCCATAAAGGTCGGAAGCCCGCCTAAGCCAACCGGAAATAAGTAAGGATGCAGCCGAATCTCATGTGTATTCACTTTTACACCTGAACACAGCCTCGCCTCATAACCTGAGAATACACATTTAATCAACCCGTCAAATCCAAACTCTTGAAAACGGTCATTGTAAGGCTCCATGCCAACCCAACTGTCATCATAGAAAACATAGGCCAGCTTGTCGTGCTTATGCACAATATCAATTAATTTCTTGCCAAATTCGATTACAAAATCATTGATAAATGCCATCCAATCCAGCTTGCGCTGCTCAGCCGGGATATGACTGACGCGGTATTTCCCGCCATTAACAAAATCCTCGGCAGTCATCGAATACCCGTATTTCTTGGCAAACAGATCAAGCGCCCTTGAGCTTACCGTAAAATCGTATGAACCCCAGTCTGAGAACAGATGGCGATTGCGCTCATTACTGCCCCAGATCCAGACGAAATTATAAAATAAGGAGGTAAACCGAACAACCGTGGTTTCCTTATGATGAAGACACCAATCTTCCATCCAATCCAGCAGATATTGTTGCGTTTCTGCATAGATAGGATCAATCTGCATCAAATGCTCTTTGTCCCAATGATTCGTGGTGTGATTGTACATGGAAATCTCTTCCCAGATCCGGTAGGCCATAAAGCTTACCGTGTATTTATGCCAAGGAACAATTCCGGTAATGACCACATTTCCGGATTCCCTTTCATAATTCCACTGTTCTCTTGGAACTTCCTCTCCGGTCGTTCTGTCAAAAACCTGCCAATAGTTAAACGCTTCTTTGGAATCATTCACTTTGAACTGTTCAGCAAAAAAATCCTCCATCAGATAGATGGACACATAATCTTGTACAGCTACCTTTGGATTTGTAATTAAAAAACACTGCTGCAGCTTATCCAGATTACGGGACGCCCACTCATTATGATCTCTGATGATACAGATTGTCGAATATATGCCGTACCCAGCGTTAATAATCTCATCGGACAATTGCGTGCCGTCACTATCACGGATGACATCGGCACCCCACCGTTCAGCTAATTTCAGGGTCAGCGCCTCATAACCGGATTCTCCCGGTAGTGTAAAGTTCCCCGTAGTTTGTTTGGACAACTTGCTTCCCTCCTAATTCAACATATCAGACAGAAAGGCCAATGCCAGGCCTTGACCCCAGCCCTGAATCCAGTCCTTTGGAATATTGCGATACCCATCCCGATCTTTCATAACCGCTGTGCCGCCCGACACACCTAGTACCCGACCGTCCTCGCTAATATGGTTCAAGATGCCCTCCAATGCCTTTTGCACGTATTTGGTATGCAGCGGATTGCCGTTATTGATCATGGCCGCCGCGATACCGCAAGATGCCGACACTTCTTCATAGGACTCCTCGTCATCCAGTACCGTCCGCCACAAACCATTCTCCGTTTGAACACCCTTTAGTGCCGCCAGTTGATCCCGAAGCGAACACTCTACGTCCATGCATTGCGGATACAAGTACCAGTCTTTTAAATGAATTTTGACTTGCGACATGGTATATGCTCCCCAAGCATTCGCTCTCCCCCAGAAAAATCCGGACATGTGATCCTGCTTGACATTATTGTAGCCATGGTACCAGAGACCGCTACTCGGGTCTTGCAGGTATTTGATATGCCAGTAATATTGATTTAAGGCGTCCTGGATCATGGCCTCATCCTTTAATTTGGTTCCTACACGGAGCAGAAAAAATGCCGCCATAAACAATGTGTCTGCCCATGCCTGTTCTGGAAAATCATTAGCCACGGATACCGTATGCTGCAAAACATGGTCTCCGAACCGGAGAGCATTGTTTTGGATGTAATCCACCTTGCTCATCACAATATCCCAATATTTTGGGTCTCCTGTTTCTTCATACAACGTGATCAGCATATGGCCCATAGCACATGTGTTTACCGTCCAGTGCGGCAGACCCAGCTCGATATATTCATCTGCCCACTGCACAAGCATATTCAAATACTCTTTATTTCCTGTTTTCGTATAGGCTCTGGATACACCATAATAAGCCACACCGCAAGGCCAGTCCCACGTCAAATCCATCGCCATGGTTTTTCTGACGACTTTGTCGATGACTCTTAATACCTCTTCCTTGTCATAAGTTAATGGAAGCATCTAGGTTCTCCTCTCTTTTGCACACGCCCCCAAAGGCGCTTGAGAGCTGTTCATCACTATTTTGAAAACGCTTTACTTATTCCATTGTACGAAGTAAAATAGTCTCCATCTAAGCATATCCGCAACAAAACTGCGCAATTCCAATCATTTATGTGAGGATTTTGCAAAAATCCTGATGTATATCTGCTGGTTAAAACCAAAGTCATGGGGGGATTGAATATGCCCAGAAAAAAGAAACCCGTTATAGAATATCGACACTACAGCTTGCCCATAAATTTCCCTGTCTTGCTATTAAGCGGTGAACGTTGGAAGATTTCAGATATTAAAAGTGAGCATCTCCATTTCCATAACCATTTGGAGATTGGTATATGCTATTCAGATAGCGGCATCATGGAGATCAAAGGAGAATCTGTACCCTTCAAAGCCGGCGATGTGACCTTCATCCCCAGGTATCTTCCTCATACCACGTATAGTTCGCCAAATACAGCCAGTCTGTGGTCTTATATCTTTTTTTCACCAGAGGATCTCTTTCAACATTCATTTAAAAGTGCTTACAGCAACTTCGAACCAAATTTGTGGGTGGTAAAGGGAAAAAACTGTATATTGAATAAGGAGCAGTATCCCAAGGTTTATACACTTGCAACTTCGATCGTAGAGGAGTTAAAAGAACAGAATCCTTACTATCAGGAAAGTGCCTACGGCTTATTGCTATCCCTTTACATAGAACTCCTTAGAATTCATTCCAGAAATGAACTGTTGGCAGATCAAGAAACAGAGCATAGCCTGAAAAACGATTTTGTCATTTCTCCGGTTTTGGAATACATCACGAAAAACTATATGAACCCCATTACGATGGATTTTTTGGCCGATCTGTGCCATTTAAGTACAACTCATTTCCGAAGAAAATTCCATGAAATTATGGGGACGTCGCCTCTCGATTTCCTAAACAGCACCCGAATCGAAGAGGCTTGTAAGCAGTTAAAAAGCACGGAGGATTCTATTCTTTCGATCTCCGAACAAGTCGGTTTTCACTCCATTTCCAGCTTCAACCGTTGCTTCTCCAGGCTTATGGGAAAGCCGCCAAAAGAATGGCGTAAAGGGGCACAATCCGAAGCGCAATCTGCGAAAGCGTCTATACTGGAGTTTACGGGATGGGTTTAGCATAACAGCAGAAATAAACTTGATAAAATGAACTCAACCTCATGAATATGGATTAAACCTGAGCCATATAAATATGGTCTGCATGTGGAGCCTAAAAATAAACGTAATGATGAAATCGGTGAATCTCACAATATGACAACAGATGTTATATTATACTTTGGTTGAAGTTAAACAAAGGAGATGGAGATGCTTATGATGAATCAAGAACTAAATCAACAATTAGGTGAGATTATTGAGCAGTTCATACATTCATTTATAGCAGAAAACAATAACATTCGATCTCAAAAAGTAATCAACACTGCAGATGGGGATACAATAGCTCATTTAAGGGGAATTGGTTTTCCGAAAAAAGGAAGACCGATACAAGAGGTCGTCGATGAAATGAGAAAAAACGTCTATCCTCACCAAACCTTCATGCAACACCCTCGCTTTTTCGCATTGGTTCCTGGTCCAATGTCTCTTTACTCGTGGTTAGGAGATATCATGACTAGCGCTTATAATACCCACGCCGGAAGCTGGATGCTGAGTTCGAGCGCAAGCCTTTTAGAGGGGGAAGTGATCCGATGGATGTGTGACCAAGCAGGATATCCCAATACTGCTGGAGGCTTATTTCTGTCGGGCGGATCACTGTCGAATTTGACCGCTTTAGCGGCTGCACGCAATGCAAGGTTATCCGAGCAAGAATATGCCATTGGAACTGCTTATGTTTCAGATCAAACTCACTCATCGGTCGCCAAAGGGCTACGCATCCTCGGATTCCGTAGTGATCAAATCAGGAAGGTTCCAAGTGATACAAATTTTCGTATGGATGTTTCAGCCTTAGAAAAAAAACTAATGGATGATCAAGCGGCTGGGATGAAGCCTTTTGCAATCATTGCCACGGCAGGCACAACCAATACGGGAAGCATTGACCCATTAAACGAAATTGCTGACCTATGTGAAAAACATAATATTTGGTTACACGTGGATGGAGCTTACGGTGCGTCGATTTTGGCTTCTTCGAAATATAAGTCTCTTTTGAGCGGGATATCGCGTTCAGATAGTATCACCTGGGATGCACACAAATGGCTAATGCAGACCTATTCCTGTAGTGTGGTTTTAGCCAAAGAAAAGCAGCACCTCGAAAATTGCTTCAGCACCCATCCAGAGTATTTGAAAGATGCCGAGACTGATGAAGAACATATGAATTATTGGGATCTGGGTCCTGAGTTAACCCGGCCTGCTCGAAGTTTGAAACTATGGGTGACACTGCAAGCTTTAGGAACTAATGCTGTCGGTGAAGCCATAGAGCATGGAGTTCAACTCGCAGAATGGGCTGAAGATGAAATCAAAAAACATAATCATTGGGAAATTGTATCCCCCGCTAAGTTAGCGATTGTTAACTTTCGATATGCGCCAACTGGATTATCTGAGCAAGAATTAGATTCACTGAATAGAAGGATCTCCCAAGAAATGACGACAAACGGATACGCCTCTGTGCTTACAACACAACTTAATGGAAAAACGGTTCTCCGAATCTGTGCAATTCACCCAGACACTACGGAAGATGAGATAAGGAATACAATTCAGCTTTTATCGAATATAGCAAGATCATTGAATGAGAGAAAAGTTTTTTTATGATGATAAATTATGAAAATGAAGTGCTACACTTTCTGTAAATAAATGAAAATGCTCAGCATTACGAAAATAAGAGGGGCACACCGCCCCTCTTTGCTGTTTTCCCAGACATCCAAATTATTTGCCAATGTGCAATGCAGCAACAATGAACAGCACTTAATCCTGACACGACGTGCCCCCATCAATGAAAGTTATTTATTTTCATAACGTACTACGCCGTAGTTCATAAAAATACTGCACAATGGGATGCTTTAACTTCATCTTCTCGGTCATGTTTAATATTCGTTTTTTTCCAACTCGTCTGTCCACTAAAGCTAGAATATTCAATAAGATATCATTACTCTCTAAGCTTTCCTCTATAGAAGTAGTTAAAAATTTATTAGCTACAATATTAAAATTAGACTTGCTTAATGAGGCCTGTGCTGAGAAAAGCTCCTTTGCATGTTCTGATATTTTTCTACCTCTTGCAATTACTTGTAGACGCTCCTCGGGAACGTTCCCCTTAGTATCTTTTCTGACCGTTTCAATGTCTTCATTGCTGATAGGAACTTGGATATCTGGATCATTCTTGATTTCCAACTCCGTCTGATACCATTTGATCGAACTAGTGATATCATTCATATTGAGTATGTTCTTCTTATCTACAGTTATATAACAGATTCCAGACTTATCAGGCAAATAACGGTAACTGGTCGCTCGGTATTCGACTCTTCCGTCTAACGCAGGACAGCGGAAGCTCTCCAGTTGTTGCTTCAATTTACTCCAGGACATATATCCTCCTATGTTTTCAATGCCTACTAACAGCCCGTCTCCCAACTTGGCAATTTAATTTCCACGTTCCTCTACCTCATCATGATCCTTGCTTCCAAACTCATCAAGCAATGTACGCACTTCACTTGTTGATTTGGCGTTCATTAAGCTGTTTCTGAGTTCACTTGCCCCTCGGAATCCACGGACATATATTTTGAAGAAGCGGGCGAGAGGGCTGAACGAACGTGGCTCCTGCGCTGAATAATGATCATGGAGATCTAGATGAAGCCGTAGCAGTTCAAGCAATTCCTCACTGCTGTGTTCCTTCGGCTCCTTCTCAAACGCAAATGGATTCTGGAAAATACCACGCCCAATCATAATGCCATCCACACCATATTGCTCAGCGAGCTTCAAGCCGGTCTGACGGTCCGGAATATCTCCGTTAATGGTCAGCAGTGTATCTGGTGCCACCTCATCACGAAGTTTCTTAATCTCCGGAATTAGTTCCCAGTGAGCGTCTACTTTACTCATTTCCTCTCTTGTCCGCAGATGAATGGACAAATTCACAATGTCTTGTTTCAAAATATGGGTCAACCAGTCGCGCCATTCGTCTACGGTAGTGAAACCGAGCCTTGTTTTTACACTGACGGGCAGTCCCCCGGCTTTGGCGGCCTGAATGATATCCGCTGCGATTTCGGGACGGCAGATCAGGCCGCTTCCCTTCCCATTCTCGGCTACATTCGCTACAGGACAACCCATATTAATATCGATGCCTTTGAAGCCTTCTTTCGCCATACCGATGCTCATTTCACGGAAATATTCCGGCTTATCTCCCCAGATATGGGCCACCATGGGCTGTTCATCCTCTGTAAAAGTCAAACGCCCGCGTACACTTTTGTTCCCCTCCGGGTGACAATAACTCTCTGTATTCGCAAACTCTGTAAAAAACACATCCGGTCTGGCTGCTTCACTTACGACATGGCGAAACACAACATCCGTCACATCTTCCATCGGTGCCAGTATAAAAAAAGGTCGTGGCAAATCACGCCAAAAATTATTCGTCATATCAAAAACTCCTCTATAAATACCAGGACAAATCTTTGGTCCCAAAATGGTAAAGCTAACCTGTTCATGTCCTTGCTTCTTCTTCACATATAACATGTTTAAGCAACGTAGTTCAAACGGCAGTATATGTTAAGCATAGACATCTAAATGAGTATATCATACTCAATAGAGGAGCATACTCCCCAAAAGACTCGCAAAAAAAGGAAGAGCGCCCGCCCCTCCTTGCCATCTTCTATAACGTACTGCGCCGCAGTTCATAGAAATACTGCACGGCATTACTTCCCCCAGCCTATGCCGTTCCCATGCGAATAGCTTAAAAAAAGAGCCGAGGAATAATATCCTTGACCCTTTTCGTCAAATTCTACACATGAATACCCAAAATTTTCAGCTGTTCATTGATTTTGGCTTCAAGTTCAGCGATTTCTTGTTTATCTTGTTCTAAAAGCTTACTCACTTCGGCAAGGTCAATGACTTGTTCTTCTTCGAATGTATTCACGTAGCGAGGAATATTTAAGTTAAACTCGTTTTTTTTGATTTCTTCAAGTGATGCCACATGAGCATATTTATCAACAGGTACACGACTTCGGTAAGTTTCGATAATTTTATTAATGTTTTCATTAGTAAGTTTATTTTGATTTTTACCTTTTTCAAATTCATTGCTTGCATCGATAAACAAGATGTCTTTTGTTTTACGATTTTTCTTGAATACTAAAATCGTAGTTGGGATGGATACGCCGTAAAACAAGTTGGCAGGCAAGCCTATAACGGTATCAAGATAGTTTTTCTCAATGATCGTTTGGCGAATCGTACCTTCCGCTGCACCACGGAACAAGACACCATGTGGTAATACAATCGCCATGGTGCCAGTATCATTCAGATGATACAAGCTGTGTAAAATAAATGCATAATCCGCCTTAGTTCTAGGAGCGAGTTTACCATATTCCCTAAAACGTGGATCTTTGAGTTTCGTTTCGCTATTGTCCCAATGAGCAGAATAAGGAGGATTCGCAACCACGGCATCAAATGAGCGGGGGTGGTCAGTTCCTTGGGCATCTGGTCCATCAGGCCAATCGCTTTCAAGTGTATCAGCATTAGACAGAGTCATGTTATTAAATGAAACACCATGCATCATCAGATTCATACGAGCCAAGTTGTAGGTTGTCGTATTCTTTTCTTGACCAAAAAATTTAATCGCCCCGGGTTTATTTCCACCAGGCAGCTCACCTTGAACCGTTAACAGCAATGACCCAGATCCACAAGTCGGGTCATATACCGAAAAAGTATGTTCCGATTCTTCTACACCATTGGTTACGATTTTAGCCAAAACTTTAGAAACTTCATGAGGTGTGTAGAACTCCCCACCTTTTTTTCCTGAACTTGCTGCAAATAGACCGATGAGGTATTCATAGATGGCGCCTAGAATATCTTTGTTGTCTACACCTTTGTAATCAATGTCATGAACAAGCTTTACAATTCGATTAAGGGATTTTGCACGTTCATTGGTAGAAGAACCTAGACGTGAGTCTCCAAGATTAACGTCGTTAAATACACCACGAAAATCTTTCGCAGCTTCTTTGTTTAATTCAGCATTCTTATTGAAGTTATCAAAAATAGTTTGATAATCACTTGGAATCACCATGCTATTTTCAATCTTTTGAACTAAAGATTCCCAAGTATCAAGCGGTGCAATGGCATAACCTAAACTTGCAGAAATATCTTCTAAGTAGTCATTCAAATCGTCACCGTTCGCTTGTTCTACATAGGCGTTATTGATTGATTCACCAACGGCAACATCAATAACATTATTTTTAACTAAATACTGTTCTTGATGTTCGGACAGATAACGATAAAACATAAAGGCTAAAATGTAGTTCTTGTATTCTGAGGCATCCATGCTTCCACGAAGCTCATTTGCCATCGCCCACAGTTTTGTTGTAATGGTTTGCAGATTATTGCTCATATTATCATTTTCCTCCTAGATAAACATTTGTTGTAGTAGTGCTTTCTTCTGCTCTTGCAAGTGTTCCAGCTTACGCTGATGAAGGGTGATGAGGTTGTCGAGGGCAGCAAAGAAGTCACCTATTTTCTTTTGTTCTTCTTCACTCGGAAATAAAACTTGTACATTTCGTAACTTTACCATCGTTAATGCCTTTTGGTTAGATCCTGCTGCACTTTCTAAAACTCTTTTCTTTCCTATACCATCACCTAGATATATATTCAAATACTGTGGGTTAATTTCAATGTCACTAATCCAGATTAGATTCCCATCTTTAAAATAAAAAGGTTCATTATCCCTGATTAAATAGGGATTTCCAAGTGTACCAACAGCAGTAATCAAAATATCTCCAGTTTGAGGGACACCATATTTATCTTTTAAATTATTATAATATTCTTCAGAAATATACAGTACATCTTCCAACTTTGAAGAAATCCCCAGTTTTGAAATTTCTAAACCTCTAAAAAATGGTATTCCACTTTCCGCATAATCTTCTCTATGAACTCGCTTGCTAGAACCTAATTTTGAGATTCCACCCAACTTACGCTGTTCCCAAGCGTCAGTGAATCCAGGGAAACGAACTTCAGGAAAATCCTCGCCATTTTTCGGAAACATTTTTTGGAGCAACCCAGCCCTTAAATTTTTCACGTTATTGAACTTACTCTGATGAAGGATGATGAAGTGGTCGATATCGGCAAATACCTTTCCTATATACGACTGTTCCTGTGCCGAAGTCGGATAGCATATGGTTGTTTTGGCTAGATTCGTCCTGCTTATCGAGAGGACTTTGATTCCCTGCATGAGTGGTAGTAATTGTCGATGATATAATGGTGAGTTCATATAGTATCCAAGATAATTGGGCTGCATTTTCACCTTCGGTCTGCAAGCTATAGTGTGTAAGCCTGATACCACTGGAATGTCTGTAATTCCTGCTATTTCAGTAGCTTTGCCAACCGTTTCATCCTCGGCGGCATCGGCAATCAGCACGTCACCGTCTTGGAGAAGTTGGCTCTGATGATCGGAAACCTCGGCTCCTGTTATGAACGGAATCGCATCTTTGCCGCAATCAGTAACGGCACCATATTTGATGAGAATATCGCCGTAATGGACACTCTTTATTTTGCCGTCGTCATAGTTCAAATCGGCTCTTGAAAAAGTGTTGTTCGGTATAGGGTCGAACACCGAATAAAACCTACGCTGTTCCCAAGCATCAGTGAATCCAGGAAACCTTATTTTAGGTACATTTTCTTTCTTTTCACTCATTGCTGCTCTCCTTGTATGTTCTTAATTTAAAACCTTTTTGGATATATTCTTTGTGGTAGGTGCAATTTCTACACTAACCACTTTTTCAATGGTTGAATTGGTATTTTCCAAATTAGAAACAACCATATTTCCACTATAATCTATTGGTGCATTCTTACACTAATCGTTTTCGACCAGTCTACCTTTCTGCCATTCCATCCGCTAGTTCGTAAATCGCGTCGCGCAACCCGTTTCGATATTTCATTTTAGGTAAGGACTGTACTTCTTCATCATGGGCAAGTGTCTTATAGTCAGAACTTGCTTGAGCGATAAGGTCACGGATTTGACCCGTATCATCCAAATCTTGCAAGCCGTAGCGATGGCGGCTAAACAACTCGCGCATTTGAGCACTTGTAATTATATCCGTAATTCCCCACTTCACTCGGAAGTCAAGAAACATTCGATCAAGGCTAACATTGTTCGCTTGCTGGATAATAGATTCACTGTCACTTAGTTTCGCAGGATACTTGAAGTTAGAGCCTGCAGGTGGGAAGTGACCTTTAATAATTGCAACAGCCGCATTCATAATCTTAGTCGCATAGTTACGATCATCCAATCCATTCGCAAATTGGTTGATTTTCTCCTGCGTTCCTTTGGCTTCTTCATCTTTACCTTCGTGAACTTGGTTTAATAATTGTTCCACGAGTTCAGTAAGATAATCATAGTCTACTTTAACATCCTTCACATGTGTCATCCGCAGTTCGATTTGATAGATAGGGATTTTCTTCTCTTTAGCAATATGTGACTTAAGTTCATTGGTTAAGACGGTTGTCAACATGACTTCTTGCTCTGAAGTCATCCCTAGCTTCTCTACTAACTCATCGGGATCATCATAGTTAAATCCAACTTTTTCACCATCAACTTCATCGGGATCATATTGCTTTAATTTTGCCATTCCTCTGTTATATTCACGGAGCAAATCAAGCATCTCGTCCTTTTTCTTTTCAGATGGAGGCAACTGTTGAAAATCAGTCGTTAAGCTACCTAGCTTCCCAACCACTTCTTTCACTCCATTAAATACATCTTCAAATGGTTTGGCAATGATACCATCTTTCTGATTAAATTCACGTTGTTCGTCTTCAGACAAAATGGCTGAGTCCTTATTGGCATAAACAGCAAGTGCTTTATTCATTAACTTCTCATTTTGAGCAGGCCATCGGTAATTTACCACACGTCCCCATGGCTTCTCTTGCATATCTGCAATACGATTCGTTCTTGAATAGGCTTGAATTAACCCAGCACCTTTCAAGGTTCGATCCACATAAAGTGTGTTAAGTTCAGGTGCATCAAAACCAGTCAATAACTGGTCAACCACAATAACCAAATCGAGGAAATTTAGATCGGTGACCGATTTATTTAATCGCGAAGTCACGTCTTGGGTATAGCCAGAAACATCATCCATTCCAAAAGATGTGCCAAATTCAGCATTATAAGCTGTAATGGCATCGTACAAACCTTGATTGGCGGCAAGCATACTATCATTGTTTGAAGTGTTTTGACTAAATGTCACCGCAACTTTTAATGTTTGCCCGCCATTCTTCTTATTTTCTTCGTTGACACGTTGAAACTCATTAAAATACATCATTGCCATTGGCGTACTTGCTTTACCACCACCCACGTGAGTTGTAAACAAAGCATTATACTTTCCTTCATTAGAACGATTACGCCAATTTTCGAAAATGTCTTGCACTACCAATTTGATGTGATCCGGATTTTCATCGTAGAAACTGGGTTCAACAGCATCATCCATATCTTCCTGGGAGAGATCGTTGATTTTCTCTTGAATTCGTTCTTCATTCCAGTTGGGATAGCGTTCACGGTAGAACGCAGGAAGATATTGTTCTTTCATTTGTTTTTCGTCAATTGTTGTCTCAAAATCCACCTTGAACCCTAACACATTACGGTCAGCAATCGCTTCACGAATGGTATATGCATGTAATAGTGGACCAAAAATATCTTCTGTTCGAAGACCAGTGGTCGTTTCATCAAACATCGGTGTTCCCGTATAGCCTACCCAAGCAGATTTCTTAAAGGCTTTTTGGATATTCTTGAATGAGTCACCGCCAGTTGAACGATGGGCTTCGTCCACGATAAATACGATATTCTTATCTGGAGCTTGAAAGGTTTTGCGTTTCACCAAAGTATCTAGTTTTTGAACCGAAGTAACAATGATACTATTATCTTTACTTTTAAGCTTACGACTCAAATCAGTCGTATTGTCTGTGTTTTGAACGCTACCAAATGTGTCTTCTGTCGCATCAGGGTCATAGGCTTTGTAATTTTCATTGGTTTGCTTCGTTAAAGCAATTCGATCCACAACAAAGACAACCTTGTCCACTTTCGGCATACGGCTTGCAAGCCATGCCGTTTTGAAGCTTGTGATCGTTTTACCAGATCCTGTTGTATGCCAGATATAACCGGTTTTATGGGTACCAAGCTCAAAATCTGAACGTTTCAAGCCCTCGATCACATTTTGTGTCGCATACACTTGATACGGACGCATCACTTTCAACGTTTGCTTGTTCTTGGTTCCGTCCAAAATCATGTAGTTGGTAGCCATTTGATGCGCCATTGGAATCGAAAGCATGGAGTCAGCAAATTCTTTCCAGTTACGCACGATGGTATTATCACTCTTGCGTTGCCAGTTAAAAGCAAAATCCTTATTAAATTTATCTGCCGTCGTATTTGCCATATACTTCACATTGTTCGGTGTAATTGCCACCAAAATTTGCAAGGTTGAAAAAATATCACGATACTGATGTTCATCAGCATATTGTTCCATTTGATTAAGCGCATCATCGACATTACGGGTGTCACACTTTTCCTCAATTTGAATGATTGGCAGACCGTTAATCAATAGAGTTGTATCAAACCGACGATCTTGTTTTCCTGTGATAACTGCTGGTCGTTTAATTTGATTGACCACTTGATAAACGGTATCTCCAGCCCCTATTTGTTTTTGATCAAAAACAGTAAGAAACACATGGCGTCCATCGTCTAAATCAATTTCGATTTGCGACACCCCATTCAAACCATACAAGAACTGCCCCGCTTCATAAGGGGTCTGAATATCAGAGATAATTTTCTTAACTTGATTAAATTCCACAACACTTAAAGGATGGTCAAGCGTATTCTGATTGTGTTGTTCCAGGATCGCCTTGAAATTATTCCAGAGTTGTTCTGTAGATTTAATATGCGGTTCGTATTTCCATAATTTTGTTTTCACTATGTAGCCAGCACTTGATTCTTTGATATCAAAGTTACCCGTTCCTTCAGGGTGTTCTTGTTCTTCAATTGTGCCACTCGTCAGGTATTGAATTAATTCTGTTTCAAATTGATTCTCGGTCATTTATTGATTGCCCCCTAAGCTTTTCTAATACTATGGTAGTTTCCAAATTTGCCACTCTAATTTTCAATGCTTCTAGTCGCAATTGGTTGAAATAGAGTTCACCGATTATGCGCTGTTTTTCTATTGTGGGCAGATCTGGTAGCTCAAGCTCTTTCACTTGTTTCAGTGTGTATTTTAGAACTTGAGACCCCTGTAGCCCCATTTGAAACTGTTTCTTAATGAATTTATCTTCATTAAGTAAGTAAACAAGATATTTTGAATCAACCTTTTCATCAGTTACTAATTTAACGTAGTTTTGCGTGTATAGATATCCCCGATGCTTCACACCAACTATAGTAGATTTTCCCGATATCAAACTAAAAACAATATCCCCTTGACATAGCGTACTGACCTTATCCAAGGTTCGTACTTTTTTGCTGTCACTACCATTAGAATCAATACCAACCAAATCATCTTCAATATCTTGTTGTCCATAATAGGTGTACAGTGGTGCTTTATCATCAAACACTTCTATAATCCTAAATTGCGGTGAACCACTCACGAACTCTACTATACCATCCAATCTCTTCATATAAATTCGTGCCTTCCTTAAATTATTTTTTTGATACTTGTATCTTATAAGATTGTTCCCGAAAATGCAAGCGATAAATTTATTAATTTTAAAAAATTACGTTTTTATGTAGGAATCATAGTGACAGTAAATTTTATATAGAAAAAGTTGCCTACCCCGTTAAAGAGCAAACAACTTTTTGTTTTCGTATCCAATATTAAATTACTTGAAAGTGCTTTAAGGCATTCTTAATCATATCTACCTTATTGGTATCAGGTATTTTGTGTGAAAGCGATACAACCGCCTCCACAAGTCTCTACCTGTAATGACAATTGTTGCTCCGTTGCTGTTTACGTACACCTTAACTATTAGTCTTTCCTGACCAGCAATGCCACACTCTCCACATGCACCGTATGCGGAAACATATCTACAGGCTGTACTTCCACTGTACTATACCCGCCATCCTCCAGTATCCTTAAATCCCGCGCCAGTGTGCTTGGGTTACAGGATACGTACACCACGCGTTCTGGCTTCATCTCCAGAATGGTGTCGAGCAGACGTGGATCGCAGCCCTTGCGGGGCGGATCGACGACGATAACGTCGGCGGTGATGCCTTGCTCTTTCCACGCAGGAATGACGTCCTCGGACGCGCCTACCTCAAATTTCACATTGCGCATTTCGTTCAACAGCGCATTACTCCGTGCATCGTCGATGGCTTCTTTGACGATCTCCACCCCATACACCTGGTCCGCATGCTGAGCGAGGAACAGAGAAATCGTACCGATGCCGCAATACGCATCAATCACCGTTTCTTTGCCTGTGAGCCCGGCATATTCGACGGTTTTGCCATACAGCACTTCCGTTTGTACGGGATTCACCTGATAAAAGGATCTTGGGGAAATCGCAAACTGTACGTTTCCAATGTAGTCGTAGATCACGTCACGACCCCACAGTACACGAGTCTCGTCGCCAAAAATAACGTTCGTTCGCTTTGTATTCACGTTCTGGCATATGCTTGCCACGTGTGGAATATGCTCACGGATACTGCCGATCCACGCATCTGCATGCGGAATATCTCGTCCATTCGTGACGAGCACCAGCATCATTTCACCCGTGCGAAAAGCGGTCTTTACAACGACATGGCGCAGTAGCCCACGTCCGGTTTCTTCATTATATGCACTGATGCCCAGCATTCGGCCAATCTCTTTCACACGTGCGACAACTTCGTCATTACGCTCGTCCTGAATGAGACAGGTGTTCATATCCACAATCCGATGGCTGCCACGTGCGTAGAAGCCACCGACAAGCCCGCCCTCTGTGACACCAATCGGCACCTGGGCTTTGTTGCGATATCGCCAAGGCTCACTCATACCGAGTGTAGGATGCACGACTACGCCATGTACACGCGATATGCTGTCGGCATTTCCATCCGCATTCATGGCCGAATCAGAAGTCGTGACTGTATCGGCCTCACCATCTGTATCTGCAGAAGTAGCCAAAACCTGTGCAGTATGCTCACTGGGCTCTGTAGCCACACTCAGCTTCCCGATACGCTCCAGCACATCCACGACATGCTGGCGTTTCCAGCTGAGCTGCGCTTCGTAGCTCATATGCTGGATCTGGCAGCCACCGCATTGATCGTAGATAGCGCACGGAGCTGCAATCCGGTCGGGGCTAGCCTGCGCGATATCCAGCAGCTTGGCATAGCCATACTGCTTTTTCGTTTTCAGCACCTTTACTCGCACCTTTTCACCCGGTAACGCACCTGGAACGAACAGCGTAAAACCCTCGACACGTCCTACACCCTCGCCATCGTGGTTCATGCCGATGATGTCTATCACGGCCTCATCGTTCTTTTGTACAGGCAGATCGCTACGCTCTACACTAGACCGGTTACGATTGGAAGCTTCCTGACTTCGTCCACCGTTGGAAGAACGACGAGTATCTCGTCCGTTCTTTCTCTTCTTCCGATCCGAATCATTCATATTTTCATTCACATTTCCATTTTTATGTTTGATTTCGGCTTGAAGTAGCCCATTTTCAGCTCTGACTTGAGACTGTTCCGGTTCGCTCTCTCTTGTCGCCTTCATAGTCTTTTTGTACTGCTTTCCTTGAACAGGAGTTGCTGTTGCTGCATTCCGGCGGCTTTTTCCACGTCCGCTACGGTTATTCGTCATGAATGTCACTTCTTTCTGATCTTCTTTTTATGCGGTATTTTCTTTCGTACGTCTAATTTGAATGGTCATCTAAACATACAAACATCAACTCGAAAATGCCGTTACTCCCCACGGAGAACGGCAAGAACCAATATGCTCACACAAAAAAACAACTACCTACTCTGCATTCCATATACTATATTGCGTTGCCGTCCGGAAGCAGAAATATTTCCTCATCATTCCTCACCGGAAAACATTCAAATGATGAGGTAAATTCCGGAAGGTCGCTGGCAAAGTGCCCCCCAGTTCGCCATCCAGATTAAGCTGGACATAGCCGGGTGAGGTCACTTCCATGTAATCTGTTTTGAAATAAACAATCTTCTTGTCCTGCAAATGCTCACCACGCAGCGCGAGTGTTACCAATCGGATCATTTCCGCCAGATTGCATTTCCGCACAGCGATGACGTCAAGCAGTCCATCATCTATTGTCGCCCCAGGAGCAAGCTTTTCAAACCCGCCCACCGAATTCGTATTCGCAATCAGGAAAAGCATAAATTCGTCGTGGATCACTTCCTGACCCGATGCCTTGATGATCAGCTCCTGTGGAGCAAGGCTGACCATTTTCTCCATACCTTTAAAATAGTACGCCAACTGGCCAATCATCGTCTTTAGCTTGCTTGGAACTTCATACGTAAGCTCGGTTAAAGTTCCCCCGCCTGCAATGTTGATAAAGTAGCGGTCGTTCGCTTTTCCGATATCCAGTGGCTTCGGATTTTGACGAATAACGAGGTCGCAATAATCCTCCCAGTGCTTGGGGATGCCCAGTGCTCTGGCGAAATCATTCGTCGTCCCCAGAGGAAACACACCTAGGGGCGGGCGGTTTTCTCTTTCAGCCATCCCGTTAATGACCTCATACAATGTACCGTCGCCACCAGCGGCGATAATCATGTCATACCCACGCTCAATGGCCTCTATTGCGGCACGTGTTGCGTCCCCTTCACCCGTAGTTGCATGGCAAGAGGCTTCAATACCACCTTCATCCAGGCGCTGCAAAACATCCGCAAGACGACGCTTCATTTCCTCACGCCCAGAGGTCGGATTATAGATTAATCTAGCTCTTTTCATTCCGTTACGCCACCCGTATATTTAATGATATTTATATTCACATCGCAGTTCATCATATTCAGTCTGTACAAAATATCATCATACTGGAAAAAGACCTCTTTTACAATAAAAGAAGCCAGACTTTGCCCAAATAAGGAAATTTAAGGCTGAAATGACGTTATAGCCGAACCAGACTATCTATTACTTGACCTCGCTTGCTTCTGCATGCTTTGCAATAATTCATGAATTTGCCTGTCTATCCAGCTTGTGAGCAAAGGATGCGGCAATAAAGGATCTCCCGAATAACGGTATTCGAGCCCTTGCAAGCGTTTAGGAATCATACGACTTGTAAAATATCCCGAACTCAAAAATAACGGCGCCACAATAACATCATGACCCCGCTCCTGATTCCAGTACGCTGCCTTGTCGTACACACTCTCGGGATTTAGCAAAGCGTAGTCCGTGATGATACCACTCACGTTTTGCACCGTACGGGCCAACGAAGAAATCCCCTGCTCCCAGCGCTGAAAAAAGCCGTTATGCACACTGCCGTGACCTACGAGTAAAATAACCTCTCTCGCAGGGTCGGCTGATAGCGGGCGAACCTTGTCCCACACCATGTGAGCAACATCTTCTCCGTCATCCAGCGGGCTACCAAAATGCACTCGCGCTTTCAATCGAAACGGCTCCAAATCTGTTTCTTTGTCCGGCGCATCTTTGACACCCAGCGCATAGCTAATCTCATCTACATGCGTACTACCTGATGACACAAACAAAGGAATAACCAATATATCTGTTACACCCAAGGCTTCCAGACGGTCAATACCATTTTGAATCAATCTTTCTTTAACCGTTTCCAAAAATGAAACCTCTACCGGTATTTCTTCCGGCAAATGAAGCTTTGCAACTGCCTGATCCACCTGTTCTACCCAATATGGCTCCCTAGAGCCATGGCTGATGACCAGTATCCCAGGGCTCCGCATTAGCGTCCCAGACGTTCCAGAGTCATCTTGTATCCGTCATTACCGTAGTTCAGACAACGTTTAACACGTGAAATGGTAGCTGTACTGGCTCCTGTCTCTGCTTCAATCTGATTATATGTGCTGCCTTTGCCTAGCATACGGGCAACCTCTAGACGTTGGGAGAGGGATTGAATTTCGTTAATCGTGCACAGATCATCAAAAAACACATAGCATTCTTCCAAATTTTTAAGAGTTAAAATAGCTTCGAACAATTGATCAATACTTTTATCATTAAGCTTTTTAAGCTGCATGGATTATCATCTCCCAAGGTTACGATCTCTCCTCATTGTACCTGAGGAATAGTCAGTTTTTCAAGCATTAACGGTTTCACGCATTACAGAACAACATTATGATCATAGAAACATACCGTACGAATGCCCAAATCCGCTTTTATACCTGATTTCGGGACACGCGCCTAAACCCACTGTGCGTTTGTAACATACAGTAGAGTATCAACCTGCAAAGGAATGTGATCTCATGCCTGGACATTACTATCATCGGAGAACGCAAACGCGTTCCATTTCCGATCCGTATAGTTCAACTCCCTATCCTGGACTCGATCCATACAGCGAGGTTCCGCAAGTCGATTCCTCCGCACTGGTTCCTTACGAGGCGCCAGCGAGTATAACAGACTCTGCCGTGGTTACACCAGACCCCGCCCCTGCCAAAGGAGGACTGCTTGGCGGCCTTGGCAATCTTGGTAATCTCAACGATATTAAAGGTATTATTGACCGTATGGGCGGTATTGACGGGATTGTTGCTACGGTCGGCAAGGTACAAAAGATCATGTCTAGCGTGCAGCAATTTGCTCCGATGGCAAAACTGATTATGGGCTCGCTCCCAGCATTCAACAAAAACGCAAGCAAAAAATCTACAACACAAATTACTGAGGAACTGGATGAATATACACCACCACGCCGACGCCGGAAAAAGACACAGCGCAAAAGTACCACTACCCCGCGCAGACGTCCGCGCAAACGCACAAGAAAGTAGACTATACTATTTGAACCAGCCTCGGCGCATAAACCAGACTACCATGGCAACACTCAACAAAAACATGAAAAACAGTACGCCAAAATATCCATATTTCCAGCCCAACTCGGGCATATTCGAAAAATTCATACCATAGATTCCTGCAATCAGCGTCAAGGGCATAAAAACGGTCGTAATTACGGTTAGCGTCTTCATAATTGAATTCATGCGATTGGAATTGAGCGATATATAACTGTCTCTCAGGTCGGCTGTCATCTCGCGGTCGGCCTCCAGCATGTCTGTCAGCTTCAATAAATGATCATATATATCGGTAAAATAAGCCATATGATCTCCTTGGCCCTGCACATGCTGCGAATTCAAAACTCGGTACATCAGATCACGCATAGGTACGATGGTACGGCGCAGCTTGAGCAGCCTGCCACGCAGGTCAAACACCTGCTTCATTAATTCCTCTACGGATTCGCGACCGCCCAAGCCCTCCAGCTCAGCCAATTCATCCTCAATCATAAAAAGGCTCGGAAAATAGTTATCTACCAGTTTGTCCATCACCGTGTAGGCTGCAGCCAGCGGTCCTCGCGACCATATTTTGCGTTCATTCGCATGCTGGACAATCCGCTCCCAGGCTTGATCCAGCTCCTCTAACTCATGATGGTGATATGTTACCAAAAAACGAGCGCTGATAAACATATCCACTTCTTCCGCAGCTAACGTATCTACATCGAGCGCATGCACGACCAGAAACTGCACATCCTCGTAATAATCCAATTTGGGACGTTGCAGAACATGCATACAATCCTCCACAGCCAATGGGTGAAAATGAAAATAACTTGTCAGCAGCTCCGTCTCGCGATCTGTAGGCTCGCTAAAATCTACCCACATCCATATGTAATCCTCCATGACGATCTGATCCAATGGTTTTCCCACTGTTACCTGATGATCATGACCTATAGCCAATGTACGTATCACCGTACGTCCCCCTCGCTTACACTTCCGTCTGATATGTCATTTATATTTTATATAAGCCAATCAGCATTATACAAATCTCAAGCTCTACATTCCCATACACTAAATAAGAAAAGGATATCTCCGGGTCAACAAGCCGTCCCAAGATATCCTTTATCCTCGTGCAGAGCAGTTCTTATCTTCAAAGCAAGCCTTCCACTTCAGAATTTTGCAAAATCCTCACTTATGAAAATAAACATCATAAGCCACTAAGCGGTCGGAGGCTTACCTCGCCCCTCGGCGCAGCAAGCACCGAGCTGCGTCGCGCCCTCTTCCCCTGCACCCACTCATTCAAAAGTGAGGCAGGCTCATGGCACGAAAAGGGCAATCAGCGAGCCGTAGCGTAGCGGTCCATTTGAATCTGGAGAAGCGGAGCGTTCGCCTTTGCCCCTGTATTTTAACCTTTTCATGTGTTATACAATCCAAAAAAATTCAGGGGCAACAGCGATCGAAAGATCAAATGGAACGCGGAGCGTCTTACAACGAGATCCCCGCCTACATCCACAAACCCTGCCTCACTTTTAATCCTCTTACAATACTTTTTCTAAGAAACTAATGGTCCGCTCGTTTTTCGGATTACCAAATACCTCTTGTGGCGTTCCTTCTTCTACGATGTAACCACCGTCCATAAACACAACACGGTCGCTTACTTCGCGTGCAAAACCCATCTCATGCGTTACGATCATCATCGTCATGCCTTCACGCGCCAGATCATTCATTACGCCAAGCACTTCGCCCACCATTTCAGGATCGAGCGCCGAGGTCGGTTCGTCGAACAGCATAATGTCCGGGTTCATGGCCAGCGCACGTGCAATCGCCACACGCTGCTTCTGACCGCCGGAAAGCTGCCCTGGCAGTGCATCTGCCTTATCGGCCAACCCCACACGATCCAGCAGCTTCATGGCCGTTTCCCGGGCCTCTGCCTTGGACTGTTTCCCCAGTTCAGTCGGCGCGAACATAATGTTCTTAAGTACGGTCATATGCGGAAACAGATTAAAATGTTGAAATACCATACCTATATTTTCACGGACTTTGTTAATGTCCACGTTTTTGTCACTCAAGTTGTAGTCATCGACAATGACCTCACCTGCGGTAATTTCTTCAAGCATGTTCATACAACGCAAAAACGTACTTTTCCCCGAACCAGACGGGCCAATGACACACACAACTTCGCCTTCACGTACTTGCATGTCGATGCCTTTTAGCACTTGATTACTACCATAGCTTTTTTTCAGGTTTTTAACGATAATTTTACCCACGGCGAACTCTCCCTTCAAGACGGTTGGAAATTTTGGTCAGGACTGTAATGACGATAAGATACATCACCGCTACTACCAGCCAAATATCAAAGGATTGGAATGTCCGCGCAATAATGATCTTACCCGATTGGGTCAATTCGACCAGACCGATAACAGACAAAATGGACGTATCCTTCAACGTAATAACCAACTGATTGATAAACGACGGGATCATGATTTTCACAGCTTGTGGCAAAATGATTTTAAGCATAGCCGTCCGATAGGGTAGACCAAGCGAACGGGCTGCTTCCATTTGTCCCGGATCAATGGACTGAATACCACCACGGATAATCTCAGTTACATACGCACCCGCATTCAGGGATAGCGTCAATACAGCCGCAACAAAAAGTGGCATTTTGAAGTCCAGTGCCTGTGGAATACCAAAGTAAATAAAGAAAGCAAGCACGATCAGCGGAATACCGCGGAATATATCGACGAAAACAGTTGCAATACCACGGAACACCTTGTTATGGCTTACTTTCATAAAGCCAAACACCAAACCTAGGATAAAGGCTACGAGTAAAGATACAAGTGTGTACAACAACGTATTTCCCATGCCTTTAATCAGCGAAGGCAGCGAAGCGGAAATCAGCCCCCAGCGGCTGGTCTCTACAGGCGCCACACCTTTGCCCGATTCGCCAAGGTATTTAGCCAAAATCTTATCGTATTCCCCGCTATTACGCAGATTAACAAGCCCTGCATTAAATTTCTCCAGCAACTCCTTGTTTTTGCCTTGGTTAACAGCAAACCCGTAAGAAGCACCTTTTTCCTTATCTGTTACCAGCTTAAGGCCGTTATTCTGGTTTACACCGTATGCCAGTACCGGATAGTCATCAAAGCAGGCAACCGAATTACCTGTTTTAACTTCATCATACATTTGAGAAGAATCGTCAAACGGTACTGTAGTAAAGCCGTATTTGGCCTTAATGGACTCTGCGAATGTATAACCTTCCGTGCCTGTTTTGACAGCGACACGCTGCCCTTTCAAGTCCTCATAGCGTTTAACCGTATCATTATCCTTACGGACCGCCATGACGACGCCTGAATCAAAATAAGGCTCAGAAAAATCAAATTTCCGCTTGCGTTCATCGGTAATACTCATCCCGGCAATGACACCATCCACTTGATTCGTTTCAAGGGCCTGCACTGCCGCGTTAAAGCCAAGAGGCTTAATGGTATATTCAAAATTCTGATCCTTGGCAATAGCTGCCAGCAAATCCATATCAATTCCGACGAATTTACCATCTACATCTTCAAACTCAAAAGGCGCGAACGTTGTATCCGTGCCGATATCATACTTTGTTTTATTTTCTGCATGTGCCACTACACCGAAATTACCGGCCAGGGCAACCACAAAAAACAAACAAATGATAAGTGCTATTAGTTTTCTAGATTTTTGCATAATTTCCTCCAGTCAGTTGAACGGTTCAAAGTTTTCTGTTTATTTTACAGGAGTTATTAAAAATTGACTACTTTGATGTCAGGTATTTTTGAAAAACGTTTCATGGAACTATCTGGAGGTGTAAACTTTGAAGAAGCCGTTTTGCCCCAGAATGCCAATAAGCCCCTGCCGCAAAAAGCGGACGGAAGCTTATTGTGTGTTCTATAGTGTGTACCTATTTTTCAAGAAATAATAACGAACTAGAAAAGAATTTTGAAAATCAATCCAGATAACAGCGCAGCAATCGGTATCGTTATCACCCAAGTAATAATAATTCGACCGGCCAGCGACCAACGCACAGCGGAAAAACGCTTCGCAGAACCCACACCCAAAATAGCCGAAGTAATGGCATGAGTGGTACTTACGGGCAAATGAAGCAATGTAGCTGTGAAAATAACAGAGGCTCCCGAAATGTCGGCTGCAAATCCGTTAATTGGCTCGATTTTAAAAATCTTGGTTCCCATCGTCTTGATGATTTTCCAGCCCCCGATAGATGTACCTAGCGCCATGGCTGTTGCGGCTGAAATTTTTACCCACATGGGTACTTCCAAATGGTCCTGATACCCCGACGAAACGAGTGCGAATGTAATAATCCCCATCGCCTTTTGAGCATCATTCGTACCATGCGTGAACGACTGAAGCGCTGCTGTAATGACCTGCATTGTACGGAACCCTTTGTTCACCGTATGCGGACTACGATGAGCGAAGATGTATTTTAAAATCATCATCACGATGTAACCGACAACAAAAGCAATCAACGGGGAGAAAATAAGTCCTTCGACAATCCCGATGAAGCCGCTCCAGTTTAATTTTTCCGATCCTGCACCTACATACACCGCTCCAGCCAATGCACCAATCAATGCATGAGAAGAGGATGAAGGAATACCGAACCACCAGGTTAAGAGGTTCCAGATAATCGCAGCGATCAGCGTCGCAATGACGATATCAATTCCATTCGTAAGCTTGGTTGGATCAGCCACACTTCCACCAATCGTCTTCGCAACCCCTGTAAACAATATTGCCCCGAGAAAGTTCATGACCGCAGCCATAATAATCGCACGTCGCGGGGTCAATGCACGGGTCGATACCGAAGTTGCAATCGCGTTCGCCGTATCATGAAACCCATTAATAAAATCAAATGCCAGAGCAAGAAAAATAACAATACCCAATACCAGTAAACTTGTATCCATGTAAAAGGACTCCTTACGAGTTACGCATAATGATGGATTCCAGCATATTTGCAACATCCTCGCATGAATCCGTTGTCGTTTCAAGGCGTTCGTACAATTCTTTGCGTTTAATCAGTTCAATAGGGTCAGTTACAGTTGCAAACAGGTTTTTGATGCAAATACGCAACAATTCATCCCCCTGATTTTCCAAATCATTCAGACGAATAGTGTATTCACGAATGGCCAGCAATTTTTTCTGTGAAAGCAGATGTACAGCTTTCTGAATTTCGTAAGCTGATTGACGCAGAATATCAGCGAACTGCACAATATACTCGTCCGGCTCCGTAATGTTGTACATATAAAAACGGGAAGCCGTCGCTTCAAGACCGTCCAACACATCATCCATGGTTGTTGTCAGTTCCATGATGTCGTCGCGTTCCAACGGCGTAATGAAGGTCTTGTTCAGTTCAGTAATAATCGTGTGTGTGTAATCATCACACTTATTTTCATACTTCTTCATTTCATTTGTAAACAAAGTCACATCTTGAAGATTTGAAGTATGTTGGGCAAAATAATCGGCTGCTTGCACGATCGTATCTGCCATATTTTCCAACGTCTCGAAGAATATATCCTTTTTCTTCAATCTCATAACGATTACCCCTTTACGAAAATATCCGCAACCTGTTTCGACTGCAATAGACAACCTTTGCTATCTTATCACACTCATCAATGTTTTTGTAATGTTTGTAAAAGCAAATTTCATGATATACGTATACAGTGCCCGACATATAAGCTCATTATCCGACAATTTTTTCCTAAAAAGGTGTAATTCGTTTTCTAATTCACTTCTATGGTTACATGTTCCTTTAGTGGTGTATCTGCAGGCACCACATGTATATAGGATGTACCTGGCGTTAACGGAATTTCAACCCCATTCTTCATAAAACGAATCGCATCACCCGGCGTATGTTGCCACTCAGCCTGTATTAACTGTCCTTGTTGAAACACCATGGCCTCTCCACTACCGTCCAGTTCAACACTTAATCTGCCTACATCATCCAACGTTTGATGTCTGGTGCTCATCACAATGACATTGGCTGCTGAGAGCTGTTGGTTATTATTTTGATCCACATGTGACTTTTCGTTCACAAAACGCTTATATTGTTGATCCGCTGGATCATAGGTATAAGATACCCGGTAGCTTTTAAGCAAAAACCGGATTTGTAAAGATGTTGCAGTCTCGTCCACCATAACTGGGGTTTCGCCGGATTTAAGGTAAGTATATACTGGAACGTCCGTATGCGTAGCATACCCTTTACTATCGCTTCCTTTGCGCAGTCTATTCACGTCCGTGTATAGATTATGCGGAGGACGACGATCTTTGCTTCGCCAGAAGTATGCCCCTCCATTTGAAATCTCATCTAAATGTTCCTTCCGCTGCTGCTGTAAAATCGCATAGGCATCTGTGCTTCCCCCTGCGTGTATCGGCAACGCACCATAAGTTTCGCCCAGCTCAATCAAATACGGACGAATGCTACGGACCGGACCAACCTTTACATCTCCGCCATGACTTTGGAAAAAAGCGACCAGACGGGTAATTCCGCCTTCTGCAAGAACTTCATATACCATATCTGCCTGACTAAGTCCTGCCTGCGGACGTGCTGCTGGAGCATTGTTAATCATGACAGCGAGCGGTCGCTCCAAAACTGGCTGCTCCACCGGAAGACCGGTAAGCGGAGCTGTAAATGCCGGAGTAGACTGCTCCTTCGGCGGTTCAAGCGCCTCCTTCTCTGTTTTATGCTTGGTCGGTTGAGGAACGGGTTCAGTATCTCCCGTATTGGACATAGCAGAACAAGACATCAGCGTCATGCATAACAGAGCTGAGGCCATTACACGCAACCAATGATTTCGTTGGGAAATGGGCCCGGACAAGTTCATCCCTCCACTTCGTTATTTTTCTCATTATAAGCTTTATTTCCTGTTTTTGTCTTGATTGAAGCATGACCTCTCTATAGAATACTTATCTGAAGACATTAAAATTTTAAAAATATTCATACTTTGTGATTTTTATCACAAATAACTGTAACTGAACCTACTACAATAAAGGTGTAGCAAAGATGATCATCCCAACAAAATGAAATACAACCAACATTATAGATTAAGAAAGAGGAGTGGTTTGAATGTTTAATAGCTGGTTACGTGAGAACAAAGTCGCAATGTGGTTGCTGACTGTCGTACGGGTTTATCTAGGTTATGAATGGATGACTCACGGACTTGAAAAGCTGACAGGTGGATTCGATGCAGGCGGATTTATCTCGGGGGCCATTGCTAAAACAGGTGGAGACCATCCCGCTGTACAAGGCTGGTGGGGATCGTTCCTCGAAGCCTTTGCCCTGCCGAATGTAGGTTTGTTCAACGTCCTGATCCCGTTGGGTGAGTTCTTGGTCGGGGTTGGCCTGCTTCTCGGTACATTGACTACACTGGCTGCTTTGATGGCCATGGTTATGAACTTCTCGTTCCTGTTCTCGGGTACAGTAAGCACCAATGCAATCTACCTGCTGTTTGAAATCTTCCTCGTAGTTGCTGGCGCAAATGCCGGAAGAATTGGCTTTGACCGTTGGGTACTGCCCTTCCTGCGTGGACTGTTTGGTAAAAATAAAGATACCTTTCCAGCGGACCCTAGTCGAAAAATAGCTTAAACATCCCCCAAATAACCGTTATCCTCCGGGATAATGGTTATTTTTTTTGCGCTGTTATGCTCACAAGGAGGATTTTAGCTCCTCCTAACTCGGACTCTTTTATCGGATTCATTATCCTCCCCAAACGTTTACAAGTTGGATACAACATGGAATGCTCACGATACATTTACCCTATACACTACAGTTACATCAAAGAACGTAATGGAGGGTTATATCATGAAAAAAATCACCAAAGCCTATCTCATGCTCGCAGCAGTAACTTTCACAGTGCAGACTATGGGATCGGGATATACGGCATCAGCCCAAGCGGCGACGTCTACTACGACATCTCAGGCAGAAAGTGTACAACATATCTCCAAGACCTTCGAGCAGCTACTAGGCCAACCCGGCAAGCTATCTCAGGCATTCACTTATTTGCAAAAGCATATTCAATCCATTCCAGCTTCTCAAGCTACCCTCATGGTGCTTCATCTGGAAAATGCACAGAACCAGCAATTGGATTCCTATGCACAGACCCTATACCCGACCTCTGTTCAAACCAAAATAAATCAAATCTATAAACCCGGTGATTCGTTCACAAATGTAATCAGCCGTACAAGCGATGCGAACCTGAAAAAGTTGCTAACTCAAACAAGAGATGCCGGCTACAAACTTGAAACCGCAGAAGGCATGTATTACCCAATCATCAACTATGAAAAATATAAAGTATTCGGGAAGCACACCACGGCAGATATCCGCAGCTATATTGACATCATGTCGATGGAATCCGGACAGGCTGCTACCAAAGATGCCGCGCTCCGTATCGGCTATCAACAGTTAGCCGGACGAGTGCTGGCACAGGAATTGTTTTTAAACCAATATCCACATTCCAATCGTACACAAGCTATAAAAAAATTGCACGATCTGTACTTTTTCTATACTTTCTACGGCACGAACAATACGCCATTATTCGATCATGATACCGGGAAGATTCATCCGTATGCCAAAAAAGGGTATCAATGGTTCGTTCAACGTAATATGGATTCGAAGAGCACCTATATTCAAAAGCTGAAAGCATTTATGACACTGTTGGATCAAAATGGAGATCAACGTACTTCGCAGGTATCCACTTGGCTAAAAAAGAACGTGCCTTCTAATTAATCGAAGACGCAAAAAACACAAAAGAACTTCCATTCCCACACAGCATGTGGATTCGGAAGTTCTTTTTTACATTTACGTATCACTTTCTTGACCAAAAGCCCAACAATTGAGACTCAGCGAGCCAAGGACATACGACTGAAAAAGCTTATGCGCGGAGCGCTCCTGATCCGCAGCCCCCATCGCATAAAACAAAGGTGAAAAATGCTCTATTCCATAAGAAGGTACCGCTTGTTTGGCATATGGAGCCTTCTTGTCATATTGGAATAAGTGACGTAAATTCCAGTCTTGAAGCTGCTGTGCAATCCAGTCATCATATTGAACGGCCCAATCGGCTGGCTCACTCGTCTGCTTGAGTGTCCGCAAGTTGTGGACCAATCCGCCGCTACCGATAATCAAAATCCCTTGTTCTCGCAACGGCGCCAGCATCCGTCCAATCTCGTATTGCTCTTGAGGAGCGCGCCGAGAATCAATAGATAACGGTACGACCGGTATGTCCGCATCAGGATATATATGCCGCAAAACCACCCATGCTCCATGATCCAGTCCCCGGTTCCGAACCGGCTGGTGGAACAAGTTATGCTGACTGAACAGATGCTCTATCTCCTCATACAGCTTTGGATCGCCTGGTGCAGGGTAATCGATTGAGTACATTTCTTCAGGAAAGCCATAGAAATCGTGCAACGCTGCATGCTGATCATCCGCGCCAATACATTGATCGGGGCTATCCCAATGCGCGGAAAAAATGACAATTCCTTTGGGTCGGGGCAGGCTCGCGCCCAGCTTTGCAAGAAAGCTGGTATATGCGTTATTTTCTACAGCCAGTGTCGGTGAACCATGCGCAACAAAAATTGAGGGTAATGTCATCGCTGCCAACCTCCACACGCCAGTATAGTGTTACTCTTCCATTTTACTCCGGCGGAGGCGCAATTTCCAATACAATCCGTTACACACTGAAATCAGATCATCCAGTGCTGCCAATCACGTTGAATATTTTCCTGTTCATCCAGCCATTCAAGCGTCCGATCAATGAGCCGTTGCCGCTCTTTACCTGACGAGAAAGTGTGATCTCCCTGGAAAATAATCTCTTTATCACAGCGTCCCTCTGGACGCATCCAGAATATCTTTTGAAACAGAAATGCATAATCGACAGGAATAATATCATCCGAGGTTCCATGAATGACGAGCACATCCCCGTTAAATTTAACGGCCTCCTGGAACGGCTGAAATTGAGCTAACGACTCAAAGTAAGCAGGCGTAAACTTATAGCCCAAATAATCGGCATGACCAGTTTTAACAGACTCATCGTACACGCTTCGCTCCGTAATTTTGACGATGTCATTGAACGGATAGCCCACTGCTGACCAAAGGACCAGATTTTGTACTCTCTTGTCCCGTACGGCTGTGAGAAGAGCAACCGCGCCCCCCAGACTGTGACCGATCAGCGTCACCTTGGTCGGGTCAATGTCCGCACAATTGACGGCGTAATCCAATACGGTACGTGTCTGATTAATCATGGACTCGAGCCCCTGCTTGCCGTATTCACCTGTGCTCTCCCCACAACCGGCAAAATCAAAGCGCAGGACAAAATATCCCCCTTCGGCCAGTTCACGCGCAGTCTTGACGAATAATCGATCTACGCCGATACGATTGCCTACAAAACCGTGACATATAACAACGAGGGGAACTCGTCTCTGACGCTCTCCCTCATTTGTACGGTTTGGATAATGAATTGTTGCGGCCAGCTCTTCATGTTCAAAACGAATTCCAATTTGCCGTTCCATCCTGATTCCCCCTGTTTCAAGCTTCACTACACATTTATGAATTCGAACTCATATAGTAACGTGGAATATCCATCCAGGATATTTATTCACTTTAATTCCGATAAGTTTAATAAGTTTTATAGTAAAGTCAGTCTATCATCGCCCTGCTTCCTTGTCAACCTGTCAGTTCACATCGTTAAAAAAGTAAACAAATAGCGCTCCCCGATGCGATTCCGGAGAACGCTATACTACACTTATGTGAGTGAATCCACTACATTTAAAGTGACATTCGTTATTCGTAGCTGTTCCTGAACATTTGGTGGGTCTCCGTTCGTCCTTCCCACTGCAGTTTACAAGAGTCGCCGTTATGTTCATCCTCATGCCACAGGCTGCGGTAGTTCTGTGCACCTAGCTCACCTGCAAATTCTGTATCCTCAGCCACTTCGATATCGTCCACTATACGGTACGTTGGAGATGTTCCTTGAACGCTCCGGTGACTCACATTTGTAGACGAGGCCGCCCCGCTATTCCCATTCGAAGCGTTTCCCAGTCGTTTTTGGACTAAATAATCTGCCTGGTTCTCCAGTTTCATGATGCCACATCCTCTCAACGTTTATATTCAGGTTGCTCCACGTGCTCACCCTCTATCCAGTTTGAGGAGAATGCAACGGTAATATACATGCTATAGATAAAGTCTTTTGCCATCCGACGCTTCCTCACGTATACTGTCTTTGTTACGAAATGGCGGTTCCATCAGCTTGGAATACGCTCATAAAGCAGGAGGAAGCAATGAATAAAGCAAAAAATTATACGCTTATTGCATGGGTTGCCTTGTCCATGTTTTTTTTGACACAGGCGATTATCGGATGGTTTGTCACCTTTACAGGCGGAGATCTCAAACCCTTTGAAGAAATCAGCCTATCCACCCTTATCATCATCGCCGCAGGAGCCATTCTACTCGTTGAAGCCCTGATGAATTTTATGGATCGTCCCGAAGAAGGCGAGGAGATACAACATCCAAACCCCGCCCCCGTAAAGCCCCAGATGAATCTTAAATCCATCTTGATGTATGTTGTTTTAGTTGTCGTGATTCTTGTCGCCGGACTAGCGCTGCGCAGTGTACTGCCAGTATTCAGGATCTCACCTTGGGTAAATTTAATTCTCGCCGCCATCGGCTTTATTGGACTCAAACCGATTTTTCTGCGTAAAAAACGTTCATAGCCCGCAATTTTCATTATATGGAGCTGCCCCATTTTGGGTCATAGCAGCTCCTTTTCATTTCGATCAGGCAATCGACTTACAGCTGGGGTGTGCGCCAAAAAGCCGTATTCCTGGCCTGCAAGAAGCTGCATGGAGGAATACGGCTTGATATATTTTAGAACTTATTTGGAAAATAGTTGTTCTGCATTATCCAGAGCCATTTTGTGTCCCATTGCGGAATAGTCCAGCCAAGGCTGTCCGTCCAACATGTAGACATGCCCTTGCTTCACCGCTTTGAGACCTTGCCATACTGTGTTTCCTTCCAGCTGCTTGTATACCTTTTGGGCATCCGCGCCTTTACTGATGATAACAAGAATCGCATCGGCATCATAATCCGGTAAAACCTCTTGGGAAACCACCTGATAAGCCTTGTCGATCTTTTCTACACCTTTGGCTGGCTTCAAGCCCAAATCCTGATATAACAGCGGTCCTACCGGACGCTTCATCCCCATAACACGAACCTCTTTCGCCGTCACACGTATAGCCATAACCGTTCCGTCCCCAATTTTTGAATGAATCAGCTTTTTGACTCGTTCCCTCTGTGTATCATAGTCTTTTAGAAATGCGTCTGCCTGTGCTTCATGTTTGACCATAACGGCTATTTTTTTCAATTGATCTTTCCATGTGCCTTCATCCAGATCAAAAACTTCGGTCGGCGCAATTTTTTCAAACTTGGCCACATCGGTTCCCGAATATTTTTTGTCCAAGAAAATATGATCAGGTTGAAGCTCCAGTACCGCTTCCATATCCGGATCAGTGACAACACCTAGCTTACGGGTACTTTGAAGACGATCTTTTACATGCGGCAGAAAATCCTTCACATCTCCGCCAATGACCGAACCAGCCGGAGTAATACCCAATGCCAGCAGGTTGTTCGTCAAATGAATAGACATCGAAGCAATACGCGAATCCGCACTAATGGTTGTCTGCGCACTGTCCGCCGCTTTCGTATCGGCAGTCTGTTTGTCGGCTGCTTGTCCGCAAGCAGATAGCATGATCATGCATACAACAAGAGTTGTGACTACCCATGAACGTTTAAAACCTGAACCCTCAAATTTGTGTTTTCTCATGTTTATTCTCTCCTATGCTATAGAAGCTCTACATTATAATGATCATTATAGAAGGCTTCTTCTGTCATTTTGTTCGGGACAGCAGGAATAAAAAATACGGAGCTCCTACCACAGCAACCACCACACCTGCGGGAATCGCATTCGGCTGAAACACCGAACGCCCAATCGTGTCGGCGGTGACCAGAATGACGACCCCGACCAAACAGGCTACTGGCAGCAAATGCTGGTACATCGGCCCAACCAGGCGGCGAGCCAGATGAGGCGCAATGAGCCCGATAAAGCCAATGCCTCCGGCCATGGATACGCTGGCACTGGATAGAGCCACGGCTGCGCCCAGCAGTAATAGGCGCTGGCGCTTCACACTTGTACCGATTCCAGCCGCGGTCTCGTCGCCCAACGACAGGTTATTCAGACTGCGCGTCTGCGACAGAACGTAGGGTAATACAATGACTAACCAAGGCAGCAAAGCTGCTGCATGTATCCAGTCCCGGCCCCAAACGCTGCCAGCCAACCAACGTGCGGTAAATGCGTATGTATCCTCATCCAGCCGTAAGGACCAATACAGCGTTATAGCGCTAAGGCCCGAGGCTACACCGATACCGGACAAAATCAGACGCACGGGCACGATTCCTCTGTTACGGCTATAGGACAACAAAACAATCAGCACCGCCGCAATGACACCTCCTGCAAAGGTAAACAAGGGGATCAGGACGGCGGCCGAACCGTCCAAGTCGCGAAAAAAGCTAACGAACATTACCAGTCCCAACGCAGCCCCTGCATGAAGACCGAGCACTCCCGGATCAGCAAGTCCGTTCCGCGACAAGCCTTGCATGACCGCCCCGGCTGCGCCTAGTCCCGCTCCAGCCAGCACCGTTACAGCAATACGAGGCAGACGATACTCGAACAGAACGATATGATCACGTCCGCTGCCACCGCCAAACAACGTATCCAGCACGCGTAGCGGTGGAATACGAATCGTTCCGGTATTCAAACCCAAAACAAGGACGGCAAAGCTGATTCCCGCCAATACCAAACAAACGAGCCAAGCCTTTTTCGTTCTTGTGTCCCCAATCCCTAAAGAGCGACTCACTATAAATCCCTCCTTTCCTTACGGGCGAGAAAGAGGAAAAAGGGTACTCCGATAAAAGACACCATAATTCCAATAGCTAGCTCCTCTGGCGGATTTGCCATTCTCGCTCCCAAATCTGCCAGCACCAGTAACACGGCTCCCAATAACGCAGACAGCGGCACGATCTGGCGATAATCCACACCGATTAGCTTGCGAGCGATATGTGGGATAACCAAACCTACAAAGCCGATGGCTCCAGCAGCCGATACAGAGAGTCCGGCCAGTACCACTACGGTCAGCAGACCCAAAAGCCGAATACGTCTGAGATTCAACCCAAGATTTAACGCCACCTCATCGCCCATCGAAATCAGCGAAATAGAACGTGCCAGCCCCATAGACCAGGCGATCACAATAAGCAAAATCGGTGCAAGAATCTCAAGCTGCGACCATTTGATCCCGGCTACACCACCCGCATACCAGAAGGCTAAATCCTGACTTAAATCAAAATAAATCGCAATCCCCGAAGTCATGGAACCTAACAGGGCAGCCGTCACAGCTCCAGACACCGTCAGTCTCATAGGTGTCAATCCACCAGGCGCAGATGCTCCCAGACCAAATACCAGTAAGGTACTCATCAGCGCCCCCAGGAACGACAATACTATTAACGTCCCATAAGGAAGATCGGGAAAAAAGGCAAAACTCACTGCAACTACAAACATCGCTCCTGCGTTAATGCCCAGCACACCTGTATCTCCCAGCGGGTTGCGCGTAATGCCCTGAATCAGAGAACCTGCAACCGCAAGCGCAGCTCCAATAACAGCTGCACCGAGTACACGCGGCAATCTCAACTCATGAATGATCTGATGTGTCATCAGCGAACGATCATAGTGAAATACTGCCGACCACACGGTGCTTACGGTCAAGTCCTTGGCTCCGAGAGAAATGGCGGCGAATATGGCCAAACCCAACAATACAGCCGAAGCTGTGAACAACAACGCCTGCCGAATCCTATCCGCTCGAAGTACTGGACGTGCTGTTATGACTACTTCAGGAACTGCCCTCTCTGTCTGGGCTGTATGTTTGTCCATGCTGTCTTTAGACTGCATTTGGTGAGGTCACTCCCTCCGTACCTGAAAAAATCATTATGTTTTCCAAAACAATAACGATAATGATAATTGTTATCAACTTGATACATAATAGCATGTTTCTATGACATTGCAAGCCAAAAACTGTTCCCCATAAGAGGAACAGTTTTTGAATATATCTATATGATTTTACTACATAGGTGACTCCAAACGGTCCTCTCTTTAGTACGTAGGCCAGCCTGCCGAATCCCATTTTAAATCACTAATCAGAAGTTTTGGATTACCTTTATCAGTGGCATCGTAGGCATGACGCGCAATGACACTGTTGTTATAGACGGATTGGCCGCCCGGTCCCTTCCAACGGTCATTCCCCGCATCCAGTATCGTTCCGCCGCCGTCCATCAGGCTTTTGCCGCTCTTGTCCACATACGGTCCAGTAATACTAGTAGAGCGACCGTAAATAATCTTATAATTACTATCTACGCCTTTGCAGCAGTTATCAATGGAAGCAAACAGATAATAATACCCATCGCGGTATGTAACATGTGGCGCTTCCAAACCACCCGCCGTACGCTTGGCGATAGAATAGATCTGCCCCGTAGGCTTCATCGTATTCTTGTCCAATCGAGTCACTTTCAAGCCTGAATTCCATGAACCAAAGGAAAGCCACGGGTTACCGGAAGCGTCAATGACGAGATTCGGGTCAATCGCATTATAATCGTTGGCATCCGTCGTACGCAGCACGAGTCCATCATCTCTCCAGCTCCCCGCGCCAATGCTTGTTGCTGAAGTCAATCCAATGGCCGAAGTGCGTGACCCAAAAGTAGAAATGGAATAGTAAACCCAGACACGTCCATTGTACTTCTGAGCGTCCGGTGCCCACACATCGTTAGGCTTTTGCTTAGGTACATACGATTTCCACCATGATGGCGGCGACAGGAATATTTGCGGCAATCTGTAAAAATTGCGTCCGTCGTCCGATCTTTGAACCTGTATCCCCTGCCCTGTGGAGAAAATATACCAAGCGTTGCCTTCTTTCGTAATGGACGGATCATGTACTGCCACATCACCAGTTAACGCCCAGTGCTCTGCGGATGCAGATGGCATCACTGAAAGTAACAAAGCAGCCGAGGTTACAGCAGCAAACGCCGTTCGGGTCAATTTACTCCGTACTGATTTTTTCCATGCTTTCAACATTTCTTTCGCACCTCCGAATGAGTATCTTATAATGAAATTCAGGTGACACACCTATTACATTAGTGTTTATACTTATGAAGTTACCCATATATTAACCTATCACATTCTGTTTTGTAAACGCTTTATTTCAAATAAAAAGAAATTTATAAACTACGCATAACGCTTTACATACGAGGATTTTGCAAAATCCTGATACAAAAAGGGGAGCCCGCAGGCTCCTTTTCAAATTAGCATATTAAATAGATTTTCGTTTTTATTCAGTTCCGTATATTTAAGCCCCTTGCGGTTCATTCGTTCAATTAAAGGAAAATAGTCTTCCTTGTGGAACAGCTCAATGCCGACCAGAGCTGGTCCATTTTCCTTATCATTCTTTTTCGTATATTCAAACCTAGTAATATCGTCGTCCGGTCCAAGCACATCCTGTAGAAACTCACGCAGTGCCCCAGCTCTTTGCGGGAAATTCACCATAAAATAATGCTTCAGTCCTTCGTAAATTAGGGACCGTTCCTTAATCTCCTGCATTCGATCTATATCGTTGTTACCACCGCTGACGATACAGACAACCGTTTTGCCTTGAATCTGCTCGCGGTACAGATCAAGTGCTGCAACAGGCAGTGAACCCGCAGGCTCCACAACAATCGCATTTTCATTATACAGCTCCAGAATCGCGGTACATGCTTTACCTTCCGGTACCTTCACAATATCGTCCAAGGTATGTTTACAAATATCGTATGTCAGCTGACCCACACGCTTCACCGCAGCTCCGTCAACAAACTTGTCTATTTGATCCAGTGTAACCACCTTGTGTAAACGCATCGCTTCCGTCATCGACGCCGCGCCAAGGGGTTCCACACCAATTACCTTGGTGGATGGACTCACGGTTTTAACATACGTACCTACGCCTGCCGCCAAACCGCCGCCGCCAATCGTTACGAACACATAGTCCATAGGTGTATCTAGACTCTCCATCACTTCCATCGCAATCGTACCATTGCCCGCAATAATTTTCGGCTGATCAAACGGATGGATGAAGGTCATTGCCTGCTCGCTACACACCTTCATGGCCTCATCATAGGCATCGTCAAACGTATCTCCAGTCAAAATGACCTCTACACTGTTTCCCCCAAAGCGACGAACCTGCTTCACTTTCTGATTAGGCGTTGTACTCGGCATAAATATTTTACCGTGGATACCAAGTGCATTACATGAAAAAGCCACACCTTGCGCATGATTCCCCGCACTCGCACACACGATGCCTTTTTCCATTTGCTCGGGTGTCAAGCTACGGATCATGTTGTAAGCTCCACGGATTTTAAAGGACCGCACGACTTGGAGATCCTCTCTTTTCAGATACACATTACAGTTATATTTGGCCGATAGGACGGCATCCCTCTGTAAAGGTGTACGTACAATCACCTCACGCAGCATATGATGCGCCCGTACAATATCCTCCATGCCAACGGTTGACGCCATGGCCGGGTCGGTTTTCTGGGTTTCTGTTGGTTCCATAGGTTCTCCACGCTCCGCCTGAATATTTCTGTATTTGAAATCTTTCAAATATCATACCACGTTTACCCATAGCTTGTGCAGATGATAGCATGAAAATGAGAATGAAAATCAATCAAATCTAAAAAAAAGGCAGACCGGGATCAATGCCCGATCAACCTTTTCTGACGTTGCACATTTCTTGTATTCAATCGCTCCATTGAATACCTTTTCGATTACCCTTTTACTCCACCTGCCGTCATTCCTTCAATAAAGTAACGCTGGAAGAATAGAAACACGACCAGAATCGGTAAAATAGCCAAAACGGAGCCCGCGATCAGCACATCATAATTGTTGCCATATGGCGTCAGCAGACTGGACAGTCCAATGGGCAGTGTCAGCATGTCGTTGGTCCGCAATACAATCATCGGCCACAGGAAGTTATTCCAACTGTTCATCGCCTGCAAAATAGCCATTGCCGCAAATGCAGGCGCCATTAGAGGCATCATAATGCGTACGAAAATGCCATATTCTGAACAGCCGTCAACCCGCGCAGCATCCATAAAATCCTTGGGTACTCCACTCAAATATTGACGGAAGAAAAAGATTGGGATCGGCGCGACGACGAAGGGTAGAATTACACCCCATACTGTATTAATCAGCTTCATGCCGATCATTAGCTTGTAGAGCGGCAGCATGATAATTTCTACCGGAATCATCATTACAACCAGCACCAGTGTGAAAATCACATTTTTCAATCTAAAACGGTACATCTCCAGACCATAGCCCACCATCGCGGACAATATCAGACATAACACCGTAAACAAGACGGTAATAACAATACTGTTCCAGTACCATTGAAAATAATCCGTCGTCCCCTGAAAGATGAACGCATAGTTTTTCAAGGACATGATGTCCCACTCCAGCTTAAGATTCAAGCCGTAGCGCAACAGCTCCGTAGATGGCTTGAACGAGGCAAGCGTCACGGCAAATAGCGGAAACAGGGCAAACCCGGCAAACAGAATGAACAGGACAACGAGCAATGCGGATAATGAGCCTTTTTGTTTCTGAGCCATCGCTTAATCCTCCTTCCGGAACATGCCGAAAAATTTGAGCTGGATCAGGTTCAGCACGAGTGTAAATACGAGCAATACAATGCCCACCGCAGCTCCGAAGCCCATACTGTTCTGCTCCAGACCTTGGCGATAGAGATAGCCAACAATCGTTAAACCAATATCGTTCGGGGAGTTATTTCCGTTCCACAACATGTAGCTTTCCGTGAACATGGACAACCCCGCATAAATGCTAATCGTAAATACGTAGATCGTCACTGGTTTCAGCATAGGAATCGTAATCCGCCAAAATGAATCGAATCGACTGGCTCCATCAATCTGCGCAGCTTCATACAACTCGGGGGGAATGTTCTGGAGTCCCGACATGTAGTACAGCATATTTACGCCCAACCATCTCCACAAGGCCAGCACGATCAACGCTAAAAAGCCGGTGTTGGCGTTCATTAGCCATTTATACGGCTCCAGACCGAAGACCCCCAACAGGGAGTTCATCAGCGAACCATCCAATTCCCCGAACATGAGGCGGAAGATCGTTCCTGCTACCACCACCGAGGTTAGTGCAGGTATAAACATCACGGAGCGAAACAACCCTCTGCCCGGCATTTTAGGCGAATTCAGCAATACTGCCAATACCAGCGGCAGAGGAATCAGCACGACCAGTGTAAGCAGCGTGTACAGGACGCTATTCAATATCGCCTTTCCAAACGTAGGATTGATTAAGTCCTTATAATTTTCCAGTCCAACATAAGTTGTTATCCCTGGCAGGACTTCCTGGAAGCTCATAATGACCGTCGAGATGACCGGATAGGCAAAAAATAACGCAAAGGACAGTAAAAATGGAAGGACAAACACATACGGTGCCGTACGACTGGAATGAATAAATCGGCTCCATTGGCTTCTGGCCGGACGCTGAGTTTTTGGCGGCTGACCTGTCGGTACATTAGCGTTCGTATGAACGGGCGTTGCCATGAATCTCACTCCCTTTCCTGTTGGGGTCTATCTCAGTTCATCTGCTAGCTCATGCAGCACCGTGGCTGGATCTTCGCCACTCTGTAGTGTCCGATAAAGTATTTTATTGCGTACAGCACTGGCGATGTCAGGCGTTTTCGGTCCAATATGCACCGCATTGATCTCATCTTTGACTTCGATCAGCGTGTCAAAAATATTTGTTCCGAAATACTCCGTAAATTTGTTTTTGGCTTTGGCTTCCGGCATTGTCCACACTTCACTGCGGATGGGATCAAACCCTAGCTGCTTCCAAATCTCCACATTCCCTTGCTTGGACAGCTTGGCAAAGGCTAGAAAACGCATCGCCAGATCCTGGTGCTCTGATTGGTTCGTGACTACCGTTCCGGTTCCGCCCATACCCGCTGAGCGATAGCCGCCTTTTTCCCACGCCGGCATGGGTCTGATGATAATTTTACCTTTCAGGTCAGGCATGTAATCCGTAAAACGCCCCATGTACCACATCGGCATCCATACCGAAGCAGCCCCGCCTTTGTTCATAAACCCGTAGTATTCCTCCATATGATGCCCGCCGCCCGGTGAGGGAATAGCGACTTTGTCTTTTACCATCTGTTGAAGAAACTCAAGTGTTTTAATATTGGTTTCGTTATCCAACGTCAACTCGCCTTTGTCATCCAGAAAATCTGAATTTTGCTGGGAGATCATCGGCCAATAGCTCCACAGGTCATTCGTTTCTAAGGTCGCCATTGGCTTGCCTGTTTTCGCAAGTACTTGCTTGCCTGCAGCAGCATAGTCTGCCCAGGTGACGATGGAATCCGGGTTTACCCCCGCCTGATCCATAATCTCTTTATTGTAATACATCACTTCGGCCCCGACGTGGAAGTCAATGCCGTAATATTTACCGTCTTTGCCGTAAATCTGTACTCTGGAAGGTACAATGTTATTGATCTCGGGGTCAATCACCGGATTGAGCGGGACCAGTTGCGGTATCCCTTTGAGGAAATTACCGATCTTGTTCACCTCGATATCCGCGATATCCGGCGCTCCCACCCCCGATTGCAGCGCAATCGACAGCTTGCTGTGATGGTTGTCATAAGGAAATGTATTCGCTTTCAAATTAATCAATTCATCAGGGTGCTGTTGGTTCCATTGATCAGCCATTTGCAGAAAAAACTTCTCATGCAGTTCATTGAACGTCCATAATACAAGTTCTGTTCCCGGCCCTTCCTTTTCATCGGTCTTGAAAGAACAGCCTTGCAGCAGTCCAGCCATCAAAACCACCGCCATAAACATCAAAGCCATGCTTTTTCTTCGCAGCAGCATATCCTTCCCCCTTCGCATGATGAAATCCTAATTCATAAATGATTGCGCTTTCTTTTATTATTTAACATCAATACAAATTAGTTTACAACAACATTATTTATAAAATTTTTATTTTCAACGAAGATTAGCGTCTCCACTGCATTATAGGGGGCAATTTAAATGAATACAGTTATGATGATTTTTGCATAAAAAAGAGGCCCCACCCGAATTAAAACTCGAAGTTGGGCCTCTCTATTTTTACTACTCTTGGGAATGAGCTGCTTCGTCCTTCACTTCTTCGCGAAATGATCTAATACTTTCTTTACGACGATTATTTTTTTCTTCGATCTGCTGACGCTCCTCGTTGCTGATTTCAGAGGAAAATTCATTTAGATATCCTTCAGCTTCACGCAGGTTCTGCTGTGTGTTCTGAATACTTTGTTGCAAGTGTTCAACATTATCGGCTCGATTATCCGGTTTTGCCATTGGTTTGACGCCTCCTAATATAGAATCGCTCACGGGAGCGCTAAACCGTAGCTTGATCGTTATCGAGTTATTTTATACATTAAAATGCTTTCCAAACCATTGGCCTGCGGCGGCAGCTTCTGTACGGGTCAATTGATGACCATTGCGTTCCCAATATGCTTCCACCTGCGCTCCGGCTCCCTCCAACAATGCTTGCAGCTCCCGGGATTCCGAAGTCGGAACAATCGGGTCATTTTCACCGGAAGACAGAAATACAGGGACACCGTTCAATTCAGGCAAGTCCAGCCCACGCAACGGCACCATTGCATGGTGCAAAATAGCTCCGCGTAACGCTTTTGCATCGTGAAAGAGCATGCTGGCGGCTATGTTTGCACCATTGGAATAGCCCAGAGCCACCACGTTATTACGGTCAAAATCGTATTGCTCTGCAGCTGTGTCCACAAATTCGCTCAGTTCTTTGGTACGAAATACGAGATCCTCAATGTCGAACACTCCTTCTGCCAAACGGCGAAAGAAACGCGGCATCCCATTTTCCAGCACATTTCCTCTTACGCCTAACACAGAAGCTCCCGCTGCTACCATCTCAGCCAAAGGTATTAAGTCTTGTTCATTCCCGCCTGTACCATGCAACAGCAAAATAACCGGGGCTTGCGGATCATTTCCTTTACGAAAGACGTGTTTCATATCTATTCCCTCCTCTAATTAACTTTAAATTAAGAATCTTATTTTTGTATAAATTGATTATAGCCCATTTCACTACTTTATACAAACATAATTGACCTCGTTAATTTTTTCTAAAATGATGTCTTGTTCCATTGACATGTAGTATAGCTGTATTTTACTATGGTGTTAGATATTTAGAATATTATCTAAATATCTAAAGGAGGAAATGTATTTTGAACGATGCCTTCAAAGCTTTGGCTGATCCGACCCGGCGTACAATCTTGCAGCTTTTAAAGGAAAAAAGCATGAGCGCAGGCGAAGTAGCTGAACATTTTCAAATTAGCAAACCCAGCATCTCCCACCATCTCAATATCCTAAAGCAGGCTGGGCTGGTGCTGGATGAACGACAGGGGCAAAACATTATATACACCCTGCATACAACGGTTGTGGCGGATGTCATCGGTTGGATGTTCAGTATAGCCCACTCCGATACCCCTGCCAGGAAAAATGTGAATCATATTAAGGATGGGGAGGAATCTGAATGAAATTTCGAACACCTTGGAGCTTGACGGATGTTTTGACAACTTTGATTGCCTTATCACCCGCCATAGGCGCTATACTGCTGTACGACCGGCTTCCCAATGTTCTAGCCTCGCATATTAACTTTAACAATACAGCAGACGGGTATACGAGCAAAAGTGGTTCTATTATCATGCTCGTGTTGTTGGGCCTAGTCCCGCTGGTCATTCGATTGGCACGCCACATGGACCCCAACAGAGCTAATTATGAGAAATTTTCAAAAGCCTATGAAGTTACGCGTGCAGGTGTTTCTGTAGTTCTCGCTGTAGCTGGATGGGGAATGCTGCTGTATAACCTGAATATACGACTGCAAATGAATGCTATAATTTTAGGGTTAATAGGCCTGATGCTGATGATGATGGGGAATTATATGACTCAGGTACAGCCGAACTATACGTTCGGTATCCGCACGCCGTGGACTCTGTCTAATCCCGAGGTATGGCGTAAAACGCACCGTTTCGGGGGGCCTATGATGATGCTTGGCGGTGCTTCAGCGTTGGTGGCGGCATGGATCGGTGGAATGGCGGGAGTAGTCATTTTCCTAACCGTACTGATCATATCCGTTATCTCTCCTGTACTCTATTCTTACTTGTTGTATCGTAAGCTAAACAAGTAAATAGACAAAGCCACACCTGAACCTAAAAAAGGAACCTCCCAAACCGCGATAAACGCAGAATGGGAGGTTCTTTTTTACAAGTGAATATTTATTTAAAACAACAGCTTATCGGGATGGATGCCTACACGCTCATCCAGATGAAGACCATTAATTCGGTCAATATCCTCAGTCGTTAGTTCAAAATCGAATAAATCAGCATTTTCGCGAATACGATGCGCGGTTACCGATTTGGGAATCGTCACAATCCCCCGATCCAGATGCCAACGCAAAATGACCTGCGAAGAGGTTTTACCGTATTTGGCAGCAATCTCAACGATGTCCGCTTGCTCGGTTAATTTCCCCTTCATCAGCGGGCTCCACGATTCTAGCTGAATCTGGTGCTCCCGGCAGTATTGATGCAGCTCTTGTTGTGTCAGACGTGGGTGAAGCTCCACTTGATTGATGACAGGAACCATGTTGCTATCTTGGAGGAGGTCTTCGAGATGGTGAACTTGGAAGTTACTAACGCCGATAGCGCGTACGCTTCCTTCTTCATACAAGCGTTCAAATGCTTTCCAGGTTTCCTTGTACTTATCCTTACCAGGCCAATGAATGAGATACAGATCAATGATATCCAGACCCAGCCGTTTACGACTTTCCTCAAAGGCACGCAGTGTTGAATCGTAGCCCTGATCCTGATTCCATAGCTTGGTGGTTACAAACAGATTTTCTCTAGCCGCTCCACTATCACGAATGGCTTGTCCAACCAGTTCCTCGTTGCCGTAGATCGCCGCTGTATCAATGTGACGGTAACCGACCTCAATAGCTGTTTTGACCGCTTCGTAGACCTCATTACCTTCCGCCTTGTAGGTACCAAAACCAAGCCAAGGCATCTGAACTCCGTTATTCAGTACAGTTGTATCTGCAATGTTCCCCATGTCTATTCCTCCTGTTCCTGATTATGAATTATCCAACGGGATGGTTACAGTTTAGTTGCATCCTGAAAAGCATTCACTTGAAGCGGAGCAGCCAACAATTCTTTAGCGGCGGCAACAAATGCCTGGAAATGGGCAGAATTATTATGGAAATCTACAGCAGCAGCATCTTTCCACTCTTCAACCATCGTAAATGCGTTGGGATCATTCAGATCCTGCATTAACGTGTAACGTACATTGCCTTCTTCAGCTTGGGATGCGCTGATCAGCCCTTTGGTTTGTTGCAAAAAAGTTTCTCTTTTCTCAGGTAAAACTTTCATATCGGCATGAATAATAATCATATTATGTTCCTCCTCGTATTATGTAACTATTTCTATTATAGACCATTCTTTCGATAGAATAAAAGTGCGGGCGTTTCTGTAATGCAGTAAAATGGATCGTATGGAGGAGATTATCGGCTGATTCGTTCCTCCTATATTTTGTTTAACGGCGGTGAAGGCATGTGCGTTTTCAGACAAAACTTATAGTATTTATATCCCTTTTAGTACTGGTAGTTACCGGGCTGTTGGGATTATCCTTTCGATATATGATCACCTCCGCTCTATATGATGAAATCGGAAAAAGGGCGCTAACCGTCGCCAATACCCTCGCCGTAGATGCGCAGGTCAGAGACGCTCTGGAGCGGACCGAGACGACGCAATTGCGTTCGCGTATCAACGAGGCCATAAAGCCCGTCCAAGCCAGCAGCGGAGCTGATTTTATTACTATTGCTGATCGTCATCTCATCCGGCAGTGGCATGTAAACCCGGAGCGCATCGGCACGCCTATGATAGACCCCATGAATGATAAGGTACTGCAAGGGCAGTCCTTGATCACTGAATCGACGGGCTCTCTTGGACCGTCAATACGCGCCAAAACAGCCGTTTATGATCAGCAAGGTAAGGCCATCGGGCTCGTCTCTGTAGGTTTTTTAATGACAGATGTGCAGCAAAATATTCGTACATACACATATGCATGGCTCTGGTTAATGGTGGGTGCTCTGATGATCGGCATATTGGGAAGCCTGATTATAGCGCAACGGGTACGCCGCGCACTGCATGGACTGGATCCAGTGGAGATCGGACGGTTGTACCAGGAAAAGCAAGCCATTATTGAGTCCATCGGCGAAGGGATTATCGCGGTAAATAGTAACGGACAAATCACACTTGCCAATCCACAGGCAGCTCGTTTGATCGGACTCCCACCGGAAACCTCTATCTACGGATGCGACCTTCGTCACTTGACTGGTGTTCCGGATGTACTGGTTGATATGCTTGTTGCCGATTACACAGTAGAGCATTCAACGATGGGGCCAGATCAGGGACAGTACATATGGAATAAGGAAATTGAGGTCCAGCAGCGAACTGTAGTCGTCAGCCGTGTGCCGATCCAGGATCGTTCCGGTCGCATCATGGGAACAGTTGCCAGTCTGCGTGACAAGACCGAACTGCTCCGAATGACACAACAGTTGACAGAGGTCAAAGATTATGCGGAAGTACTGCGATCACAAACACACGAATACGCCAATCGGCTGTATCTCATATCCGGCCTGATTCAGTTGGAGTGTTATGACGAAGCGGTGGACTTTATCACCCAGGAATCAGAGGAATATCGTGTACACAGGCCGATTGCCACTGCTCTCCTGCCCGATTCAATCATCGCCAGCCTACTGATCGGCAAGAAGAAACAGGCGCTGGAAAAAGGGATCTTACTCCATTCTGATATTAAAGGAGCATTCTCAACCCAGTCTCCTACGTTGGAGTGGTCCTTTCTCGCTTCCGTAGTCGGAAACCTGCTGGACAATGCCATGGAAGCTGTTGCGATGTCCTCCATCTCTGACGGACAGGTCTGGTTCCGGCTTGAAGAAACGACTGAAGCCATCATCGTCGAAGTTGCAGATAACGGATCGGGAATTTCGGACGATATCCAAGAAAAGCTGTTTGTCAGAGGAGCTTCGACCAAAGCAGAAGCTGGACATGGATATGGCCTTGCTCTCGTGCTGGAGTACACTGAACGAATGGGCGGCTCTATAGAAGTACACGAACGGCCTGGTGGTGGAAGTATTTTTGAGGTATACATTCCTTTACAAAGAACTGATACGAGTAATGATGCAAAAGGAGATTACGCCCATGAATGAGCGGGTTTTATCGGACATTGAGGTTCTTATTATTGAAGATGATCCGCGAATTGCGGAGATTAACCGCCGATTTATTGAAAAGGTGGATGGGTTCACCGTATGTGCAATCGCGACAAACGAATTTGAGGCAAAACTTCAACTGGACGTACTTCGTCCTCCTCTAGTCGTGCTGGATGTTTATTTTCCTGATACGGATGGTCTAACCCTGCTATCGTTCATCAAGCAACACTATCCGGGTACAGATGTTGTTATGCTGACTGCCGCCAAAGAAGCTGAAACAGTGGTACAAGCCGTTCGTGCAGGCGTGTTTGATTTTATCGTGAAGCCGCTTGTATTTGAGAGATTGCGTGCTACCTTGAAGGAATACGCCCGGTTTCGGCGACAAGTCACAACATGGCAGGAAGAACAATCCACGGTGGAGCAATCGGAAATTGACAGTTTGCTTCAAAGCGTGGGCACCGGTCGGATGGCAGGGAACGGAGTTGGAGAACTATGGGCCAAAGGCATCGATAAAGTGACTTGCGACAAAGTGCTAGATCTCCTGAATCGACGGGGTGAGGTGACTACAGGTACAGTGGGAATTGAGCTGGGTATGAGCCGTTCTACAGCCAGAAGGTATCTGGAGTACTTAGTGGAAAGTGGCGATGCGCACCACGATCAGGTGTACGGAACCGTTGGCAGACCAGAGCGTATCTATCGCCGACAGCGGGGAGATGCATAAACCATCCATCTCTGATGTCGGTACTTCTCCCTCCTCTTATTCGTAATTTTAATGAATTTAATTCATTTAATCGATCAAAACGGTTTAAATGACCACATTATTTACGTCCTCCTTCCCGATTGCTAGAATGATCATCAGTTAGTTGATTGATAATGATTATCAGTTTCTCTGGTAAGCATACTTGGAACGGGGGATAATATATGGCAACACCGAAACAACCACTGTGCACAGGCATGCTGCTTGCAGTGATCCTGGCACTACTGACGGTCATTATGGCGGGATGTGGAAGCCAGTCACAAGATAACAGCGCAGCAGCACCTCAAGCAACAGGCGACACTCGAATGATTAAACATGAGATGGGAGAAACCAAAGTTACGGGTACACCCAAAAGAATCGTAACCTTGGAATTCTCTTTTGTCGATGCTACAACCCAACTGGGCGTAACACCTGTCGGCATAGCTCAGGAAAATGACGATGATATTGATGGGCTGCTCGGCAAGAAAATCGACTTCACACCAGTAGGCACGCGCAAACAGCCCAACCTGGAGACGATCAGCTCCTTGAAGCCGGATTTGATTATTGCCGATCTGAATCGTCATAAAAGCATATACAAAGAACTAAGCGAGATTGCTCCGACCATTGTTCTAAAGAGCCGAAATTCCTCCTATGAACAAAACCTGGCATCCTTCAGTGTCATCGCCGATGCGTTGGGTGAGAAGGAAAAAGGCGAGCAAATTCTCGCGGCGCATAAAGCTACAATGGAAAAGTTGAAAGAAGGCATCAAAGCTGGTGAGCCACGCAGCGTATTGCTAGGGGTATTCCGTTCTGATTCACTATCGGCTCACGGCGCTTCATCCTTTGATGGACAACTGCTGGAGCAAGCAGGTATCCACAACGCCCTTCAAAATACAAGCGAACCTACCGTCAAGCTTACGCTTGAACAGATTTCACAAGCGGATCCTGATGTGATCTTTTTGGTGGAAGCCGACGAGAAGCTGATTGCGGAATGGAAGCAAAACCCGCTTTGGCAAAACATTACAGCCGTCAAAAAAGGGGAAGTTTACGAAGTAAACCGGGCACTATGGACCCGGTACCGTGGACTCGGCTCAGCCGAGAAAATACTGGAGCAAGCCATTTCGCTTCTGTATCCCGCGCAAAGTAAAGGAGACGGCTCCCATTGATCGGACAAGCCTCACGCGACCGGCTGAATAAGCCGGTCTTCTTTGCACTTATCGCTGCGTTGCTGGCTGGATTGCTACTCAGCGTGGCGATTGGCCCAGTCAGGATGGACATCCCCACCATGCTGACTGCGCTGTTCACCGAGCACCCGTCCAAGGATCAGCTCATTGTCTTGACGGTCCGCCTACCGCGTGCCGTTATTGGCCTAATCGTCGGGGCCGGGCTTGCCGTGGCAGGAGCCCTGATGCAGGCCATCACACGCAACCCGCTGGCTTCGCCGCAGGTATTCGGGGTCAGCTCAGGCGCTTCGCTGGCTGTCGTGCTGTCCGTCGTGCTGCTGCCGAATATCGGATCGTCCGGCAGCATTTATTTTGCTTTCGCCGGGGCCATCGCAGGCGGCTCCTTCGTATATGCGCTGGCCGGAACGGCGGGCATGACGCCGGTCAAGCTGGCCCTAGCCGGGATGGCCGTGCATCTGCTGCTGGCCTCCATCACCCAGGGACTGCTCGTGTTTAACGAGCAAATATCTGATGTGCTGTATTGGCTCGCCGGAGCCATCGACGGGTCCACATGGGCCGACACGCGTCTGGTGCTGCCATGGTTTGCCGTGGGTATGATTCTTGCACTGGCGCTAGCCCCTTCGCTATCTGTGCTGAGCCTCGGGACGGAGGTCGCACAGGGATTGGGACAAAACGTACGTCTTGTCCGCCTACTGGCCTCGGCCTCAGTGATTATGCTGGCAGGCTCTGCCATAGCGGTAGCCGGGTCCATCGGCTTTTTGGGCCTGATGGTACCGAATATCATCAAGATGTTTACAGGCGACAATTACAGACGGATCATCCCCCTGTCTGCAATCTGCGGAGGTCTTCTGCTGACCTATGCAGACGTGCTTGGACGATTTATTGCATTTCCTTATGAATCGCCCGTTGGCATTGTAACCGCACTGGTGGGCGCGCCCTTCTTTTTATATCTAGCGCATAAGAACGGGAGGGCTTCACGATGAAAAAACTGTGGATTTTACTCGCGCTCATGCTGAGTGTTGCTTTTATAGCTATAGGCGTAGGCAGCACCTACATTACGCCCGCTGAGCTGATCGCGGCTCTGACTGACCGGAATGCCTCTTCCTGGTTCATCGTTCACCATTATCGGCTGCCGCGCGGCCTGCTGGCCATCATGGCCGGAGCTGGGCTGGCAGTGGCCGGTGTTCTGCTGCAAGGCATGATCCGCAACCCGCTAGCCTCACCAGATGTGGTAGGTGTATCCAAAGGGGCCGGCTTTGCGGCGGTTCTCGTCATCGTACTGCTCCCCTCATCCCCAGTGGCGCTGTTGCCTGTAGCCGCCTTTGTCGGTGCCGGGCTAGCAGCACTGTTGCTCGTACAGCTTTCGATGAAGGGAGGCATGCGTCCCAACATGCTAGCCTTGACCGGACTGGCGGTGGGCGCTATTTTTCAGGCTGCGACCGACTATATACTGGTCAAGTATCCACTCGAAGCCAGCGACACGCTCACTTGGCTAGCTGGAAGTCTGTGGGGCAAAGGCTGGGACGAAGTGTATGGGCTACTGCCGTGGTTAATCGTGTTACTACCTCTCGCCTATGCACTACAGCGCAAGCTGGATATTATGAGCCTAGATGAGGAAAGCTCTGCTGGGCTGGGACTTAGCGTGAAGCGTGTGCGTACAGGACTGCTAGCCGTGTCAGTCGCCTTGGCTGCCTCCTGTGTCGCTGCCATCGGCTCCATCGGATTTATCGGACTGCTGGCACCGCATCTGGCACGACGGTTATTTGGCAATCGCCACCGCTATCTATTGCCCGGCTCGGCGATGATCGGCGCGCTGATTCTCGTCCTCTCCGACGCGCTCGGACGGGGTCTGAAGCCGCCGCTCGAAATTCCCGCTGGCATCGTGACAGCCGTCATTGGCGCGCCATATTTTTTGTATCTATTACTACGGGAACGCAAACAGAAAGGCAGCGGATAGGATGAGGATAAGGAGTTGCGCATCGCAGCTAAACGCTGTATTATACCGTAGCGTTTAGCTGCGTTACCTTCTCACCTGTACACCGATACGCTGATTAATTTCTTTTGTAAACGATTTATCATGTAGTAATCTCTTTTTAAAATCATTTATCATCTCAGGCAAGCTGGCATTTGTGTTAGGATCCAAATCGTTAAAAAAGACAGCTAGCTCTGTCAAATGCCCTTCCTTATCTGTCGCATACATGGCCAGTGTCAAAACGTAAGCTGTGGAGCCACCTTTTTGCCCAGTATGTTTCAGAAATTGCTGGTTTTCAGGAAGAACCATAAGAGGTTTCTCCATGACCTCGGACAATAACTTTTGCTCAGCTTTTGTGAACCCTTGACGGCGGTTCAGCTTACTCATTAAAAAGGCATAATCGGCTGTCGTTGAAGCTATAAAACGATCCGTATTGATACGGTCATAATCCTGATCATACCAGGTCTTAATATCTGCGTTTCTCTTGTAAGAACCACTCACATCACGGCGCAGCTTGTTATGAATCACACGGGCATATCGGCGAAACTCCGTGTCAGACATCGCCTGGATGGCTTCTTTGGCAGAAATATTATTCTTTGTATTATTCCAATTCTCACCTTGGCTCTCCTTCATACGTTCGTAAGGAATCAGAATAGAGGATACAAAAGGATAAATAGGATCATGATTTTGCAAACCCAAGTTGGCTCTCGTCCGATTGATCGCTTCCAACCCCAGTTTGTCCATTAAATACTCCGCATTGGCGTTGGAACTGAATTGAATCATCCCCTTGGCAACCTCGCGTACAGATACAGTTTCATTCTGTATCCGCCCTTTAGCTTCCATATCCTGTAGCCACGCCGCATGAGCACCACCATCCAAACCTGGCAAATAAAACCTTTCCAGCGAAATCAGCTTCACTCTCTTATCCGGGTTAATCTGACCCACCGCCGCTTGCTTGGCATATTCAATCGCAATGATCGTTTTGACGGTGCTCGCCAAAGGCATCATCCGGTTCTCTTCTTGGCCTGCCAGCTTTTTTCCATCTCTCAGAATCGTAATCGAAACCTTTTCTGCATTCGCCTCCACAAAATGAAGTAAACGCGTGGCAGCATCCTGTTCCTTCGTTTCTTCCTTAACGTCAGCTGCAATCGCAGTTGTGGGTCGGACGGTATTCGGGGGATTAGCCACTTGATTCTGCATGAAAGATAGTAATCTTGTTGTCACACCCATAACGATGAGCACTGTAGCCACAATAGTTGCTATTATGATAAGGCGCTTTCGTTTCACTATAACCTCCCCCTGTATGCATTTCATACATAGGTTTATTTTCCCATTTTTATATTTCAATTTCTATTTTAAACGAAAATACAGTACAAAAAGTTTCATTACGTGTCATATTTTCAAATAACACAAAAAAGAGAGCCTCCTGTACATAACACAGGCTGACTCTCTTTCACTATTCTTCAACACTTATGCTGGATAGGGTACTTCGGTTCCATTCAAAATGAGGTGCATTCGAATTTCCGCTTTTAAGGAATCGGATACGGCACAATATTTTTCCTTACCCATCTGAATTGCTTTCCATACGCGGTAATCCGGAATATCTCCATCTACGTGGAATGTCAGATCAATCGCTGTAAAGCCTGTCGGCGTTTCTTCCTTGCGCGTACCTTCTGCGTCAATATCAATGCGAGTAATGTCTGACAAGAAACGATCCAAAATCATTGTGATATCGATACCCATACATCCTGCCAGACCTGCCAATAGCAGTTCCATGGGTGTCATTCCTTTACCATCACCGCCATAAGCCGCCGTAGCATCCATCCCTACAGAATAACCGGATGGTCCCTCCGAAGTAAACGCGCGTTTGCCGTGCCAAGTTGTAGATACTTTCATGTTCAAAGGCCTTCTTTCCATTTTAATAATCTATGATTCATCCTCGATCTTATTTTAAAATTCACTGATTTGGCGTAAAAATTTCTGTGTTCTCTCATGCTGGGGAGTATCAAAAAACGCCTGTGGCGCTGCCTCCTCCAAAATGATACCATCTGCCATAAATACGACCTTGTCCGCCACCTCACGAGCAAATTTCATCTCATGGGTAACCACGACCATCGTCATCCCGTCTTGAGCCAATTCTCGCATAACACCCAGCACTTCCCCTACCAGCTCGGGATCAAGCGCCGATGTCGGCTCGTCGAACAGCATAATCGTCGGGTCCATCGCCAGCGCACGCGCAATGGCTACCCGTTGCTGCTGTCCACCGGACAGACGTGAAGGATGTACATCCTGCTTGTCCGATAACCCCACCCGCTCCAACAACCGTTGTCCGATGGACATAGCCTTGTCGCGCGGCATTTTTTTTACGGTCAGCAGTCCTTCAATGACATTGCCGATGGCGGTTTTGTGCGGATACAGATTGAATTGCTGGAACACCATCCCCGTCTGTTTGCGAATATCACGAATGGCTGCTTGGCGGATACGAACGGGAGCTGTAGCATCGACCTCAATCCCATTCACCTCAAACTTGCCGGAAGACAGCTCTTCTAGACCGTTCAGGCAGCGCAGCAAGGTACTTTTACCTGAACCGCTCGGGCCGAGTAATACGACGATTTCACGAGCGGCAACCTGAAAATCAATGCTTTTCAGAACCTCTACCTGTCCGAATCGTTTACCTAATCCGTTTGTTGTTATCATCATCTATCATCTCCACCTTAATAAGCTCGAGCCAGACGCTTTTCCACCCGCTCCAGTATAGCGGAGAATCCAATGCTCATAATCCAGTACATCAGGCCAATTTCGAGCAGAAACGGCATGTAGCGCAAATACTGTGCTTGTAAAAGCTGTGCCTGTCGCATCAATTCACTGACCCCGATCACCGACACCAGCGATGTTTCTTTAAGCATACCCACAAATGTATTCCCCATCGGTGCAATTGCAATGCGTACCGCCTGAGGAAGAATAATACGCCACATCGTTTGACCGGGCGACATTCCCGTCGCATAAGCTGCCTCAGTCTGTCCCTGGGGTACGGCTAAAATAGCTCCACGGAACGTCTCCGACAAGTACGCCCCTGTATTAATACTAAGTGCTAAACAAGCAGCCGTCAGCGATCCGAATGATATTCCATAATCATCCAGTCCATAATAAATGACCGCAATCTGCACCAAAACCGGCGTTCCCCGAATGATCGATACATACATGCGCGCCAGCCATCGAACGGGTCGATTCCCCTTCAACCGGGCCACAGCAACAACCAAACCAATGATTAGGCCAAAAAACATAGAGACAATCGTAATATATAGCGTATAATAAGCACCCTTTAATAAAAAAGGGACGTTCTCCCACATTAATTCAAGCATTGGTTATATTCCCTTCTTTCAGACGAGTGGCCCCATGTCAGCATGAAAGCCAAGACTGGAGCCAGACGCCTCTAACAGGCTTACGTTATTCTTTTGGCTCCTCGCCAAACCATTTTTTGAAAATTGTTTTGTAAGTGCCGTCTTCCTTCATTTCCTTCAAAGCCTTGTTCAAGGCTTCTTTGAGCTCAGGAGTTTTCTGGTTAATGGCTACACCCGCTTGATCCGATTTAATCGGCTCGCCTACGGCTTTAATTTGGAAACCGTTTTTATCAATAATAGGCTTGAGAGCATACAGATTGTTGATTGTTGCGTCAATACGACCAGAGTTTAGATCCTTTAAGGAAGTAATGACATCATCATATGTTTTAATCTCAAAATCGCCTACCTTCGGCAGTACCTCATTCCGCAGATAAGATTCATCATTCGTTCCCAGGCCGACACCAATGGTTTTGTCTTTAAAGTCCTCCAGCTTGGTAATATCATTCGTTTTGCTGTTTACGATAATGTTTACATTGTTTGTGATATAAGGCTCTGTGAAGTCAATGGCCTTCTTACGATCCTCTGTAATCGTCACCTGACTAATCACTGCATCGAATTTTTTCTTTTGCAAACTTGGAACCAGTCCCGAAAATTCTTGTGCCGTGAACTCCGGTTTCACTCCAATCCGCTTCGCCAATTCTTTGGCGATATCCACATCAAATCCGTCCAATTCCTTGTTATCGTTCAAGAAATTGTACGGCGGATAGGTACCCATCATGCCTACCTTCATTACACCAGCCTTTTTGATTGCTTCGAGCTGGTTACTCGCTGCCACATTACTGCTACCCGCTCCATTGCTAGTATTAGAAGCTTCTGGCTTAGTACCGCAAGCGCTCAGCACAAGGCTGAACAATGCCAGAGCCATAAGTATAGTTACCAAGAACCCTTTTTTACGTGTTTTCATGTATCCTTCTCTCCTGTCTGGATGTAAATGATTGAGTTCATATATGTGATTTGGCTATATTATTTGTTGCCAACTACCCATTCATGCGATGTTGACCCTCTAGCTTTGACCTAATAATCCGTAAAATTCAAAATTAGCCGCTTCTTCTGCCAATCTTTTAGCAGTTATCTGCGTGATGTGGTCATGTGTTCCCTCTGAACCGAATAGCCAGCGTGTAATGACACCTTCGATCATGCTCATGAGTAGTGCCGCCCTTAATTCGACATCCAATTCAGCAGGCAACATGTTCAGCTCGATCGCTCTTTCCATATTGCGCCGGAATGCCAGCTCCATCGCAGCCCTTGTCTCTCGGATACTCTGGCGCACCGGTTCATCGACACCGCTGCCGATCAGCAGCAACCCCATCAGATAGCGGTTCTCCAATGCAAAATCAAATAATCGAACAAACAGCGCTTCCGAAGCCTTAACCATATCAGCCAGCGTTCCCGCATCACGGCGATATCCCTGTCCAATCGCTGACAGTAGTTGTTCACGACCGGTGGCGATAATCTCCAGCGCCAGTGCCTCTTTGCTTTTAAAATGCCAATAAAACGTGCCTTGGGCTACTCCCGCCTCTACCACGATATCTGAAATCTTCGTTTGGTGGTAACCCTGCTCGGCGAACCGCTTTAATGCAATGTGAAGAAGCTGTGTTCTGCGGTCTGTTTCTTCTCCCGCATGCTCAGCAGGTTGGTCATTTGAGTCAATCTCGGACTGCTTCGCCTTCCGTGGCTGCATGGATTTCCTCCTCCCGATTGATCAGTCAGTCAGTTTTGTATTTTTAATCCTATAGGATAAGTATACTTTTGTCAAAGAAAAAAGTGTCAGAAGAAAATAAAGTTTTGCTGCTCCAAGCGGCTTTTAAATTTTAAAAACCGACAGATCCCATAAAATAAGTATTAGACTGGCGCCAACAAAAAAGACAGCGGCAGTCTCAGACTACCGCTGTTTTATTAAACTAACGTTTCTCGTTAGCGTAATGGGTTCATTGTCATTAGCCTCAACCGCTTACTTGTTTGCTCAGACTCCTGGCAACAGCTGGGGCATGATGCTTTTGCCATAATCCAAGACGTACTTATTAATCTCTGAGACAAGTTTTGTGTCCTTAGTTTTGTAGTGCACCTTGTTAATTACGAAGTAACCTGTACTAGAATATTGCTCATCACTCGAAAACATCAACGTAAAACGATAAAACAAAAAAGCCGCTAAAATAGCGACTTCAAATGGGACTATGCTCTTGTCCCCCGACAGTTAATCCAGATACAAAATCTCAATCTCGCCCGGAGCGAAGGATTGCTCTGCGTAATTCCCCCCCCAATCACAAAGCGATCTCAAAATGGGTTCAAGTGATTGACCCAGTTCCGTCGTTGAATATTCCACCTTAGGCGGTACCTGATTGTACATCTTTCTGCGAATTAATCCGTCTGTTTCCAGTTCCCGAAGAGTTTGAATCAGCATCTTTTGCGATATATTATGAACGAGTCGCTTAAGCTCTCCCGTCCGTTTAGGTCCTTTTATTAAATAGTACAGAACAAGCCCCTTCCACTTTCCTCCGATAACCTCTAGTGTAACTTCCAGTTCACAGAAAAATGTTTTCATATCAATACACCATCTCCCGATCTAAGAATATCCCCTTCATGTATCGCTTGATCCTTCAAGGATCACTGAAGGAAAAATTGAACGTTACATGGAGGGGATAATACAATCGCCTTTAAGTTGATTTAAAAATCTTTGTCGTTTGAAAATTACTATGTCCTGGTTAAACTTGAGCTACTCCGCCATCTACGAATAATTCAACGCCGTTCATATAGCTGCTTTCATTAGAGGCTAGGAACATGACAGCATTGGAGATCTCTTCAACCTGCCCCACTCTGCCGAGCGGAATATCATTTTTTGCCTGTTCCAGTAAATGATCTAGTTCAGAGCCAAATAACTCATCGTACGCCGGCGTTACGATTGTTCCCGGACTAAGGATGTTTATACGAATTTCGGTCCCTCTCATATCAAGAATCCAGCTGCGGACGAGCTGTCTGATCGCTGCCTTGGATGCACCATAGATACTAAACGCTGGCATCCCCGTCGAGCCAGCAGTGGATCCCGTTAGAATAATCGAACCTCTTTTATTTGGAAACAAAGCTAATGCCTTTTGTACTGTAAAGATGGTTCCTTTCACGTTGACATCGAAAGTCTTGTAGTATTGTGCTTCTGTAATTTCTCCTAATGGAAGCAATGACCCTAGTCCGGCATTTGCAAAGAGAATGTCCAAGTGTCCCTTTTCTCGCTTAACTGTTTCAAATAATATATCTAGATCTTCCGATTTAGATATGTCACCTCGGACACCTGTAACATTCTTTCCGATCTGCTTTACTGCTTCATCCAGTTCACGTTGTCTGCGTCCCGTGATAAAAACGTAAGCCCCTTCTTTTACGAACTGTTGTGCCGACGCGAGACCGATGCCGCTTGTACCTCCGGTTACAACTGCTACCTTCCCGTCAAATTTCCCCATTCTATTACACTCCTTTTATAATGATTTATATGGTATAGGATGCTCTGTCTGCTTCATGAACCTCCTATGAACGATAGTATGGGGGAAAAGTTACAAGAAAAACAGTACCCACTTTTTTGTGATATAGTCACCAAAAAGTGATAATTGAGGCGGCACAAGCGTTTGTTTTTACAGCCTAACAGATGGAAGTGAGCTCCATTAAGTTTGAGATTGTATATGTGCTTTTAATTTCTGCCGGACTTCTTTGTCCGGTTCTGTTGACCCAACAGGTGTCAATGCCCGACTGAAGACCACCATCTGAAATATGACTTATGACGTAATTGAAAAATTCTCCCTTCGGTTTTTGATAACCAATGCTTTGCGAATCAAAGATATCCTCGAAAAACTTATATAGCCCAGACTGCTTCAAGCGTTTGATTTGCGTGTGAGTGATACCATACGTGATTACGAACATTCGATGGGTCTTTGATAAGCGATGACAGGCATCCATTGCGCCTTCCATAAGCAATTGGTTTCCATCTCCCAACAATTCTCTATACAAACCTTCCCATTCCAAGCCGACCACGATTTCCCTCATTCTCAACATTGTAAAAGAGGGCTCCATTAATTACTCACCACATGATACCACGTATTTGAACTATCCTGCCCGTTAGCTTAAACAAGTACCGGCAGTCTAATGTGGTGTAGTGCTTATGAAAAGTAAATAAGCCCATAACCGTATTTGGAAGCAAATGAATTTTCCAATTTATAAGGGTATGGGCTCTCTTTGATCCTAAATAAGGCAGTGTAGGTTCTTATCACTTATAAAACATCATCGTCTGCTAATATACATTAGCATGTTGCTCTTATATGGTAAAAGCAATTTGTTGAGATATCGTACCCGTCGTTCAATGCCAATCCCATTCCGAATAATGGTGATTATTAGGCCCTGTTAGAGCCTCGCGAACGTGATGTAATCGACTTGGACAGGCTCTACCGATTCGATCCGAAGCGCCCGGTTGATCTGTCCCCGGTGATATTGCCCATGTAAGAGGACCTGTGACAGGATGTCCCGGACGGACGTTTGGAACGGAACCCCGCTCTGATTCGCATAGTCGATCATCTCGTCCAACTCGGATTCCTCAAGTCCTTCGATATAGACGCGATATTGCTCGGCGTTTTCTTCGAACATCGTCCGGATCGCCGTCAGGTCTTCTGCTTCCTCCCACAACGAATATTGGGCGCTGCCCTTGCCCGGCAATCGGGACAGCCAGACTCGTTCCGCGACCGCGACGTGCCGAACCAGCTTCAGAAGGTCCTTGTTCTTCGTCTCACTCTTCTCGAGCGCGTCCAGGATGCGTCCGTCCGCCCAGTACAGGTGGTCCATCATGCACTTGATCGTCTTCATTTCGGTTTCCCCTCTTCGTCTCATCGATTACTTGAACCTACTATTAACCGTTAGTTTAAGCATTTAAATGAACTAAAACAACCTTTACACCAGCCTCATTTTTACGTTCAGCCTTGAAAAATCTTTGATACTTTAATTTCATAACTCTTCTCAGGCAGTGCCTTTTTTAAAAAAAATCATTTGGCTAGGTCTATTTTGTTATTGTCTTTTTCGGGTTTTTAGCTGCTTTAACTTTCATGGGAGTTCAATAAAAAAGGAAGCTCCAGCGCCAAATATTAATTAAAGAACATACGCGGGTAGCATGTAGTGCTTCTAAAGGAGCCTTATATTAATCCAAGCACTAAGAAAACGCTTTATTTGCTCAGTCTACAACTTTATTTTCTTTAAACAAAAAGAGAACCTCCACAGAGGTTCTCTTTATCCTATATGTTGCTGCTACAGCAATGCTTTTGCCGCAATATCCGTACGGTTTTGTTTACCTTCAAAGGTAATACGATCCGCCTGTTCGTAAGCTTTGTCACGTGCCTCGGCAATGTCACGCCCCAAGCCAACCACGCCTAGTACGCGTCCTCCGTTCGTTACCCACTCACCCTGTTCGTTGATGCCCGTTCCAGCATGGAATACAATAGCTTCGTCTACCTGTTCCAATCCGTGGATAGGTACGCCTTTGGCGTAAGCTGCAGGATAACCTCCGGATGCCAGCACCACGCACACCGCCGCTTCATCCTTCCACTCAATCTCCACCTGATCCAGCGTGCCATTTACAGCAGCGAGAAAAATATCGAGCAGATCGGATTTCAAACGAGGCAGAACCACTTGAGTTTCCGGATCACCGAAACGTGCATTAAACTCAATGGTCTTCGGCTTGCCGTCCGGCGAAATCATCAATCCGGCAAATAATACACCTCGGAATGGACGCCCTTCAGCAACCATGGCCTTGGCCGTCGGCTTAATAATCGTCTCAATAGCTTCCTCAATAATGGAATTGGCTATGTGAGGCAATGGAGAATACGTACCCATGCCGCCTGTATTTGGCCCTTTGTCATTATCAAAAATAGGCTTGTGGTCTTGCGCCGCGGCCATCGGACGAACCGTTTCACCATCGACAAAGGAGAGAATCGACATTTCCTGACCAGCCAGAAACTCCTCAATCACGACTTGTGCCCCGGCTTCACCAAACACCTTGGTCACCATAATGTCAGAGAGAGCCTTTTCCGCTTCCTCCATCGAGTAAGCGACCGTTACCCCTTTGCCTGCCGCCAGTCCGTCTGCCTTAATGACGATCGGGATCGGTTGCTCCTTCAAGTATGCATGTGCTTCCTCGTAAGTATAAAACTTACGATAGGTTGCTGTCGGAATATGATATTTATGGAGCAAATCCTTCATGAAGATTTTGCTACCTTCAATTTCCGCTGCATTTTTACGCGGTCCGAATACGGGAATGCCTTTCGCTTCAAAAGCATCCACAATGCCATCTGCCAGCGGATCATCGGGGCCAACCACGACAAGTCCGACCTTTTTGGATTCCGCCAGTTCTGTCAGCGCGTCAAAGTCACTCACCGGAATCGGCACACACTCCGCTAACTGTCCGATACCAGCATTGCCTGGTGCGCAATAGATTTGTCCGGCCTTGGGGCTTTTCTTCAGCGACCACACAATTGCATGTTCGCGGCCGCCCCCTCCGATAACCAAAATATCCATTCAGGTGATTCCTCCCGCTCCCATTAAGATTGTTCAAGTGAAAATGCTGCTGCATCCTCAACTCATACAAGTTAGTGCTTGAAATGACGTACGCCTGTAAAGACCATGGCAATGCCGTATTCGTTAGCAACCTTGATGGACTCTTCGTCTTTGATGGAGCCGCCCGGCTGAATAACTGCCGTGATGCCTGCTTTAGCTGCCAACTCCAACGTATCGCCCATCGGGAAAAATGCATCGGATGCCAGTACGGCACCTTTTGCTTTGTCACCGGCCTGCTCGATAGCAATCTTGGCCGCACCGACACGGTTCATTTGTCCTGCGCCTACGCCAATGGTCATATTATCTGCCGCCAGTACGATGGCGTTGGATTTCACATGCTTAACCACTTTCCAGCTAAACAAAAGCTGCTTCAGTTCTTCCTCGGATGGTGCCCGCTCCGTTACAACTGTTAGTGCATCCGAGTCTACAGCGTGAATGTCATTTTGCTGAACTACCATGCCGCCTTCAATGGAAGTCACGACGAAACAGCTCTCTGCCTGTTCAGACCGGGAAAGCTCACCCAGATCAAGCAAACGAATATTTTTCTTTTTCGTTAAAATCTCCAATGCTTCTTTCGTAAATCCCGGTGCCAGTACAATTTCCAAAAAGATCTCACTCAGCTTATTCGCTGTATCACCATCAATAATCCGGTTAGCCGCTACGATGCCACCAAAAATCGAGGTTGGATCAGCTGCATACGCCTTGCTGTACGCTTCATAAATACTTCCGCCAATCCCCACACCACAAGGATTCATATGCTTAACTGCTACTACGGTAGGTTCGCTGAATTCTTTGACAATTTGCAAAGCGGCATTCGCATCATTGATGTTATTGTAAGACAGCTCTTTGCCGTGAAGTTGTTTCGCTGTTGTCAGTGTACCCTTCGCCGCCAATGGCTCACGGTAAAATGCCGCCTGCTGATGCGGATTTTCTCCATAACGCAAATCCTGAATTTTTTCATAGGTTACAGTGTAACGCTCAGGCAACGGCTCGCCTGTCACATTCGACAAATAATCGGATATCAAAGCGTCGTATGACGCCGTATGACGGAAAACTTTTGCGGCCAAACGCTTACGGGTATTCAGCTCCGTATCGCCATCCTTACGGATTTCCTCCAACACTGTGCTATAGTCATCAGCATCGACTACCACACTGACAAAAGCATGATTTTTTGCCGCAGAACGAAGCATCGTTGGACCGCCGATGTCGATATTTTCAATCGCGTCCTCATAAGTTACACCGGGTTTGGCGATCGTTTCCGCAAAAGGATACAGATTCACAACGACCAGATCAATATAACCCAATCCAAGCTCTTTCATCTGACGCTGATGCTCTTCATTATCCCGAACAGCCAGCAAGCCGCTGTGTACCGCAGGGTGGAGTGTTTTAACACGTCCATCCATAATTTCAGGAAAACCCGTTACCTCGGAAATGCCGATGACAGGAATGCCCTCCTTCGACAACAAGCTGCTCGTTCCCCCTGTCGAAACGATCTCCACACCCAATTTGGACAACTCGCGGCAAAATTCCACGATCCCTCGCTTATCCGATACGCTGACGAGCGCTCTTTTAATACTCACCCTGTCTCCTCCTTTAGCTCTTTCAGAATTTTGCAAAATTCTCTTTTATCATTTTATTTCCCGAGAAATATCGGAAAATGCCTGTACAGCATCCTTGATATAACAATGATATGACAAATTACAATCATTCTTAGAGAAGTGAAATCACTTTGCGACCATTTAATTGGATTTTGCCTTGGGCCAATTGGCCAACTACTTCTGGATATAGCTGACGTTCTACGGATTGAATGGCTGCGGATAAGGATTCCGCAGTATCATGGTCGCTAACCTCCACGACACGCTGTGCAATAATAGCTCCCGTATCCATGCCCCCGTCCACAAAATGAACGGTGACGCCACTTACCTTGACACCATAGGTCAATGCCTGTCCAACAGCATCTTTCCCTGGAAATGCCGGAAGTAGTGACGGATGAATATTAATGATTTTTCCTGCGTAGGCATCGACCATGACGCTGGATAGCAAACGCATGTAGCCAGCTAACACGATGAGATCAATTGATTTCTGCTCCAGTAAAGCCACCAGTTCACGCTCATAGTCTTCTCGAGAAGGATATTCCTTGGGTCGAAAAGTATGGAACGTAATTCCAGCTTTCTGTGCTCTAGCTACGGCAGGAGCCGCAGGCTTGTCACAGATGAGCAATTCTACCGAGGCGCCGCCCAGTTCTCCTCGCGCAGCCGCATCCACCAATGACTGAAAGTTCGTCCCTTCGCCTGATGCAAAAACAGCAATCCGGTACTCGTTCATTACACCTTGGCTCCCGTAAAGGTCACGATAGAACTGCCTTCCGTTACTTTTCCGATCACATATGCGGCTTCGCCCTGTTCCTTCAGAACTTCCAGTGAAGTCTGTGCATGCTCTTCGTCTACAACGATTACCATTCCAATTCCCATATTAAAGGTTGTGAACATGTCTTTGTTGGAGATTGCGCCTTTTTCCTGCATGAGCTGGAAGATCGGCAAAATCGGCCAAGTGCCGTATTCTATATCCACATTGACGTGATCCGGTAACACTCTAGGGATATTTTCAATAAAACCGCCACCTGTGATATGCGCCATGCCTTTTACTTTTACCTTGTCCAGCAATGCCAAAACGGATTTCACGTAAATTTTCGTCGGCTCCAACAGTACATCGCCCAGTTTGCCGTTTAAGCCTTCGATTTCATCATGCAAATCATAGCCCTGCTGTTCCAACAACAGTTTGCGAACCAGTGAGAAGCCATTACTGTGAACTCCACTGGAGGCCAGTCCAATAACGGTATCTCCGGGAGCAATCGAGCTGCCGTTGATGATTTTACTTTTATCTACAATCCCTACCGTGAATCCGGCAATATCATATTCACCCTCGCTATACATCCCTGGCATTTCTGCGGTTTCACCGCCGACCAGCGCACAGCCCGATTGATGGCATCCCTCTGCGATTCCAGCGACTATAGCTTCAATTTTCTCGGGTACAACCTTGTCACAAGCGAGGTAATCCAGAAAAAAGAGTGGCTCCGCGCCCCCGACGACAATGTCGTTTACACACATCGCAACCGCGTCGATACCAATGGTGTCATGACGATCCATTGCGAAAGCAAGCTTCAGCTTCGTGCCGACACCATCGGTACCGGAAACGAGTACAGGCTCCTCGTACTTATCCTTATTCAGGCCGAACAACGCACCGAATCCGCCCAAGTCCGTCAGCACTTCGGGACGGAAGGTACGTTTAACGTGCTTTTTCATCCGTTCTACTGCTTCATTACCGGCAGCGATATCTACCCCTGCATTTTTGTATGCTTCGGACATTCATGAACACTCCTTCAAATGATTGACCCTCCTAAGTCCTCCCTAACAGAGAGGATTCCATGGGGCTGCTCCCCCTGGACCTCTCAAGAGTCGGTCAGATGCGTAGGGTTGGGTGCTGCTTGGTGTATGGTTCGTGCTGTGAGTCGCGTGCTTTCCTTTGTGAATTGCGGGGCATTCCCGCAATTCACAAGGACACGCTTTGGTGCGTTGCCGCCTTCACGGCGGCGGGGGCACGTCCCGGGCTGTTTGCTTCGCAAAGGCGGGGACGTGCCGGGAAAGAAGTGAGCAGCGCCAACGGGCGGCTTACTTCTTTGCCCTTTGAGGCAGGCAGCTTTGCCTTGCCTGCTATTGAGCTTCGCTTCGCGTCTCAACCTTACAAGAGCAGGGTGACTTTTTACGAGTCACCGCTCCGTTAAAAACTCATGGCATGAAATAGTTATGCCATGAGTTTTTAACGTCCTTACCTATCCTCTTCCCCATAGGGAACAGAAGAGAGACAGGCACTGCTGCAAAATGCTGCACACCTGAGAAACGCAGCGGGTGGAAGGATTCTGGAGAAGCGAAAGCGTTCGCCTTTGCCGCTGGATTCTAACCCTGTAAGGGGTTATTTCAATCCAGGAATCCAGTGGCAACAGCGATCGTAAGAACCTTCCACACGCGGAGTGGCCCCCTCAGAACCGCATTATATGGCGCTAGTACCTCTTTTGTTCCCTATACTAACAACTACATCCGAACTTTTCTTCACCTTTGAAGTCTACCTGAGTTGGGTAATCATTATCGAAACAAGCTAGGCACAAGCCGCCTTTGTAATCCTGTTCGTTATATCCACCTACAGCGGCAATCAAACCCTCGGCGCTCATAAAGTAAAGCGAATCCGCGTTAATTTCCTCACGAATTTCCTCGACGGTTTTAGATGAAGCAATCAGTTCCCGGCGATCCGGCGTGTCAATACCGTAGAAGCACGGGTTTTTGAAAGGCGGCGAGGTAATACGTACATGTACCTCCAACGCTCCCGCATCACGCAGCATATTCACGATTCGACGGGATGTAGTGCCCCGGACGATAGAATCGTCGATCATAATGACTCGTTTACCTTCAACAACGCGGCGTACAGCGCTCAGCTTCATTTTCACACCCTGCTCGCGCAGCTCCTGACTCGGCTGAATGAAGGTACGTCCAGTGTATTTATTTTTAATCATGCCCAGCTCATAAGGAATACCTGTCTGCTCTGCATAACCAATCGCAGCCGAAATACTGGAGTCCGGTACACCGGTAACCAAATCTGCATCAACAAAAGCTTCCAGCGCCATCTGGCTGCCCATTCTTTTGCGTGCAGCATGAAGATTAGAACCATTCAAGTCACTGTCAGGCCGGGCAAAATAAATATATTCCATCGCACATAGCGCTTTACGGTGCTTTTCTTCCGTGTAACGATCTTCATGCAGTCCATTTTTGTCCAACACCAACAGCTCACCCGGTTCGATATCGCGCAGCAACTCTGCCCCAATCGTTTCCAGGGCACAAGACTCGGATGCGAACAGATAAGCATCTCCCAGTCTGCCCATCGTGATTGGACGCAGACCATTGGGGTCGGAAGCCACGAGCAGCTTGTCGTTGGTCATAATAAGGAAAGCAAACCCGCCGACAATACGCTTCAATGCATCCTTAGCGGCCTCCACCAAATCCTTGGACGATCGTGCGATCAAATGTGCTACTACTTCTGTATCGCTGGTCGTTTGAAAAATAGACCCGCCCTGCTCCAGCTCATGCCGGATTTGCAAAGCATTCACGATATTCCCGTTCGTGGCTACTGCCAAATCGCCATCACGATACTTGAACACCAAAGGCTGTGCATTCGTCAGCTTACTGTCTCCACTTGTCGAGTAGCGCACATGTCCTATGGCAATATCGCCTGTCAGCGAAGCCATCAAATCTTTATTGAATACTTCTTTTACAAGACCCATACCACGATGATAATGGAACTCGTCACCACTGCTCACACAGATGCCTGCACTTTCCTCCCCACGATGCTGGAGTGCATGCAATCCGTAATATGCTAGGGAAGCGGCATCGGAGTGTCTATACACACCGAATACGCCGCATTCCTCTTTTAATTTATCAAACAGCCCCTCTTTACCAGAGCCTTCATTATAATAATCTCCAGTCCACAACGTCCGTGCTGTTATTTCATCAGACATGGAATGACATCCTCCCAGATTTGCTTCAAACTGGCGACTGCCTCGTTCAAAGCGGGTTGTCCGTTCACCTCAACTGTCAATTGTGATCCTTCAACTTTTCCTAATACGGTTACTGGCACTTCCAAACCACGTAGATGTGCTTCCAGCGCAGACGCTTTATCCGGCGATGCAGATAACAAAATACGGGACTGGCTTTCGCTAAACAAGGCATGGTCAGGACGCAAAGTCGTTTCTACGTTGACCTGTGCTCCCAATCCGCCGCTAATCCCGGATTCCGCAAGCGCTACAGCCAATCCGCCCTCTGCCAAATCATGCGCAGATTGTACCAATCCGCCCTGAATCGCTCCCAGTACCGCAGTCAGCAGCTTTTTCTCTACGTTCAAATCCAGCTCAGGAGGGCGTCCCTCGGATACACCGTGTACGACAGCTTGGAACTCGCTACCTCCCAGCTCGGCCTTCGTTTCCCCCACCAAGAAAATCACATCACCCTCGGCTTTGAAGCCTTGTGTCGTAATATGATCTGTATCATGTACCAGACCTACCATACCAACAACAGGCGTCGGATAGATGGAGCCTTTGGTATTTTCGTTGTACAAGCTGACATTACCCCCGATAACAGGTGTATCCAGTACACGGCAAGCTTCAGCCATACCATCTACGGCTTTTTCCATTTGCCAGAAAATATCCGGCTTTTCAGGGTTACCGAAGTTCAGGTTATCTGTAATCGCCAAAGGCTCGCCGCCAGAACATACAATGTTACGTGCTGCTTCGCTAACTGCAATCCGTCCGCCTACCTCTGGATCCAGGTATACATAACGTCCGTTACAATCTGTCGTCATGGCGAGACCCTTACGAGTTCCACGCACGGTTACTACAGCTGCATCCGATCCCGGACGAACGGCTGTACTCGTGCGAACCATGTAGTCATACTGCTCGTATACCCATTTCTTACTAGCTACACTTGGTGAAGACAGCACCTTTTTCAGCGCATCGTTCAAATCTGTCACTTCTGCATAACGAAGTGTGTCAATAGCAGCATTTTGCTCATAATAAGCGGGGATTTCGGAAGGCTTGTCATAAATCGGGCATTCATCAACCAGTGCCGTCACTGGCATATCTCCGACCACTTCATTGTGATGGAACAAACGCAAACGACCGTCATCCGTCACTTTACCGACCTTGGCACAAATAACGCCCCAGCGCTCGAAAATTTCCAGTGCCTGTGCTTCATCCTTAGGCTCTACTACGAACAGCATCCGTTCTTGTGATTCGGACAGCATCATTTCATAAGGTGTCATACCCTCTTCACGCTGCGGTACCTGATCCAGATACAGCTCCAGGCCGTTGCCAGCCTTACTCGCCATCTCCGCGCTGGAGCAGGTGAGTCCTGCGGCACCCATATCCTGAATACCCAGCACAATACCACTGTCGATCAGTTCCAGACATGATTCCATAACCAGCTTCTCCATAAAAGGATCGCCTACTTGAACCGCAGTCCGGTTCGCTTCAGATTCTTCTGTCAGCTCAACCGATGCGAATGTCGCTCCATGAATCCCATCACGACCTGTCGGTGGGCCCACATAGAACACCGGGTTACCGACCCCTTTAGCAACACCACGCTGGATTTTATCATGGTCAATCAGTCCGACACACATTGCATTAACGAGCGGGTTGCCTTCGTAGCTTTCATCAAATACAACCTCGCCACCTACAGTCGGAATACCGATACAGTTCCCGTAGCCCGCAATACCAGATACCACATGCTCGAACAAATATTTCACACGGTCGCTCTCCAGCTTGCCAAAACGCAGAGAGTTCAACACCGCAACGGGTCTTGCACCCATGGAGAAAATATCACGGATGATACCGCCTACCCCAGTCGCTGCCCCTTGAAAAGGCTCCACAGCCGACGGATGGTTATGGCTTTCGATTTTAAATACAACCGCTTGGTTATCACCGATATCTACAATGCCTGCGCCCTCGCCGGGTCCCATCAGCACTCGTGGACCGCTCGTTGGAAAACGACGCAATAACGGCTTGGAGTTTTTGTAAGCACAATGCTCTGACCACATGACACTGAATACACCAATCTCCGTATAATTCGGCTGACGTCCCATGAATTCACAGATCAACGCATATTCGCTATCCGACACACCCATCTGCTGGTACAGTTTATGCTCGGCAACCTGCTCTGCCGTTGGTTCCTTAGCGGACACTTGCTGCGCCATGTCGATCCCTCCATGCGTTCAAAATAGATGTAAACATACGTTTGCCGTCATCCGTTCCGAGCAATGCGTCCACCGCGCGTTCAGGGTGAGGCATCATGCCCAGCACGTTTCCTTGTTCATTACAAATCCCTGCGATATCCGTCATGGAACCGTTTGGATTATCTTTATACGTAAATACGATCTGGTTATTCGCCTGCAAGCGAGCCAGCGTCTCATCATCACAGTAATAGTTGCCTTCGCCGTGTGCGATCGGAATGACGATCTTTTCACCAGCGGCGTAATCTTTAGTAAAAGGTGTTTGGTTATTCGCAACCTGCAACACCGTATCCCGGCATAGGAATTTCATCGACAGATTACGGCGTAAAGCCCCTGGCAACAGACCGGCTTCGGTCAGAATTTGAAAACCGTTGCAAATACCCAAAATATATTTGCCCTCGGCAGCCGCTTTCGCAACTTCCTTCATCACTGGAGCAAACCGGGAAATCGCGCCGCAACGCAGGTAATCCCCGTAGGAGAAGCCTCCTGGAACAAGAATACAATCATAAGGCGACAGATCCGTCGCAGTATGCCAAACATAATCGACAGGTTCACCGACCGTGTCCTCTACCGCCTTATAGCAGTCAATATCACAGTTGGAGCCCGGAAAAACCAGAACTGCAAATTTCATGGAATCAGCCCTCCAGTTCGTAGCGGTAGTCTTCAATGACCGTGTTGGCCAACAGCTTTTCGCACATCTCAATGATGCGCTTTTCAGCACTCTCGCGGTCTGTTGTATCCAGATTCAATTCCATATACTTACCAATTCTGACGCTGTCCACTTCTCCGAAACCCATAGAATGCAGTGCGCCTTGCACCGCAACCCCCTGCGGGTCCAAAACGCTTTGCTTAATCGTGACATAGACTGTTGCTTTCATCATGTTCCTTCAGTTCCTCCTCCGAATGAGTGAATCCTATTGGTTGAATTATGATTACTATTTACTGTGCCGTCAGACGCCGCCAAATATCCGTATATCTTGCAGTTGTTTCTTCTACGACCTCAGCAGGCAATGGATCGGGCTCGCTATTCTTGTCCCAACCAGATGATGCCAAATAGCTTCGTACCGGCTCCTTGTCCATGCTGTCAATCTCAACATCCAGCTCATACTTTTCCTGGGCCCAAAAACGGGATGAATCTGGCGTGAAAATCTCGTCAATCAGAATCACCTTACCGTTAACAAGACCAAACTCAAACTTGCAATCGGCTAAAATAATCCCCCGCTTCTCGCAGAAAGCACGTGCAAATTCGTACAACGCCAAGCTCTTTTCCTCAAGCTCACCTGTTAGTTCCACCCCGACCAGTTCTTTCATTTGATGAAGTGAAATGTCCTCGTCGTGTCCAACATCATTTTTTGCAGCTGGTGTAAATAAAGGCTTGGGAAAGCGCTCATTTTTACGTAGCCCCTCTGGCAATGGAATGCCGTTCACCTCACCGTTCTGCTCATACTGACGCCAGCCGCCTCCGGTAATATATCCGCGCACCACACACTCAATGTCGATGCGTTCAGCCTTCAGCGTGACCATGATCCGGTCCTTCAGCAACTCTTTATTCTGTTCGTCGATCACATGCCCGAGCTTGTTCACATCAGTGTGCACGACATGGTTTTCCAACAAGTCTTTCGTCTGCTCAAACCAGAAAGCGCTGAGCTTATTCAGCACATTTCCCTTTTCGGGCACGGGTGGCTCTAACACATAATCAAAAGCCGAAATTCGGTCCGTCACGACAATCAGAAAATGCTCTCCGAGATCATACAGTTCACGCACCTTGCCTTTGTACAAGAGCGGCGCATGGATCAGACCTTCGGCAGTAGACAATGACATTTCATTACACCTCTTTCATAGAAGTTGCCCCTCCTAAATCAACCTTTGCCCCTCCTAAATCCTCCCCTCAGGGAGAACTCCCAGGGCTGCTGCCCTCGGGACTCCCGCAAGGTTGGCTGGTGAGCCGGGTGAGGGCGTTTATTATGTGACTCGAGTGGTATGAGCGCGTTTCGCCGGATGAAGGCTTGTTGGCACAAGCTTTCATCCAGCAACGCTTTTACGTCGGTACAAAATAGCGTTTTTACGCGTATGCCGCCGCAATACCATTCGGCCCGTGGCCGTAGCACGGCATGCCGTGCAGCGAGCATTGGGCTTCACCCAGTTGTGCGCATGTGTTACGCTGCGCACGGATACGGTGGCTCAAGGCTTCACTTCTTGAGCCTGCGCGTTCTCGGGAGGGCAGCGGGCTGTTTGCTGCGCAAATTCGGCGGCCCTCCCGAGAACGTTGCTCAGCGATAGCAAAAGCAGTGGAACACGCTTTTCCATCGCTCTTGGGGTGGTGCGGCATCTTATGTGCCGCACCTTCCCAAGTTCTGCTCCCACACGAAGGTTGGTGCTGGAAGCAGCGGAGCGGACGGAATCGTTCTGGAGAAGCGTTAGCGCTTGCCTTTGCCTCTGGATTCCAACCTTTGCAGGTTTTCCAATTCAGGAATCCAGGGGCAACAGCAATCGGAAGAATGTTCCGTTCGCAGAGCGGCCTCACCACGCAGCAACCTTCCCTCCTACTCCCCTAATCCCAGCTTTTTGAAGATCGTATCCACGTTCTTCAGATGCCAGGCTGGGTTAAAAGCATCCTCGATTTCGTCTGCGCTGAGCACGGCAGTAATTTCCGGGGTGGCCTCGACGATATCGCGGAACTGGCGTTGCTCTTCCCACGCCTGCATAGCACGCGGCTGCACGGTATCGTAGGCTTTTTCACGACTAAAACCTTTATCGATCAGCTTCGTCATAATACGACCGGAGAACGGTACGCCGTACGTACGCGCCATATTGCGCTTCATATTTTCAGGGAAGACCGTCAGATTTTTCACGATATTGCCAAAGCGGTTCAGCATGTAGTTCAACAGCATTGTGGCATCCGGCAGAATAATGCGTTCTACGGAAGAATGCGAAATGTCGCGTTCATGCCATAGGGTTACGTTCTCATACGCCGATACCATATGCCCGCGAATCACACGTGCCAGACCGGAGATGTTCTCACTTCCGATCGGATTGCGTTTATGCGGCATCGCAGAAGAACCTTTTTGACCTTTGGCAAAGGCTTCTTCCACCTCACGGAACTCACTCTTTTGCAGAGCACGGACTTCTGTAGCAAATTTGTCCAACGATGTGGCGATCAACGCTAATGTTGCCATGTATTCGGCATGACGGTCGCGCTGTAGCGTCTGTGTAGAAATCGGTGCAGGCTTGGTGCCCAGCTTGCGGCATACAAATTCTTCTACAGCCGGGTCAATGTTGGCGTATGTCCCAACTGCACCGGACATTTTACCGTATTGTACTTGGTCAGCGGCAAAACGAAAGCGTTCCAGATTGCGCTTCATTTCCTCGTACCACAATCCCATCTTCAGTCCGAATGTGGTCGGCTCGGCATGCACTCCATGTGTACGTCCCATCATTGGTGTATGCTTGTAAGCCAATGCCTTTTCCTTCAAAATTTCAATAAAATTCAAGATATCGCGTTCCAGGATTTCATTCGCCTGCTTTAACAGGTAGCCCAGTGCCGTATCAACTACGTCTGTAGAGGTTAGACCGTAATGTACCCATTTGCGCTCGTCTCCAAGACTTTCGGACACCGTGCGAGTAAAAGCAATGACATCATGTCTTGTCTCCTGCTCAATTTCATAGATCCGTTCAATATCAAAACTTGCATTCTTACGCAGAGCCACAGTATCCTCTTTTGGAATAACCCCTAATTCCGCCCAAGCTTCACAGGCACACAGCTCTACTTCCAGCCACGCTTTAAATTTATTTTCTTCCGTCCAAATCGCTCTCATTTCCGGTCTGCTATAGCGTTCGATCATGACTATTTATTCCCCCAAATATTGGTTTGTTCAATCCATTCCAGCGCTTGTTCCGCATCCTGGCACAATAGATTAATATGTCCCATCTTTCGGCCTGGCTTGGCTTCACTTTTTCCATACAAATGCAGCTTGGGTACAACATCCAACCTTTCAGCTTCAACATCCGATTGCACAAACCGCCGAACCACGTCCTCCAAATGCTCACCTAGCACATTGACCATCACGACGGAAGTCAGCAGCTTCGTGCTGCCCAAGGGTAAACCGCAAATCGCACGTATGTGCTGCTCGAATTGCGACGTGGCGCATCCCTCCATCGTGTAATGACCGGAGTTATGCGGTCGCGGTGCCAACTCATTAACGTACAACCGTCCGTCTTCGGTGACAAACATCTCCACAGCGAGCAGTCCCACCGCACCCAGCGACTCTGCCACAGCCAGCGCCAACTTGCGTGCTTCCTCCTGAACAGGTTCTGGCACGCGCGCAGGTACAATCGACGTGTGCAAAATGTTGTTTACGTGAATGTTTTCCGCAGGTGGAAAGGCTTTAGCTTCACCGTTCGTGCTGCGAGCTACAATCACCGAGATTTCGCAGCGAAAACGGATGAACTGTTCCAATACCAGTTCCGCACCGCCTCCTGCCAATTGTTCGTAAGCAGCTAAGGCTTCCTCCGGTTGGCGAATGACCACTTGTCCCTTGCCATCATAACCACCGACTGCTGTCTTGAGCACACACGGTACACCCAGTTCAGCTACCGCTTGGACCATATCCGCAGGACTACTGATTTCACGATACGGAGCGACAGGGACACCAGCAGCTTCAATAGAACGCTTTTCACGAAGACGATGCTGTGTTGTGTACAAAAGACTGCTGCCTTGCGGCACGCTGGATTCCTGTTCCAAAAGCGCAGCCACACCTGCGTCCACATTTTCAAACTCATACGTGATCACATCGCACCGACCAGCCAACTCTCTGGCCGCATGCTCATCATCATAGGCAGCACGGATTTGTTCTGACACCTGTCCACACGGGCTATCAGGTGCAGGGTCCAGCGTCACAAAGCGATATCCTAGGTTTGTCCCTGCTAGCACAAGCATTCTGCCCAGCTGTCCGCCTCCTAGAAGTCCAATCGTTGTACCTGGAGGACGGATGCGACCTGCAGATTCAAATGCCTCATTCATAGTGAGTCACTGCCTTCCAGCACCTCATCACGGATACGGTCGCGTCTTGCCACAACCCGCTGACTTATCTTTTCGTCAAAAGCGCCTAATATTTGTGCGGCCAGCAGCCCTGCATTCGTAGCGCCTGCCTTACCGATTGCCACAGTGGCAACCGGAATACCACCCGGCATCTGCACAATGGAGAGCAGGGAGTCTAGACCATTCAGAGCCTTCGACTGGACAGGCACACCAATGACTGGCAAGGATGTCTTCGCAGCCACCATCCCTGGCAAATGCGCTGCCCCACCCGCTCCAGCAATAATGACCTTTAGTCCACGCCCGGCGGCCTCTTCTGCAAAACGAAACATTAAATCCGGTGTACGATGGGCTGAAACTACCTTTTTCTCATATCCGATTTCAAGCTCGTCCAGCACAGCACATGCATGCTGCATGGTGTCCCAGTCTGATGTGCTGCCCATAATGACAGCGACCTGCACTGACATGTCCTTCACTCCCTGTTTATCAATAAGCGCCAAAAATCCGGCACTCGAAAATAACGTTATTTTCAAGACACCGGACTACGAAAAAACAAACGACAGAGCCTCTTAAAGGCAAGCCAAAAGCAAGCCTCTTCCACCGCATCCAATGCGGCTTCAGCCGTATGTCTCCCGTAGTCCGGAAATTTAAGGTTTCCAGGTAGAAACTTCCGGGCCATATCCCCGGCATTATACGAGTTAGCATTGTGCCTATTCCATACCCGACGATATTCTTTACAAGTATGATCGCGGTCTGTTTCGGCTCAAACATGTGTACCTTATTAAATTGTACCTAAAGTTCATTTTTTATCGACAATACACTTCCTAGTTTAACAATTCCCTACACCTTATGTCAACTTGAAAACGAACATTACAATAATCATGCAATAGAATGTTCGTGTTTAACAAAATCAACACCCTTATATACCCACAGGTCAGGACTATTGTATTACGTTTAGCTATCTATTACCTATCCTGATAACAGCGAGCGTACCGCATTCCACTGACAAAAATAAAAGTCGGCACTCCCTATACAGGCAGTAAACCGACTTTTACTTTCTTATTCAGTTATTTTACGACCAGCACAGGAATACGCGCATGCTGCACCACATTGTGGCTTACGCTACCCAATACAAATTCACGGATACCACCTAAACCGCGGCTACCGATCACAATCACATCGAAGCCATTCTCATTGGCATAATCCAAAATGACTTCGGCTGGTGAACCTTGAATGAGCTCCACCTTGGCATCTACACCTTGCTCAGCAAGCCGCTTTTTAACTTCTTCGGTAGTTTGTTCGGCCAAATCGTAATATTCTTTATTTATCGAAGCCGGAATTGGCGCCAAACCTTCGCCCATAAAAATCCGTGGAAAATCAAATGCGGTTACCACCTCAAGCTGCGAGGACGATGATGTCTTGACTAATTCGGCTGCCTTCAGCAAAGCCTTGTTGGATGCATCCGAACCGTCATAAGCAAGCAATACTTTTGAAAATAGCATAATACGCACCTCTTCCTCATTCGGTTTGTTGATTCAAAGCCTGAAATATGTACTCCTGTTGTTGTTCATTCCATGACATCACTGGATGGCTGGAATAGTCTTCTCACTCATCATTAAACTTCCCTATGAGAAGCTAAACTCCTCGCCTTACCTTAAAAAATAACCATACAACAATGCGTTCATGAATAGCAACGCAGGAATACCTAATCTGAAACTCATATGCCGTGTTTTATGGCGTTTACGGTACATGGCTATTAGCACGCCTAAGGCTCCCCCAATCAGGGCCAGAAAAAACAACGTCCGTTCAGGTACACGATCACGATGTTTACGTGCTCTCTTTTTATCTTCCGACATTACCAGATAGCCTACTGCATTGATAAACAGCAGCCATACCAACAAGCCTGTCTGCAATGTCTCTCCTCCTTTTGCACACCGTACCAAGTTCAGGTATTAAGCCTTATATATCGTTCTCCCCTCATTATAACCCCACCCCTTTTACAGAAACAACGCCTCCCTTGACTTGGATAGCGTTTTTGCGGAAATAGTAAGGTGGCATAAGGGCGATCCCCGAGTGCATCTATTTCGTCTTAAAGGAGGAACTGCAATGGAAAGCACCCATGAATACGTTGAAAAGCTGCGAGAAAATGCTAAAAAGGCAGAACGCAACCGTAAACAAGGAAAAGGAACTCCCAGCGCCAGCCTGCCGACAAAACAGCATAGCAAAAACCCCTGATCATGGGATCTGTATTCAGCTGTAGAACCATGTTATTAACGTAAAATATCAACTTTACCTTGTCGTTCTCATTGAATGAAGTTAAAGGTAAACTCAGTTGTTCACCTTTCAACAAAAACAACAAGCAGACTCCTTATGAGATTTCTGCTTGTTGTTTTGTTTTTGCAAACATTTTTTATTCAGCCGTGGTCTTTACCTAAAACAACCGACTGTTCATCTTACTACATACACCCACCATACAATAATAAGGCGGTTACATTGATAATGGATTGATTTTAAAGTTATATTTTCTAACATAGATATTGACTAAAAACATTTTTACACTCTATAATTCGTGATATTAACTTAATCCGACAAAATATTTGTCAGTTAATCTATCATCATATTTGAGGTTTAAGATTGGAGAGGAGCTTTATATGACTAACATGAAAAAAATGACGATGATTCCCCTGTTGGCCAGCTTTATTCTCGGAGGTACCTTATGGAGTGGTGGATTTACCGCCAACGCTGCGGCAGCAGCTACAACCAGCACAACTGCACCTACTTCTACCACTATAACTTCGGGCAAATCCGAAAATCCACAAACCAATCATTTGCCCAATATTAAAATACTTGCCACGGGAGGGACCATTGCAGGATCATCTGCCGTCAATACGGATACAACCGGCTACAAAGCAGGCGCGTTGGGTGTGGAAACCTTGATCAATGCCGTTCCTGAGATGAAAAGTATTGCAAATGTCAGTGGTGAGCAAGTTGTTAATGTAGGTAGCCCTGATGTTAATAATGAAATTCTCTTAAAACTTGCCAAACGTACCAATGAACTGCTTGCCAGAGACGATGTAGACGGGATTGTCATTACACATGGTACAGATACATTAGAAGAAACAGCTTATTTCCTCAATCTTGTTATCAAAAGCGATAAGCCAGTAGTTGTCGTTGGCTCCATGCGTCCAGCTACTGCCATCAGTGCCGATGGTCCCTTCAACCTCTATAATGCAGTGAAAGTCGCCGGGGCTTCGGCCTCTAAAGGTCAGGGTGTACTCGTCCTGTTGAACGACCGTATCGGTGCAGCAAGATACATTACCAAAACAAACACAACAGCAGTCGATACGTTCAAGTCTGTAGAGCAGGGATTCCTTGGAGCTGTTGTGGGTGATCAAGTGTACTACTACAACAAATCCACACACAAGCATACGACTTCTTCTGTATTCGACATCACTAACCTGACTCAACTGCCGCAAGTAGATATTTTATACGAGTATCAAAACAATGGTCGTTATCTGTATGATGCAGCCGTAGCAGCTGGTGCCAAGGGTATTGTCGTAGCTGGTTCCGGTAATGGTTCCTTGTCCAAGACCTCCTCAGAAGGCGCAGAGGCCGCAGGTAAAAAAGGAGTTATCATTGCCCGCTCCAGCCGCGTAGGAAGTGGAGTTGTGTCCCCATCAACAAAAGATGCCGCATCGAACTTTGTGTCGACCGATTCGCTTAATCCGCAAAAAGCACGGATTTTGCTCATGCTTGCTTTGACCCAAACACACGATGTTAACCAAATTCAATCCTTCTTTAATGAATACTAAGAGCATTTATCCCAAATCATATAAATACAACATTCTTATTATGAAAAAGAAGCAGCGATTACGGTTGACCACCGTAACTGCTGCTTCTTTTTTTGCGAGACAAGTCTAGCATTAATAACTACTTCATCTAATATCCAATCGTCTTGGTTCTATACAGTAATTCGTCGTCCCTCCCACACAGCATCAAGACTGCTGTTTGGGAATCCCATTCAAGCTTGGAGGATATTTCGCTTGCTTCTCTGGATGAGCAGCAATTTCCTCCTCCAGTATGCTTGATTTATTTTGCTGATTATTGATTTTAAGCGGTTTATGTTTGGGCATAAATACTCACCTCCTCGGATTACCATGCCAAGGAGTGATCGTTTTTATACCGACGGGTACCTGCTGATTATGTTGACTGCAGCACTTTTGGTCATCTGTTATTTGCCCTGCTTTTGTTCCATCGCTGCTTTTAGCAAATCACCCAAACTGGAGCCAAAAGATTCCTGCTTTTCAAATTGTCTTACTAGCTTTTGCTGTTCCCGTTTGTTTACCCGTTGCTTGTCCTTATCCAACGTCTCGGTAATTCCGCAGGGCAGGCATCTTACATACAATCCTGCTTTGCCCTCTTTCATTTCCATTTTCTTATGACACTGCGGGCAACGTCGATTGGACAAACGTTTTTCCCCTGAACGACGGTAACCGCAATCCGCACTTGGACATACAAGGAACTTGCCTTTCTTACCCTTCTTCTCCAATAGCTTTGTACCACAATCTGGACAATGACTATTCGTCTCATTATGAGGCTTGTACTCCGCACTGCTATTTTTCACAGTGGAAACCAGCTCTTTCGCCATAGCACGAATAGAATTCAAAAACGGTTCCGGTTGTCCTTGACCACGAGCAATCCGTTCCAGCTCCGCTTCCCAACGTGCCGTCAGCTCAGGCGTTCGAAGCTGTGGAGCTGCCAGTTCAATCAGTTGCTTACCTTTCCCGGTTGGATGCATCACGTTCCCCTGACGCTCAATCGTATCCGAGCTGACAAGCTTTTCAATCAGATCGGCACGAGTAGCAGGAGTACCCAGTCCATGCTTTTCCATCTGAGCGAGCAGGGCTGCTTCCGTATACCGCTTCGGCGGCATCGTTCGCCCAGCTCGTACAAGACAACGCTGCAATCGGACAGAGTCTCCTTTTTTCAGCTCCGGTAAAATAACGCCTCTTCCATTGTTTTCCCGATCCTCTGCTTCTTCATCATCCATATCATAATGGTTTGCGTCATATACAGCACGCCATCCGCTATCTTTTACCGTTGTGCCTTTTACCTGAAACGTCTCCTGCTCCACCGTTACTGATACAGCTACAGCATCATAACGTGCAGGTGGATAGAATAGACTAATAAAACGTCGTGCAATCAGATCATACAGCTTACGTTCTTCCGGGCTTAACTGATTAAGCAATAATGTCTGCTCAGTAGGAATAATCGCATGATGATCCGTGACTTTACTGTCATCCACAATTCGCTTTGTGATTGGTAGGTTGTTACGCAATAACGACCGTGCCAAGGAAGCATACGGACCTACTGCTACACTACTGAGCCTTTCCTTAAGTGTGTCCACCATATCGGATGTCAGATAACGGCTGTCTGTACGTGGATAGGTCACCAGCTTATGCTGCTCATACAGACGCTGAAGCAGATTAGACGTCTGTTTAGCCGAAAAGCCATAGCGCTGATTAGCATCTCTTTGTAGTTCCGTTAAATCATACGCTAGCGGGTGAGGCTCGTTCTTTTCGCTCTTTTTAACACTGGCAACTGTGCCTTTGGCTCCCTCAAGTCTACGGCGCAAAGCCTCTGCTTGAGTGCGGTCAAACATGCGTGAATCCCCGCTTTCTGCCCGCCAAGTTGCCTGAAAATCGCCAAAATCCGCCGTCAAAGTATCATATTCCTGAGAACGGAATTCGGTAATTTCTTTCTCACGCTCCATAATCATCCCCAGCGTTGGTGTCTGCACTCTTCCAGCCGAAAGTTGGGCGTTATAACGACAAGTCAACGCGCGAGTTACATTGAGACCAATCATCCAGTCTGCTTCAGCTCTACAGCGAGCCGATTCATATAAACGATCAAACTGCTGACCAGGCAATAGCTTTGCGAAACCTGCCTTAATCGCCTTGTCTGTCTGCGAGGAGATCCATAAGCGCCGGAAGGGCTTTTTCCAGTTTGCCATTTGGATGATCCAGCGTGCCAACAATTCTCCTTCGCGAGCAGCATCTGTTGCCACGATAAGCTCTCCAATGTCCTGCCGCTTCATGAGTTGCTGCACAGCTTTGAACTGATGATTACTTTCGCGCAGCACCTTTAACTTTGAACTCTTCGGAAGAATAGGCAGGTCCTCCAAATTCCAGGTCGCATACTTAGAATCGTAATCCTCCGGCTCTGCTAAGCCGACCAAATGTCCCAGTGCCCACGTCACCACGTACTGGGGTCCTTCTATATAACTTTTATGCTTCTCGCGGCTACCCATCACACGTGCAATCTCTCTGGCCACGGACGGTTTTTCTGCCAATACCAATACCTTCATGTTACGCTCCTTTCTCTCATAGTGTTAATTATACCATCCTGCCATGATCCGATAAATTCTAATGCAACGGCTCTTATTAACATGTTCGTACATACTATTGCAATTGCTTTACACCGCTTAGGACCAGCTTACAAATCAGGCACACTCCATTTTAATAGCAGACCTGCATAGGTAAGTCCTCCCCCAAATCCATATAACAACACATGTTGTCCATACCGTAAACGTCCATCATCCAAACCACACTGCAAAGCCAACGGGATGGATGCCGCCGATGTATTGCCATACAATTCTACGCTTGTCAGCGTTTTTTCCAAAGGTACTGTACTTCTTTCACATATGGACTCGATCATTCTCAAATTAGCACTATGAGGTACAAACCAGTCAAGATCCTCTTTCTGCATATTTGCCTTATCCAATAATCGTTCGATTCCCGTTGGAACAGAGCGAACAGCCCATTTATAAACCTCACGTCCATTTTGAGCAATAAATCCATGGTCTTGCAGCTTCTCTCCATCCAAATGATCAGATAATCCCACTCGGTAAAGATGTGCTCCCCCATGCCCATAAGTACCTATATCTGAAGTTAAAAATGATCCTTCATCCTCGTCATATTCAACAAGCGCAACCCCTGCACCATCTCCAAAAAGTATACACGTCGTCCGATCCGTATAATCTGTAATTTTGGACAACGTTTCGGCTCCCACTACTAGCACCTTACGATGCAGACCACCCGTAATAAGGCCATTTGCCAAATGAAGTCCATAGGAAAAACCTGCACATGCTGCACTAATATCCATTGACCCTGTATTCGGAATATCAAAATGAGCCTGAATACGTGAAGCCGTGCTCGGAAAGTAGTAATCAGGTGTACTCGTCGCTACAATGATCATCTCAACATCGTTTATATTTACGTCATACAGGTTAATCATACGTGTAATAGCTTGTATGCATAAATCAGATACATATTGATCTTCAGCCGCAATGCGTCTTTCATGCATACCCGTTCTCTGTACAATCCACTCGTTACTGGTATCCACAAGCTTCTCCAAGTCAGCGTTCGTCAAAATCCGTTCAGGTACATAAGTGCCAAAGGCCGTAAGCTTAGCTTTTGAATTCAACAATCTGATCACTCTCCTTTGTAATCCTTATTCACATTATAACACCAGATACTAATACCTGGTACTAAATTATTTTAAAACCGTCTTCTTATTACTAGTTAATATCCACTTATCCAGTTAAACTTATAACAAGCTCAATTTAAATAAAATCCCACTGCCTTTTAACGCAAAAAAAGACCATGATCTTATGAAGATCATAGTCTCTTTTGCTTGTTGCTTGGCGACGTCCTACTCTCCCAGGACCCTGCGGTCCAAGTACCATCGGCGCTGGAGGGCTTAACGGTCGTGTTCGGGATGGGTACGTGTGGAACCCCTCCGCTATCGCCACCAAACATGAATTTGCTACGCAAATTCTTCCGTACGGTTATTCGGTTCACCACTTATCGTGTGAATGAATAGCCATGCGCTTGTCGTATGTCACTTGTACATACCTTCAAGGTTACACCCTGAAAACTGGATCCGAAACTCATTTGCGTTTTATCTTTAGGATAAGCCCTCGACCGATTAGTATTGGTCAGCTCCATGCATTACTGCACTTCCACCCCCAACCTATCTACCTCGTCGTCTTCAAGGGGTCTTACTAATTGGGAAATCTCATCTTGAGGGGGGCTTCACGCTTAGATGCTTTCAGCGCTTATCCCTTCCGTACATAGCTACCCAGCGGTGCTCCTGGCGGAACAACTGGTACACCAGCGGTACGTCCATCCCGGTCCTCTCGTACTAAGGACAGCTCCTCTCAAATTTCCTACGCCCACGACAGATAGGGACCGAACTGTCTCACGACGTTCTGAACCCAGCTCGCGTACCGCTTTAATGGGCGAACAGCCCAACCCTTGGGACCTACTTCAGCCCCAGGATGCGATGAGCCGACATCGAGGTGCCAAACCTCCCCGTCGATGTGGACTCTTGGGGGAGATAAGCCTGTTATCCCCAGGGTAGCTTTTATCCGTTGAGCGATGGCCCTTCCATGCGGTACCACCGGATCACTAAGCCCGACTTTCGTCCCTGCTCGACTTGTAGGTCTCGCAGTCAAGCTCCCTTCTGCCTTTGCACTCTTCGAATGATTTCCAACCATTCTGAGGGAACCTTGGGGCGCCTCCGTTACTCTTTAGGAGGCGACCGCCCCAGTCAAACTGCCCACCTGACACTGTCCTCGCACCGGTTCACGGTACCAAGTTAGAACCTAGATACGATCAGGGTGGTATCCCAAGGATGCCTCCCTTCAAGCTGGCGCTCAAAGTTCTACGGCTCCCACCTATCCTGTACAGATCGTACCCAAATTCAATATCAAGCTGCAGTAAAGCTCCATGGGGTCTTTCCGTCTTGTCGCGGGTAACCTGCATCTTCACAGGTATTAAAATTTCACCGGATCTCTCGTTGAGACAGCGCCCAAGTCGTTACGCCATTCGTGCGGGTCAGAATTTACCTGACAAGGAATTTCGCTACCTTAGGACCGTTATAGTTACGGCCGCCGTTTACTGGGGCTTCGGTTCATAGCTTCGCTCTTGCGAGCTTACCACTCCCCTTAACCTTCCAGCACCGGGCAGGCGTCAGCCCGTATACTTCGCCTTGCGGCTTCGCACAGACCTGTGTTTTTGCTAAACAGTCGCTTGGGCCTTTTCACTGCGGCCCCCTCGGGCTATTCACCCTACCGAGGCACCCCTTCTCCCGAAGTTACGGGGTCATTTTGCCGAGTTCCTTAACGAGAGTTCTTCCGCGCGCCTTAGAATTCTCTTCTCGCCTACCTGTGTCGGTTTGCGGTACGGGCACCTTCTCCTGGCTAGAGGCTTTTCTTGGCAGTCTGAGATCATGACCTTCGCTACTACAATTTTCGCTCCCCATCACAGCCCAGCCTTACGATGTGCGGATTTGCCTACACATCAGCCTCACTGCTTAGACGGACATCCATCCGTCCGCGTCACTACCCTACTGCGTCACCCCATCGCTCATAACGGATTACGGTGGTACAGGAATTTCGACCTGTTGTCCTTCGACTACGCCTATCGGCCTCGCCTTAGGTCCCGACTTACCCTGAGCGGACGAACCTTCCTCAGGAACCCTTAGGCTTTCGGCGGATCTGATTCTCACAGATCTTTTCGTTACTCATACCGGCATTCTCACTTGAATGCAGTCCAGCGCTCCTTACGGTACACCTTCAACCCGCATTCAACGCTCCCCTACCCCTGATGCAAAGCATCAAGCCATAGCTTCGGTGGTGTGTTTAGCCCCGTTACATTTTCGGCGCAGAGTCACTCGACCAGTGAGCTATTACGCACTCTTTCAATGGTGGCTGCTTCTAAGCCAACATCCTGGTTGTCTGTGCAACTCCACATCCTTTCCCACTTAACACACACTTGGGGACCTTAGCTGATGGTCTGGGCTGTTTCCCTTTCGACAATGGATCTTAGCACTCACTGTCTGACTCCCGGAACTAAATCTATGGCATTCGGAGTTTGACTGAGCTTGGTAACCCTTGCGGGCCCCGCACCCAATCAGTGCTCTACCTCCACGATTCTTCTTTCCGAGGCTAGCCCTAAAGCTATTTCGGGGAGAACCAGCTATCTCCGGGTTCGATTGGAATTTCTCCGCTACCCCCACCTCATCCCCGCATTTTTCAACATGCGTGGGTTCGGGCCTCCAGTGCGTGTTACCGCACCTTCACCCTGGACAGGGGTAGATCACCCGGTTTCGGGTCTACGTCCACGTACTCATTCGCCCTATTCAGACTCGCTTTCGCTGCGGCTTCAGCTCTTCACCTTAACCTTGCACGGGAACGTAACTCGCCGGTTCATTCTACAAAAGGCACGCCATCACCCATAAATAGGGCTCTGACTTCTTGTAAGCACACGGTTTCAGGATCTATTTCACTCCCCTTCCGGGGTGCTTTTCACCTTTCCCTCACGGTACTGCTTCACTATCGGTCGCCAGGGAGTATTTAGCCTTGGCAGATGGTCCTGCCGGATTCATACGGGGTTTCACGTGCCCCGCACTACTCGGGATCCGTCTCGGAGGGAACAAGTTTTGAACTACAGGGCTTTTACCTTCTCTGGCGGGCCTTTCCAGACCTCTTCATCTAACCGGTTCCTTTGTAACTCCATGTGAGACGTCCCACAACCCCAAGGAGCAAGCTCCTTGGTTTGGGCTAATCCGCGTTCGCTCGCCGCTACTGACGGAATCACTATTGTTTTCTCTTCCTCAGGGTACTTAGATGTTTCAGTTCCCCTGGTCTGCCTCTATTCTGCCTATGTATTCAGCAGAAAGTGACTGTCGATGAAGACAGCCGGGTTTCCCCATTCGGACATCCCCGGATCAAAGCTTGCTTACAGCTCCCCGAGGCTTTATCGTTGTTCGCCACGTCCTTCGTCGGCTCCTGGCGCCTAGGCATCCTCCGTGTGCTCTTTGTAGCTTAACCTAGTATTTACATCGTAAATACGATTTGCTTTGAATTTCGGTTCAACACTTACGTGTGAATGAAATTCAAGGCAGCTACCTTTATTTCACTTGTTTACACAAGATCAGCTTAAAGGAATATTCTAAAACGCAATTTCGTTTCGGTATCCAGTTTTCAAGGTGCAATTCGCTTCATCGAAGCGAAACCCGATGAATATTTCGGTTCCACACGGATGTGTGAATGAAGTATTCGTCGAAGCTTGAGAGTTTGAGCTCTCAAAACTGAGCAACGAGTGAGTAACAGGCCTAAACCTGAGTTTTGAAACTTACGCTTCATATTTGAATGTTTCCATTGCAGGAAACGATTCTCCATAGAAAGGAGGTGATCCAGCCGCACCTTCCGATACGGCTACCTTGTTACGACTTCACCCCAATCATCTACCCCACCTTCGGCGGCTGGCTCCCTTGCAGGTTACCCCACCGACTTCGGGTGTTGTAAACTCTCGTGGTGTGACGGGCGGTGTGTACAAGACCCGGGAACGTATTCACCGCGGCATGCTGATCCGCGATTACTAGCAATTCCGACTTCATGTAGGCGAGTTGCAGCCTACAATCCGAACTGAGACCGGCTTTTCTAGGATTGGCTCCACCTCGCGATTTCGCTTCCCGTTGTACCGGCCATTGTAGTACGTGTGTAGCCCAGGTCATAAGGGGCATGATGATTTGACGTCATCCCCACCTTCCTCCGGTTTATCACCGGCAGTCTGCTTAGAGTGCCCAGCTTGACCTGCTGGCAACTAAGCATAAGGGTTGCGCTCGTTGCGGGACTTAACCCAACATCTCACGACACGAGCTGACGACAACCATGCACCACCTGTCTCCTCTGTCCCGAAGGAAAGCCATATCTCTACAGCGGTCAGAGGGATGTCAAGACCTGGTAAGGTTCTTCGCGTTGCTTCGAATTAAACCACATACTCCACTGCTTGTGCGGGTCCCCGTCAATTCCTTTGAGTTTCAGTCTTGCGACCGTACTCCCCAGGCGGAATGCTTAATGTGTTAACTTCGGCACCAAGGGTATCGAAACCCCTAACACCTAGCATTCATCGTTTACGGCGTGGACTACCAGGGTATCTAATCCTGTTTGCTCCCCACGCTTTCGCGCCTCAGCGTCAGTTACAGCCCAGAGAGTCGCCTTCGCCACTGGTGTTCCTCCACATCTCTACGCATTTCACCGCTACACGTGGAATTCCACTCTCCTCTTCTGCACTCAAGCTCCCCAGTTTCCAGTGCGACCCGAAGTTGAGCCTCGGGATTAAACACCAGACTTAAAGAGCCGCCTGCGCGCGCTTTACGCCCAATAATTCCGGACAACGCTTGCCCCCTACGTATTACCGCGGCTGCTGGCACGTAGTTAGCCGGGGCTTTCTTCTCAGGTACCGTCACTCTTGTAGCAGTTACTCTACAAGACATTCTTCCCTGGCAACAGAGCTTTACGATCCGAAAACCTTCATCACTCACGCGGCGTTGCTCCGTCAGGCTTTCGCCCATTGCGGAAGATTCCCTACTGCTGCCTCCCGTAGGAGTCTGGGCCGTGTCTCAGTCCCAGTGTGGCCGATCACCCTCTCAGGTCGGCTACGCATCGTCGCCTTGGTAGGCCATTACCCCACCAACTAGCTAATGCGCCGCAGGCCCATCCACAAGTGACAGATTGCTCCGTCTTTCCTCCTTCGCCCATGCAGGAAAAGGATGTATCGGGTATTAGCTACCGTTTCCGGTAGTTATCCCTGTCTTGTGGGCAGGTTGCCTACGTGTTACTCACCCGTCCGCCGCTAGGTTATTTAGAAGCAAGCTTCTAAATAACCCCGCTCGACTTGCATGTATTAGGCACGCCGCCAGCGTTCGTCCTGAGCCAGGATCAAACTCTCCATTAAAGACCAACCGAAGCTGGTTTATAGAAAGAGCGATAAGCTCATTTTGAAACTGACGAGATAAAAAATATCTCTTGTTTGATTTTGCGAACAAAATCGTTTTACTCACTCGTTGTTCAGTTTTCAAAGATCAAACATTCATTTCGTTAATTCAGCACGTCGCTTCATCAACTCTTATATCATATCATGTCCGAACCAACTTAGCAAGCATTTTTTTAAAACGTTTTTTGTAACACTCGCTCGCAATATTGTATTTCTTGGCCGGAATTAGAATATACCATATACACATCCCGTTTGCAAGCATTTATTATGTGAAATTCATAATACTTTATATATTATTCATTTTCCTTCTATATAATAGCTCCGTTGTATCTATCTGCGTCTAACTACAAACAAAGAACCTCTTCCCTTAAGCAACAGGAAGAGGTTCTTTGTTCTATATCTACTGATTATTCTGAGCCCATAAAGGCAAAGCGGATTACTACAATAATAGCAAGCACCCACATGAGCCAGTGAATTTTAACTTTATTGCTGGTAAATAGATTACTGAATACAGCCAGTACAACGTAAGACAGGATACCAGCAGAAATACCATTCGCGATTCCACCTGTGAAAGGCATCAGCACGATAGTCAAAAATGCAGGAAACGCCAACAGAAAGTTATCCCAGTCGATGTTGCGAACCTGACTCATCATTAGGACCCCAACAATAATCAGAGCTGGAGCAGTAGCGGCAGAAGGCACAACCAGAGCCAACGGTGCAATAAACAGGGCCAACAAGAACAGAACACCTGTCGTTACAGCAGTCAGTCCGGTACGTCCGCCTTCTTCTACCCCTGCGGAGCTTTCTACGAATGCTGTAATCGTACTTGTACCCAATACAGCACCGGTACTTACGCCAACAGCATCCACCAGCATCGCTTTACCGATAATTTTCTCGCCTTTTTTCTTATCTTTCATTATACCCGCGCGAGTAGCCGTACCTACCAAGGTACCGAACGTATCAAACAACTCTACAAATGTGAAAATGAAAATGATATCAAACAGACCAATATGCAAAGCTGCTTTCAAGTCTAACTGGCCTACAGCCAAATTACTGAAATCAGGAATCCAGTTGCCTGTTGTCAAGCTACTCAGATTCGTTACTCCCATCGGAATACCGATTAATGTAGTAGCTACGATCCCAATCAGCAATGCACCTTTAACCCGAACGACCATCAGTGCTGCGATAATAAGCAATCCGATTAGGGCCAGCAGTGCATCCTTTTGATGTACCAGACTTCCCAAAATCAAATTAAAAGCATGACCCGGAACCGGTTGACCAACATCTGTCCCTGGAACGATACTCACCATAACCAGATTACAAAGCTTGAAGCCGACAATCGTAATAAACAAGCCGATACCCACTGTAATAGCTGTCTTTAAATTTTCCGGAACCGCAACAAGCAGCATCTGTCTTACTCGTGTCACGGTTAAAATCAGAAAGACGATACCGGATATAAATACAGCGCCAAGTGCCGCTTGCCAAGTAATCATGCCATTAGAACTCAGGACTACAGTCATAAAATAAGCATTCAAGCCCATACCCGGCGCCATGCCGATCGGCACATTAACGAATAACCCCATCAGGATGGTAACCAAACCTGCACCTACGGCCGTCGCAAAAAAGACAGCTTCACTGGGCATACCTGCTCCAGTCGGACCTAAAAAGGTATTGTTGACCACCAAAATATAAGCCATGGTCATAAAAGTAGTAATCCCCGCTATAATTTCTGTGCGGACGTTCGTGCCATGTTCCTTTAATTTAAAGAAACGCTCCATGAGTCGTAATTCCTCCTACGCAAAGCATACTCGTATTGTTGTCGTTCGTTTGAAGTAATATTCGCATTCAATGCGCTATATTATTACATTCGTTATTTTAGGCTCTCACCTACTGCTTGTCAACAGAAAAAGCGAATGTTACAAATTAAACATATATGTATTGTTCGGAAAACAGAAAACCCGCAAGCTATTATGCAGCTAACGGGTTATCATTTAAGGGAATCAGATGTTTTTGTACTTATCAAATGTATTCGCTGTGTCTGGGATATTCTCCAGATAAACGATCTTACCTTCCGCATCCAGCCGAGCCTTGTCCACTCCAGTAAGTGTATAAACTTCGCCTGTTGCTTTTTTACCACACACTGCCCATTTGGTTTGATAGGTATCAGGTTCTCCGGGTACAGGTTTCCAACCTTCATACATATGCTTGATTTCGAGCGATCCCTCAAAGAACATATTCAAGAAGCTTTTCCAACTGTTCATACCTTGTTTTCGATCACCATTCAATACAAACTCAATCTTCTCAGAAAAAAGGCTAATTAATCGCTCTCTACTCTTCTCGTCATCTTTTGCTAAATCATAGTAGTGAAAATAATCTTCTAAAATCTTCATCGTGCGCAATTCCTTTTGTGCTGTATATGTGTATTCATCCTTATGAGAAGGTTATTGCAATTTTTCCAACAGCATGGTGGGTTTCGCTTAAAGCGTGTGCATCATATAAGCCTTTTTGTGAAAAAGGAAACGTCGCTCCCACTACCGATCTTACTTTCTTTTGCTCCAACAGGTCGGCAATTTCCTGCAGTTGCTGTCCGTTGGGCTCCAGCCATATATTTTTGGCCGTTACGTTGTACTCCTTTACCAGCTCTTCGTCAAAATTGCTCACAATGGATATGATCCGTCCAGTGCCCCTTTTCATTACCTTAAAGCTATTCTTCTGAACATCCCCGCCCATCGTATCGAACACCACGTCCACATCAGATAAAACTTCCTCAAAACGAGTTGTGTGATAGTCAATGATTTGGTCGGCTCCCAATGAAGCAAGCAATTCATGATTACGCTCACTGGCTGTAGTAATGACATAGGCTCCGGCTTGTTTGGCAAACTGGATAGCAAACATACCTACGCCACCTGCACCTGCGTGGATTAATACTTTTTCCCCTTTGGTCAGTTGACCATGTGTAAAAAGCGCCTGCCAAGCAGTCAACCCCGCCAAAGGTACAGAAGCGGCTTCCTCCCAAGAAATTGAGGCAGGTTTACGCGCCAATAGGTGATCATCCACCAAGGTATACTCGGCATAAGTACCGAACCGTGTGGTGTCCGGGCGTGCAAACACTTCATCTCCCACTTTCCAATCGGTGACCTCGCTGCCTACTTCCGAAATAGTGCCGGCTACATCCCAGCCTAAAATAATCGGGAACTCCCAATCCATCATTTGTTTTAAGTAACCTTCACGCAACTTCCAGTCAATTGGGTTGATGGAGGTAGCCGCCACTTTGACTACAACCTGATGAGCCAGTGGTGTAGGAGTAGGCACTTCTCTTTCTTTCAATTCATCCTTGCTTCCATACTGATCTATAACGATGGCTTTCATATTCATTTCCTCCTCACATTTATATATTCTTCACATTGTTAGACATACGCTGTAGTAAATCTGTCAAAGCCACAATTTCCTCATCTGTAAACTTACATAGCAGCTTTTCCTGGAAGGCTTGTCTTTGCTCTGACAAAACTTGCAGCTCTTGAACCCCTAATTCGGTCAAACGTATATAGGTCACACGCTTATCCTGCTCTTTTTTACTACGTAAAATCAGACCTTCCTCTTCCAGCCTTCGTAGATGTCGAGTCACTGCTGCACCATCCAGAACGAGCAGATGTTGGAGCTCTAGCTGGCTTAGTTCCTGACGATGGTCAATATGATACAAAATTTCAACCTTGGTAAAACTGGTTTTTAACTGTGCTTCAAAAGCGTTATTCATTTCTTTACACAAAAGATGCATGCGATAAAACAACTGACTTTTTTCAGAGCAATGTTCGATGACAAACCATCCTCCTAATACTTGACCTATCAATTGATATATCAAGTATTATACACCCTCATTAAAAATAAACAAGTCCTGAGACAAGTCTATATAGACAAATCCTACAATTCAAGAATACTCAAGCTAAACAAATAGCCTGAGCATTCTTGAATTGTATTAGATCGTATTATTGATTTCGATAAATTTATGTTCAATCGCTGTCATTTCGTGATTTGGCCGGGTTATTAAATATGTATCCATGTAGCCAAAGGTTGGGGGAGCGGGCAAATAGGATGTTACTTTGAATTGCCGCGCCAGCCTTTTGGACATGAGGGTGATTCCCATTCCCATCAAGGAAAATTGTACCATCGTTTCAAACACACCAACCTCCACAACCTCGCCATGGGTCAATTGCATGTCCTGATACATCTTCTCTAAATACGTGAGGTACAGGCAGCCATCCGACAATATGATAATAGACGCTCCTTGGAGTACCTGTTTAAGATCCGAGCCTTCATGTATGCCTTTCCCCACCAGTACCAGTTCTTCACGGCATAATTTTTGATAATGAATATACGGGTTAGCGGGATACCCTGTAACAAAAGCAATATCGAGTTCGCCGTCAAGGATCAATCGCTCCATTTCCGTGGTGGTTCCGGTTTTTAATGTAACCGAAGCCTGCGGATACAGCTCATATACCTTCGTGAGCGCCCTCGTTGTTTCGCCCGCCACGATGGACTGCATGGTACCGATGCGCAGCTTTTCCTCCTGCGGTCTCATTTTCATCTCCGTGTCTTGCCACAGCAACAACATTTGCTTGAACTGAGCATATAAGATTTCTCCTGCAGGTGTCAGCTCCATACCCCGGGGCTTTCGGTAAAATAACGCTGTGCCGTAATGGGCCTCCAGCTTCTTTATTTTAGCCGTCATATTCGATTGCAGATGATTCAGCTTTTGGGCAGCTTCTGTCAGGCTTCTCAGCTCCGCCACCGAAACAAATGCCTGCATATTTTCAATATCCATCCCTTCACCTCCCATCAAATAAAATGATACCTATATCATAAACAAGCATTATTATTTATGAGTTAAGTGTATTATATTGACCTTGGACGCTACTTTCCACCCTCATTTAAAAATTAGGAGGTATGGCAACATGGTAATAAAGAAGATTCGTGCAGGTATCGTAGGAGGTTCGATGAATAATAAATGGGCTAGTCAAACGCATATTCCGGCGTTGCTCAAGCACTCAAACCTGGATATCACTGCCGTCGGTACCTCCCGTATGGAGAGTGCACGACAAAGTGCAGAAGGAGTAGGGGCGGCACTGGCTTTTGATGATGCCAAAAAGCTCGCAGCTTCCGAGGATGTGGACATGGTCGTGGTGAGCGTAAAAGTTCCCCATCATTATGAGGCGGTGATGGCGGCAATTCAAGAGAGAAAGCATATTTTTTGTGAATGGCCCTTGGGGGCAAACACTGCGGAAGCTGCTGAAATGGTCAAGGCGGCGGCACTGGCAGGCATTCATCATACCGTCGGCTTGCAGGCACGGCAGGATCTTGAAGTGCAAACGATGAAAAAATTGGTGGAGAGCGGAGAGATTGGTGAAATTCTATCCTGTCATATGCAAGTAGCTACTTCCGGCAAAGGTGGACAAGTAAATCAGGACACTGCTTATTTGCTGAACAGAGCCAATGGCGCTAATCTGCTGACGATTAACGGCGGGCATTCTCTGGATGCGCTGCAATACATCGTTGGCGAATTCCGCGAGCTATCGGCCATCACATCATCTCGCTATAACGAAGCCACTATTCAGGAAACGGGTGAAGTCATTTCCAAGGATACAGCCGATCAGATTCTGATTCACGGACTATTGGACAAGGGGGCGCCGATATCCGTTCACATTCAGGGCGGAGTGAATTCTAAGTTTGAGATAGAGATTCAGGGGAAAAAGGGTATTTTGCGATTGACACAGAATCCTTCGCTTGGGCATGTTCAATTTGGGAATCTGACGCTCGAAAAACTTGCGTACGATCCAAGCAGTACGCAGAGTCATGGTCCTAATGGGGCGTTTGAACAAATAAGTGTAACTGCTGAGCCTGATGGCGGACTGGATTTTCCAAAACAAGGGGTAACCCTGAATGTAGCCAAGGCTCATCATGTATTTGCCGAGGATATTTTGACGGGCACCCGTCTCGCTCCTGATTTCAACCATGCCTTAAAGCTGCATCAGCTACTGGATCGCATCGAGGAATCGGCTGCAACCGGGAAAAAGATTGTATGGTAAGGTAGAATTATAAAAAAGAACATTCAGTACCACGATGATGTGGAATTGAATGTTCTTTATATTGTAATCAGTTAAAATCCTACTCCACTCGATGGTGGTAATGCAGTGGACCTTCCTCTAGAAAAATTACCTTTTTTTAATGAAGTCATGCATTCTCGACTTTTATCCTATCACCTTCAACCAAAATAACTTCCGCGTTGCTGATTGGATATAAATTTAATTGGCTGTCATATTCCTCAATGATGCTCTCCACCGCTTTTTTAAACGGGATGTTCGTATGGTGGGGGACTGGGTAGAATTCAATGATCCCGAGCGCAACAAAGGAATCCAAAGCAGGCGCTTCCTGCACATTGTCCATAAGTCGGGCATATTCGATATTCGGTGATAAAATCATCGAACCTGCCGATTCACCTATGTATAACTTCCCTGCATTAACTTCATCAGCAATGATTTTGTCAGCCCCGGTTCTTTTTAACTCTTGAAGTAAATAAAATGTGTTGCCTCCGGTAATATAAATATAGTCATTTTCTCTAATTTTACTCTCTATTTCATTCAATGGTGCTGTGCTGATTTCGATTTCATCCACGACTAATCCTAAATTCTCTAATGCTTTTTTCCCTGAATTCACATAAAACTTAACTTTCTCTGGAATACTCGCGGTTGGGATGAAGGTGACTTTTTTTCCTTCTAAGTTTTCACCAGCGAAATGGACTAAGCATGGTGCAACATCCTTAAATGAGGACGATAGAAATAATTTTTCCATCTCTTTATTCTCCTTAGAACAACGTTTAATGAAACGAGATATGTAACACTTTAATCTAGGTACATTATAAAATATATTAGTATCAAAACATGACACCATTAGAGCATGACATGAAAAAGAGGTGAACGTTTAATTTCATACTTGATTTAAACTATTTATAGCTTGAATCTAATAAAACCATATAAAAAAGGAGATACATTACCATTGAATAATATCTCCTTTTTTCAACTTCATATTCCGTTTTGCAACAACAAATGACTTCATATCCCGTCCTTGCTTGCCCCCGTAAAAAAGACTCCAACCGCATAGCGATACTTCGCCGATACGGAGGAGTCCTGATGTTGTATTGGTAAATCTTAAAGGATTCATGGTTACGGCGCGGAAGTCTCCACGCTTATTCCCACTCAATCGTAGCTGGTGGTTTGGAAGTAATATCGTACACGATACGATTCACGTTATCCACTTCGTTTACGATACGAACGGAGATTTTCTCCAGCACATCCCAAGGGATACGCGCCCAGTCAGCAGTCATACCGTCGATGGAGGTTACTGCACGAATACCTACGGTGTAAGAATACGTACGAGCATCGCCCATAACGCCAACACTCTTCATATTCGGCAAAGCGGTGAAGTATTGCCAGATTTCCCGGTCCAGACCGGCTTTAGCAATCTCCTCACGCAAAATGTAATCCGACTCACGAACAATGGTTAGCTTGTCCTCTGTCACTTCGCCCAGTACACGAATGGCAAGACCCGGACCTGGGAATGGTTGACGCCATACAATCTCAGCTGGCAGTCCACATTCTTCGCCGACTTTACGCACTTCGTCCTTGAACAGGGCATTCAACGGCTCGATCAGCTTGAACTTCATGTTCTCCGGCAAACCACCCACATTATGATGGGATTTAATGGTCTGTGCCGTTGCAGTTCCGCTCTCTACAATATCCGTATACAGCGTACCTTGTGCCAGGAAAGTAAAATCGTCGAATTGAGAAGATTCTTCCTCGAACACATAGATAAACTCGTTACCGATAATTTTACGTTTTTGTTCCGGATCATCGACTCCTGCTAGCTTGGACAAGAAGCGCTCACGTGCGTCAATTTTGACAACTTTCATATCAAATTTACCAACGAACGTCTCCATTACACTTTCGGCTTCACCTTTGCGCAGCAATCCATGGTCTATGAACATACACGTCAGTTGGTCACCGATCGCTTTGTGAATAAGCATCGCTACAACGGAAGAATCCACGCCACCACTTAAAGCACACAATACTTTTTTGTCGCCTACCTGTTGACGAATCTCGCGAATCTGATCTTCAATGAACGACTCCATCGTCCAGTTGCCTTCACAACCGCACACTTCATATAGGAAGTTGCTGATCATCTCGTTACCTTGAACGGAATGACGTACCTCTGGATGGAATTGCACCGCATACAGATTCCGCTCCAGGTTACTCATCGCGGCAATCGGCGCACTCTCTGTTCCTGCATCCAGTGTAAAGCCGGTTGGCAGATCTGTTACGTGATCCCCATGGCTCATCCATACGGTTTGACGAGAATCCAGTCCTTTAGCCAAGCGGGCATCCTGATTGAATTGCACGTCTGCTTTGCCATACTCACGCTTGCCCGCACGTTCTACCTTACCATCCAGTTGGTGAGCCATCAGCTGCATGCCATAACAAATACCAAAGATAGGAATGCCCAGGTCATAAATTGCCCGATCCACCTGAGGAGCATTGTCTGTATATACGCTGGAAGGTCCGCCTGAGAAAACAATCCCTTTTGGCGCCAGCTCTCTCAGCTTCTCCGCAGGCGTATTGTATGGAAGGAGCTCGCTATATACGCCGAGATCCCGAATTCTTCTTGCGATTAACTGGTTGTATTGTCCTCCAAAATCAAGAACTACAACGATTTCATTAGGCTTATTCATTACCGTGCCTCCCTCAATTGTTCGTTTCATTATACGCAACGATAAAACAAGACGTCAAGAAATCAACCGGAGTTGAGTGGGCATGAAAAGATTGTTAAAATGAATTGATTCTAAAATACTCAATCTGTTCGTAGGAGTGTAAACGATGGATGTGCTGAAGTGGATCGCGCAATTGTTCGAAGAATACGGCTACGGCGTCCTTTTTTTCGGCTTGCTGCTTGAGTTTATTGCTTTACCATTTCCCGGGGAAACCACCATGGCTTATGCGGGATATCTCTCCTATGCCGGTACCCTGGATTTCGGTAAACTGATGCTGCTAGCTTTTTTGGGCACGACCATCGGTATGACTATTACCTACTTTATCGGAAAGTGGGCTGGACTCCCCTTTATTCAGAAATATGGTAAATGGGTTTTGTTATCGCCGGACAAGCTTCAGAAAACACAAAAATGGTTTCAACGATATGGATACTGGCTTATTTTCCTTGGATATTTCATCCCCGGTGTCAGGCATTTTACCGGTTATTTTGCCGGAATTATTGTTCTTTCTTTCCGTAAATTTGTCTTATATGCTTACAGCGGCGCTTTATTCTGGGTCATCCTCTTTCTAAGCATCGGCAAGCTGTTTGGTCCCCAATGGGATGCCATTTTCCATTTGGTAGAGCTGTATGCACTGCGAATTGCGGGAGTCGTTGGGTTCATAATCCTGCTGTATATTATTTACCGGTGGAGAAGCTTCCTATTTAGCTCGCTACGCAAATCCGAAAAGTCGGTGAAAACCAGCAACAAGGATGACACGAAGTAATCACACTCATGCTGCCTTGCGGCTACGAGTCCTTGCATAATACATCAAAATCACGATAGATATCACAATAAACCCCGCACCTCCAGCCAAACCCAACGTACGCGGCTCCATCATTTCAATCGCCACCCCTGCACCAAGCATAGAACTCCGATGATTCCTTGACTCTACGCCGTCAGCATGCCCAACAATGGACCCTGTAAATACAATGGGGTCTCCCGTATTAATAATGTATCCAGACAAATGGCCCCTACCCCGCAAGCCAACTACCGCTTAATCCATAAGTAAAATCCCCAGCAACAAAAGACATACCAGTCCTCCCTTCACCGGAGCAAATCGCGAATGTCAGACTGCATTCGTTTCTATAATCGCAAGGCATAAATTCATATATTCAGAGCATACTAAGCCAACAAACTCCAATATCGGAGGATTTTACGTATGCCAAATCAGAATAAAAGTTGTCCACTTACTCATGTGTCCTCTAACTTGAAGGATAATGTGAATCATATCGAAAGCTCCTTTGGAAACAGCGGAGATGTAATCATTAAAGAGCTATTATGGATGCAAAAATGGCCAGCAGCTCTATTTTATATTGATGGTCTGGTCAATACTCAATTGCTCCATGATTCCGTTCTCCGTTCATTGATGCGAGTAAATGAACATCATGTACCGGAGGGCGCAGAACCATTCGACTATTTGAAGAATCAAGTTTTGATTGCAGGTAACTCAGGTAGTGTGGACGAAATGGATGCCTTATTCAACCAGATGCTATCTGGCGGTATTATCATTTTGCTGGACGGATACGCCAAGGGCATATGGATTGATGCGGTCGGTTGGGAGGATCGCAGTGTTAGCGAACCCCAATCCCAAAGTGTCGTACGGGGTCCAATGGAGGCTTTTACCGAAAATTTACGTACCAATACCGCTCTAATTCGTAGGCGAATCCGCGATCCGCGCCTGTGGATGGAAACAAGACAGATCGGTCAAGTCACTCATACCAATGTGTCCGTGATGTATATCAAAGGAATTGCTGACGAAGGGGTTATTCAGGAACTGAGAGAACGTTTGGACCGAATTGATATTGACGGAATTTTGGAAGGGGGTTACATCGAAGAGGAAATTCAGGATGAATCCTTCACTCCGTTTCCCACCATTTATAACAGCGAGCGTCCGGATTCGGTCGCTGCCAGCCTGTTGGAGGGGCGGATTGCTATCTTGGTGGACGGGACACCCTTTGTTCTGTTGATTCCTGCGCTATTCGTGCAATTTTTCCAGTCGGCAGAGGATTATTACCAACGTGCTGATATCAGCACGTTGCTGCGTTTGCTGCGTTTCTTTTCCTTTTTTATCGCTTTGCTTGCACCGGCAGTTTATATCGCGGTAACTACCTTTCATCAAGAGATGATTCCTACAAACTTATTGGTCAGTCTCGCTGCACAAAGGGAAGGCGTACCGTTTCCAGCCTTTGTCGAGGCGATGCTCATGGAAATTACTTATGAAATTTTGCGTGAAGCAGGAGTCCGAATTCCGAGGACAGTCGGACAGGCTGTATCTATTGTAGGCACATTGGTCATTGGGCAAGCAGCCGTGGATGCGGGGGTTGTCTCGGCGGCTATGGTCATTATCGTGTCAATCACCGCCATCTCCAGCTATGTTATTCCAGAAAACGGCCTGTCGATAGCGGTTCGTATTATACGCTTCGCCTTAATGATGCTAGCCGCAGCCTTTGGGCTTCTTGGAATATTGATGGGGTTAATCGTAGTTTTGCTGCACTTGACCAGTCTGAGATCGTTTGGAGTATCTTACATGAGTCCGTTTGGCCCCTATGTGGAAAGCGATATGAAAGATACGCTGTTTCGCTTGCCTTGGCCTCATATGACGAAGCGTCCTCAATCCATCTCTATCCAAAATACGATCCGCCAAAAAACGAAAAAAAGACGGATCGGTAATAAATCAAAAACCAGAAGGGATCAACCATGAAGCAGACCATACATTTGTTCTTCGTCTGGGGCCTGATTGCATTACTGTTAGGTGGTTGCTGGGATCGCCAAGAATTAAATGAGCTGGGCATAGCTATTGGGATCGGTGTGGATATGGAAGGAGACCAGTATCAGGTAACCGCTCAGGTGGTCATTCCTTCTGCTGTAGCTTCCAAATCTTCACCAAGTGCAGGCCCTCCAGTCGTTACTTATCAGGCCACTGCACCCACGATTCAAGAGGCCATTGAAAAAATGACGAATACAAGTCCGCGCGCCATTTACTTATCTCATATTCGTATGCTGATTTTAGGTGAGGAGTATGCGAGAAAGGGAATTGCTGATGCGATTGAAGCCATGATGCGAGAGCCTTTCACAAGAAGTGACTTTTATATTGCGATAGCCAAGAATAACAAGGCTTCTACGATGTTAAAGATCCCCACTCCAATGGAAAAGTTGCCGGCAAATAAATTATTTGCTTCGTTAGATACCTTAACCAAAACCTGGGCTCCTGCTACCAAAGTAACCATGGATCAACTTCTTAGCGACCTGGTTAATCCCGACATCCAGTCCACTCTGCCCGCATTGGAAGCTGTGGGAGATATAGAGTCGACCAATGAAAAAGGTATGGATGCCACCAAAAGTATATCGCCTGAAACCATATTGCGGTTTTCGGGTAATGGTGTATTCAAAAAAGACCGATTGCTGGGATGGATCAATGAACTTGACAGTAAAGGGCTCAGTTACATCAGGGATAAAGTGGAGTCTACAACGGGGCACACCGATTGTCAGGGTGGGGGTAACATTGCCCTATTAACCTTGAGTAGCGACACTCAAAAAAAAGTAATCATTCGTGATGGAGAACCTGTTATCTCTATATCAGTTACCAACAACAGCACAGTACGAGAAGTCAACTGCCAGCATATGAAGCTAGACAGTATGGACGATATTAAAGAAATTGAAGCCGCAAGCAATGAAAAAATTGTTGAAATTATGAAACATTCCGTAGAGACCGTTCGGCATGAGTTTAAGTCAGACATTTTCGGCTTTGGTCAACTGATTCACCAGTCCAAACCCGAGCTTTGGAAAAGACTAAAAGAAGAAAAAGAAAATCCATTTATGGACTTACAGATTGAATATAAGGCACAGACAAAGATTAAAAAAATTGGTTCCTTGTTTGAATCATTCCAAAAACAAATGAAGGAGTGAGCTGGGTGGAGGAGAAAGGGCGTATCAGCATCAGAAATATAGCCGTACTCGTATTTTTGAGTATTATCGGAGACTGCGTATTGGTGTATCCCTCCCTCATTACAAGCATATCCAAGCAGGATGCCTGGATCAGCTCATTCCTAAGTATCCCAGCAGGATTGGCTGTATTACTGCTACTCCTGCGGGTACATCAGCTATATCCTGATCTCACCTTTATTCAACTCTGCCAGAGAATTTTGGGACCGTGGCTAGGCTCCCTCATCTCGATATGGTATTTGTTCCATTTATTAATGAATTCCGCGATTTATTTAAGAGAGGTCGGGGATTTTATGAACAGCCAGACTTATGTTATGACGCCTCTGCCTGTTATCAATTTACTCTTAATTCTTGCGCTTATGTGGGGGATGTATATGGGATTAGAGCCTATTGCTCGTACGGCTCAAATCTTATTACCATTATGCTTGGCTTTCACTTTGTTTTTAATCCTGTGCTTGCTTCCCCAATGTGAAAGTCAGCAGCTTAAGCCTATGCTGGAGCAAGGTATTCCCAAGATTATGGAAGGCAGCCTATTTGCACTGTCCTACCCATTCGGAGAATTAGCTTTTTTACTCATGATTTTTCCCTATGTGAACAAAAAACCGGGTCTAAAAAAATCGGTTTTGCTAGCCGGACTTACTGCCAGCGTTCTGTTAAGCGTACTACTCTTGGTTTCTCTCATGGTTCTGGGCCCTTTTGTAACCGAACATAGTGTGTATACCTCTTATACGCTATCTAAAAAAATCAACATAGGAAATTTCTTACAGAGAGTTGAATCTATGATGAGCATAGCCTGGATTATCACTACCTTTGTTAAAACCATTTTACACTTCTATGCCTTTACCTTAGGAATGACTCAGCTACTGCGATTAGACAATGTACGGACCTTTCTTGGCCCTAGCTTTATGATCCTGTTTGGTCTGATTATCGTGTCGGCACCCAACATTACTTATTATCTGGATACGATCGTCCACGCTTGGATTTATTGGGATTTGACGGATTCCGTTGTCCTGCCTTTACTGCTGCTTGTCGTATACAAGTTGAGATCGAAAGGCAATCATAGCCTGGGATCTGGTTGAGCCTCACCCTCAAAGGAAGGAGCATCGACATGCTGATTACCACTATCATTATCTGTATCGGCTTAGCCATCGCTGCCAAAGATTTGCCAGGCTTGTACCGAAAGCATCGCTTTAAGGATATGTTCGTGTACATCGTTATGCTCGGATTAGGCACATGGCTTAGTATTCTTGCTGCCAAATTAGAGGTTACGCCAAGTCCGCTGATTCTGATAGAGATCATCTATAACCCTGTTAACGCTTTTATTTCACATGTATTTGGCTTTTAGAAGGGAGGCAGCCACAAATGTCAAAAAAAGAACGTATCAGTGTTCGGCAAGTGACTGTCCTTATGTTTATGTGTTTAATCGGGGATATGCTCTTAATTTATCCGACTATGATTACGCATATTGCTCATCAGGATGCCTGGATCAGCTCTATACTGTCCATACCGTTAGGTTTAATTATTATTTACGTGCTCCTTCGTGTCCATGAACTCTACCCGGGCCTTACACTTATTGAAGCGATCCGTAAAATTTTCGGGCCTGTATTCGGAACCATTGTCTCCTGCTGGTATTTGTTTTATTTTTTAATGAACACCGCTCTTATTGCTAGAGAGGTAGGCGATTACCTGACTACCCAGTTATTTGTACAAACCCCTCTGCATGTCCTGCTCGTTATGGGAATTTCCCTAATGGTGCTTACTGCGCTAATGGGAATTGAAGTTTTCGGTCGTGTTAGCGAGATGCTATTACCAGCATATATATTAATCTTCTCCGGTCTGATCCTTGCACTCCTGCCACAAATTCAGCTTTCTAATGTACGGCCTGTTTTGGAAAACGGGTTAGCTCCTGTTGCTAAAGGAATGGTTCCAGGCGTGGCTATGCCTTTTGCCGAAATGTCTATTATGCTCATGGTTTTTCCTTATGTAAACAAAAAAGCCCATTTTAAAAAGGACATGTTGCTCACCTCTCTTATAGGCGGATTCCTGATTAGCGTGTTTCTGCTTCTCTCTCTCCTTGTCGTTGGTCCCTTTGTGACCAATTATAGTCCATACATTTCTTCTGCTCTCACAACAAAGATTAACGAGCTCAATTATATTACACGAGTCGAATCGTTAGTAACTTTAACCTGGGCACTTGCTGCCTATTTCAAAGGTGTCCTTTTCTTTTACGCGTTTACTTTCGGAACAACCCAGCTATTCCGAATTTCTAATATCCGCCCCTTTGTCATCCCCGCAGGAGCGCTTGTGTTTGGTATGACCATTTTGATAACCCCAAATGTGTTTTATTATGTAAGAACTCTTGTTTATCCCATGTCTACCTGGCATTATACAAACGGCTTGATCATTCCGCTTGTTTTATGGGGTGTTTATTTCTGCAAGCAAAAGTGGAAGCATCGACAGGACGTATCCAAAAATTAACAAAAACCTTTTGAAACCGATGCTTAAAGAAGCATAATCCGATTCCAAAAGGTTTTTTTGTTCTTCACTTACGCCATATCCTGAATGTATGCCAGCGCAGCATCAATGTGCCCTTTTACTCTTAAACCACGCCATTCGTGAACTAAGATACCATTTTCATCAATAAGGAACGTAGACCGAACAATGCCCATGTACTGCTTGCCGTACATCTGTTTTTGCTGCCATACACCATACGTCTCAGCGACCTGATGCTCTTCATCAGATAACAACTGAAAAGGGAGTCCGTACTTGGCAATAAACTTGTCATGCTGCTTGAGTGGATCAGGGCTTATCCCCAGAATCACCGTGTTCAAACCTTCAAACTCCGTATGTTTATCCCGAAAATCACAAGCCTGTGTCGAGCAGCTAGAGGTCAAGTCCTTGGGATAGAAATATATCAACACCCTACTGCCTCGATAATCTGACAGCTTAACATGCTTTCCCTCACTGCCAGGCAATTCAAAATCCGGTGCCGCTTGTCCAATAACGGTAAATGCCGCGGACATCTCATCATCTCCTATCTTGTGGGGGTTCTTATATAACCTGACCTATGAGCCTGCCCCTCTGTAGCGGCGAATTCCCCAGTTCCATGCCAGTAAGCCCAAGGTCAGAAAGACAATTCCCATCACAGGAGTTAAGAGCGCCATATGGCGCATGTCCTCTCGGTGAAGGAACAGGGAGGCTGGATATACGCCAACAAAAGCAAACGGTAGTATCCAAGTCAGCACAACCTGAATGGCTCGGTTATAGATCGTTACTGGATAACGTCCGTAGCCCTGAATATTGTACATGAGCGGAATAATTCCTGTCGGCGCATCCGAAAAAAACGAAAGGGAAGTCAATATGGTGTATATCCCCGTATAGATCGCCACGGCACTTAGGCTCAAAATGATCAGCGCCGGTATGAACCACCACTCCATAGCCAAGTCCATCTGTGCCCCGCTGATCCCCATAATAATCAGACCGATCACTGAGCCGACCAGTGCGGGCGGGTCCACATTTTCAAGGAAAATCTGGAACAGATTATACGCAGGACGGGTCATTACCCGGTCGAGTTCACCTTTTACAATATAACGCTCGCTAAAGTTCCAAAGGTTGACGAAACAGCTGAATAGTCCGTAAGGAACCATAAAAAATCCATAAACGAACACGACTTCATTTTCACTCCAGCCACCCAAACTGTCTGTGTGCATAAAAATAACCAGGATAAAAATAAGATTCGTGGCCTGAAACAACAGATCTGAAATAACTTCTACCCAAAAGTCGGCCCGATAGGTGAGCCGTGACTTCATGTAATTTTTTAAATATTCGCTAATGAGACCCAAATAGTACATCATCGGCTTACCCTCCCTGCACGAACAGACGTCTGCGCGCCAGTCGCCAAATGATGATCATCGGCACGAGCAGAACGACCAGCCAAATGATTTGGATACCCAGTACATTCCAAATGCCAACGCCTTTTACACGTCCCGTAAATACAGAGCCCGGCAAATAGGTAATTGCCTGAAACGGCATCCATTGGGCGATTGTCGCCAGCCAGCCTGGGAACAAACTAATTGGCAAAATCAATCCAGAAAACAGATCTACAACTACGCGCTTCATACGCATCATGCCCTCATTATTTTCGATAAAAAAGGCCGTTAATCCCGTAATAATATTGATCTGAGTGTTGATCATAAAGCTGAAAAACAGCATGACCAGAAAACCAACCCAGGCTACCGGATCCGTGGGAAGTTTCACCGGAAATAGCAGCAACGCAATCGCCATACCTGGAATCATAAACAACAGAAAACGGAACATTCCCTCGCCGAGTCCTTGCATAAATTTAACAAGTACATAGTTATAAGGTCGGATCATCTGAATTGCAATGCTTCCATCACGAATATCCGTCGATATCTCACGATCCAGATTGTTAAAATAAAAGGCTCTCGCCATCCACGATACGGCTACATACGTCGTCATCTGAGCAGCGGTAAAGCCTCCAATGCTACCCGCATCGCCATATATCGCTTTGTATGTGAAATAATACACGCCAATATTCATGCAATAAATAAGGATTCCTGAATAATAGTTCACACGATAAGCCAGCATCGTGAGAAATCGAATACGAATAAAATCGGTGTATACGCTAAGCATGAACTTTGGCCTCCACTACCGGATTGCCCTGGCGTTCCGCCGAGCCAGACTGATAGATACTGCGGACGATATCATCCGTGTTGGTTTCAATGATTTTGATATCCGTAATGTCCGTGCGACCGACTACGCAAGCGAGCACATCCGATACATTAATATGAAGAGGAATCCATACCTTGGCAGCCAAATCATTATCCACCGTCCAAGCCAATGGCATATCAGCAGTCCATGCCTGTAATTGCTCCAATTGGGTCGATGTGCCGAACTGGAACCGTACTTCTCGACCTGTACCCCAACGCGCCTTCAGATCCTCAAGACCACCATCATAAATGATATTCCCATCATCCAGCATAATGACGCGCGAGCACAGCGCTTCAATATCCTGCAAATCATGGGTCGTCAGCAAAATAGTCGTACCGTGATCCCGGTTCATGTCCTTCAGAAACTCGCGGATTTCGGACTTCACCATAATGTCAAGCCCAATGGTCGGCTCGTCCAGAAAAACAATAGACGGATTGTGCAGCAAGGCTGCTACCAACTCACAGCGCATCCGTTGCCCGAGACTAAGCTTGCGTACCGGGCGGCTTAGCAGATCCTGCAATTGCAGTCTCTCCACCAGCTCATCCAGCCTGCGTTTGAAGTCAGTAGCCGGAACCTGATATACTTTCCGCAGTAGTTGAAAAGACTCGATCACACCGATGTCCCACCAAAGCTGGCTGCGCTGACCGAAAACAACACCAATGTTGCCTACAAATTTCTCACGTTCCTCATAGGGGACATAACCGCCCACCTTGAGATGTCCCGATGTCGGCACGAGAATGCCTGTCAGCATCTTAATCGTGGTGGACTTTCCGGCGCCATTCTCACCGATATAACCGCATATTTCTCCTTGCGGAATACGGAAAGATATATCTTTGACCGCGGCTACCTCGTTGTATTCGCGGGCAAATAAATCAAGGAAGGCGCCTTTTAAGCCCTCGCGATTTTTTTGAACCTTAAATGTTTTGCGCAGATCCTGCACATCTATTGCCAGCATGTTATACCTCTCAATCAGGATTTGTAAAATCCATAGTTAAATTGATTGTGCTCCAAAAAGAAATTATAATGTAATGAACTGAAAAGCGAAAGGGAGAGCATCCATGACAAGCAGAACCAAAAGGACGATATGGTCGGTTCTAGCCGTGGTAATCGTCGCGATTGTCGGCTTTGCCGTGTACTATTTTACATCTATTTATAATCAGCTGGATAATCTGCATAAAGAGGGTGCTAACTCCCCCTTCAAAAATGTAAAGCAGGTCGATCAGGTTCGTACGCCAGAACCGCCCAAGTGGGAAGGTACCGATATGGTCAATATTTTGCTAATGGGTGTCGATGGGCGCGGTATCCAGAAAGGGGAAGTCCCCCGATCAGACAGCATGATGGTCGTGTCACTGGACCCCGTCAAGAAAAAAATCCACCTGTTCTCTATTTTGCGTGATACGTACGTGGATATTCCCGGTTACGGAAAAAATCGAATTAATACCGCCATTACTCACGGACCCAACACAGCCATGAAGACGGCTGGCGATCTGTTAGGCATTCCGGTGCAATATTATGTGTACACGGATTTCCAGGGTTTTATCAAACTGGTGGATGCCGTAGGCGGGATTGATTTTGAAGTGGAAAAGGATATGCATTATACAAGTAATGCAGATAAACATCAGTACGACATTGATTTGAAAAAGGGTATGCAGCATCTGGATGGCAACACGGCGCTTCAATATGTGCGGTTCCGCCACGATGCGATGTCCGACTTCTCCCGATCAGGACGGCAACGCGCATTTTTGGAGGCCGTAGCCCAGAAAATGCAGACCACGACTTCCATCGCCAACCTGCCGAACATTTTAGAGCAGGTTAACCCATACATCGACACAAATCTCAGTGTTAACGATATGTGGAAGCTGGCGAATGTGGGGTACCAAAGCAACTTTGCAGGCAGTGAACAGGTTCCACCGATGAAGATGCTCGGAGAAGAGAATGTGGGCGGCGCGGCAGTTCTTACTGTCCGCGATCCGGAAGAACTGAAAACGTATGTGCAGGATATTTTTAATAATCCACCCACACAAACACAGGAACAAAATAAGGATCAGACCGAAACAAAACAGCCAGACAGTGCATCGTCTACCAAGACGGATAAAGCTTCTTTTACAGGGGGCAGTAAAGCCAGTGATGAGAATGCTTCCAAACAATCAACAACAAAGACAGGTCAAAAAGAGCTATAATGATGTATGCAGGGGCAGCCGTGAACGCTGCCCTTTGGCGTGTGTATACCCTATTTTAATGAACGGAAAGGAAGTTTTTGATGATGAAACGGAAAAACTCCGAAGCACTATATAAAGAAGCCCTGGAGCATATTGTCGGGGGCGTTAACAGTCCTTCACGTTCCTTTAAAGCTGTGGGCGGCGGTGCTCCAGTATTCATGAAACGCGCTAAAGGTGCTCATTTCTGGGACGAGGATGATAATCGGTATATCGATTATTTGGCGGCCTACGGCCCTATTATTACCGGACATGCTCACCCCCATATTACCAAGGCGATCAGCGAAGCGGCCGCGAACGGCGTATTATACGGAACCTCAACGGTATTGGAAATCAAACTGGCCAAGATGCTGAAGGAAGCCATTCCTTCTATGGACAAGGTCCGGTTTGTGAATTCCGGCACAGAAGCAGTCATGACGACGATTCGTGTGGCACGGGCTTATACTGGGCGGAACAAGATCATCAAATTTGCCGGCTGCTACCATGGTCACTCGGATCTGGTACTTGTAGCTGCTGGCTCCGGACCCTCCACGCTGGGCATACCTGACAGTGCAGGCATTACAACCAACATTGCGAGCGAGGTCATTACTGTGCCATTCAATGACCTCGACGCGTTGCGCCAAGCTTTGGAGCGCTGGAGCGACGATGTGGCGGCAGTCATGGTCGAGCCTATTGTCGGTAATTTCGGCATGGTTATGCCGCAGCCCGGTTATTTGGAAGGGTTGTGCTCCATGGCGCGTGCGAACGGCTCACTCGTCATTTATGACGAGGTCATTACCGCATTCCGATTCCACTTCGGCTCTATCCAAACGTATGCAGGTTTGGACAACCATGATGCGATTCAGCCAGATTTGACCGCGCTGGGCAAAATCATGGGTGGTGGTCTGCCAATTGGTGCCTACGGTGGCAGCAAACAGATCATGGAGCAGGTTGCCCCACTCGGCCCGGCTTATCAGGCGGGTACGATGGCAGGCAACCCGGCGTCCATCTCGTCAGGCATCGCCTGCCTTGAAGTCCTTCAAGGAGAAGGCGTGTATGAAGAGATGGAACGTCTGGCTGTGAGGCTGACGGACGGTATTCAGTCCTCTGCCGAACGCTATGGCGTGCCATTGACGATCAACCGTATTCGTGGAGCGTTCTCGACGCATTTCTGTGATCATCCGATCACGAATTACGCACAGGCGCAGGATACGGATAGCGAAGCATTCGCATCCTTCTTCCGTCACATGCTGGATCGAGGTATTCATCTGGCACCATCCAAGTACGAAGCCTGGTTCCTCACAACAGCGCATACGGACGAAGATGTAGATGCTACGCTGGAAGCGGCGGACGATTCGTTCCGGGCGATGTCACAAGGGAAGTAAACCCAGCAGTAAGTGATAGAATATGAATTTTGATAAGAGCTGGAAGTAGTCTTAGGGAAGGGTATTCGACCTCTGGGACTTCGTTCCGGCTTTTTTTATTTTACAACTGTACCCGTACAGTTGCAGATTTTATGGATTGTATCATGTTATGCCATCCGGGTATATTGAGAGAACCACAGGTTAAGGTCATGACTACGGAGGTTTATTATGCACAGTCGTTCCAGAAATGGAGCCGCCTATCTGGCAGCTCTCAGCTATGCAGCTATACTTGGATTTTCATTTTTATTTGTAAAATTGACGGTCACAGAGGCGAGCCCGCTGGATGTGATCGCCCACCGCTTTGCGCTGTCTTTTATCGCTTTGACCGTTCCAGTGCTGCTTGGTTGGATTAAGCTCAACATCAAATTGCGTGACATTCTGCGCATTTTACCACTGGCGCTGCTCTCGCCATTAGTGTATTTTCCACTGCAAGCCTTCGGGCTGATGAGCACTTCTTCATCGGAAGGTGGAATTATTCAAGCAACCGTTCCCATCTTTACGTTGCTGTTAGCTTCTTATTTTATTAAAGAGCGTACAACAGTAGTCCAAAAGATTTCCTTACTGCTCTCTGTCTTTGGTGTGGTTTTTATATTTGTAATGAAAAGCGGAGCACCGCTAGCGTCCAATAGCTATGGCGGTATTCTTCTGCTCGTGCTCTCTGCGATATGCCTATCCGGTTATAATGTACTGGCACGGCCCTTAACACAAAAGTACAGCCCCATGGAATTGACCTACGTTACCTCTATTTTGGGATGTATCGTTTTTAACGTGGTGGCACTGGGATATCATGCCATAGACGGCTCCATGAGCGCCTATACCGCTCCACTGGTGAAGCCTGGTTATTGGATGGCACTGATTTATCTGGGCATTCTGTCTACCCTCGTCACCTCACTGTTATCAAGCTTTGCCTTGAAGTGGATCGAAGCCTCCAAAATGAGTGTGATCGGTAATTTATCCACCCTCATTTCCATGATTGCCGGTGCTTACATTTTGAAGGAGCAGCTCGCCTACTATCACATTGTTGGGGCTGTGATGATCATTATCGGCGTGCTGGGTACCAATTTTGGAGGGCGAAAAAACTTCACGCCGATCAAAACAACTTCGGCAAAATCACAAAAGACGGGCTAAAAATAGATACTAATTTGCCTGCAAAAAAAAGAAATCTCCCAGCTGCGCAATTCCAGCCGGGAGATTTCTTTTTTCACTTCTTAGTCTTCGTCGGATTAAATAGGGTACGCCATGACACTCATTAACGCCAATTCCGGCTGTGTCGTGTCCAATCTGCTATATTGTACGATGATGGGCACATCGCTAGTGACCGTAATTGCGTAAGGAATGCCTGTCGGAATCCGTTCGCCGGATTTCTCCAACGAGGCTGTTCGGATATGACGGGTTCGTCTTCCTTCCACCACCTCGATCAATCCCTCCAATGGCTCGCGGTCTTCAAAATAGATGTCTATACTTAGATTTGCCACACGGCTCCCACAATTCAGCACGCATATACTCTCATGACTGAGCAGCTCTCCCCGGCTTTCCGGTGGAATATACCCATCGGGGATGACCCAGAATAGGCTGCCTCGCGGCTGATTAGCCACCTTTTCCTGAGAAAGTTCAGCATTTCCCATACTATTGGCCTCCTTCCTTTACCCATAATACTTTTTAGCGCATATGCCCTTTCTTCTAGCCGTATGGATTCTCCTTGGTACGCAACAGTTGAGCCAGAAAAGCAAGCGCCAATCCCTGACCCCAGCCCTGAATGCGTTTGTAGGGGACGTTTCGATAGCCGTCAATATCGTTCATCACAGCGGTTCCAGCGGATACACCCGTTACTGTGCCGTCGTCCTTAATGCGGGAAAGAATACCGTCGATCGCCTTTTGTGTGTATTTGTTAAACAACCGCCCTTGCATAAGCAAGGCAGTCGCGATTCCTGCCGAGCCCGAGGTTTCCAGATAAGAGGTATCATCATTCAGCACCGTATGCCACAGCCCTTCCGGGGATTGCAGTCGCACCAGCGCATTGAGCTGGTCACGCAGCGAGCCATCGATGATCATATAAGATGGATGCTGCACCTCCACAAATTTCAGCGCTTTTGCCATCGTGAGAGCTGCCCATGAATTGCCGCGCGCCCAATATATTCCTGACATCCGGCTTTGATTCGCATGATCCCATCCGTGATAATACAGATTCGTATCCGGGTCCTGCAAAAATTCTTCATGCCCGTGATATTGACGAACCCCATCCTCCCAATACTCTTTGTTGCCCAACAGATGACCGATACGCAGCAAATAATAACCGGCCATAAACATCGTATCCACCCATGCTTGCTGCGGAAATACATCATGAAGTGAGTTCACCGTATGCTGGAAAATGCCGTCGGCAAACCGTTCCGCTTTTTTGGCCAAAAATTCTGCCATCTCGATGGCAATATCAAGGTATTTTTGCTCACCTGTGGCCTGGTAAAGCGTCAACAAACAGTGCCCGACAGAAACGCCGTTCACCGAGAGAGATGGAAGCCCATCCTCAATACTTTCGTCAACCCATTCTTTCAGCTTGATCAAATACTTTTCGTTCCCTGTCGCTTCATACGCTTCGCATACTCCGTAAAAGGCTACTCCACCCGGCCAATCCCAGCTGTAGTGCATTTGAAATGTGCGTTCAACTACCCGGTCGATCACCTGCTTAACTTGTTCTTCATCAAATATCAATGCAGGCATTTCCACGTCCCCCCCTTTGGTAAGTTTCACGTGAGTTACCTCCTTGACGTCCGTATATGAATAGGTCGTCCTTCAACGTAAATACATGCGTAACGGTTGCAAATCCAGTGCCCTCACAGCATCCACCACCATGTCTGCAATACGAACCGCACCATTCTCATGAAAATGTGTGTTATCCTCTAAGCCGCCGGAAAAGTTCATGTATTCACCAGGCAGCAGCCACATAAAAAGCTCTTTACTCTCTTCGGGACCCAGCTGCTCATATAACTCCTGCGTGCGGGCAGACAAATCAATCAGCGGTACATTCGCTTCTTCCGCCAGCTCACGAACCGCTGTTACATAGTCACCATGTGTGTCAGATAGCGTACCATCCTCATTAAAATAGCGACGATGTACGGGCGTGACCAGTACCGGGGTTGCCCCATGGCTTCTTGCGCCGTCGATGTAGAGGCGAAGATGCTCCTTGTAGGTTGTAAAAGGCTCTGTAGCCCGCTCCGGGTCAGGCTTCTGATCATTATGGCCGAACTGGATGAACAGGAAGTCTCCTGCCTTTATTTCGCCCAAAATGGCACCCAGCCGTCCTTCGTCCACAAAGCTTTTGGAGCTTCTTCCCGATACGGCATGATTATCCACGCAGACATCATGCTTGAACAGGGCGGGCAAAGCCTGGCCCCAGCCAGTATACGGATAACCGGATGCGTCCTGATCCGTAACCGTGGAATCTCCGGCTAGGAATAGCCGGAGGGTCTGTGGCGCTGGCGCAATCTCCAGCGCATTGAGCCGTGGCGCGGTGCCTGATACGGTGAGGCGCAGCTTGCCACCCCGGACTGGCACCGCAAACAGGGCTTCGGTGAACTGGCCCGGCAGCGTGTGTACCGGGGGAAGCATGTGCTTGCCTTCACCAGCCTTGAGTCGCGTGAGCGTTTCCGCCTGCGAATCGCCGACCAGTATAGTGACGAGATACATCCCGTCTGGCACATCTGCAACAAATGCAGCGTTCAGTGGAATACAAAAGCTGCTTCGTAGCTGCGTGCGTGCATCCTTAGCTGCACACTGCCTTTTTCGACCGTACACATGCTCCGTAGTCTCGAAGCCATAGCCCTGTTCAGTTGTATATACGCAATCCGGAGACACTCCCTTGTAGCCATCCGCAGGTTCCCCCGGACCAAAATCAAACTTCCACAATTTACTCACCTCTCAGCCATCGCCCTCAAATCCCAACCATTTAATTGTATAAACCCGGATACCTTCCATTTCCACTCGTAAGCCTCATATCCTCACGCTATGGATTTTGAATCTTATCCCTTCAAACCACTTGTACTCATTCCTTCTACAATTTGCTTCTGGAATGCGAAGAATACAGCGATAACTGGAAGCAGGCTTAGGATAGACATCGCGAACATTCCTCCCCAGTTGGAAGCCGACTCGCTGTCGAGGAACATCTTGAGTGCAATAGATACGGTATATTTCTCCGGCGAATTCAGATACAGTACCGGACCTAGCAAATCCTCCCACTTCCAGTAGAAAGAGAAGATTGCCGCTGTAGCCAACGACGACTTGAGTAAGGGTAAAATAATTCTAAAATACAGCCGGAACTTGCCGCATCCATCAATCGTCGCCGCTTCATCCAACTCTCCTGGAATCGTTCGTATAAACTGCACCATCAGAAAGATGAAGAACGGCATCCCGAAAAAGGAGGGTACCACCAACGGTAAGATCGTATTGATCCAACCGAGCTTGGTGAAAATAATATATTGCGGTACCAGTACCACATCCCCTGGTAGCATAAGCGTCACCATCATCAAAGCAAACCACAAGTTACGCCCTTTGAATTTCAAGCGCGCAAAGCCAAATGCGATCAATGAGGAGGAAAGCACGGCTCCAATCGTTGAAATCACCACGATCGTGAGCGAGTTCAGAATGTACGTGCCAAAGTTGTAGCCAGTCGTTCCTTTCCAGCCTGTTACATAGTTTTGCCAGATCCATTCTGTAGGGAAAAGCGAGGATGCCGTGACGAATATCGTCCGACTTTCTTTAAACGAGCTGAACAGCATCCAAAAAACGGGATACAGCATCAGGAGCGCCAGTGCAGCAACCAGTATGTGATAAATTGGCCATTTGACCGTTTTCCATGCCATCGTTATCAGCACCCCTTTTCCGTTTCATAAAATACCCAGTATCTGGAGGTTATAAATAATATCGCTGTCAGTATCCCAATCATAATGAGCATGACCCAAGCCATGGCTGCCGCATATCCCATGTTGCTGAACATAAACGCCTGTCGGAACAGATACAGTGAATGCAGCATCGTTCCATCCATCGGGCCTCCTTCGCCCTTAGAAATAACATAAGCCGGGACGAAGGTCATAAAGGCACTGATCGTCTGCATAATCAGATTAAATAGAATAATGGGGCTAAGCAACGGTAGCGTAATACTGAAAAATTTTCGTACTGGCTTAGCGCCATCTACACTGGACGCCTCGTACAATTCAACAGGAATGTTCTTCAAACCTGCCAGAAAAATCAGCATGGAGGAGCCAAATTGCCATACGGACAAGGTGATTAGCATCGTAAGCGAAGCATCCGGGTCACCAAACCACTTCACCGGAGTCGCCCCTAAGGTCGAAAGCAGGCTGTTCACTATGCCGTTATTACTGAAAATGTTCCGCCACATAATGGATACCGCAACACTGCCCCCGATAATCGACGGTAGATAGTACATCGTCCGATAGGTGCCGACCATACGCGACTTGGTATTCAAAATCATAGCCACAAACAGCGCGAAAATCAGTCGCAACGGTACACCGACCAATACATACGTAAACGTGACCCTGATCGAATTCCAGTATTTCGGGTCGCCTGTGAACATTTTTTCGAAGTTACCCAGACCAATCCATTTGGGCGGGGTGAACAGGTTGTAGGTGGTAAAGGACAGATACAGCGAAATAAACATTGGAATTAACGTAAACGCCAGAAAGCCCACAATAAACGGGCTGATAAACGCATATCCGGTCATATTGGCTTTCAAGCTCTGATGATTTCGCAAGCTCATCAAGCCTCCCTTCTGTTGCATTCTAAAGAATTAGCAAAACTTTATAATATTAATAATTCGTTGTTATGTGAATAATATTGTGATGTCTGCAAAGGGTGCTTATGCAGTCGGTTCGTCCAATCAACCGTGCGCAATCATGCTTTGGACTACGCACGGTTAACTTAACGAAACGTTCCTTCGATCATATCGATCTTATGCTAAAACAGTGTCAGATATCCTAAAGGTCACATTGCGCTCATTATTGCTTGTTATTCGCAAGGATAGTATTCGCATCAGCCCGGAATTTGGCCGCTGCGTCTTCTGGTGTCATCTGTCCAAAATTGACCTGCTCAATATAATCGGTCAGAGTCGCAATCACTTCCGGCGATCCGACTGGCGGCGGCGGGCTCATTGGAGAAGCCTTCGGCTCCATGGAAGCTACAAATTCAAACACCTGCTTCGTAGGCTCGCTTAACTCTGGCGCAACAGCTTCCTTGATTTTGGAGGAAATCGGTACGCCACGTTCGCCTTTAATCAATTTATTCGCTTCCACATCATTCATCCAGAAATCAATAAACTTTGCGGCCTCATCCTTCACCTGTGAACGGGAAGCAACCGTCCAGTACATCGTAGGCTGCATGTATACGCCTTTTTCCATATTCGGCCCAAACATTGGTGCCAGTGCCATGGGGCGGTTAACAACCTGCTGTAAACCTACATACTGATTGGACCACTGCCAAATACCGATGCCTGTTCCTTTTACGATATCGGATTCCTCAAGAATCCCCTTGGTCTGGTTCATAATTTCAGGAGGCGGGGTCGCTCCCTTCTTAATCAGATCAGCCAATCCGCTGAAGAAGTCAACAAACAGCTTATCATCGTCATACCCCAATCCTGTCCCTTCCGCATTGTAGAGAGTCTTTCCTTGCGTACGCAAATAATAGTGGAAGAAAATATCGGCAGCCATTGAGCTGTCAAAGTATACTTTATTGGAAGCTGCCTTTAAAGCCATTTCTTTGTATTGATCCCATGTCCAGTTGTCAGGAATTTTGTCTATGCCCGCTTTTTTGAGCAGCGCCGGATCATACTGGAAACCCAGAACATTGACACCTGTTGGAATACCATATTGCTTTCCTGCTATTACGCCGGTACTGAGTACATTTTCGTTCACGTCAGCGACCTGAATTTTTTGATTTAAGTAAGGCGCGAGATCCTCCAGTTGACCATTTTTTGCATATTGGCTAATGTACGAAATGTCCATTTGCACGATATCCGGTAACTGATTAGCCGCAGCCTGTGGGGCGAGCTTTTTCCAATAGTCATCAAAAGAGGCATATTCCACATCGATCGTTACATTAGGATTTTTCTGCTTATACAAATCAACGACCTTCTGCGTGTATTCATGACGCGTATCCGATCCCCACCAAGCGATACGTAACTTTACTTTCCCGTCTGCACTTGTGCCCGAATTGCCGCCGCCGTCCGCTCCGCTACATGCTGTCGTCAAAACGAGCAGCATAGCTATAATCAGAAACCATCCCTTTTTGCCCACCTATCTCTCCCCTTTTCGCTGTTCTAGAAAGGAGCCAAATTACAAGTGACAACGTATTTACGCATTTTTGATAGCGTTTACATTAGCTCCTGTTGTTATTTTCCCAAAAGCTGAGAAGCATTGGAATACACAAATCAGGTTTCCTGGGTTTAAAAAACAGTGGGACTCCATCAGCTCATCCCCTCTCGTGTGATTTAATGTACTCGGAAGGCGTCATACCTGCCCATTTTTTGAACACCTGGCTAAAATATTGCGCGTTCCCGCCAAAGCCGAACCATTCGGCCAGCTCAAACACCTTTACATCTCCTGTCTCTCGAATATGCTCAGCCGCACGTTCGATCCGATAACGATTGACGTAGTGTGAGAAGTTTTCCCCAGTCACCTTTTTGAAAATCTTCCCTAAGTAGTCGGAATTCATATACAGCATTTGGCCTGCCACTCCGTTCAGCGACAAATCGGATTTTCTGTAGTTTTGCTCAATAATAGTGATCATTTTATCAACGGTAGAAGATTGGCGATACACATTACTTTTATAATAGATTGCGGTCATTCGTTCGGCAGCTTCCTGTACAAAAGATTTGAGACATGCCAGCGTTTTTTGCTCTGCCAGCACCACCATTCGGCTCGTAAACGCCGCACGCTCTTCTTCAGGGCATATACGGATCATAGCGGCATAGAGCTGAAGCACATAAGAGCGGGTCACAGAGATTTCCAGCTTCATCCGGGACAAAATACCGAATAACCGATCCACTTCCTGTGCAACCTCCACCGTATTTCCAGCCTTGATCAGCAGACCGAACTTCTCCTCGTCCAGCTCCAAATCTGCCATCTCCCGGGTATCCTCAGCCGCTAAATCCTCTTTCGTAATCAGACTGCCCTCCCCGGTGTAAAAACGGTGATTCATACAATGCAGTGTCTCCCGGTACATCCCCCGTGAATGCTGCATACTATCCGACTCACTAACTGCGACCGTTACCTCCAGTTTGTAAAAGCGATGAAATGTCGCACGTACCGCTTCAATCTGTTTCATAAACCGTGACGTATCATCCTCACTTTCCAGCACAATGAGCAATTGCCCCTGCATGGTCGTACTGAGCAAGACATCATCCATCAAATCTGCCGCTATATTTTGCAATGCAAACAGATGCTCCGGCTCATGGGATTCCTCCACCCGCAGCAGCAGCATTCGAACCTGCTTATCTTGCAATTCAATTCCGAATAACCGCTCATAAAATGCGATATCGCGGCTACCGTAAGTTTTATAGGAAATAAACTCCTTCAAAAAGTGTTCCTTCACATGAGGCAGCATACGCTGAAAATCTAGCTTCATCCGGTTTACAAACTGCTTGCGTTCTTCCTGCTCCTCCCGCTCCTGTCCCAACTCGGTCAGAGCCTCATGAATTTGCCGCTCATTGCATGGCTTCAACAAGTAGTGCTTCACCCCGTATTGCATGGCCCGACAGGCATAATCAAAATCTTTGTAGCCAGACAACAGAATGAAACGGACGTCTGGAAAATGCTCCGTCGTTTTGGCAACCAGTCCGATACCGTCTAGTCCTGGCATAGAGATGTCGCTAATCACAAAATCAGGTGGGCTGGCTTGAATCTGATCATAAGCCTCAATCCCGTTACGTGCCGTGCCAACCAATCTCGTGCCTGCTTTCCCCCAATCAACCACCTGTGATATGCCTTCCAAAATCATACGCTCATCATCAACCAGTAGCACCTTGTACACGACCCTGATCCCCTTTCACATATGGAATACAGACATGAATCGACGTTCCTGTTCCTGACTCGCTATGCAGCTCTATCCCCCAAGGTGTACTAAATGTCAGGTTAATCCGTTCCTGAATATTCGTAAGTCCAATGCCCTGCCCACGAGTCGTAACCTGCCCGCTTCGCAGCTTTTCCAAGAAATCCGGCGTCATTCCCGGTCCGTCATCTTCAACTCGCAGAAATAGAGCACCCTCGCTTTCTCTCGCAATAATAGCAATCTGACAGGGTTCAATTCGCGGCTCCAGCGCATAATGAATGGCATTCTCCACCAAGGGCTGAAGCGTTAGCTTCGGAATTTGTGCATCCATCAGTTCTTCCGGAATATCCAGATGGAAAACGAGACGTTCATCAAAACGTGTTTTTTGGATCGTTACGTAGCTCCTTACAATATCCAGCTCTTTTCGAAGCGGAATCAGCTGCTCTTCAAAACTGACCGCACTGCGCAGTAGAAAAGCAAGTGCTTCCACCATCTCTGAAATCCGGTCCTGTTTATTGGCCTTGGCGAGCCAGTTCACGGACTCTAATGTATTGTATAAAAAATGTGGATTAATCTGGGCCTGGAGCGCCTTTAGCTCTGTTTCCCGCAGTAATAGCTGCTTGGCAACATTCTCATTAATGAGCTCACGAATGCGGCGAATCATTTTCTTGTACGTTCGATGAAGCAAGCCTACCTCATCCTGTGTGGAAAGGGGGACCGCACCAAGTGCTTCCTCTTCCAAACGGTCGAGATCGCCTTTTTCTATTTTACGCATGTTCTGGATTAATTGAACGATCGGTTTGGTAATGCTCCCTGACAATCTAGCCCCCAGAGCCAATGCGATAAGAAGCATAATGACAAAAATAGCGCTTACAACTTCTTTGATAATCGTAATGCTGCGAAACATATCATCGAAGGGGGTCATATGCAAATACGTCCAATCCGTATAAGAAGATTTGATTTGAGCAGCGAAAAAGGTTCCTCCTGAGTAGGTCGCAATCCCGTAAGGCTGCTTCCGGCCCAGCTCGGCCTGAATATCACTCTCACTCAAAAGTGGTGTTTCGGGATAAATCATCCGCCTTCCATCTGTAATCATCAGTTGTCCGTCACGACCGGAGGTTTGCACACGGTCCGCTACAATCCGGTCAATTCGTACACGAATCGCAAGCGTTCCGAGCCCATTCAGCGTAAAATTGGAATCGGTAAAGGATTTGAACTGCCGAGCTGCCAGCAAGGAGGAATGACCTGCGGCATACCATGCATTGGAACCGTCATGTTCGTCTGCCAGCTCCGACAGGGTGGATCGAAGCTCTTGGGGAATACCTTCGCGGTTGCCCGCACTCATGACCTGTCCCTCTTTGTCGATGACCATCATAGAATAGACATAGGTTTCAGAGCCGGCAAAGGCGACAAGCCTATTCGTTATTTTTTTACGCAGCACCATTTTGGCATAAGGGGATTTCTCTTTTTCCAATTGCAGCAAATAACGTTGAAGCTGCTCGTCCGTTGTTACCTTGAAAGTAACTTTTTCCACATCCTTCAGCTCATTTTCTATACCGATTGAAGAAATATTGAGTACTTCGGATGTTTTTTTGTACATTTGATTATCATAAATGTGAAATACGTACTTAAGTATGACTGCAACAACTGCAAAATTAACCAGCATAAGCACCGTGATCAGCAGTACCATTTTATGATGGATTCCAGCATTTTTGTAAGCGCTTTTAAAGTAGGTAATCAGTGATTGTCGCCTCCTTTATAACATACAAAATACCCCATGCCTTGGTCATTCGGCAAGAGGTATTTGCATTTGCTTAGCGTTGATCGGTTGGTTTCGATTTGTCCGCCTTGCTCATATATTCGTCGTATCGGTCATCAAGTTCCCGTGCCATACTCCGGTATTTACGCGTTTCCTCAACAATGGGATCGATATGAGTCTGAACCCGCACCTCATATTTAGGGCTGAGCCGTTCCCGCTTTTGGGCCTCATTCTCACGAATTTCGCCTTCCGTCAGCAGTTCACTGAGCTGGCGTTCCAATTCTTCGGATTGACTCATCGCGATTTCCTCCTTTAGGGTGATGGTCCCTACGTAGAATTATAACCCGGTTGCGTCTGCTTCTTTCAGCACTTGAATAAGTTGAGAATGAATAGCTGTATTCGTAGCTGCAATATGCCGTACACTCAGGTCATAAGGTCTGCCCAATGTATCGGTAATGGTACCGCCTGATTCCTGCACCAGCAAAGCGCCCGCTGCTACATCCCACGCATTCAAACCAATTTCGCAATAGGCCGATAACCGTCCCGACGCCACATAAGCCAGATGCAATGCTGCCGAGCCCAGCGCCCGAATGCCGCGTACCTGAGGTGTAAGAACCTGCGTGATTTTCATATTTAGCGGTTGTGCATACGTACGATCTGGCGGGAAGCCGATGCACACCAGACTATCTCCCAGTGTTTCTTCTCTTGAGGCTTGCATGCGATTACCATGCACATATGCGCCTTTTCCTTTTTCCGCTACAAACATTTCATCACGGGACGGATCATAAATAACCCCGACAATCACCTCTCCACGATGGGCCAAGGCAATAGACACACTGTAATACGGCAGACTGTGTACAAAATTGGTCGTGCCATCTACCGGATCAATAATCCATAAATATTCCTCTTCACGGGCAGCCTCTAGTGCGCGGGCCGAAGCTTCGGCTCCCGGCTCTACACCTTCTTCACCCAAAATCGCATGATCGGGAAAATGGGTCAGAATCAGTCTGCGAATCATCTGTTCTGCACCTTTATCTACCTCGGTCACTAGATCCGTAGGAGACTGTTTGGTATTCAAATGTTCAACAGTTCCCAGCTTGCTCTTAATCCATTCCCCGGCTTTGGATGCCGCGTTAATAGCCACGGCCGTATAGCTTTTTCCTGATACGATATAGGGAACCTTTTCGTTTTCATGTTCGTTCAACGTGTTCACTCTACTTTCTATATCATTGTTACGTGGTTTACGAAGCTGGCCTACAGCACAGTCTCTTAACCATCTCTGTTTCAGTACAAGTTTGCTAGTTTACACATTCTAGTATACACAATAAACTGCATAAAGTTTCCCCAAATGAGAGCTTTATCCGCAAAATACTACTTTCTAAGGCATAATTTCTACGGAAGCCCCATCCAGCACTTTGACCCCATTATCTTCCTGAAGACGCAGTTCATTCATCAATCCGAATAACGCTTCATCCTTAAGCTTGGCTTCAAGCATGACATCAATCCGATCCGTATATCCAGCAATATTGCGCAGAAAGGTCAGCAACGGCTCCACCAGAACACCGTCTGCATGACCACGAGGGTCTTTTTCACTTTTGGGACTGGAGGCATGAATTTTGGGCGGCAATGGATGATCAGTAGAAGATCCGGCTTGGGCCAATTCCCCTTTCCAGGTATTCAATATGTCTGGCCATAGCTCCCACGGCTTCTCACCCTCGTTATTGACCCATTGATGATGAATATCGAGAACCATCGGCAAGCCCGTTATTTTGCAAGCTTCCAGTGTTTCCACCGCATTGAATGTTTTATCATCATTTTCCAGCGTCAAACGTTCTCTTAACGAAAGATCCAGAGCACTAACCTGCTCTACAAAACGCTGGCCTGAGGTCACCTTATCTCCGTATGCACCACCAATATGAATGTTGTTCTTGGCTTCGGCACCGAGCCCCATGGCCTCCAGCATCGCTTTGTGGTACTTCAAGTCATTAATGGAGCTCTCCAACACCTCAGGACGGGGAGTGCTTAACACTGTAAAATGATCGGGATGAAACGATACCCTCATCCTATTCGCCTTGACATAGTTCCCAACCTCTGCGAAGTCAGTAGCAAGCGCCTGAAACGGGTCCCAATCCCGCAGATCCTGATGGGTCGCGAGCGGAATCAGCTTGGATGAGAAACGATAGACCTGGATATCACTAGCACGATTATGGCGTAGCAGCCTCAATGTATTATGGAGATTTTCGGCTGCTATCCGTTCTAGCTTGCGGATCGCAGCTTCTCGGTCTCCAATCTTGTTAAAGCTGGCCATCGTCATGGTTTTAGAGGGGGATGCATTTTGCACGGTAACCGACATGGCTACATAACCTAACCTTACGATCATAGGGTGTCTTCCTTTCAGTAGTTCGCAGTAGATGGTAAGGCCGCTTTCGTTCTGTGACCTAAAACCCTTTTCTACTGATCATACCCGGAAAAGCACATGCTGATTCGGTGTTATCGCACAAATTGCAAGAAGCAAACAGCTAGGATTGCTGCTGTGCTCCAAAAAACATTTCATCCGCCAATGCGGTCTGAATTCTTGATTCCTCTTCATTCAGCTTACGAATGAGGATCATTTCAACTTCGGTCACTTCATCGCCCTGGAAATTAATTTCGGCGATACAGCCCACAATCTGCACGATGGCTACTGCCACGTTGTCCACGCTGTAAGCAATGACCTTCTGGCCTGTCGGAAACACGCGCAGCCCGGATTTAACCATTTTGCCACGTCCGTATTCCAGCAGTTCGTAAAGCTCTTGTTCGCTCTTGAATTTGCACACGGAGTTAAATTCAGTTTGAAAGCCCATGTGTAGCCGCCACCTTTCATCATTAAGGGTTGAGTGAAATGCTCAAGTAAGTGCCATATATGAACAAAAAGGAGAGTGATCAGCTCCCCTTTGTTTCGTTTATGAGTTCTCGTAGTGCAGTGCCGACCTGCGCTCATAACGCTCCAGTGCAAGAGCAATCATGCGATCCAGCAGACTTGTATAGGATACGCCAGTTTCTCTCCACAGTAATGGATACATACTGAACGGTGTAAAACCAGGCATCGTATTCACTTCATTAATAAGAATATGTCCGTCCGAGCGTCTGACGAAGAAATCGGCACGGGAAATCCCGCAGCCTTCCAGCGCGCGGAATGCTTGTAATGCGGCTTCACGAATCCGATCTGCCACTTCCTCATCCAACGGTGCCGGAATAAGCATTTCCGATTGGCCATCCGTATATTTGGCAGCATAATCATAATAATCACTCGACGATACAATTTCACCCGGTACCGAGGCAATCGGCTCGTCATTGCCAAGTACGCTGACCTCAATCTCACGGGCATCGACGTACTCCTCGACAATCACCTTCAGGTCAAATTGCAAAGCCAGATCTACAGCCTTTTCCAGCTCTTCTCGGTTGCTGGCTTTGGAAATACCGACACTTGATCCCAGATTGGCCGGTTTGACAAAGCAAGGATAACCTAGCTCGGTTTCCATATTACGTACCAGATCATGACTGGTTTGGGCCCACTGTGTACTATTAAAATAACAGTATTTCACTTGCGGCAATCCTGCATGCTCAAACAGCTTCTTCATGACGCCTTTATCCATACCTGCTGCCGAAGCCAACACTCCTGCACCGACATAAGGCATATCCGCCATTTCGAACAGACCCTGAATCGTTCCGTCCTCGCCAAAGGTGCCGTGCAGCAACGGAAACAGCACATCCAGCGTCTGCTCTCCGTACAGCTTGCCGAACAACGTATCTAATGCCGCCTTGGTACCGCCCTCTGCACGTTCCAGCTTCAATTGCTCTACAGAAGCCAGAGGAGCGCTTAATAGCGCCCCTCTACGCCAATCGCCAGCCTTCGTAATATAAAAAGGAATAATCTCGTATTTCTCATAGTTAAATGCGTTCATTACCGCATACGCCGTTTGCAGCGAAACCTCATGTTCGCCCGATTTGCCACCGTACACCAGCCCTACGGTCAATTTTTGATTTGCCATGCCTATCCTCCGCTTTCCTACTTTCGTCATTATGACTGATTTGCGTCACTATACCTGTTATCCATCATCTCATTTAAAAATAGTCGGCGATGTGATAAAAGCGATATACCGTGTTGTCGGTCCACGCATACGAATTTTTATAGTCCCAATAACGATGTCTGGAGCTTACCGTATGCGCATTGACTAGCGGCATGCCGCCCGCATCAAAGGCCGTTACCACCGTGCTGTGCTGAAAGGTTCCGTCACCATCCCAATCGTAAAAAATGACGTCCCCCAGCATGAGCTGCTCCGGTCGACTCACCTGCTCAGCAGTCAAACCCCATGAGCTGGAGCCCAAATACCGCTCCAGACTGTTGGAAACTGCCCAACTGTAGCTCCACAGCTCACGTCCGGCGACCCGTCCTTTATACCACCAGCCCGATTCTCTTTTACCAGTATAGTGGATCGGTGCGCCCCCTGCAAAGAGGCATTGCGAGATATAATTGGTGCAATCCACATCAAAACCTTCAAACTCTGGGTTAAAGCTATCCCACCACTGATCTGCATAAGCCGCTGCTTCTTCACGGCGATATCGGCTGGGACGTGCGGACGTACCAAAGCCCAGCACACCGCGATTCAGCAGCGGCAAACTCCCTCCCTGATTAAACGAAGCCTGTTCAAAAGGAACCTCTCCCCCCGCTGGCTTCCTTTCTGCCGGATCTCGCTCAATTCTCGCTACCTGCCAGGCTTCACCCTCGCGTGTGAACGTCAGACGCTCCCGTTCAATCCGATCCTCCCGGTGAGTCATCCCGCCCTTCTCATAAAAGAGTCGGACATGCAGTTGTACATCTACCACAGCCTCATCCGGCGTATCCTGCACCATTCGTAGCGGCTTGGCGCGTGTCTCGCTGCGTAGGGGAACAGCATCCCGTTCGTTGTACCACTGCTCCAATCTGGCCGCACGTGCTGCTCGTTCCATCCGCTGCCCCACCTCCAGATACTCATCCGGCTGCGGTACACCATTCACTTCACTGCGATTGTATTGATTCACGTAAGCAAAAAGGGCCTGTTTCCATTCCCGCTCCCCCATCCCAATCCCTCCATATTCGTCCCGCTATCCTTTTCCGGGGATAACCGGAATGATGTATAACTTCCTTTCTTGCCTCTCTGGTCTGAAATGCTCTCTATCTATAAGTATGAATCTCTAAAGCTTGGTATGAACATCGAAACGCGAGGGAGCGGGACGCTTTATTTTCCAATCTGCAACGCATCATTTAGGCCAAAAAAACTTTACGGAACTGTCTGAAAACGGTATACTTAATCCAAAAGCAATCATTTTGAAATCACGTTTCATCTAATGAAACAAATTGCATTCATCACAACCTCTAACACGTTAAGAAGCACTGAAGATGTAATTGAGAACGCAACCAATTTAAACCAACTGGGCAAGACGTCGAAAAAACGACATCCCTATTTTCCCCCAAGCATTCACTTCAAGGAGGTAATACTTATGTCAGGAAAAGATCAATTCTCCATCGCCCGTAGTCTGGAAGTTAACGGGAAGCCTTATCGCTACTACAGTCTTAAGGCACTGGAGGAACAAGGAAAAAGCGGTATCGCCAAGCTGCCTTTCTCCATTAAAGTGTTGCTGGAAGCCGCGGTTCGCCAATTTGACGGACGCGCCATCACTGAAGAACATGTACAGCAGCTGACAGGCTGGGCTGAGGATCGGGACACCAACAAGGAGATTCCGTTCATTCCTGCACGCATCGTGCTACAGGATTTTACCGGTGTCCCCGTGGTTGTCGATTTGGCAGCTATGCGTGATACGGTGAAAAAAGCAGGCGGGGACCCGAAGCAAATCAATCCGCTCGTTCCCGTCGATCTCGTTATCGACCACTCGGTCATGGTCGATGCTTTCGGTACCAGTGATGCGCTGGATTACAACATTAATGTAGAGTTTGAACGTAACGAGGAGCGGTACCGTTTTCTGCGCTGGGCGCAAACGGCGTTCAACAACTTCCGCGCCGTTCCGCCATCCACAGGTATCGTCCATCAGGTCAATCTGGAATATCTCGCCTCCGTTGCCGCTACCAAAACCATTGACGGTGAAACGGTCGTCTTTCCAGATTCCCTCGTAGGAACAGACTCCCATACCACGATGATTAACGGCCTTGGTGTTGTTGGCTGGGGTGTCGGCGGGATTGAGGCAGAGGCGGGTATGCTGGGGCAACCGCTGTATTTTGTCACTCCCGATGTGATTGGCTTCAAGCTGACAGGCAGTCTGACGGAAGGCTCTACCGCCACCGATCTGGCGCTCACTGTTACACAAATGCTGCGTAAAAAAGGCGTAGTCGGCAAATTCGTAGAGTTTTACGGGCCTGGTCTGGCTAACATCAGCTTGGCTGACCGTGCGACAGTTGCCAACATGGCACCGGAATACGGCGCAACGATTGGTTTCTTCCCGGTCGATGCGGAAACACTGGCCTACCTGCGCAGCACTGGACGTTCCGATGAGCAAGTAAGCCTCGTAGAGGAATATTACAAGGCCCAAGGCATGTTCCGCACATCCGATACACCGGACCCTGTGTTCAGCGATACCATTGAGCTGGATCTAGCTTCGGTTGTACCGAGTCTCGCCGGACCCAAACGTCCGCAGGACCGTGTTGAGCTTGGCCGCATGAAAGAAACGTTTGAAGGCATTATTCGTACCCCGGTGGACAAGGGCGGCTATGGACTGAGCGATGAAAAAATCGCACAGAAGATTCCGCTGACCCATCCGGACGGCTCCACCAGCGAGTTAGGTACAGGAGCAGTCGTTATTGCGGCTATCACAAGCTGCACGAATACCTCCAATCCAAGCGTTATGCTCGGTGCGGGCTTGCTGGCCAAAAAGGCAGTGCAGCGTGGGCTCAAAAAGCCAGGCTATGTTAAAACAAGCTTGACGCCAGGCTCCCTCGTCGTGACGGAATACCTGCAAAAAGCGGGATTAATCGGACCGCTCGAAGCCCTCGGCTTCCATGTAGCAGGCTACGGCTGCGCAACCTGTATCGGTAACTCCGGCCCACTTCCTGACGAAGTGAGTCAAGCTATCACAGACCATGATTTAACGGTTGGCGCAGTTATTTCCGGTAACCGGAACTTTGAAGGCCGTGTGCATGCGCAGGTCAAAGCCAACTATCTCGGCTCACCGCCACTGGTTGTCGCTTATGCGCTGGCAGGTACAGTGAACATTGATTTGGTGAATGATCCGCTCGGTTACGATCAGGACAATCAGCCTGTCTACCTGAAAGACATTTGGCCCACTTCCGAGGAAATCAAGGAAGCCATCAGCCTGTCTCTCAGCCCGGATATGTTCCGTCGCAAATATGAAAATGTATTTACTGCCAATGAAAAATGGAACTCCATTCCGGTTCCTGAAGGCGAACTGTATGAATGGGATGAAAAATCAACTTATATTCAAAATCCACCATTCTTTGAAAAACTTCAGGATGGCGTGCAGGATATCAAGGAAATCCGTAATGCCCGTGTGCTTGCCCTGTTGAATGATTCGGTCACGACGGACCATATCTCACCAGCAGGCAACATTGCTCCTTCCAGCCCGGCAGGACTGTACTTGAAGGAGCATGGCGTGGAACGCAAGGATTTCAACTCCTACGGCTCCCGTCGCGGTAACCACGAGGTCATGATGCGCGGTACATTCGCCAACATCCGTATCCGCAACAATGTGGCTCCAGGTACTGAAGGCGGCGTGACCAAATACTTGCCAACGGATGAGGAAATGTCCATCTATGATGCGTCCATGAAATATCAGGCAGCCGATCAGAACCTGATCGTCATTGCTGGTAAGGAATACGGCACAGGCAGCTCTCGTGACTGGGCGGCCAAAGGTACGCTTCTGCTGGGCGTTAAGGCTGTCATTGCCGAAAGCTTCGAGCGGATTCACCGCAGTAACCTGGTTGGCATGGGTGTACTACCTCTGCAATTCCAGGAAGGCTATGGCTGGTCCAGCTTGGGCCTCAATGGTCGTGAAACCTTCGACATCCTCGGCATTAACAATGACGTGAAGCCTGGTCAAGAGCTTACAGTTGTGGCTAAACGCGAGGATGGCACAAAGTTCGAATTCCCGGTAATTGCCCGTCTGGACAGCACCGTCGATATCGACTACTACCACAACGGTGGTATTCTGCAAACCGTATTGCGTCAAATGATTCAAGAGTAAAGAGCGTATAAATAACAAAATCCCCTCCAAATGCAGTGGAAACTGCACATTGAGAGGGGATTTTTTACATGCTTCAAGCCTTTAAAAGAAAACATATACCCAAGATTGCAAATACGAGGGTTATAAGAAGTGTGAAGAGACCAGGCAGGCTTTCCATGATTGCAGAGCCTTCTTCGCTCTTGAACTGACGACTGAAATAGGGTTGGAGCATAAGCATAATTATAAAAGATATGAGGCTAATTCCACACAACAACCATACCTCAGGGGAGGGTTTGTCAACAAAACGGTCAGCCACATCATTGAAATTGTAGTGGATTGCTACATTCCTAGGCATTCTCGGATACATGAAAAGGTAGATAATGAAAGGCAAAACAGAAATAAGAAAAGACAATACATTAGAAAAATTTAATTTACTTCTCATGGAAATCCCCCTAATATGCTAAATCGATCCGCATTATACAGATATCAGCAGTCTATATTTTTATACCTATGGCTTAGAAAGAGAGAAGTAACAAAACTAATCATCGTCGGTAAACAAGAAGCGAGCACCATATACACATTAACTTCTTGTCCTAATCCTATAGCGATCCCGATTAAGCCAAAGGCTATCCAAATATAAGCAGAGATACGATGCGTCTTCTTCCATGCCTTTTCATTCGAAAGCAGCCATGGGAACTTCAAACCAATTAAACGGTTAGGTGTTAATTTAGTGAATGTGATACCTACTGTTAAGTGCGATATCGCTGAAACCAATAAAACTATATTTAAGGGACTGAAGTAAATAGCATTTGAATACAGTAACATTAAAAAAAGAAAAATAAAATTTAGAACAACAAACACACTGGAACATATTTTACGATATGGAACCAAATTATTTTCAGAAAATTGTTCTCTATGTTTCGAGAATTTTGGATACAAGACAACAATAAGAAAAGAGATAATCATCGCTCCTGATGACACAATAAAAAAAGCTAAAGGGAGCTTTAGCGGGTTCATTGAAGGCAATATAATAAATGAATTTATAAAATGCAATATAATAAATAAAATAGAAATCTGAATCCACGGCTTTTTAAATTCTTTTTTTAAATCATAGTTATTCTCCACTCAAAACAACCTCACTTGAAACTGTTTCTCAGTTGATTTTAGAAGTAAGTGCATTTATAATACTTCAATATAAAAAATGAATATATTTTAATAAAATATATATTATTGTCAGATCATAATGCATATTTTTCAAAAAAATAAGAGATCAAAGTCACATTCACAATATTTTTTACAAAAAATAGCTTTTCTTCTGTTTCGAAAAGAAGTTATTATCTATCTACTCTATTTCGATTATTAAAATAAACATCTCAAAGCAAAAAAGTCGATCCCTCAGGACCGACTTCCAACTATGTTCTCCTATAACCTAACCTTCGCACGCGAGCTACTTCGAAATATCCAGAAAACCTTCTCCGAACACGTCCCGCACGTCATGAATGGTGATAAACGCTGCTGTGTCGATGGCTTTCACTATCTTTTTGAGCGCCGATACCTCTTGTTTACTAATGACGATATACAGCACTTCTTTTGGATTTTTAGTGTAATAACCGTGGCCTGACAGGACAGTAACTCCACGATCCATTTTCGTAATGACCATCTCGGCAATTTTATCTTGGTGCTCCGAAATAATCATGACCGCTTTTTTGGGGTTCAGTCCTTCGATCATGAAGTCCATCACCTTCGTACCAACGTACAAAATAACGATAGTTAGCATCAATTTTTCCGGGCCAATAATAAAATAGGAAGAGAATGCGACAATCAAATCAAAAAACAGCAGGCCATAACTGATATTCCAATCCAGATACTTGTTGGCAATCCGGGCTAAAATGACCGTTCCCGCCGTTGTGCCACCTACCCGTACGATTAAGCCAATGCCGACCCCCACCAAAACTCCGGCAAAAACGGCATTAATCGTCGGCTCATGCGAATCAATCCGCCAGTTGACTGTTAAATGTAAAAACAGCGAGTTAAAAGCGACCGCAATGATAGTGTACAAGGTCGTTCTCTTGTCCAAAAATTTATATCCGACAATCAGCAGCAAGCCATTAATCACCAGATTAACGATCGAGGGAGACCACTGAAACAGGTAGTACAGGATGATTGTGACCCCTGTAACGCCCCCCTCGCCAAACTCATTCGGGATCACAAACAGATTAACAGCTAGTGCGAAAAAAAACGCACCCAGAATAATAAATGCGATGTCTGCAATACATTTTTTCATATATGCTCTAATCCTCTCTCTAACATTTCAAAGGATGAATCGCCAGATCGATTGGCTGACTCTTGTTGTCAAAATACGCTGACAACCAGTTCATGGTATCTACTACCAAACATAAAGTCAATACAACTTTGACACTTTAATTCGCCACCAGACTGCCTCAATCCTGACTTGAGGAGTCCGCAAAACCCTCCTTTTACAAGGTTATTCGACAAAAAAACACAATCCCGACTACTAAACTAAGAAAACGGGCCTCAAGCCCTTGTTTTAGACCTAGGCACATTTTCCCCTAAAACGACCATCCTCCTAATCGGCATTTTGAACACACATGACCATCTTCCTGTTTTATGTCAAAAGCGTTTTACTTTGAAAAAATGTGGGTATAATGATTGAAACATAACCAAGCAACCTACATAGCATTGCGACATCAAGTACATACAAATAGTCCTATACAGACGTCCAAAGCAACTCAATCTGAATTTGACAATATGGAATTGGAGGAATGATCTACATGAATACAATGAACTTAACCGTCCACACCCTGATGCCCTTTCACCACCAATACCAACGTGCCAACGCGGTGAGTATGCAGAAGAAAGAAGATAGCTCGGAGAAGAAGCTCAGCTTTCAGGACATTTTGAATGAAAAAATGGGTAAAAAATAAGGCGCCGTTTATCCGGTTGCATGACTCGCTTTACATAAGCCAAAAAGCCGTAGTTTCCTACATCGACTGTAGAGAACCACGGCTTTTTTTGATTCATGCGTTCCTAAACTCACACATTCGTTTTACTGACCGCCATCCCGATACTGCTCTGCCTTCTCACGCATCCCAGCGGCCACTGCTTCTTCGGTGTTCAGCCCCTTATCCGCTGCATAGGCGCGAATGTCCTGCGTGATGCGCATACTACAAAATTTGGGGCCGCACATCGAGCAAAAATGTGCTTCCTTGGCTCCCTCTGCTGGTAGCGTTTCATCATGGTAGGACAAGGCCCGCTCGGGATCAAGCGACAGATTGAACTGATCCCGCCAGCGGAACTCAAAGCGTGCCTTGGACAAAGCATCATCCCGCTGCTGCGCCCGTGGATGGCCCTTCGCCAGATCGGCAGCATGTGCCGCAATTTTGTAGGTAATGACACCCTCACGGACATCATCCTTATTCGGAAGACCCAAATGCTCCTTAGGCGTAACATAGCACAGCATGGACGTCCCGAACCAACCGATCATCGCCGCCCCGATGGCTGAGGTAATATGATCATATCCGGGGGCAATATCCGTCGTGAGCGGTCCCAAGGTATAGAAAGGAGCTTCCTTACAAATCTCCATTTGCAAATCCACATTCTCTTTGATTTTATGCATAGGGACATGTCCCGGCCCCTCAATCATGACCTGAACATCATGCTTCCATGCGATTTGCGTTAGCTCGCCCAACGTTTCCAGCTCTGCAAACTGTGCTTCATCATTCGCATCATAGATACTACCTGGACGTAGACCATCCCCGAGAGAAAAGGCCACATCATAGGCTTTCATAATTTCGCAGATTTCTTCAAAATGTGTATACAAAAAATTCTCCTGATGGTGCGCAAGGCACCAGGCTGCCATGATCGACCCGCCACGGGACACAATTCCCGTCATTCTATTCGCCGTCATCGGTATATACCGCAGCAATACACCCGCATGAATTGTAAAATAGTCCACTCCCTGCTCCGCCTGCTCGATCAGCGTATCGCGATACAACTCCCACGTCAGCGCTTCTGCTTCGCCGTTCACCTTTTCAAGTGCCTGATACAGCGGCACAGTTCCAATCGGTACAGGAGAATTCCGAATGATCCATTCACGTGTGGTATGGATATTACGGCCTGTGGATAGGTCCATAACTGTATCCGAGCCCCAACGCACAGCCCAGGTCATTTTCTCCACTTCCTCCTCAATCGAGGAGGTAACCGCAGAATTACCAATGTTCGCATTGATCTTCACGTGAAAATGACGCCCAATGACCATCGGCTCACTTTCCGGGTGATTGATATTCGAAGGCAAAATGGCTCGTCCAGCCGCCAATTCCTGCCGTACAAACTCAGGCTCCACCCCTTCGCGGATCGCCGCAAATTCCATTTCGGGCGTAATGATCCCTTGCCGTGCATAATGCATTTGCGTCACTGTACGACCTTGCGAAGCACGAAGCGGACGGTTGGTCACGCCGGGAAATTCAACTGTCTCCCGTTTGGAGCCAGGTTTCAGTCCATTATCCTCCGGTTTGACGGCGCGTCCCTCGTAAGCCTCCACATCGCCCCGTTCCAGTGCCCAAGCTCGCCGTAATGGAGGCAGGCCCTGACGGATATCGACCTGATAGGCTTCGTCAGTCATGGGACCGCTCGTATCGTACACACGCAATGGCTCATGATGCTCCGTGCCCTGCGGCGTATGTGTAGGATGAAGAGCAATTTCCCGCTCTGGGACGGCAATGTCCGGCCGCGAGCCTTGAATATATACCTTACGGCTCCCTGGAAAGGGCGTTACCCCACTGGCTTGCTCCCCGTTTGTCTTCTCTACCCCAACTTCCCTTGTTCCTGCCAACCTTACTTCTGCTGATTTAAATTCTGTTCCTTTTGTTCCTTCTACTTCTGTCGGCTTCATTGTCCATTCCTCCTGTTTCGATGAAATGACACACCGATCCGGAACCATTCCCAGGGTGGCGCTGATCTATGCAAAAAAGCCGGTTCCCGAGGGAACCGGCTAATCTAACGAGGCAGCTATCCAGACCGTGCACATGTGGAATAATCCTATTCCAATGCGTCACCGTAGACAGCAGCTGCGTATACATTTCAATGGCCGATTACTTCCCTACGCTGGTATGATCCAGATCAGGTGCAAAGGGTCCGGAATCTTACACGATTCCATCTCAGCCCGGCATTACAGGCTCCCCCAGTAACTGCGATACTTCTATTCACATGAGGCGGACATAACAGACATCCCGCCATCCTTATCAGACTACTTCAAATTTATGGCTTTGGCAACCCTTCTAGGTTCCATTTAGCAAGAAGACGCTCCTCACCAAATCACTTTGCTTGCTTCAACTGCATTCATTCTTGTTACGGAAGCATAAGCCCCATTTCCTTCGCCGCTTCGATCAAAATCGGAGCAAAGTCATGTAGCGTCTCGGGTGCAAGCCGACTGACCGGACCGGATACAGATAAAGCCGCAGTGACCTGTCCCTTCCGGTTCACAATTGGTGCTGCCACAGCAGCGGCCCCTGGCTCCCGTTCTTCATAGCTGGTCGCATAGCCCTTCTCGCGAATGTCCTGCAGCTGGGCTTTATAGACCTCCGCGTCTACCGAGGGCGGCCATTCATTCCCGCTTAGCAGGGCTTCCAGCTCCTGCGGCGGCATAAAGGCAGCCAGCACCTTACTGGAGGCTCCTACAGCCAGCGGCATACGCGCACCCACAGGCGCAACCCTGCGGATCGCCTGATTGCTCTGCACGGCTTGTATGCGAATACGCATGCTGCCGTCCCGTAAGTACAAGCTGACCGTTTCGCCCAGACGGTCACGCAGTCCTTCCATTGCAGGCTGTAACAACACCGCCGGCTCGTCACTTTGGGACAAATGTGTGGATAGCTCCCAAATGCGGAAGCCAAGTCGATATTTTTCCGTTTCGGCATTCCGAACGACAAAGCCCCGATCCTCCAACGTAGTCAGCAGCCGATGAACCGTGCTTTTATGTAGACCAATTTTGGAGGCAATCTCCGTTAGGCCAAGATCCGAATCTGCGGTAAAACACAGCAACATATCAAGTGCACGCTCTACAGCGCGAACGGTTAATTTACGGTCTTCCATTCGTGAACCGCTCCTCTTGTATCCATATTCGTTTCACACTATGAAACATGGTTACATAAATTATATAGAATAGTCGCGGCTACTGTAAACCGATGTTTTTGTGACAACCATATTACAGAACGAGAACAAACATCGACAATTCTTTGCATCATTTTTACTTTTCCGGTTCAGGCGTTGACTTTGGATAACCCCCATCATACGATAATAGGTATCTATACGGATATACACTATCATTTTCAAGTGGAATTATACCTAAATTCTATTGAAACGAAGATCAATTTTATATAAGGAGGCTCTTACATGATTTCTACATCCCAGCGCAACTCTCAGCTACAGACCGCTGTTCAGGAGCCGTCCACCCCACTCTTTAATCCCCGTCTGCTGCGGTTCAAGCACGTTGTGATTGCTCTGCTGCTGTCGGTCGTTTTTTTTCTGTTGTTTTGTTTTATTGCCTTGCATGCTTACATCGCATGGGTACTTACGAATCCTACCGTCGCGCCGCTGTACTCTAATCCGATGCAGGCCAAAAACATGCCTTATGAGGAAGTCAGCTTCCCTGCCAAGGATGGTAGCCGCATGGTACAAGGCTGGTATATCCCGGCGGATCAATCGCGGAAAACGATTATTTTCAGCCATGGTTATGGAGCTAACCGCGAAGAAAGCTGGATTCCCATGTATGATCTGGCGCATTATGCCCACAGTTTGAACTTTAATGTGGTCATGTTCGATTATGGATTCGCGTCACAAAACAGCAAATCAGTCGCAACCGGAGGCAAAGCGGAATCCCAGCAGCTTCTCGGAGCGATCCAGCTTGCGAAGCAACGCGGCTCGTCGGAGATTATCGTATGGGGCTTCTCCATGGGGGCAGGAACCGCTCTTCAGGCGGGCTTGCAAACCAAGGATGTGGACGCAATGATTTTGGACAGCACTTTCCTGTTGGAGCCGGATACGCTGTACCATAACATTCACAATCAAATTAACCTGCCAAGACATCCGTCTTTGGAAATTCTGGAGTTGCTGTTTCCAGTCTTGAACGGCACCAGCTTGCATCAGATTCCATATCAGGAGGTTAAAAAGGAAAACTATCCGTTCCCGATCATGTTTGTGCATGGTACACAGGATGAAAAGGCTCCTTATCCTATTGCGGAAAAGCTCGCTGCCAATCAAACCAACCCACTTTCCAGTGTATGGATTGTCAAAAACGGAATACATGAGCTTATTTTCAGAGAGCATCCCCGTGAATATCTACGGCGGGTATCGACGTTTCTAAGCAGTGTACAGGAGCTGGAGGACAAGAAAACGATCGCTGATGCCCACAAACAAACGACTACAAAGTAAAGAATTATTTTTCAAAAAAACTGTATTTAATTCTTCACCTTGAAGAAGCCTGCCTACGGACACTAACCCGTGCCGTAGCTGGGCTTCTTTTTCGTTTACCATGGTATTCTTGTTCTACGTAACAGATGTGACCAAATTAAGCGAGTTCATAGACATATTCCCGATAGGACAGCGAATATACTGGGTACGTATGCATCCAGGGCAGATCTGCCAGATCCGCCGGATAGCCATAGTGGGATACGGGAGGTATAAAACGATGCTGAGTACTTATGGGTCTTTCCTGCCCTTACGTGTGCTGGAGGAAATTCGGCATTGGAAGCAGCAGGAAAGTTGGCATGTGGAAGTGATTAAATCCGCTACCGAGGGACTGGAGCCTACTTATGTACGGCTGCTGGATGATTGGCGGACTGTATTCGAACAGACGGAACGCACCGCCATAGAGTTGCTTGAAGAGCAACGGAGCGCACTTGATCCGGCAGATCAGGCGTGGCATCAGGAATGGAAACAGCTGTCGGCTGCCCCACAAGCACATACACACGAATTCACTGAACCTCCAAAACAGTCAAGGGGATTAGACGCATCATCATCTGTAAAGATGCCATCGTCAGAGTCAGCATTAAACGCTCAGCCTGACTCACAAGAATTAAATCGTCGATTGGACGATTTGCTACAAACCGCAAACCGCCAGTCACAGGAGTATGTACGGCAGCTCGGTCTGCTGAGCGAGCACAGTCATGCATTGCGTCAGCAGCCAAAATCCGCTGGAGTTGTATTACACGCGGCACATGAAAGCCAATATTTCCTGATCTCGACAACCCCCTTTCAAGAACCTGGCTCCATCGCAAGGGCTGCTGGGTTGTATCATGTAGCGACAGAGGGTGAGAATTACCCAGAGGAAGCGTTTCGAGAACGTCAGGCAGGCATAAGGGGAGAAGGCACATGGACGACTAAAGGCGTCAAATCCAGCCAGGCTCAACCTTCGGCAACGGAAAAAACCTCAATCGGCCGGTCGGTTCCTATTGGAGGACATCGACTCCCACCGCTCCCTTACCCCTATAATGCGCTTGAACCGTATATTGATGAAAAAACGATGCGCATTCACCATGACAAGCATCATTTGAGCTATGTGAATGACCTGAATAAAGCGGAAAAGAAGCTGGAAGAAGCCCGAAAAACAGGTAATTTTGATCTCGTAAAACATTGGGAACGCGAACTGGCATTCAACGGCGCAGGCCATTATCTGCATACTCTTTTTTGGACGATCATGAGTCCTCAAGGCGGTGGAAACCCAAGCGGACCGCTGGCTGAACAGATTAAAAAAGATTTTGGCAGCTACGATGCATTCAAAAAACAATTCAGTTCGGCAGCCGAAAAGGTCGAGGGTGGCGGCTGGGCGATCCTGGTATGGAGTCCGCGCGCGGGACGGCTTGAAATTTTGCAGGCCGAAAAGCACCAGAATCTGACTCAATGGGAGTCCATTCCGCTGCTGGCGATAGATGTGTGGGAACACGCATATTACTTAAAGCATCAAAACGAGCGCAACAAATACATTGAGGATTGGTGGCATGTCGTTAACTGGCCTGAAGTGGAAGCACGCTACGATCAAGCCTCCAAGCTGAGATGGCAACCCTTCTAGAGGTTGTTCAAAAAGTCGTCTTTCCATAACGAAGCTATTCAAGAAGCGGATTCGACGTCGAATCTTGAATTCAGCCGGGCCTTCCGTTGCTCACGTAGATCTGTCTACGCTCCGCTACTCAGTCCCTAGCTTCATCCAACTTTCTCGGTCCTGAAAAGCCGACTTTTTGAACACGCACTAATAGGCTTCTAAGCTAAAGACAAACTACACCTGCAAATCGTATCGCTCTCTGAGCGCTGCCATTTGTTCGGTCCATCCTTCCGGTTGTACCAGCCAGCTATCGGCAGGTAAAATGGCTGTCTGGCTCTCGACGACACGGCGTAAAGATGCCGTGTACGCCTCAACAGACGGCACTCCAGCCAGCTCTGCCAGGCTACCCATCGTTGCTGGATTCACCCGGGGGTAATCCTGCTGCTGCACGCCTGTCGACGTATCTCCGGCTGCCTCTGTATAGAATTGCTGTACCGCCTGTGCACGCTCTGCACCGCTGCCCTCAATCATCACGAAGGCTGTGATGATATACGCCTTGGCTTGACGTCGCTGTGCAATGCCGCAAAACTTGCGGCCCCGGACGCTGACATCGTAATCCCCGGGACAGAAGGACCCGGGGATTTCTCCGGTCTGCGCCTCGCCAGACCACGGAACCAGCGCATCGGCAATTAGCCCTGCCATGAGCCGAAAATCCTCATGCAGGCTGATGGCCCGCTGTGGATTCGGCAGGATCAAGGACAGGTTCAACACCCCCCTGTCCAGCATGACGGCCGCTCCCCCCGAGGGGCGTACGCATACCGAGGTTCCCGCGCTGCGCACTCGCTCCATCGCCTGTGGGGCGTAAGGGAGCCTGCGGTCCCGGTGACCGATCACAAGCGCTGACGGATGCCGCCATAGATGCAAAATGGGTGCAGCTCCTTTCCCTACTTGCCGACAGGCCAGCTCCTCCCAAGCCAGCGGAGACAAAACATCCTCCTGAGTGTCCGCAAGTGGTGCTTCAAGCCACTGCAACTCAGGCAAAGCTGTTGTTTTTTCTGTTGATCTATGTACATTCTCCATACGTTATCCCCTATCTACAAAAATAACTGTTATCCATAGGCTAATCGTAATTTTAAGGCGGCTATCCCGTCGTCTATATCTGATGTTAACAAAAAAAGGTGGCTACGCCTATGCGTAAACCACCCTTTTTTGTTCATCACATAAACGTCTTGCGATGTTCGATCAATCCTTGAGCAGCGACAGAAACTCTGCGCGCTGCGCAGCATCATCACGAAACGTACCGCGTACCGCAGACGTTACTGTTTTGCTACCAGGCTTTTTGACACCTCTTGCACACATGCACAGGTGCTCGCCTTCTACGACTACCATAACCCCGTGAGCGGAGACCGCTTCATTTAAAATATCAGCGATCTGTGAAGTAATACGCTCCTGTACCTGCAATCGGCGGGTCACTGCCTCTACCAGGCGTGCAAGCTTGCTCAATCCTACAATTTTGCCGCTGGGTACATAGCCGATATGCACTTTTCCGAAGAAAGGAGCCATATGGTGCTCACACTGGCTGTAATAGACGATGTCCTTCACGATCACAAGCTCCTCGTGATTCTCGTCAAATGTCACACCCAACGCATCCCGGGGATCAACCTCATAACCCGCAAATATTTCCTCATACATGCGCGCAACGCGTGCCGGTGTTTCCAACAACCCTTCACGCTTGGGGTCCTCACCGATCAGTTGTAAAATCTGCTCCACATGGTACTCGATTTTATCCCGGTTATCCGCAGCTTTGCGGTTAATATAATCTTTTACGCCAGCCACAGTAATCCTCCTCTATGCAGCAACCTCATGCGGCATCCGTACTCACGTTGCTCATTATTTCCGACGGCCCTGATTTTTACGCGGACCAGGCTGACTTTTGGAGAACTGTTGGTTCTTCATCATCTGCTGGGCTTTTTGCATTTGTTTCCCATTCAGGTTGTAACCCATCTGTTTAGCCATTTTTTGCAGCGTTTCAGGGTCGTTTTGCATCTTTTCAAGCTGTTTACGAAGATAATAAGCACCGATGAAAAATCCCCCAACCAAACCAGCAATCAGGGTAATAATCGGAATGACAATATTCCACACCACGAAGTCGTCACCTCTGTATATTTATATGAAACATCTTGAATTACACACGAACCTATCATAGCAAAACATGGGACAGCTAGCAAATCACTTTTTGCAAACATATGTCCTTATTGTTTCTCCAATTCCAGCAGCTTCGTCTTAACTGGTAAGCCTCCAGCATAACCGACCAAACTTCCGTTAGCACCTGATACCCGGTGACATGGAAACAGAATGGGTAACGGATTTTTGTTATTGGCTTCACCCACAGCACGTACCGCCTTGGCTCGTCCGATCGATTCCGCAATATCTTTGTAGGACACACTTTGTCCGTACGGAATACTTTGCAGTGCACGCCATACCTGCTCTTGAAAAGGGGTGCCTCTCAAATCATAGGCTATACTGAATTCCCGTCGTTCTCCCGCAAAATATTCACGCAGTTGATCCGCGGCTTCGCGCAGCTTTTCCGGCTCATGCACATAGACGTATTCCCCAATCCATGTTCGGGCCCATTGCTGAAGCAGTGCTTCCTTCGCATGAAAAACGCCATAGTCTATTCGACACAGCCCCCGATCCGTAGCGCACAGCGTTAACGTGCCCACAGGTGTCTCCATCTCATCATAATAAATGGTGGTTGGACCCTGTGAATCCCCGGCCGTTACTTCTGATTTTGATAATTCAGATGCCTTTAGCTCTTCTGCCTGCTCTTGTTCCTCTAGTTTGGAATGCGCTTGCGCGATCATTTCGCGTACTTGCTCATGTTGTTCCTTCTCTGATGCTTGCTTGATCGCTGTCATAGCGTTTTCCCCTCCTATTCGACTCAAAGCCCACGCCGCCGTGCCTCGCAGCTCAGGACGCGGATCATCCAATAAAACCTCCGTTAATTTGGGCACCGCACTGATATCTTTGAAATTGCCCAGTCCAATGACTGCATTGCGTTGAATGGGCTTCTTCCCCCGCCAAGCCGCCGCACTTTGACCAAATCGGTCTTTGAATTCACGGTTGCTCAAATCCAATAACGGCAGCAGCAACGGCTTCACAATTTCAGGATCGGGTGTAAGCTCGGGATGGTGATCCCAGTTGAGACCCCGATTTTTGGGGCATACCATTTGGCAAGTATCACATCCGTACAGCCGATTCCCTATCTTCCGCATAAACTCCTCATCCAGAAAGCCCTTCGTTTGCGTCAAAAAGGATACGCACCGCTGGGCATTCAGCTGTCCAGGACCCACAAGCGCGCCCGTAGGACAGGCATCCAAACATTTGGTACACTCGCCGCAACCCTCCGTTACCGGTTCATCTGGCTGGAAAGGAATGTTCGTCAACAGCTCACCTAGATAGATCCATGAACCCAGCGTCGGTGAAATCATCATCGTATTTTTGCCGCTAAAGCCAATCCCTGCCCGTTCCGCAACGGCCCGATCCGACAATTCTCCGGTATCCACCATGTTTTTCATAATGGCATCAGGCACCCGCTCGCTTATAAAAGCCTCAAGCTTTTCCATCGCTTCGCGTAGTACCAGATGATAATCTTTCCCCCAGGCTGAACGCGCCAAAATACCACGGTACTTCCCCTTGTCCGACTTCGGCGGGTCCTTCATTTTGGAAGGATACGCCACTGCAATAGCAATCAGAGATGCAGGCTGTGAGCCATACAGCTCCGGGTAGATCCGCTTATCAATATCTGGCTCCTCAAAGCCGGATTCATAGCCTTTCGCACGATGCTCTTCCAATATAGCTTTCAGAGACAGAAAGGGGTCGGCGGATGCGAACCCGATGGAGTCGATACCCAGCCCTGGAGCCGCCTCAATAATTTCCTGCTTGAGCGAAGCCCAAGTCGAAGCGGTTCCGGCAGCCGCCTGAGTCAATCCGCGTTGCATCCGATACTCACCTCTCTTCCACTTTTTATCATTACAGATATGAGAATTTGCAAAATTCTCATATCTCAAATTTCAACAGAAAATAGCAGCAGATGCTACCGTAAATTTTTAACAGCACTGGTCGCTAGAAAATCACAACGATTATTCAGTTCGTTGTCACTGTGCCCCTTAACCTTCACATATTCAACCTCATGCTTACCCATCAGTTCCCACAGCTCTTCCCATAATTCCTTATTCTCCACTGGCTGATTTTTACTGTTGCGCCAGCCATTACGAAGCCAGTTCTTAATCCAGCCCTGTTTGAAGCAATTGACGACATAGGCAGAGTCACTGTGTACTTTCACATGGCAAGGCTCCTTGAGCAGCTTCAGTGCTTCAATCACGGACTTAATCTCCATACGGTTGTTTGTCGTCATTTTCTCGGCACCTGACAGCTCCTTACGATGCTCCCCATACAGCAGAACGATCCCCCAGCCCCCAGGACCCGGATTTCCCGAACAAGCACCGTCGGTATATACCATCACTTCTTTCATCATCCTCTTCCTTTCCTTGATTTCAGACTTTAGTTGCTCTATAGCCACTTCCACTCAGATATCGGCCAAAATATAAATTCTGCACGTCCCAGTAAATCTTGAGATTTAATGCTGCCAAAATAGCGGCTATCCTTGCTTGCTGCAGTATGGCGATTATCTCCCATGACAAAAAAGTGCCCCGGTTCCACCGTAAAAGGACCATAATCACCATCCTCCACGTCAGAGTTGGTGTAAGGTTCATTTAGCAGTTCACCGTTCACATACAAATGATTATGTTCAACTCGGATTACATCTCCGGGAATACCTATGACTCTTTTCACTAAAAATCTTGGGCTCGACAGCTTGGAATCGGGATCTTTTAAAATCACAATGTCCCCCCTGCCCGGATCATGAAAATTATAAACCAGCTTGTTAACGAACAAATGCTGGCTTTCCATTAGCGTCGGCTGCATCGAATGTCCTCTAACCGTGGACAAGTTAAATACAAACAGGTTCAGAAGCAGCAAGACGACCATAGCGATCAGAAGAGTGACTAACCAATCGCGTATGTAACCAGAGCGACCTGCTTGTTTGGACGTTTCCGGCGAGGGAGGCGGGCCTGACGAAGGAGCCAAAGCGTCCATAATTAAACCTCCTCAACCCTGTTATAAATAGAAAAGCATATCCCGTACCCGATTGCAACGGTTACTCAGATATGCTCTAAATGTAAATATTATACTTAATGTTATTCAATTCTCTTTATTTCGATTTCCAATTAATGAGGCGCCAAAATACTCAGCTTCTGAAAAGCCTGTAAAATCTGGCTTGCTCCATAGCCCATCGCTTCGTACAAAGGCATGGCCACACTGTTATGCTTGTCCCCCGCTACCCAAATACGGCTAACCTTACGTTGCTGAAAACGCTGCTCCATGGACTCCACAAGCGATTTGCCGATTCCCATCCGACGACGATCCGGGTGAATAGCGATACGATAGTAACAACCATCATTCTGATCGATCGTGCCGATCAAAGCACCCACGATCTCTCCCTCTTCTTCTGCAACGATAATCAAACCGGAATCCCACGAAAGCTGACGGGCAAATGCTTTCACCGTCTCTTTGTAGCACTCCTCTGACAAGGCAATTTGCATGAGTTCCGTTACTGAGTTCACATCACTTAATTGAAAGGAACGAACGTGCATAAGTAATATCTCCCTTTTCGTAAGCATAATAAAAAAATTGAGACAGCACCGTCATTTTTACATAAATCCTTAAATTTCTTATCATGGTGTTAATCACAAGGCATTATGATAAAAATGCATACGATCTGCTATATATGAAATGAAGAACAGGAAAAGGGTGTATGCCCTCAAGTTCGTCATGTCATAGACATGACAGATTATAGCAGACGACAAAAAAGCCGAAATTTCTGCTTCCTTGACCATTAAACCATACTTTTTGACGGAATACATCCCTTTTTCTCATGTAAGCGCTGTATATAAAGCGTTTACATTTTAATGTTCACAATTTACCTCTTATTACCTATGTATTGTGTATTCTAAGCGGGTTTTTGGACATGCTATCTACCAGGCCGTATTGCCCAGTTTGCTATTTTACAAACAAAAATGTTGATTAAATAGGCTGAATGCGGTTTAATATAACTGTCGAGGGTATTATTACATAGGAACACTTACCCAACCATATAACCAGGAGGGATTTACTATGGCATTTCAATTACCAGAACTTCCTTACGCAAAAGACGCACTGGAACCGCACATTGATGCACAGACAATGGAAATTCACCATGATCGTCACCATAACACATATGTTACAAACTTGAACGCAGCTCTGGAGAGCGCTCCCGAACTGCAAAGCAAAAGCCTGGAGGATCTGATCTCTAATCTGGACAGCGTTCCAGAAAGCATCCGCACTGCGGTTCGCAATAACGGTGGTGGACATCACAACCACAGCCTGTTCTGGGAAGTTATCGGTCCTAACGGTGGCGGACAGCCAACAGGTGCAATTGCTGAAGCAATCAACAATGAACTGGGCGGCTATGACAAATTTAAAGAAGACTTCACTAAAGCAGCTACAACTCGTTTTGGTAGCGGCTGGGCTTGGTTGGTTGTCGGCAAAGACGGCAAACTGGCGATCACTAGCACTCCAAACCAAGATAGCCCGCTGTTTGAAGGTCTGACTCCGGTACTTGGACTGGACGTTTGGGAGCATGCTTACTACCTGAAATATCAAAACAAACGCCCAGACTACATTTCAGCTTTCTACAATGTAATCAACTGGGATGAAGTCAACAAACGTTACGCGGCTGCAAAGAAATAAGCCAGTAGCAACATTCTTATCCTATAATAAGGGCTGTCTCAAAAGTAGATTTTCTACGAATGAGACAGCCCTTTTGGCATTCCATGGTAAACTGGTGGAGATGATTCTCAAATATGGCTCTGGAGGTTGATGGATGCAGACTTTTTTTCGTTACAACTGGATGATTCGGGAACAATGGTACCGCTGGTGTGAAGAGGTGTCGCAGGAGGAATTACTGAAACAACGCGTCGGCGGAGTCGGCGGCATTCTAAAGACACTCTTTCATATCGTTGATGTGGAGTGGAGCTGGATTCAAACGATTCAGGGCAAACCCGACTTTCAGGAGGACTTCTCTCTGTATGATACGCTCGACAAGGTCCGTGAGCTGGATGCGAAGTTTCGACTCAATGTCGAGCCGTTCGTGCTCGCCTGGCATGATGGTCTGGAACGGAAAAGGTTTGAAGATCACCTCCCGGACGGCAGAATTGTAATGGATGCCTGGGGCGAGGTGATGCGCCATGTCATTGCCCACCAAATCCACCATATTGGGCAATTGTCCATATGGTCTCGGGAGCTCGGCAAGCCTCCGGTTTCGGCCAATGTAATCGGCAAAGGGCTGATTGAAAGCGATGGTGGCATCGATTAGCTTTAACGAATGTACATGCATACCTATGTAAAACTTAGGGCCATCCTCGGTCGTTTATAACGACGGAGGACGGCCCTTTTAATTTTTCATCTATGCTCTCTTGTCCATTCCACAAATATTCTCTTCCTTTAACCGTTTTCATAAAAGCTTAATTTTTTCAACCTGCTAATGTTCTTTTGGTTCAGGCTCGTGACCTCTTGCTCTTGATAGCACCGTAAGCCAAGGTAAATAATGCCCCACATAACAGGGCAATAAGATGAGCGACAAGATAATTGATATGACCGTGATAATCCGACGCTGCAATTGCAAAGCCCGGAAGAGCCGTGGTTCCGAATCCTATGGCTGTCAGTTTACTTAAATATACATATGCTCCCGCAACCATTCCTCCGAGGCATCCAGCAACTAAGGGGAACTTATACTTTAAAGTGACCCCGAAGATCGCTGGTTCCGAGATTCCAAAAAGTACAGACCCGAATGCAGAGTAACCCATTTCTTTAACTTTAGTGTCTTTGCGATTCAAAAGAATATACCCCAAAACGGCGCCCCCTTGAGCCATCAAAGCTACTGATGCCAATGGGTTGATAAAATTTCTGCCTGTATCGGTTAACAGCTGCGCTTCTACCGCACCCATAACATGATGTAAACCTGTAATAACAATGATCTGCTGAATGCCTGCAAAAAACATAAAACCGAATATTCCAAGATTTTGCGTCATCCAAAGCAGCGAAACGGTGACTAGACTGGCCAACTCTCGCCCAAGAGGGCCGATAATCGTAAACAATAGCAGGGAAGAAACAAAGACCGTCAGCAACGGAGCCAAAAATAATTTAATCATGTCTGGAACCTTTTTGTTAAAAAACTGATCCAACTTGGCTACCACGTATCCCATCATTAGAGCAATAATAATACCACCCTGAAATCCAACCAACTGTACGGGAAGGCCGAAAAGACTGATCGATTCCGGATTTTGACTCCCTTTAGCTACCTCAAAGGCATCCGCCAGGGCCGGATGCAGCATAATCGCACCCAGCACAAGCCCCAGAATAGGACGACCGCCATATCTCTTGGTTGCAGAATAAACAACAAGCAGCGGCAGGATGGTGAAAATACCCGTGGAAACGATTTGAACAAAGCGATTAATCCCTTGAAAAATTGGATACATCTCCACAATCGATTTAGGACCAAATAACCCCTTCTGACCTAACAGCCCGGTTATCCCCATTAACAATGCGGCGGCGAGAATTCCCGGCATGATCTCAATGAAGACATCTGACAGCGATTTAATGGCTTTTTGAAAAGGATTTTGCTTTTGTGCGGACTTTGATTTGACATCACTTAATGACATATCTTCTGTTCCGGTCAGTTTGGAGAACACGGCATAGATATTATTGACCAACCCTGCTCCAAAAATGATCTGCAGTTGATCCCCCGCTATGAAAACACCTTTAACCAGATCAATATCTTCAATCTTCTTTAATTCCGCTTTTTCATTGTCCTCAAGTACAATTCTTAATCTTGTGGCACAATGGGCCACACCGATAATGTTCTCTTCACCACCGATATATTTTAAAATTTCTTGAGAAATGTGCTTATACCGCTTTTCTTTTGCTTCCATCTAGTAAACCCTCCTCTAGCTGAATCAGATCTCTTCTTTAACAAATCTCCAGAACATGCCTAAAAAGTCCTGCTTCACCCTGGCAAGCGTTATGCCAATATGCATTAACTCATCACCGCCCAACAGCTCACCGGTTGCTACATTTCTATAAACGTAGTCTGGATTCAAACCTTTGAATTTTAACGTTTTAATCGCGGCAGCGGGTTGGGATAAAACCTTGAAATAGCTGGCCGCCATTTCCGTTTGGTCCTCTGACACAAAGTTCCATGCGGCTTCATTTTCATCAAACGGATTAATCATTCTGTAAAAATTCCCAAACTGAATGAGCGATCTCATTTCTTTATATAGAGCTATCTGTTTTTTCACCACTTCTTTTTCATCAACGGTTAATGTCGTCAAATCCAGCTCATATCCTAAATTCCCGGCCATGGCGACATAACCTCTTGTCTCCAAGGGAGTTATTCTACCCACTTGATGGTTGGGTACTGTGGAAACGTGTGCCCCCATGGTAATTGGCGGGTAGACAAGACTTGTTCCCCATTGAATTTTCAGTCGGCAAATGGCATCCGTATTATCGCTCGTCCAGGTCTGAGGCATGTAATAGAGCATGCCGGCATCAAAACGGCCTCCTCCACTAGAACAGCTCTCGAATAAGACATTGGGGAACTTTGATGTAAGCTCTTCCATAATATTATAGAGTCCCAGGATATAACGATGCGCAGTCTCCCTTTGTCTCTCAGGTGGCAAGGCTGCCGAACCCACATCCGTCATGTGACGATTCATGTCCCATTTTACATAAGTAATTGGAACATCCGATAAAATATCGGAAACCGATTTAATAACGTATTCACACACTTCCTTCCTCGATAAATCCAACATAAGCTGATTTCTTCCCAACGTATACGGACGATCAGGGACATGGATACACCAATCGGGATGCTTTCTGTATAAGTCGCTGTCTATGGATACCATTTCAGGTTCAAACCACAAACCAAACTCCATACCCAGATTTCGAATGCGGTTTGCAAGATCCGGCAATCCATCTGGAAGTTTGCGACGATCCACCACCCAATCGCCTAATGAAGTATTGTCATCATCTCGTTTTCCAAACCACCCATCATCCAATACAAACAGCTCCACTCCCACACTTTGAGCTTCCTTCGCCAACTGCTCAATCTTGTTGGCATCAAAGTTAAAGTAGGTAGCTTCCCAGTTATTAATCAGGATCGGCCGCTCCTTGTCACGAAAAGGCCCACGGCATAATCTGTTCCTGTATAAATCATGATAAATTCTCGACATACCGCCCAAGCCATTTTCGGTGTATACCATGACCACTTCTGGCGTTTGGAACGATTCCTCTGGTTCAAGCAGCCATGTAAAATCAAAAGGATTAATCCCCATCGTGATTCTTGTGTTCCGATAGGAATCTACCTGAGTCTGGGCCGTAAAGTTCCCGCTATACACCAGATTAAAGGCGTACACTTCACCCTGTTCTTCATCTGTCCCTTTTCTTACAAGTGCCATAAAGGGTGCCTGTTGAGGGCTGCTAGCGCCACGGCAGCTGTCTACCATTTGAATTCCGGGTACAATTTTTCGCCTTGCTATATTTTTTTCATTGTTATGCGCACCGTACAAGGTAATGAGTTCATATTCATCATCTCGAAAATCCACACTGGCACTTAACGCTCTAAGCAGTTTTAGCTGTTGCCGACCTTCATTCTCGAAACGGACTGAACGGGTAATGACATCCCGCTTTTGATATAGGCTATAGGATAGTACAACCTTTACATCAATTAATGGGTCTTCAAGGACGATTTCCAGTGTTGCTACTTCGCCATCATCCTCTGCATACGTAGAAGGAAGCCCTTTCAATTTTGGTTTGCCTTGGAAAACCCGATGTTCTTTATACCGGAAATCGGTCACGGTAGAACCATTCTCCAATTGAATCTGATACGCAGGAATCCTGAAATCACTATTCCCAAATGACGGATATTCTTGTGGGATGGTATCCAGTGAAAAGGCTCGATCCTCGCCATCAGGATTGGGCGAAAATCCTCTATCCATAAAGATGATTTTATTGCTCCCCCGATAGTTCTGAATTTTCTTTCCCCAATACAGATGGGATAAATAACCACCTCGTATAACCTGCATGACATAACTGGTATTGCTGCCTTGTAAATGGAATAAAAGCTTTTCTTTATCGATGATTATAGCCATAGTGACCCCCTTGTAGCGCCAATAGTAATATTTTCAAAAAGTATAAATTATGTTGTTTGCTTATCGTTTACATTCTAATAATAATTGAATAGTTTTAATAATTATATGGAATAATGTAGACTCTATATGAAACAGTGTGATAATATGCAGAGATGAATTAAGGGGTGAAACCAAATGAGTTCGCATTTTTCCAATCATTCCTATAACAATCTGGATCTCAATCTATACACATGTGGCAAAGAGAGCTGTACCAGCAAACACTCTTATGGTCCAGCCATTCGAAGCGGGTATATGGTGCATTTTATTTTAAAAGGAAAAGGGATCTTTAAAGTCAACGATAAAATCTATCATTTGGAGAAAAACGATGCTTTCTTTATTGAACCGAAGGTGTTAATTTACTACGAAGCGGATGAGCTCGACCCATGGGAATATGCCTGGATTGGTTTTAATGGGGTGCAAGCAAAAGAATATCTAAGCCGGACCTGTATCCATAGGGACAATCCCATTTTCCGGTTGGAAGCGGAGGGCAGCCTTGCCCGCTGTATGGAGAGCATCGTGGTTTCTTCTACGCTGAAATCCAACAAAGACCTGTTGCTTACATCCAAGCTGTATGAATTTCTGTATCTGATGTTTGAACTTTACCCTAATCAGGAAGTCAACCCTGAGGTAAGACAGCAGCGGTATATTAAAGAAGCGCTTCTCTTCATTCAACAAAACTATTCACACTTCATTACCGTAAGTGATATTGCCAAGTACATTTCAATTGACCGTTCGTATTTGCATCGTTTATTTAAACAGCAACTAAATAAGTCACCGCAGGAATTTTTATTGCATTTGAGGATTGAAAAATCGTGCTCCCTATTAAGAAATACTTCCCTTAAAATCGGAGATATTGCTCGGTCTGTAGGGTATAAAGATGTACTCCTTTTCTCCAAAATGTTCAAAACGGTCAACAAGGTAACTCCATCCGAATACCGAAAAAATTCTCCAAAATAACACATTCGCTCGCAAGTAAGTTAGGCATATTCGTTCCAGAAACAAAAAATAGCGGTAGTATGGATCAACCTCATGTCCATACTGTCGCTATTGTCAAAAGATAATAAAGTTCTAGACTGAAAAATAAAGTATTAGACTGACGTTGCTTCATTAAGCTAACGAGCAGATTAGCACAACCAAGATAAGATAAGTAGATTTCGTCTGCTATAATACCTACATCGACTATGAATGGAAGGGGATTGAGCAATCAATGCTTTTAGAAGAGGAAGCTCCCACATTATTGAGGGAGGTTTACTAGTTGAAAACTTCAAATTGAAACGGAAGAGAAAACATAAGAGCAGGTTAGATGAATTACGGAGGAATGAAAATGTATTTAGATAAATTCATATTGCCTATAGATGAAGAATCCTCATTGATAGAACAAAGAATGGCATACAATGGCGGTAGGTTTGGATATGTCGACGAAACTTACCCATGTGGCATTTTCTCAAAAAATCGGTTTTCCGAATTGAGCTTTTCAAAAATCACAATTTTATATGGAGGAAACGGCTCGGGGAAAAGCACACTTCTAAATCTCATAGCGAATAAATTGGAACTAAATCGTATTGCACCATTCAATTCAAGTGAATTGTTCAGTTCATATGTTGAACATTGTAAATTTGAACTTGGACTTGACGACGAGGGATTTAAACATCGAATTCCAAATGGAAGTAGGATAATCACAAGTGACGATATTTTTGATTATATGCTTACAGTCCGCACAAACAACGATGAAATCGTGGATAGCACAGAAGATATAAGATCGGAATGGGGAAATCTGAAATTCGGCAATACAGTGAAAATGAATAGCATGGATGATTATGAAGCATTGAGGTTACAGGTGCTCTCAAGAAAAAAATCAATTTCACGCAGGGAGTTTATTCGCAGAGTCGCCGGCACCGAAATTAAACTGAACAGCAATGGGGAGACAGCCCTGAGTTATTTTAATTCCAAATTTAAAAATGACACATTATATTGTTTGGATGAACCGGAGAACAGTCTATCTCCTAAAATGCAGCTTGAACTTGTCAAAATGATAGAGGAAATGGCTCACTATTGCGGATGTCAATTTATCATTGCAACGCACTCACCGTTTTTACTGGCGATGGAGTTTACAAAAATATATGATTTAGAAGCTAATCCAGTCGACATAAAGCAATGGTGGGAATTAGAAAACCCAAAAGTGTACTTTGATTTTTTCAATAAGCATAAAGGGCTGTTTCTACACAATAAGTAAAGAAACAAGATTTGAACAAAAATATATCCGCCGCGTATATTAAAAAAAATTTGAGCTTATTTATTTATCGCTGATTACGCTAACGGGGAAACGATAGCTCAATAAATTGGCTTTTACCACGCCTTATTTAATACCAAAGAGAGCCTATCCCTTTATTAATTGGAAATGATTTAACCTCCAAATCAAAGTGATGGGCTTATTTTCTTTCTCCTAAGCACTACACTACATTAGACTGACGCTATTTCATTAAGCTAACGAGCAGATTAGTTTAAAGTCAATCGATATGAACCTTATCACAGGTAAGGTTATTTTTTTGTGCGCATTCATCAATAAAGAACAAAGCTCGCTGTCACTTCAGCGAGCTTTGTTCTTTATATGTCAAAACCAAGTCATAGTAAACCCTATTCGAGGTCTCAAGTTATCGAAAGAAATAGCGCACTTAGGCGCGTTCTCATCCGCAGGTTAAACAATATTCTCGCTGTTTAAACAGATTTAATATACACATCTGCAAAAACTTTTGCAAAGTCTTCGACCTTGACTTTACCGAGGTGGTAGTCGGTGGCACGGAGGCTGACGTAGAACTCGTCGGCGTTCTCGCAGGCGCGGTTCATTTGGGCAAAGGCATTGGCAGTGTTTTCGTGGAAGCCGATTTTTTTCATATTCTCAGCAAGAGCTTCAACGGTGATTTGTTGGTATTTGGCCTCGATACCATTCTCAGCAAGGGCATTGAGCCAGTCGTTACCTGTGGCCCAGTCACTAACAATGAACTTCGCACTTTTACCCGATGGGGTGTGAGAAATCAGGGCGTAAGCGACGTCCGCGATATCAACGGGGCTGACCCAGCCTTGTGGGATGTCAACTGAAATTGGGCTGAAGATGGTCTGCTGGGTTTTTAGGCTTTGCATGTCGGCAAAAAGATTGCTGTAAAAGCCGACAGGGCGGATGTGGACAACGTTCACGTCTTCAAGCGAGTTTAGCGCTTCTTCTGCAAAATGATAGCTGTAGAGAATGCCGGCGTTTGGGTTGTCGGCGCCGACTGAGCTGAGGTTGACGACGTTTTTTACGCCTGATTTTAGCACAGCGGCCTTATAATTTTCAGAAAGATCAATGGCGGTCTGCCACATGTCGGTGCCAGAGGCATAATTGATACCTGATATCATGAGGTAGACGACGTCGCTACCTGCAAAAGCCTGCGCGAGGAATTCGACGTCGAGGTTTGAGCCGACCGCTGGTTCGGCACCGAGCGCTTTGATGTCGGCGATACGATCTTTGGAGCTTGTGATGACGGTAACATCGTGGCCGTCTGCGATTAGGGATGGGAGGTAGTTGCGGTTAATATTGCCGAGTGAGCCGAGAACTGTGATTTTCATTGTGTAATCTCCTTTTTTAATGTGATTTCGAGAAATGGATATCGCTTATTGGGACCGTTATCCCTTCCTTGATTGGATATTCATTACAAGAGAGATTATACATCGGATAAATAAACTAAGTAAACTAATTTAATAAAATTAGTTAATTTAATAATCTTTTTAAACATTGTTTATTGATACCTCTATTTTGATATAATATGATTTGACGAGCGGTAGAGGAGGCTTCAATCGTGAGAAAACCCATGAGCGCAGATCAATATCTTAATAAAATCAAACCTGTAATTAGAAGAACCAGATTCAGCCAACTGAAAATTGACGATATCGCAAAACATATGGATATTAGTAAAGTGACGCTTTACAAGCATTTTTCATCCAAAGATGAAATCATCGAACAGGTTGTAGAGTATGGAATTCAGTACTTGCAGCAGGCTGACACCGTTGTATATGATGATTCCGTTTCATATATTGATCGCTTTCAAAAAACGTTTCTGGAATCGTTAATAGGTGTTATTTATTTATCCGATTTGTTCCTGCAAGACCTTAAGGAGTTTTATCCACGACTTTTTGAAAATATTTCCGTTGCTCAACAAAATAGAATTAAAAATTTACAATCTTTTTTTCAATCCGGTATGGATAAAAAGATTTTTAACAGAATGCACGTTGCGCTGTCCTTAGTTCAAGACGATGCTACGCTTCGGCGCATTATGGAACCGACCTTTAGTATTCAATGGTATGATCTCACCTTGAAACAAGCCGTTATGGAATTTTATAAGATGAAACAGTATCAAGTGATTAGTCCTGAGTATCTGGATACTGTTGACGATTCCGTTATCGAAAAAGAAATCATTCGTATTTTACAAACCATTTCGTGAACGCGTTCGTTTCTCCCGACTTGCTCTTATTGATGCTGTCGTCCGTTATCTGAGTAATCGTTGTAAAGTTTGTAGCTTATAACGCTAAGAAGGCCCTCCGTGTAGATGACCATTAAACTTGCCGTTACAAACAGCACGGTGAACCGTATCACAGTAAGTCATTATGCTAACGGAAAACGATAGCTCATAAAAGACAAGAAGGCAGCCGATCATAGTGATCGGCTGCCTTTGTTTAACTAACGGGCAGGATAGTTTAAAGCTTTCGATAAATCGTATGGCCTTACGAAAGACAATAAAAGCGCAGCTCATGATTGGAAAAGACCGAAAAGAGCACCCCCAATTCCACTGGCAATTATGCAAATTTATTAGCATTAGCGCTGCGCCACTAGGCGTACTCGTCCCATTGGGCACTGCGGAACTCATGCTGGTTGCTATACAAGAAGCGCGTGCCAATTGCGACGAGCCGTTCGCTCTATATCATTCAGCGGTTACTTTGTATATTTGGTGCAGCAGGTCGTATCCCATGCCGTCAGCCAATATGTGCACCCTGGGAACACATAATCGTCCTTTAAGTATGGCCAGATGAGATTCCCAGCAAACGCAAAGCGAGTTTCAAGCTGTGGCGTTCTTCGTGTATTCGGTCAAATAATACACGGGGAATGGGAAAGTCATTTTTTCAACTATAAACAGTTGCCTGAAAGGGCAGAGAGGATTTCCTGTGTTGTCCGGGTACGCCCGATGCGTGGAAAAATGAAATTTTTTACGTAATCATGCCCGGTTTCGGAAAATCCAGTCATAGCATCAATCGCCAAAATCAGCTGATACCCATGCATAAACGCTTCCCGCGCAGTCGTATCAACGCCCAACTCAGTAGCGATGCCGCATAAGACGATGGTATCAATTCCTCGGCGGCGCAACTGAAGGTCGAGCTCCGTTCCGTAAAAAGCCCCCCATTGCTTCTTCGTGATGATATGGTCTGTCTCGGTGACCCGCATTTCCGGGACGATTTGATCCCATCCTTCAGGCAGATTCAGGGGTGGTCCAGGCGAATCCAACTTAGGACGCGGGATATCCTTCAAATCTTTACTAGATACCCGGACCAGTGCAACCATTGAGCTTTGCTCACGGAAAGTATCTGCCAAGGCTGCGGCGTTAGACACTACCTGCTCAGCAGAATAAGGGGCGTATTGATTTCCTATCCACTTTTGCAAGTCAATAACAACCAACGCTGTTTTTTGTGGATCCCATAATCGTTCCATTCTGTATGTTCTCCTCATCTCTTCGATTTGACCGTATGTCTAATTACGCGAACATATAGTCATTTGACTTCATGTTCCGTATTTTGTACTATCATTCATGAATAGTCAAGGGGGAGATTTTTCTTATGAGTGTGACAAGGGAAGAGGTTTTAAAATCGGCGATGAAGCTTTTTAAGGAACATGGGTTTCTTTCGACGACGATACAGGATATTGCCGAGGATTGCGGTATTGCCAAAGGATCAGTCTATAAATATTTCCCTTCCAAGGAAGACCTCTTCAGCGAGGTGTTTGATCAATGCCATAACGCCTATTTTGATCAAGTCGATGAACTGAAACGCTTTCCCGAACTCTCGCCAGAAGAGCAGTTTCTGCAGCAGATCATTCTGCGATTCCGTTATTTTATGGAATACAAGCATATTCTGGTCGAATTCACGGAGCTCCCCATCCAACAGGATCCCAAGTTCCAGCCGCTTAGACACAAGGTTAGAGGGCGGCTCATCCGATGGCATAAAGAGTGCTTGATACAGGTTTATGGCGAAGAAATTTATCCGTTCCTGTGGGATTTGGTTTCCATCTATCGTGCGATTCTGAAGGAGTACTTATTTTGGATCGTTTATGAAGAAAAGTCTCTATCGCTTGAGGAAACGGCAAGGTTCATTTTGGATAAGCTCAATGTGCTCGTTAAGCATATGATGGCCTCTAACCTGAAGCCTCTGCTGAAACAGGCTTCGTTCGAGAGGTATTTAAGCTGGGGGCTCGAGGACCGCCAAGGGGAGAGAGAGCAGTTCCTTACCGAGCTGTTCCGGGAGATGGATTCGGCCCTTAATGTTCTTCCATCCGGCGCAAAACATCGTTCGGAGTTGAAAGAGGTTTACCATTTTATCCAGAACGAAACTCGTAAAGCGGAACCGAACTTCCCGTTGCTGCAAGCTTCGCTCTACTTTTTGGAGAGAGAGAAAGAGCTTAAAAGTCAGGTCATCCAGTTAAGGAATATTATTTATTCAGGTAGGGGGAGATAGCTTGTTATGTGAAATCAAATCTAACCCCATTGGGGACAAGAGTGAAGACTCTAGGGGTGGAGAGAACAATACGCGAGAAAGGTACGTCTAATGTTGTTACGGTTAGCGAGCATTCCGCTAACGGGAAACGTTAGTTCAAGGGAAACAGCGACAGTCTAGGACTTTATTTTCTCGTCCTTAGTTGTCGTTGTTTCCATTTTATAGAACAAATTAAATACTTTGTCTTATACTGACAGTTATTTCATTAACATCAGTTCTCTTTTTGCTTCGCATAATACTCGGTGATCAGATCGAGGAACACCTTGGGAAACGCCAAGGTGGCCATATCGGCTTCGCTGATCCAGCGGTACCCCGCTGGCAGCGCATTATGCGCGTGCTCCGCCTGCTCAGCCAGCGCAATTAACGCACCTGGCTTCGCTCCGGTGCTATAGCTGGCCCGCTGCTCGGCAGCCAGCGGGGGGCCTCCCGCCTCCCCGGCAGGGGCGGCGACCTCCTCACACTGGAACACACGCAGGTTCCAGTGAATGTGGCTGAACGTGTGCTCCGCCTCACGTACAAACCGCACCGGGCGCGCAAGCACGCCCTCTGCCAGCAAATGAGCCGCCAGATGGTCCATGGCGGGCTCATCTGGCACCGGGCCGTTGTAGCCCTCCGGTCTGGCAAGCTCATGCGGCAGCTCCCACATGCGGGCCAACAGGCCCTTGGCCGGGCGCTGCCGTACGAGCAGACGGCCGGTGTTCGCTCCGCTGCCCTCGATGAGAGCGACGGAGCGCGGCTCCAGCCGCGGCGGCTTTGCCTTGGTCTTGACTGGCAGTGTCTCCTCGCGACCTGCCAGCCTGCCCGAGCAATGCTCCATGACCGGGCAGGTCAGACAATGAGGCGACTTCGGCGTACAGACCAGTGCGCCTAGCTCCATCAGAGCCTGATTAAAATCAGAGGCTCTTCCTTCGGGAATCAGCTCCCGTACCAGACTTTCCATATGTGCCCGCGTGCTGCCTTTCATAATATCCTCTTCAATGAGAAAATAACGTGACAGCACACGCATCACATTCCCGTCCACAGCAGGCTCTGGTCGGTTGAAGGCGATACTCATAATCGCCCCCGTCGTATACGGGCCTACTCCTTTCAATGCAGCGACAGCCTGTGTATCATCCGGCACCTGCCCGCCGTGAAGTTCAACTACCTGCTTCGCCGCAGTTTGCAAATTCCGGGCCCGTGAATAATAACCCAGTCCTTCCCATAGCTTGAGCACATCCTCCTCGGGTGCTTCGGCCAGCGCTTCAATCGTAGGAAAACGTGCAATAAAGCGATTAAAATACGGAATGACCGTATCGACACGCGTCTGCTGAAGCATAATTTCCGAGATCCAGATATAAAAAGGATTCCGATGACGTCGCCACGGCAAATCGCGTTTGTTACGCGTATACCAATTCAACAGTTCAAAGCTGAAATAACGCTTTTGTTCCAATGTATTTGTAGTCATCACATCACGTCTCCTTATATTCGACAATCACAAAAGCAGAGGCAATGTTAGGCTGATGTGTAATACTCAAGTGAATGCTGTAATTTGAGTCACCTGTATTCGGCAATCTCAGTCGATCCCACGCGGACGAAGACAAATAAACTACTGGCTTCCCCCCAGGTTCCGGTAAAATATCCATATCGCCAAACCCGATGATTTGCCCAATTCCGCAACCGAAGGCTTTGGTTATCGCTTCCTTGGCAGCAAAGCGCCCTGCTACGAACTCCGTTAGTCTACCCTTGCGTTCCACAGCAAGCTCGCGTTCTGCCGGGGTCAGCACTCGATTCAAAAACGCATCTGCATATTTACCTGCCAAAATATGAGCCATACGGCTTATTTCCAGCACATCATGTCCAATTCCGTAGATCATTTGGGTATTCTCCGTCCTTTATACTTTACTGGATCTATTGTAACAGTGCGTCTACACCCTGGCGAGTCACAAAGGCGTAAAAACAGCACCAAAATATGTTAAAATAAGAAAGGCTATAGGTGAATGTTAGAAATTCAGCTGATATGCCCATTTAAAAAAATTCCCGTAGAAAGGAAGGATAGGATGTCAGAAACCATTATCGTTGAAGCAGGTACCGAAGCAGGAACAGATGCGGTGATCCGGGCTTCCTGGTTTCCCTCTAAAAATACAGCCAAAAGCCTGCTCATCATCGCTCATGGCTACAAAGGATTTAAGGATTGGGGCATGTTCCCCTATATAGCAGAAGCATTGAGTATGGATAACCATGTTGTGACCTTCAACTTTTCACATAATGGCATAGGTGAGGATCTGGAGAATTTTACCGAGCTGGAAAAGTTCGCACGCAACACCTATAGCCGCGAACAAGAGGATTTGGAACTATTGCTATCCAATCTGAGAGCCCGTCATGAGTTCAGAGAATTGCCGTTGTTTCTGTTAGGTCATAGCCGAGGCGCGGGAAGCTGCTTTGTATATGCTCTAGATCATCCCGGCGAGATTGCTGGCGTCATTTCATGGAATGGCGTGACAGATCTTGATCTGTTTACTTTACCGCAAAAAGAAGAAATGCGCGCCAAGGGACGCAGCTATGTGGAGAACGCCAGAACCGGGCAACAGCTCCCGCTGGATGCTATCATTCTGGAAGACCTGGAACAAAATCGCCAGCGTTTTGCCATTGTAGACAGACTTGCCAACAGCCAGCTCCCAGCTGTACTGATCCAGGGAACCGAAGATTCCAAACGTCTACGAGAAGGCTCTGCCCTGCTCACATCCGTTCGTCCCGACATCGAATGGGTACAAATTCAAGGCGGCAATCATACCTTTAATACCGTTCATCCATTCCAGGGAGGCAGTCTTCCACTGGATCAGGCGATTACCGAAACCCGCCGCTTCATTGAGTGGATCGCCAATTAATTATTACCCCTTCAATACAAACGGCGATCCGCCGGGCGGATCGCCGCATTTATTTACTTCAGAATTTTGCAAAATCCTCGCTTGAGCATTTTAAAATTACATAATGATTAATGCTTAGACTCCCGGGATGCTTGTCCGCTTATGCGCAGTACGTGTAAAGAAGCTTTCCAGCTTTTCGCGTGCCGCCGGGTCAATTTCCTTGCCTTCCAGATAGTCACTGTTTGCTTCGTAGGAGATCCCCAGTTCTTTTTCATCCGTCTGGCCTTCCCACAATCCAGCTGTAGGCGCTTTGTCCAAAATGGCCTGCGGAACTCCGAGATAGCTGGCGAGCAAGCGCACCTGACGTTTGTTCAGCGTGCTAAGTGGCGTAATATCGACCGCACCATCGCCCCATTTGGTATAAAAGCCTGTGATGGCTTCGGAAGCGTGATCTGTGCCAACGACGAGCAAATTCAGCTCATTCGCAAGTGCGTACTGAACCACCATCCGTGTTCTTGCCTTTACATTCCCTCTCACTTGCGGAGTAATCGAACGCTCAAGACCAATATCCTTTAACGTATGCTCCACTTCCACGGCAACCTTGTCCACGGCTTCCTTAATGTTCGTTTCCCCGGCATATTTCAGGTCGAACGCTTTGGCAACCGCGTAGCTATGCTCGATATCTTCCTGTTGGCCGTATGGCTGGAATACACCCAACGTTTTGTATTCGTCTCCTTGTTCCTGCGTCAATTCATCTGTAGCGCGCTTGCACAAAGCAGCTGCTACGGCACTGTCAATCCCGCCACTGATGGCGATCAACAGCCCTTTGCTTCCCGTTTTCGTTACATACGACTTGAGGAAATCCACACGCTTACGGACCTCTGCCTCTACGTTAATCGTAGGCTGTACTCCCAATTCAGCAATAATCTGTTCCTGCAAACTCATCAGATAAGCACCTCTTTTTTAGGAATTTCCTTCACAAGCCAACATGCAAAAGCCCCGGCAAGTTTCGCAGGCGAAAAATGCGGGGCATAGCTTGAGCAGTCTTACCGGCAAAAACGATCAAATGCACTGGTCAAATCAGCAGCAATCTGATCTGCCGAACGATCCTCCACCTGATGACGCTCGATGAAGTGAACCAACTCGCCGTCTTTCAACAGCGCGATAGAAGGGGAAGACGGTGGGTAAGGTGCGAAAAATTCGCGAGCCTTTGCCGTTGCTTCCTTGTCCTGTCCGGCAAAAACCGAATACAGATGATCTGGCGTAATATCATGCTTCAGTGCTTCACCCACACCCGGGCGGCATTGGCCTGCGGCACAACCACATACCGAGTTCACAACCACCAGCACTGTTCCTTTACTATTAGGCAGCTTGGCCTCCACATCTTCAGAGGTACGCAGTTCCTGAATCCCAAGATTCGTCAGTTCATCGCGCATCGGCTGAACTGAATCTCTCATATATTGATCGAAAGACATAGACATATTCTTTCACTCCTTTTCCGAAAATCATGTATAGTACGTTTCTAATTTCATCCTTTGCCGTAGTAAAGGCATGGACATCTAAATTTCATTATACAATCTTTTTCACGTAATTTGCAAAAATCCGGCTATATTTTTGAACGATTATTTCTGTATCGGACTCATGACAGGAGGCTCAGAATGATCCCGGTAAGTCGGGACGGTTCTGCGCAATCGAACTTTAAACTGCGTGCCCATTCCCTCCACCGAATCTACGGCAATCGTACCGTGATGACGCTCCACTATACTTTGACATAAGGCCAGACCCAGACCTGTACCTTTCGTTTTGGTGGTGTAAAAAGGTTGGAACAGCTTTTCAAGCTGTTTTTGCGAAATTCCAGGCCCTGTATCCTTTACTTCCAGTTCCACGAAATCCCCTTCCTCATGAGTAGAAATGGTCAGCACTCCCTTTTCCCCCATGGCTTCCATCGCATTACGCGATAAATTAAGCAGCAATTGCTTTATTTCCTTAGGGTTCAAATGCAGCATCGTCACATGATCCTCCAGCTTTAGATCAATCGTCTGCCCCCTCAGATTCGCATCTGCCCACAATAAAGGCGTCAGTTCGCGAATAATATCATGCAGATGACATTGCTCCTTCTCGACAATTCGATTCTGGGCCAGTGAAAGAAAATCGTTAATAATCCCGTTCGCCCGGTCAAGTTCCTCCATCACAATGCGGTAATAATGGTTGAGGGATTCTGGGCTTTTCTCACGCATAAGCTGTAAAAAACCACGCACAACCGCCATCGGATTACGTATTTCATGAGTAATGCCCGCTGCCATCTGTCCAACCAGGCTGAACCTCTCGAAATTGCCCAGCTCACTGCGCAGCGTCTCAAGCTCTGTAATATCTTGCAGGGCGATAATGACGCCTGTCGTTTGGTTTACATGTTTATCCCGAATAGGAAGGAAACTGGAGAAGAATACTTTGGGAGTAACATTTATAAAATCAGCACCCGCCTCTCCTTCCAATGCTTTCGCAACTCGTTCGTTAACCACAGGTAAAGTGTCAAAACCATATAACGTGCTCAATGGACGACCCACTATCTCAGGCAGTGTAATGTAGGGATCGTAGTTTCGATAGAGTTCCAGCATCGTTTTGTTCATATGTATAACTCGTTCTTCGCTGTCCAGAGTAACAAGAGATAACGGCATCAAATCCATAACTTGACGCAGCTTATCCACTTCAATTAAGTATTTGCTCGTAAACTCAGTCACATCACGCCGAAGCGTCAGTTTCTCAAAGGCATTATGCATTAGACTCACGACCGTAAAACTTGCCAGCACCCCTGCACCCATATTCCAAAACGTTGTAAGTAAGTCAGGAATGTATACAGAAACATCCTGTTTGCCCCACAGTAGCGGAAATATCGCCTTAAACAGCATATCAGCCACAACATATGCAGAGATCAGGAGCTTTTTGTCCAGCAATGTTCCTCTTTGAAAAAACTTGACATGCAGGAGCATAAAAGGAAAAAGGATAAAACCAGTGCCCACATACATTGGGGACATTTCTGTCGACTGGGCTATAATCAGGACACCCATCAGTGCGGAAGCAGCGAGCACAAAGGCAGTGCGACGTCTACCGTACATGATGCCAACAGCAAGGGGAATAATACCGAGATTAGAAGGTAGACCATACGGAGACTGATATTGAAAGAGTGTACATAGCAATATGGCTGGTAAGCAACACAAATACAGTATTCCTTGAGTGGGTCCAGGAAGCAGATTGCCGCCCCAAACCTTTTTCTTATCCCCATAATCCGTTAATATAGAGAAAAAACCCGCCGATATAACGGCAAGGAGAACTTGGAGCACACTTTCCTTCAACGCAATTAACAAGGACTTCTCCCCCTCATCATCTTTCCTTGACGCCGTTAGTTGAATTAAAGCACAGGCTACAATATATTACAATATATGTGTTAAAATTCCGGTATAGAACGACAAAATCTGCTAAATACCAGATGTATATAAGAAGATCGTTTTTACGCGTTTTAAAATCCTGTAAATTGAAAAATATACACGTTTACCGTGCCCTTAGGTTATCTAAAATGACGGTATTGCGATATGATGAAAAATTGGTTACGCCGTTCTGAATTTTTTGAAAATTTGTCGACGAAAAGGAAGAGGTTTATGACTTACGACGTTATTGTGATCGGAGGCGGCTCAGCCGGATTAATGGCTGCTGCCGCTGCCAGCAGTGAGGGCGCCAAGGTGCTTTTACTTGAAAAAGGAAATAAACTCGGGCGAAAGCTGGGGATCTCTGGTGGAGGCCGTTGCAATGTCACGAATGCCAAAGAGCTGGACGAACTCATTCGGCACATCCCCGGCAATGGCCGTTTTCTGCACAGTGCACTGGCGGATTTTGGCAATCGGGATATCATCGCCTTTTTTGAACAGCTGGGTATAGCCTTAAAGGAAGAAGACAATGGGCGTATGTTTCCAGTGACGGACAAAGCCAAAACAGTAGTCGATGCTTTGATTAACAAGGTACGCTCTCAAGGAGTCGAAATTCGGACAAGTCGTCCTGTTCAAGAGGTTATTTACAAAGAAGGTCATACAGCTGGGGTACGGCTGCGTTCCGGTGAAATCCTACATAGCCGTAATGTCATTGTAGCCGTCGGTGGCAAGTCCGTCCCGCATACCGGCTCGGAAGGTGACGGCTATGCATGGGCAGAACAAGCGGGGCATACCATTACGGAGCTGTATCCAACAGAGGTGCCATTGACCTCAGGCGAAACGTTCATCCAGACGAAAGAGCTTCAGGGACTATCCTTACGCGACATCAGTCTGACCGTATGGAATGCGAAGCAAAAGAAAGTTGTCGTCCATGAAGGAGATATGATTTTTACACATTTCGGTCTATCTGGCCCAACTGCTTTGCGGTGCAGTCAATTTGTCGTCAAGGGAATGAAAAAAGATAAGGTAAACACGGTGTTATTGACTCTCGATTTGCAGCCTCATAAACATGCCGATGAAGTCTACCGTGAGACGCTGGAGTTGGCATCGGTCGATGCTAAAAAAGCGATCAAAAACGTGCTTAAACCTTATTTACCGGAACGCTTGATTCCATTGTTGCTCCAGCAAGCCGAACTGCGTGAGGACTTGACCTATGATCATATTCCCAAGCAGCAATGGCAAGAACTTGCTCATCGCATTAAGGCGTTTCCAATCCGTGTGAACGGTACGCTCTCTCTGAAGGAAGCATTTGTTACCGGGGGCGGTGTGAATTTGAAGGAAATTAATCCGAAAACGATGGAGTCCAAGCTGATGCCTGGATTGTTCTTCTGCGGTGAGATTCTCGATATTCACGGTTACACAGGTGGTTATAATATTACAGCGGCGTTTACGACAGGGCATACAGCAGGGACACAAGCGGCCGTAAGCGATTAAGACGCTGCGCGTAGGACTTGATCTTACGATCGCTGTTGCCACGGGATTCTCTTGATTATATAAAACATTTAAGGGTAAGAATTCCGTGGCAAAGGCGAACGCTGTCGCTTCTTCAGATTCAAATCCTCCGCTGCGCTGCATACCACCACTGCATCCTCATTTGTTTGGGGGAGATAGGAAAAGGAAATGAAAAAGACTTAAATCAGTTGAATTGCTGAGTTAAGTCTTTTTTTGAGTAATCGTGTATTGAACAAGCTCTATCTTGTTTTGACATTTGCCGCTATCTTAAACCTCAATAATGATAGGTAAAATCATGGGTCTTCTCTTCGTCTGATTGTAAATGAACCGACCAACATCATCTTTTAACATCTGCTTAATCAGTCCCCACTGACTCATTTCGATTTCTGTTAGCTCGTTCACTGTGGACATAATCGTGTCGTGGATCTGACTCATGAGCTCTTCGGAATCCTTAACATATACAAAGCCTCTTGAAATGACCTCTGGCGCTGCGAGCATTTGCTTCTCATTTTTACTCAACGTCATCACAATAATCAGCATTCCGTCTGAAGAAAGTTTTTTACGGTCACGCAGGACAATATTACCTACGTCACCGGTTACCAACCCGTCTACCAAACTATTGCCAGCTGGTACTTTAGGGCCCAGGGATGCCCTTCCCTCTTCAATTTGAATCGTGTCACCGTTATGGACGATAAATACATTCTCCATCGGAATCCCCACAGACTCCGCTAACTGCCGATGCTGATACAGCATTCTGAATTCACCATGTATAGGAATCAAATACTGTGGTTTCATCAAAGTCATCATTAATTTCAATTCTTCCTGGCTACCATGACCGGATACGTGCATCCCTGTAGAGCTACCTGATCCATAAATAACCTGGGCACCCAGCACATACAGGTTGTCAATAACCTGGGAAAGGTTTCGCTCATTCCCCGGTATGGCTCCCGCAGCAATGATGACCGTATCACCAGGCAAAATTTCGATTTTGGGATGCAGGGAATTGGCTAAACGTGACAATGCGGCCATCGGCTCTCCCTGGCTTCCGGTACATAAAACTGCAATTTCTTCTGCGGGAAACCGCTCTGTTTCTCCCGCCTCAATCAGCAAATCCTCAGGCATATGCAAGAAGCCCAGCTCCTTGGCCACTGACACCACATTTATCATACTTCGTCCGAGTAAAACCAGTTTCCTGCCTGTTTCCACAGCCGCGTCAATGACTTGCTGGACACGGTTAACATTAGAAGCGAACGTGGAGATAAACACCTGCTGTTTGGCTCTGGCAAATGCATCTAGAATATGCCCGCCAACCAAACGTTCTGAAGGGGTAAATCCTGGCCTTTCCGCATTTGTACTTTCGGAGAGCAGCACTTTCACCCCCTTCTTTCCTATTTCAGCCATTCGATGAAGATCGGGAAAAGGTCCGCTTACGGGAGACATATCGAATTTGAAATCGCCGGTATGGACCACATTTCCTTCCGGTGTCTGAAAAAAGACACCCAGGCAATCCGGGATACTGTGAACCGTGGTGAAAAAGGATGCCTGAATCGTTCCCGCTTGAACGGTTGAATCCGCATCTATAAGATGAAGCTCGGCATCACGCAAAAGGTTATGTTCCCTTAACTTAATCTTAATTAATTCGATGGTGAGCTTTGTCCCATAAACGGGCATGTTAATCTGCTTGAGCAGATAGGGAATACCTCCGATGTGATCCTCATGCCCATGAGTCACAATGAGCGCTCTGACTTTATCCTGATTTTCCAGCAGATAGGTGACATCGGGCACAATAAGGTCAATACCAGGCAAGTTCTCATCAGGAAACTTCGAACCACAATCGATTACGACGATATCCTGATCGTATTGGATGAAATACATGTTTTTCCCGATTTCATTCACACCGCCTAGAGCAGCAATGAGTAATCTATTATCACCAAGCATCAAGTTTATTTCCTCCTTAGAAAAATGCTATCCATATTATTCATTTTCCACGTAAACTTATACACAAAAAGAAACCCTTGTCTCTAAAAGACAGGGGTTCTCACTTGATTTATTAGATACCCACCGCAGCCGAAATAGCAGCGAAAATAGCAGCAACTAACCACAGGATGGGGAATAGCTTGAAGATTACCTTCAGCCACTGTCCAAAGCTGATCCGGGCAATGGCCAATCCTGCCAGCAGAACTCCACCTGTCGGTGAAATGAGATTGGTTAACCCGTTACCAAACTGGTACGCTGTGACTACGGCTTCACGATTGATGCCTACAAGATCGCCGAGCGGTGCAAGTACAGGCATAGTTAGTGCTGCTTCCCCCGAAGAAGATGGGACCAGGAAAGTAATAATATTATGTGCAACCAACATAATGGTTGTGAACAAGTAATTTGGCAATCTTTCCAGGATGCCTGCGAGTGCATTCAATACGGTATCAATGATCATACCCTGCTCGGCGATGATCAGAATTCCGCGAGCGAGACCTATAATCACTGCAGCGTAGATGAATTCTCCACACCCTTTTACAAAATTCTCAGCTATCTCCTTCTGGCTCATTTTGGTGACTACCCCGACAAAAAGACCGAGTGCGAAGAAAAGGGCGCCGATTTCAGTCATATACCAGCCTTTGACCAAAATTCCCCAGACAATGGCTCCCAGCGTTACAATAAATCCACCTATAATTAATTTGTCCCGAAACGTGAAGACGACGTCCTCACCTGTATTTTCTTTTATAAATTGCTCGCGATTTATAATATCACTCTGAAAAACAATGGATTTCTCCGGATTTCTCTTAACCCGGTGCGCATACCACATCGTAAAGGCAATAGAAATCATAGTAAATACAAGCCATTCAATAAATCTCAGCCAGAGCTGAGGATTCCCCTCCACTCCTGCGATTCCCTGGGCAATCAATACTGAAAATGGATTCACAGTCGAACCAACATAGCCAATTTGCGTTCCCAGAAATAGAATGAGAATAGCAGTCATAGAATCGAAGCCTAGGGCAAACATTAACGGAATAAAAATTGCATAAAGCGGAATAATTTCTTCGCTCATCCCAAAGGTAGAGCCTCCGAGACTGAATATAACCATGGCAATTGGAATAAGCAAAATCCCCTTATTCTTCAGTCGCCTGGCAAGAGCCGTCAGAGCACGATCGATGGCTCCCGTCTGCAGAATAATCCCGAAGGAGCCGCCTACAATAAGGACAAAAGAGACCACATCGGCAGCATTGATAATCCCTTCAATCGGGGCGCTAAGGATTTGGGGGATTCCCTGTCTTAAATCACCATTCTCACCCGTTTTGGGTACAGTGTGATAGGTTCCCGAAACGATTGCCGTTTTGATCACACCGTTCACTGTCACTTCATGACGCTCAAACTGTCCGCTGGGTACAATCCATGTCAACGTAGCGACCGTAATAATAATCAAAAATATTAAAGTATAACTATGGGGCAAGGATAATTTCCATTTCTTATTCTTGATGTTCATGTTTATCCCTCATTCCAAGAATGGTTATACGTAACCTTCCCTCCCATAATGGTCAATATCACTTGGGCATCCCTGATGTCCCCAGCGGATGCGTTAAGGAGGTCGCGATCAAAAACGGCGATGTCAGCATATTTTCCAGCCTCCAGCGTACCTGTAACCTCTTCCATATAACAATGTTTGGCTCCATTAATGGTCCATGCCTTTAAAACTTCGGATGGCGGCATCCCTTGGTCAGGATACCAGCCTCCTGCAGGCGAGCCATCCGGGAATAATCGGTGAGAGGCTGCATACAGCGAATCAGGGACACTAGTGATAAATAAAGGCAGATCAGTCCCAATGGTTATTGGCACGTTAGCCTCCAGCATGGATTTATAATTATAAAAGCGGTTTTCATTGTCTTTACCTACCACAGCAGACATATAAGCATCCTCGTAAGAAGGATTCAGTAGCAGGATTTGGGCGTAGACTTCGGCAAAAATTTCGTTCTCGCCCATTCTAATCAGATCATCTGGATGAGGATACTCTAGATCACTGATCGAATGCCTGATAAGGTGATTACCTTGTTGTTCGCGGCATTTTTCAATCATCGATACTGCCTGGCGAATTGCAGCATCCCCTTCTGCAGTTAGGCAGCATTTGATACCTTGGCTGTCTGCTTCCAGAACTGAGGCTTCAATTTTTTCATAATCAACCGTTCTTAAATTCGTGACTTCAGGCATATCTGCGTAAGGCTCCAACATATCCCCTGTATGATCGGCTACAACGCCGTCAAGCATCAGCTTGTATCCTTGAAAACGAATAAGGTCCCCATTATAAAGTGCTTTATACTTGATACCGGTGCCAATATCCAACGGTTCAACAACAACGGGTTCAAGCGAAAAATGAAATCGGAGTGACAGTTCTCCTGCTTCTTTCAATTCTTCTAGAATCGGCAGTAGCTCGCTATGCCGGTCAAAGCCAATATCCTTTATGGAAGTAACTCCTCGTGCAGCCAGCAGGCGGCAAAACTCTACAAACTCTTGTTTGACAAGGCTGCGATCCTGCATCATGGCTTGGAGTAGCAAAGCACGTGCCTCAGCACTGCATTGATCCGGCAAAAATTGATATTTCTCCTGAGCCAGTCGGTTCATCCAGCAGTAGCTTTTATTTAGGTTAATGGCAATTACCGCCCGATCAGGGAACATCTCGTCCAACAACCTTTGTTCCGGCAGCTTGCCCCATCTTTCCTCGCTCCAACCGTAAGCGGTTACATCTTTCCCTGGCGGGAGATTGTTTGCCGCTTGCAGCATGGATTCCACTGCTTCTCCAATCGAGGCTGCATGAGTCAAATCCACGCCCCGATGCATCGACATATATCCGGTAAAAAATACATGATTGTCATGAACTCCTGGCATGATAAAAGCATCACCCAAATCACAGACAACCGTTTCAGTTCCTATCCAAGCTTGTGCTTCCTCGGGACGACCCACTGCTGCAATACATTCTCCCCGCAGTGCAATAAACCCAGGCGAAGCTTCATTTTCTAAGCCATTAAAAATAGCATTTGACAGTAGAACCTTGTCCGCTAATGTGTCCTTCTTCCCTTGCACAGTTTCACCTCCTCATTATTTATCCGCTTCATAACATAACGTAATATAACGTTATAATATTGCTTCTGCTTCTCTCATAGAGTGGAAGCAGAAGCTGCGCCGTACCTGAATAACATTACGTAACAGGCAACGGATTTATATTGAGAATTGATAACGGTCCCCAATGATGTACTGCTTACCTACATGAACGGGGCTTCCATGCTGATCATAAATAATCGTATGCATGTAGAACAACGCCTGTCCGATGGCTGTCTCTAGCAGCTTTGCCTGGTATTCATCCGCCAAGGCGATTTGTAATATCGTTTCTCCCGGTTGGTTAGGATCGATGCTGTATTTATGACGCAATAGCTCATATACAGAGCCCTCTAACTGCTCTTCCATTAGAAAAGAAAATCGGTCATAAGGGTAAAAATTATTCTCCAGCATGAGCGGTCGATCACCGGCGTATCTTTGGCGCTGAATATATAACACTTTTTCTCCTTGTGGCAGCTGCAACTGATGTGCAATTTCCTCATCTGCTTCTATGATTTCACGTTCTGTGACCACACTGTGTGAAGAGAGGCCGTTGGATTTGCAGGCAGCCGTAAAGCTGATCACATGTTCAATCTTCCGCCCAATTTTGGGTACATTGACAAAGGTCCCTTTTCCTTGACGTTTGGTCAGATAACCTTCATGAACCAATTCGGCAATCGCTTTTCTTACGGTAATTCGACTTACATTGTAGGTCTCGCTTAGCTCAGTTTCAGTCGGTATACGACTTCCCTGCGTATATGTTCCATTATGAATAGCAGTTTTGACCGCTTTTTGTAATTGAATATATAATGGCTCTGCTTGATCTGAATTCAACATAATGTACCCTCACTTGTCATATAACGTTATATTACTCCCACTTAGAGTATCAAATGTTACATATTCTTACAAGTGAAGATATTTGAAAAAAATAATTAGTAACGGACGCCGTATCCGAATGAACCTTCTACCAGACAGCTCTGGGCGGCAACCCTCGATCCTTCTGCCATAGCGTCCTGAATATTACCCTTTTTCAAAAAACTCAGTAAAAAGGCGGTGATATAGGAGTCTCCTGCCCCCATCGTATCCACAGCGTCCACGGAATCAGGCGTTTGAAAATAGAACTTGGTACCATCATAGGCAATAGATCTATCTCCGCCGCGTGTGGCTACCAGAATTTGCCCCTCTTTTTTTCGATTGGAGCGGATATAGTTCTGTGTCTCTTCATCCGTCATATGGCTGCAAGAGAAGAATGCAAAATCGGCGTACGCAATATATCTCTCGACCTGTTCATCTACGAAATCATCTGAAAAGTCAAAAGAAAGAGGGATTCCCAACGTCTCCAATTCAGGCAGCAAGTGCCCTGTATGACTGTACAAGCCCGTGTGAATAAGGTCGAACCCGCCAACATAGGCCTTGTCATCTTCACTCAGCTTCAGCGGGTGGAGACGTGTAACTCCTCCCTCATTGCTGCCCAGAAATACTCTGTCCCCGTCTTCCAGGGTTACACGTGCGCAGCCGTTCTCACCGCTGTGATATCTGCACCGTGAAATGTCGATTTCCAGCTCACGGAGAATGTGTTCTACATGCTGTGCTTCGTTATCATCCCCGAATACTCCAATAAAGGCTGCATCTACTCCCGCTTTTTTGGCAAACACACTGAAATTAAGCGCATTGCCGCCAGGATACATCATGCGCAGATGAACATATTTATCTACCACATTATCGCCAATGCCTAGAACTTTCATGATGGTTTCCTCCTGTTGGTAAGTGCGCTTAGTAAGCTACTTTGCCCATATAACGGCGAGTTTCCAGTGGGTGATTGCGTACATTTGCGAGTGCTTCACGATAAACACATACAATGCTATAAAATAAAACCGGGTTAAAGAACTCGACAACCTCGTCAGCAATGGTTCCGATTCCAAGCTCCTTCGCATCGATTACTTCTACTTTCTCGGCATATTGATTCAGGAAAGTCTGTGCCCGCTCATCCAATGCCCGTGTGCGTCCTTCGTTGATCATCAGAATAAATGGAGTTTCTTTATCCGTTACTTCAAACGGACCGTGGAAAAATTCACCGGAATGGATTGAAGCCGCATGAAGCCATTGCATTTCCATTAGAGAACAGATAGCAAATCCGTAGGCATGTCCATAAGAAGCTCCGCTGGTCAGGATATAGAAGAGATCTTCATTGCGGTATTTGTCAGCGAATACAGTGGCACGCGGTTCGACTTGTATTTTGGCCCTGTTAATAATTCCATTGATTGCTCCCAAGCCGTTCTGGAAAGCTTGATAATGCATATAGCCATCAGCGACTTGAAGCAGCTCAACAGTAAGCTCCAAAATAATAGCCATCGGGTTATTTTTGACATCGCTCTCATCTCCCCACTCGTAGAGGAATGAATAATCAGAGTAATTGAGCAGTGCCGCTTCACTATTGTGGGTTAAGCCGATGGTGTAAGCGCCTTTCTCTTTGGCTGATTTAGCAGCCGCAACCGATTCCGGCGTGTTTCCTCCATGGGAACACACGATGACAACTGAGTTTTTACCTAATCGTCTTGGCAGCGCGTGCACAAACTCATTTGCTGTATACATGCCTGCTACCAGCTTCTTCGCTTCACTATCCAAGAAATATTTTGAGGGATACATATCGACTAATGAGCCCCCGCAAGCTACTAAATAAACCTCAGAAATCTCTCCACTTGATTGTTCATAAATCGTCTGAACCGTCTGTTGTACATTCATCATTTTTACCTCTCCTTTTTATATAACGTTATATAACGTATTGTTTATGGGATAAATATAAGCGCTTTCACCAAAAGTGTCAAGCCCATTTATTCAATGAACTTTTAATACTCTGCATTCAAAAAGCTCTAATCCTTTTGTCGAAGAATTAGAGCTCCTATTGGGATTTGATTTATTGAGTGTTTGGTCATAACGAGATTACACCTACAAAATACGCAAAAAATTGGTCTTACCCATGGGTTTGTCCGAATAAACTAAAGTAGACAAGTACATAACAGCCCATAAAAAATCAAGGAGGAAAACACCATTAATACATTTATCAGTTATATTTTTCTCGGTCTGTCACTTTCGGCCCCCATTGGGCCGATTAATGCTGCACAGTTGGATCGAGGTATTAAGAATGGATTTTGGCATGCTTGGTTTATCGGGCTTGGGGCAATAACCGCAGATATAATCTATATGCTGCTTGTCTATTTGGGAATGATCCACCTTCTCAATGCCCCGTTTGTTAAAGCTTTTTTATGGTTATTTGGTTTTTTCGTACTTGTGTATACAGGTGTTGAAAGCATCAAAAATGCAGGTGTGATTTCAGAATCTGAATTAAGGGGAAATGGCAATACCTTAACCAATTCATTTTTGGCAGGCTTCCTGATGTCATTATTTAATCCTCTCTCCATCCTTTTCTGGCTTGGCATTTACGGGTCCATACTGGCCAACGTCGCTAATACATATCCAGTACAACAGCTAATGATCTTTAGCGGAGCGATTGTATTAGGTGTGTTACTCTGGGACGTAACCATGGCAGCCGCTTCAAGTATTTTCCGGAGGTTTCTAAAAACCGGATTACTTAAAACCATCTCTTGGATGTCTGGATTATCTCTTATCGGTTTTGGTTTTTATTTTGGTGTACAGGCATTTCAATTACTTTTTTTACACTGACGATTAACTCCCTGACAAAGTTAACGAGATTCCTTGGCGTGCTTTCGGCGAACCCATTGTACAATGAGGTCACATATTGCAATGAACAAGACCAGAAGTAAGCTGATGTAAACCCCAGGACGGCTAAGCTTATGAAAAAAGGATCCGACCACAGCCATAGCTATCAACAATAATCCAACCCAGCGTTTAATGTTGCTAGATGTGCTCGATTTCAGTAACTTACCTGAAGACAGCAAAATAAAGCACCAGTTATACAACAGCATTAACCCTGCAGCTGTTGTAATATATTCATACACTTTTCCCGGCAGCAGCAACGACATTACGATGGCTGAGATTAATCCAACGGAGATCAAACTAAGTGCATACAGAGGATATTTGCCCTTCCACTTCCGTGAAAACAATGTGGGCGCATCTCCCTCCTGTGCAAGTGTAATCATCATAGATGTCTCTGCATATAGGGAGGCTGTCATTGTTGAGAACCCTGCAATAATAAGCACTCCATTAAATAAATGAGGTACAAAAACCAGATGATCGCTGCTCAGCGCAAGCACAAATGGACTTTCTTTCGGGTTAAAGGCACTTAAGGGTACCATAGACACAGCCAGACCAATCGAAAGCACATATACTACAACGAGCGTCATCAACATTACTTTTCCTGCTTTAGGTGCATCCTCCGGTTTTTGAAGCCGATTAGACATTATTCCGAGCACTTCAATACCTCCGTATGCATAAAAGGCAAAAATAAAAGATGACCATAATCCCATACCGCCGGTAGGAAAAAAGTCTTTGTAACTGATGGGGAACTTTGGATTATATTTTCCTCCTCCGATCCAGCCTGCCAAAAGAGCAACGGCCAAGACCAGAAACATAACAATAGCTGCCATTTTAATAATAGCCAATACATTTTCAACTCGATCAAAACCCTTGTTACCAAAAAAAACAATCACAAGTCCTAAAATCCCGAAGCCTGCCGCAAAAATCCACATCGGTACCTGAGGAAACCAGAAGCGTGAGAATATAGATAGCGCCGTTAGTTGGCTCCCATTGATAAGCAATTCTGAGAACCAATACACCCAGCCACTACCGAAGCCTGCCCAATTACCAAATGCTTTTTGGGCATAGGAACGGAAAGAGCCCTGTTCTGGATGATCTGCCGTCATGCGCGAAAGGGCGTCAAACACCACATACGTTCCCACCGCTGCCAAAAAGTATGCAATGAGTACGGCTGGGCCACCGATGGAAATCGCTAAGCCGGACCCGAGGAAATATCCTGTACCGATGGTACCTGCAACTCCTAACAAGCTTAGTTGCCACCATTTTAGTTTTTTTTCTTTTTGCATACGATCCGAAGACTTACCCATAAAAGAGAATCACCCTATTCCTGAATTTGAGACCGAGTTCTCTATTTTAAGATTGCCTATTTCACCATATTTCATGTGAAGCATGACTTGGCTTTATTTATGAATAAAGAAGCACCAGAACCCCGTTAAGGTTTACTGGTGCTTTGTAAATGTATAAAATTGTCCGAGGGGTTAAGTGAAACTCAAACGATCAAACTTTAGATAAAGAAAGGGCCTTATCGGCATTTTGAATATCCATTTGTATTTGCTGCTCCGGATCATAAGCGTTATAGTAACCGTTGTTCTTCATGTAATTAAAGATTTGTTCATGAAGATTAACCGCTTTGCTCAATTGGTCACAAAGAACATTGCGAACTTCCGAACTGGTTGACTCTGTCAGCGCAAGAGCATAGTTCTTAATTCCGCTTTTAGCTGAAATTAATAAATCAGAAGCAATCACCTGATCGTTCATGGGACTCGTTCCAGTCATATTCTCAATAAAAGAATTCACGTTAATCCTCCTTTAAAATTACACAAGTAGATTTCTAAGCTGTTGAATATCTTGTGTACCACCGTTGACATCCTGCTGCAAAATGTTTTTTAAGTTTGTGTCTGACACTAAAGGAATCATGGTTTGGGCTTTTGTGAGACAAGTTGTTTTAAATGTAAGCAGCTCATGTAATTCCAATTTTTCGTGAACTCCTAATTTTTGCATGGTCAAGACCTCCTTTCTGAAATTGTTATTCCCTGCTATCGCTACTATTTATGCAAATCCTGCAGAGTTTCAGTTCTGGCAAAAGCTCTAACTGAGTTTTTCTCACACAAAAAAAAAGCTCCTTCAAAGCCACAATAATCCATGGTCTTATAGGAACTTTTCCTTAAAATGTGCTGGACAGTGAAGACTCAAATTTCTAATCATGATTTTTAGGATAAAATTAGGTATGGATGCTTCCAGAAAATCCATCCACATCGTCCTCGGGTTGAGGATCAGAGCTGACATTGTGTTCCTCCGTCGTATTAGTGTACGTTTGAGAGGAGCCATTTTTATAAGCTTCGCTCCAGTCTTCGTTGATCGTATGTGCTGGGATAATCCAGTCTTCCGGGCTATAACCTGGATTATGTACACCTATATTTCCTTGCAAACCGGGATATTCATCCGGTTTAGAGAAAAGAGTCCCTACCTCAATCATGCTTCCTTCATAGGCTTGGCAAATTTCCAATGCAGACAGTACATCTTGGTTCTCAATATGTACATTGAGACCTGTGTCACCGTTCGTGCTGGCAGAGTATCCAATTTCCTTTAATGTTTCACAGGCTTGAGCAGCTTGCTGCGGATCACGAAATTGAAAACGGAAAGAACCCGTATCCATGTGTTTCATCTCCTCTAAATTAGCTTATTTTGTTAATTTGTTCATTAGGTTAGGTATGTTCTTTTTTAATATAACCAACCAGAACAGTATTTTTACATTCAAATCCTTTATTTTTCAAAAATTTACTTTAATGCTTTGAAATTAAATAGTTAAAAAAGCAGCTACTGTGACAAATCGCATGTTTTCGCTATGTAAATCCCTTTATGCTAGTAACAAGGGTATGGTTGCCCGGTCATCCGAGCCGAGCGGTCAAAGGATGCCCAAATCCATACATAAAGGCGGAATGAAGATGATAGATTACCGAACATTGGTGACACAGCAATCCATGCATTTGTATAGCGTGTTTGCCAAGTCATTCAAAAGTGTAAACGAACATGCGGTTGCTGGCATCAAAACGGTGGGCTTCAACCCAACGGCCTTTGCCGTGATGGAAGTTTTATACCACAAGGGCGCGCAGCCAATCCAACAAATTGGAGCAAAGCTGCTTCTGCAAAGCGGAAATGTCACTTATGTTATTGACAAGCTGGAAAGTCGCGGTTATTTGCACCGTCACCCGTGCGACCAAGATCGTCGGATTATATATGCAGAATTGACGGACGAGGGACAACGTGTCATGGACGAAATTTATCCTGATTATACACGTCAGATTGAACGTGCCTTTAGCGGAATCAGTGAAACAGAAAGAGATCAACTCATCGGCTTGCTTAAAAAATTGGGTCGTAGCGCTGATAACCTGTCACCTTATCACAAATAGAATGTATAGTAATTTTAGCAAACAAACATTTGTGAAGAAATGAACAATCTTTAGCTGTGCTAAACGTAGATTAGATTTATACTAGAAAAGTCCACCCTTATATTCATGGGTGGACTTTTTATATACCTGAATAGAGCGAAATATGCCCAAGCTTACGAGCAGCATAAGTATCTGCTATCGACTAAAATGTTTGACCACTACATTGTTAAACATAGCCGGACCGCCATCGGAAAAAAGAGTAATTTTCTGATCCTCTAATCGTGGAAATATTAAGGAGGAATAAGCTACTTCTCCATCATCTACAAACACTTCAATGCTGGTTTTATCGACGAGAATGTTTAGGTGGACCTTTTTCTTATTAGCATCAAAAGGCGCCTTGCTCTCTACATATTTCCCACTCTGATCCGGATGTCCGGTATTGGCTCTATTTACGTAGGAGTATTGCCCATCCACCGAAACACCGACATCCACATGGCGCTTGCCATCTGCTGACTCTCGAAGCCTCAGTCCCGCATTTTTGATCGTTGACCAAGATACATCCGCCTCTAACTGATAGGTATCGCCTGCTACCGGAAGCGAGTAAACACCGTCTACTTTGATCTGTCCAAATGATTTCGTAGAAGTTTGGAATCGTTCCAAAGTTTTTACTGGCTGTGAAACCAAGCGATACCCAGCATCTGCTGTATGCTTCAACCGAATTTGACGAACAATCGAATCCATTCCATTAAAGCCTTCCTTTAGGGTAGGCGTGTTATTGGCATAATCCCAATTATTCATCCAGGCCAGAGCATAACGGTGACTGTATTTATCTTTGTCTTTTCCTTCCTCGAACGTAACTGCACCATACCAGTCAAACCCATAATCCAGCCACTCAGGTTCACTGTGATCAGGGAGAAATGCTTCTCCATTAAAATCTCCCGTCCAGTAGGCATACGTGTTGGGTCCGCCTGTTGGTTTGCTATTGGCGCTCGCGCCCAAAACCCATTGATAGGTTCCATCATCTGCACGCATCTGGTAAAGGTCAGGACATTCCACAAGCCCGATATTTTCCGTTTGAAAGCCACTCGTAAACTGCCAATCCTTTAAATTTTTAGACTTATAAAAGCCAATCTTCGTTCCCTCTGCCATGACCATCATCCATTGATTACGCCCAGTATCTCGGATGATTTTGGGATCTCTGAAGTCCTTTGTACCGGGATTGGACATCACAGGCTTGTTGCGGTAAGAAGTAAACGTCTTGCCGTTATCCTTACTGTACCACAAAAATTGTTCCTGCTTTCCGCCATCTGCGGAGGGCTGTGTCACAATGGCTACCAGCGTCCCTTTTCCAAAACCTGCGGTATTCTTATCATCGATCACGACCGAACCGGACCAAGGATCTCCATTCCGGTTCGTATATTTGGGAATAGCCACCCCTTCATCTTTCCAATGAACCAGGTCGGTTGATGTGGCATGTCGCCATTCTGTACCGTTCTTTTTGGGATAGTCACGATTGTATAAATAGTAATAATGATATTTTCCATCGAAATAAATGGGCCGTTGGGGGTCATTCTTCCACTTATCCGGAACGGTAAAATGATAGGCTGACCGATAGGTCGGTGTTGTATGCTTACTTTGTTTAGCTTGACTTTTTGGAGTTGCAGCAGATTTTGGGGGTTCGGCTGTATCCTGTTGGTACATACTCCAACCCATAGCTATGAATATAGTTAAGCCTGTGATGATTACAACGGATCGTATCCAAATGCTCTTGGGAGTTTTTTTTTTCATTATGACGATCCTCCTTACCTCTCATTGCATCGTTATGTACCGCCCGATGGACGACAGATCGGGTTGCTACCAATCTACCGCCTTCGGACATACTGCATTACATATACTTACTTATTTCTTTCCATACTCATTTGGAGATTCTTTTTTGTCATTCGTTGGATCAATCGTGATTTGCCCTTGCTCCAAAATACCGTTTTTCACAACAGAGGTTTTCGAGCCTTTAATATTCAGCAGGAAGCTTGGTGCGAAAGTAGATTTGTGATCCGGGAAAAGCCCGCGATTGGTCATATAACTCGAAACGACTACGTTATTGCCTTTGCCTTGCGGGATAGCAAAATGGGCATACGTCCAGGTAATATCATCACGATCCAGATCCTGATGAAGAACGAGACCGGTTCCATTCAAGGGTTTATAAGGCCCTGTCAAGGAAGTAGAAACATAACCCAGCATGTAAATATCATCGTCACCGATCGCATCTACAGTCACCTTGGAGCCTCTCGTACTCGTAAATAAATACCACAAACCGTTCATTTTGAACACATTTGCCCGTTCAATTTCATCTGTTACCAAATTGGAAGCAATCAAAGGAGGCATTACATTTTTCAACGTATAATCATCATTCAATTCAACGATGCCCAGTGCGCCGTTAGCCAGCTCAGCTCCCTTTTTCTTGGGACTTTGCAACAAATTTTGTTGCTCTTCCGTGAAGAATTTCTTATTGCCGCCATAATAAGCTGGGTTTTGAAGCGAATCTTCGCCTTGGTAGCCGGTTTCTGTTCCTGTGTTGGCTTCAAATATAATATATTTGTGGCCTTGATCCTCGACATAGTGAGGGTCTCTAAACGTATGGTTGTCCATATCTATTCCGACGCTTTGCTGTACATTTTGATAGGTTTTCCCATCTCCACCGTCATAGATCGATTTCAAATCCTCGACTCCATCTACTTTCAGTGTCTTGTCATCAGGCTGAGAGACATTAATTTGAGCCGTGCTCAAGGTTTGTTTGCCGTATAGTTGGTTACTTGGCTCAAAGGGCTGTCTGCTGGTATAGAATAAACGTACTTGTCCATCAGAGGTTAACGTAGCAGAACCGGACCATTCTTCTGACTGATTTTTTAGAATCGGATCGTTGGCAAGTAATTTATCATTGTCTTTAAATACTCTTCCGGCATTTTTCCAGCCGCTCAGCGAGGTATTACCCGCTTTTTGATAGAACAGATATATAAATGTATCCTCTGCTCTTTTAGGATCGCCTGCCAATCCAAAAACGATATTATACCCTTTGTAATTGGCTACTGTGCCATCGGCATTTTGTAACGGCCAAGAGTCCCAGACATCAAAATCAGTCAGCTTGCCTGAGCTGTCGCGACCAATAGCAGAAGGAATATTCTTAATTGTAGACGCATCGAAGGACGGAACCTCATATTTCTCTTTGCCTTGCTGTTTGAAAATATTCAGCATGTCATTACGCGTAATTTGCGTAAATGCATTGTCTGTTTTGAGATCAGATGCATCATTTTCCTCGGCAAAAGCCTGAACGCCGCCTCCTAACAGCAAGGTAGTTGCTACTGTTGCAGTGGCTGCTTTACTGAACCATTTGTTAAACTTCAAGTACTCCATCTCCCTTAATCTAATTATGCTTCTAGATTTGAAAACCAACTTTTTGGTTGATAGGGCCATTTTATATGGTATGTCAAACGATTGATATAGACTGAAAAGCCCTATTATGTGAGATAAGAAAACAGGTTACTCTATGAATTTCATCCTCATATTTTCCTAGTAATTTTCTGAAAATCCCTTTTTTTTCATTCTTATTACATTCAGAAAAATTTGCTGCTTGATTTTTTCCGTGTTTCATATTGCTAGCTTGGTTGCTTCATTCACATGCAAAATCATTCTAAAATAAATCATACAAAGCCCAATTTGTAAGCGGGTTCAAAAAAATAGTTCCTTAGTACCCTACAGCTCCATCCAGAAACAAATTTTTTGTTACAATTTCTTAAGACTTTTTTACTATTTTGTTACCTATACCATATGAATATATCGCAGTCTCAAAAGGATTTTTATTTCCTTTTTGTATGCTGGGAAATTTATTGGTCCTATGCGAGGTGTTTTTTTGTTGAATCATTAGGAGGAGAGACCTTTGAATAAAGAGATAGCCCGGACTTTTATTCAAAGGTCCGGGCTATCTCTTTTATAATGAAAGATTTATATTATTTTTTATGCGTGTTCTCTTTGTGGTGTCTTTACGCGCTGATCTGCCTCTTCTTCCGTACCCGGCGGACGGTTCCGCAGTCCGAGCACGACAAACCAGCTAATCACTGCAATAACGACCATGATAACGAACAGGGAATGCAGACTGTTTTCCAGTACAGAACGAAGCAATCCGGCAACCTTGTCACTTAGACTCTGTGAAGCATGAGGTGCAAGCAGACCGTTAATATCCTCCTGCGTAACCCCTTGCTGTGTAAGCTGTCCTTCTGCTGTCTGGGCAGCAATGCGATAATTCAGCCATGAACCGAAGGCAGCAACCCCGATCGTTTGCCCCAACGTGCGCAGGAATGTATTCAAAGCTGTAGACGCGCCACGCAACTGGAACCCGACCGAGGACTGGGCAATAATCGTAAACACAGTTATCGAGAAACCGAATCCCAGTCCATACAACAATGTAGACAGGAAGAGCAGCCAGATTGGAGCCGTTTGGCCCATCAAGGTCATGACGAAGGCTCCCAATACAATCAGGGTCAGTCCAATCAATGAGGTTCGACGCGAGCCCAGCGTCAGCAAAATGCGTCCTCCGATCATAGAGCCAAATAGCCAGCCTATGGACATTGGAGCCAATGCGAGACCAGATGAAGCGGCATCCCCACCGTATACACCTTGAATCCATAGTGGAAGATAGCTAGTCAATCCGATCAGCAGGGTGCTGACTAACAGGGCTGCGGCACAGGAAAAAGCGATATCCCGTATCCGAAATAACTTTAGTGGCACCATCGGTTCCTGAGCGCGTTTTTCGATAACCAAAAACAGAATCAGGAACAAAATGGCTACGGCAGCCAAGGCCAGCAATTCAGGAGAAGCCCAACCGATATACTGTCCGCCCAGTGCCAATACGAGCAAGAGAGCCGTCATCCCGATGGTAAAGGTAACCGCTCCGGGTACGTCGATACGTGCGGTACGCTTGCTTACCTGTTCATGCAAGTAACGGGCGATGAAGAACATAGCCAGCAATCCAAAGGGAACGTTAAAGCCGAAAATCCACTCCCAACCAAAATAGGTGACCACATAACCGCCCAAGAGTGGCCCGATCAGGGAAGAAATTCCCCATACTGAGCTGATCATGCCTTGGACTTTGCCACGTTCCTCCATTTTGTATATATCACCGATGATGGTAAAGGTAACGGGAATGACACCACCCGCACCAATCCCCTGAATGGCCCGGTAGATAATAAGCTGCTCCATAGTACCAGCTATCATACAAAGTAAAGAGCCAAGAACAAACAACGAACAACCGATTAAAAAAATGGGTTTTCGTCCAAACAAATCGCTAAGCTTTCCGAAAATAGGTGTGGTCACAGCCATCGTCAGTAAATATGCCGTAAAAATCCAGCTGAGCAAATTCACGCTGCCCAGTTCACTAACAATCGTCGGTCCTGCTGGACCGATAACCGTTCCTTCAATTGCGGCCAAAAAAGTGGCCAATAGAACACCTGTCAGCACGAGTCCGCGCTTCATAGGTTTATCGTCTCCCAAGCAAATCACAAATCCTTTCCTTATAAAAACTGTGTTGTATCTGTGCAGTTTTCCCTCTCAGATGGATGATTACCCGCACTGTATAATCGTAAACAGGCGGCCTATATAGGCCGCCTGTTTTGTACGATGTATATATATTATTGTCTACATATCCTTAATTTTTGTCAACTGTAATCGTATGATCATTCCAGCTATTTTCCGTTTTATAGAGATACCCCTCTTCCATACGAAGAACATGGCTGGCAAAGCGTTCAGCTACCTGTATATCGTGGGTGATGATCAGGAATGCCGCGCCTTCGGTAGACTGCTCTGTGCACATACGGAGCAGAATATTCGCCCCTTCGTAATCCGTTCCTGCGGTAGGCTCATCCAGAATGTAGAGCTTTTTGGGCAAGATAAACTGTGCTGCAACGCTCAAGAGCCTTTTTTCGCCTCCACTTAGCAGATACGGGGAGGCATCCAGTCTGTGCTCCAGCCTGGCGGCAGCCAGCAAGTGATGCGCCCGTTCCACATATGCGGCGGGAACTGGCTCCCGGGTCCGTAAACCAAGCTTGGCGCGAACGCTGTACAAGCACTCTTCCCACACCGTTGCAGCTGCAAACTGATGCTCTGGCTGCTGGAACACATAGCCGATTTCGGTAGCCAGCTGGTGAATGGGCAGCTTCGCCATATCCTGCCCCTCCCACCACATGCACCCCTTCGGTGCGGGGAGTAGGCCCATGAGCAGCTTGCCGAGCGTGGTTTTACCTGAGCCGTTCTCGCCCAACAGCACGGCTCGTTCGCCAGGCGCAAGGGCAAGACTCACGCCCTTGAGCGCCGGGCGCTGGCTGCCGGGGTAGGTGAAGGGCAATCCCTTCACCTCCAGCAACGGCTGTCCAGCGCGGTCCGCCGCTGACCCGGGCTTCGCGCCCGGCTCACGCGGCACGTCTCCCCTCTCTGCGGAAGAGGGGAGCAGCCCCAAGGCGGCCAGCTGCGCACCATGTTCGCGCAGCAGCGTTTCGGGCGGACCCTGCAGCTGCACGGTCCCGCCCTTCAGGACGATGATGCGCTGCGCTGCCCGTGCGCCATCGTCTATGCGGCCGGACGCGGTAACTACCGTCCGGCCTTCGGCATGGAGCCGCCGACATAACAGGACGAAGTCGCAGACAGCCGGCGGGTCTAACTGCGCAGCTGCGTCGTCGAACACGACCAGCGGCGCTTCCAACGCCAGTACCGCAGCAATCGCGGTGCGTTGGCGCTGGCCTCCCGAGAGGCGCCGCACGAAGGAGTCGCGCTCGGGAGCTAGGCCGACGGCCTCCAGCGCAGCGGCAATGCGCTGCGCTATTTCTGCCGGAGGCACGCGCAGGTTCTCCGGCCCAAAAGCAATCTCGTCTTCGACGATTCCCTGCACCAGCTGGGCATCCGGGTCCTGAAGCACGACGCCGACAGTGGTGGCGACAGTAGCCAAATCAGCGGTATCGGGGTCCATCCCGTACACGGTCAACTCACCCGTTCGTTCGCCCTCGCCAGAACGGGATAACCCGCCATGAAGCAGCTGGCATAGCGTAGACTTTCCACTTCCGCTGGCTCCGACAATGGCTACATGCTCGCCCACCGCAATGTCCAGTGTCAGGCCATGTAACGCTGGCTCCACCTGATCATCATACCGATAGCCAAAATTCTTCAAGGATACGGCTATTTTACTGTTCGAATTATCATCGCTATGTTCATTCATAACTGAAATATCCTCGATCCCCATTGTTGAAGATATAACCACATGCATAGCCACCCACGGCTATGCACGTGAAGCGCGTCCTAGTTCAAACCGTTTTAACAGTCCCGTACGATTTAAGGCATCGCCCAGCACTTTCGTCAGCAGACCACACAGGACAATGCCGCTCAGGATACGAACGACCAGTGCAATCGTCAGCACCTTCCACCCCCAATGCATATAGCCAAACATATTGGCTGCCACAATAAACCACAGCGGAACCATAGCCCCACCCACTAGCATCAGCGAAACTGCGTTCCAGCGCCGATACCGCAACAAAGCAAATACCAACTCAGCCGCAATCATATAGCAGACAGCCGCCGCAATAATAGAAGCAATTCCATAGGCAGAGCCCATAAAAGACTGCACTACCGCACCAAAAGCATAAGCAATAACCGCCGTACCCGGCTTACGAATAATATAATAGGCCAACAAACCGTATATCATGTACAGACCGACAATAGTGGAAGTTGCGATAGGCCCTCCCAGACTGTTTAATGTTTTGTTAATGAGCGACAAATACACGGTCATGACGCCGTTCAACGTGGCCAGCATCGCCATGAGTACGATATCCAGCGTTGTAAACTTTGCAAACATACGAGATTCCTTCATATGTATTCTTGACTCCTCTCCCTATCTAATCTATAAGATTGCAGCTCTGATCCTTATACAAGCTGCTACTGTATAAATGTATTCATCTGCAGTCTTATTGTCAACCTAATTGTATTTCATAGGTTGACAATAAGACTAAAAATAAGAGGCTTCACTTTATAAGCTCCACCCTAAAACAGCCGTAGCTACTACAGCAGTCACAGCACATAAGTTGCCTAAACGCCCATTCTTCAGTGTACGAAGATAAGTCCGTTCCGCATAAGCACCGAAACCTTTGCCCTCCATAGCCAGCGCCGTCTGCTGAACCCGTCTTACAGCATTCACCAACACGGCAGCCGCATACCCGCTCCACCATGATAACCGATGGCTCCACCCTCGTGGTGGTTCCTGTCCACGAACACGCCGTGCTGCCATAATGGTTCGCCCTTCTTCTTCCAATAAGGGGAGAAACGTCAGTGCCACTGAAATACCGAACGCAAACCGATAAGGAACACGCAAGCGCAGATTCAATGCCTGCACAAAATCTCGGGGATCGGTCGTCGAGAGATAGATATAAGACGCCAAAAACAACACAAAAATCCGCAACGTTAACGCCCCTGCGATGTCCAGTCCCTCTGCTGTAATGACAATGGGTCCCCATGAAGCCACGGGATGTCCTTCTCGAATCGCTAGGATAGACAATATAAAATATGGGATGCCTAACCCAATCAGGAATGACATAGCCCGAAGCTGGCGTGCTAAGGTCAAACGTGCGCCCAAGCCAGCCACAGCAATCAGTACAGCCAAGAGAACTGCTTCCCGCAGCGTCGAATCCCAAACCATCGACAGGAGGCTAAAGCATCCCACCCATATTAGCTTACTTAACGGCCCTAGTCTGTGCAGTGGTGATGAACCGCCGTTATACTGAAACAGCATTTCGTTGTGCCTCCAGTCTGAGCCATTCTTCATGCAGTAAAGAATACATCAGCATATCCTTAAAGCCTGTAGATGTATGCTGTACCTGCCGCAACAGTCCTTCCTGTGTCCAGCCCATCGAGGACAGCAGAGCTTGCGAGCCTGTATTGCGCGGGTCCACCAGCGCTTCGATCCGATTCAACCGAATCGTGTTATACCCGAATGACAGCACCAAGCTTAGCGCCTCGGTCATGTAACCCTGTCGCCAATAAGGCTTGGCTATCTCATAACCAATCTCAGCTTTATAAGCTCCCTCTGTCTGCCAATAATTAAAACCACAGCTTCCAATCAACTTCCCGTTCTCCTTCAGCTCTATTCCCCAGCGCAGCGCATCCTCCGTCTTCGCCAGCTCATTCAACAGCTCAATCATATCCTCTGCGTCCTCACGCCCTGACATACCAGAAAGGTTCATATAACGGTGAACCTCCGGGTCAGACCAGCAAGCGAACATCGTAGCCGCATCCCCGCTTTCCATCCTTCGCAGCCGAAGACGCGAACTTTCCTGCGGTGGTATATGCCCCTTACATGCATATGCACACATGTTCAATCATCCTTCCAGCATTTAAAATGACAATAAATATACGCTACATTTAAGCACACACCTTCAACAAACACAACCTTATTTAAAGCTGAGAAGCTTATATATATAGAAGATGCCCTTCTGTTCCTAGGATTAGGAATTAGAAGGGCATCTTCTATTTTATAAGAGATTAAACCGTTTGAGAGCTTGTCTTCCGAATCAAAAGTATTGAGCATCTAAGCCTTTTAAGAAGAGACACGGGTAGTGGTGCGTGTCGCTTTCTTCACAACATCCTTGTACAGTACGTCCAGCATCGACTGAATTTCCTGTAATTCATCGATCCCTGCACCGGTAATGCTGTACATATCATCATGCGGTGTCAGAAAGTTTTCCTGCGTCAGGTTTTCAAGCTCCTGCTTGACCTCACGTTCTCCTACACGGTAACCGCGCTCTTCCAACACAGGTTGAATATCTCTTATCGTGAGATCGTTCTGATGTGCATAAGAAAGCATCTGTATACGGATAAACAAGTTCTGAACATCTGCATGCATAATTGTAACTCCTCCCTGGCCTAGGCCAACCATGTTACACTGTTTTTACCCATAGAGGATAAGCTGGAAACAGATGAGGGCAACCCTTGCTGAATTACTTTCGATATTGTTTGCCCCGCTAAAACGTATAGTTTTCCACTTGACTGAATATACACAATCGTTATATCTTAAATTAATTAACCAATGGTAAAAGCGAATTGCATAATTACCTATTTTTGGCGATTTATACAGCACTTCATGTGAAAATTTAATGTTAGGAGCGTGAACTCTACATGTTTCAAACTATACCTTACGAAGGCACACGTCATGAACAATTCGAATCCGTTCTCGGGCAACTCCGGGCACTGATTCATGATGAATCCAATACCATTGCTAATCTAGCAAATGCTTCAGCATTACTCGGTCACTTCCTTCCAAATATTAACTGGAGCGGTTTCTATCTTTATGATGGCACTGAGCTTGTACTTGGTCCTTTCCAGGGCTTACCTGCATGTATACGGATTCCGTTGGGACGTGGCGTATGCGGTACCGCAGCAGCAGAACAACGAACGCTTGTTATAGATGATGTACATGCGTTTCCAGGACATATTGCCTGTGACGCTGCTTCCAATAGTGAAATCGTTATTCCCCTTGTCAAGAATGGGGAGCTGATAGGAGTGCTGGACATTGACAGCCCACTTAAAGGTCGTTTTGATCACGAAGATCGTGTATTCCTAGAGGAATTTACGGCTATTCTGTTAGCCAGCCTATAACCAAAAATAGCGCATATATATCGTCTTCCTTCGCCACAATATAGGAGGGTCTGAAACCCAAAACTATCCGGCGAAGGAGATTGATGATCAATGTTCAACAACATGGCTCCACAACAACAACTTCATCAATGTGAACAAATTATTCAGCAATTGGCACAACAAACACAGCAAGGAACCGCCATGTATCAGCAGTTGCTGCAACAAGAGCAACAAAATGCATCCAGCCTTGAAAACCTGATGCAACGTGAACGTAATGCAGCTCAAATGATCCAAACCGCAATCCAGGACCACCAAAAAGCTATGCAACAATACCAACAAGTTATTCAACTGTGTAGTCAGCTGGAAAACACTATCCGCTCGAGCAGCCAAATGACTCAGCCTGGATTTGGCGATAACTATGCTTCCCGTAGTATGCAACCATCCACCTTTAGTGCAGGAAGCCATATGAATCACAGCTTTCCGCAGCATATGGGGTCGACCGGACAGCATTTTGCAGGCAGTGGTAACATGCAGCAGTTCGGAAACAGCAGTCAGCAAGGCATGAGAACAGTACCAAGCAGCATGTAAGCTGTTTTACACAAAAAAAGGGTGAACAGCAGGCCGTCAAATCGGCTTGTTGTTCACCTCTTTTTCATATCATTTAAGCCCTTTCATCAGCTGTTGCTAGTTTAATTCCCGTTCGGCCAGCACCTTCATTCCGTCTCGCAAATACTCAGCCAGCCCGGGGCGATAGCCTTCATACATTTTATTGAAATCCTCATGCTCGACATACAAATCTCCCAGCCCGCTATAAATTTCTGCGGTAGGAGTATAAAATCGGCTTACCCATTGAAGATGACGGCGGATCAGCGCCTGTACTTCTTCACTGTTATGCTTCAATCCTTTATTCATGGCTTCAGCCAGCCGTCGATGAATCTGGTCAGCCTCTGCCTGCGAATCCAAATAATCCTCTTTGCTCCAGTTCTCCGTCGCCGTCTTGCTCTCCTGAATTGTTTTCTGAGCCTCTTGACCATAACGGTCTGTCAAATCATGTTCATACATTTCCTGCTTTTCCGGGTTAAACCCTTGGTACATTTGCTCTGGTTTCATTGCTTGTTCCCCTTTCAAATGAGCCACCGTTTCGTCGATGGTTTGTAGGAGAGTATGCAAGCGGAAGACTTTGGCCTCGACCTTGGCTCGATGCTCTTGCAAAACCTCGGCCTTTTGTTCCTTGGTTTGCTCCAGCACATTTCCAATTTCAGATAAAGGCAAATCCAGTTCCCTATATACCATGATTTGCTGAAGCCTCAACAGTTGTTCCTGTTCGTAATAGCGATATCCATTATTTCCAATATGATGCGGTTTCAGCAATCCTATTTCATCATAATAATGCAAGGTTCGTACGCTGATTCCCGACAGATTAGATACTTCCTTCACCGTATAAGCCATTCCGCTTCACCTCCCTTGCCTGACAGTCTACAGTCTCACGTGGCGTGAGAGTCAACGCCCCCACTTGCCCACCTTGGTACTACACTTTTACCCTATAAGCGCATTGTGAACCGCTCATTTACCAACCATTTTTCATACTTGCGACCTACAATCGGCATCTTTAGATAACTATGCAAAAAAAGCCCACCAACGCGTATTTTCAAATATGCCGGGGGCTCCATATATTCGATTTGACTTAACCACTATTTACAGATCAAACGATACCTAAGAGAGGCTTTTTCCCATAACCACACGATCATAAAAAGCTATCTTTTGAATAATTTTCTCCAAATTGTGCTGCGTTTGTGCCACATGTTCCTCCACCTTCTTTTTGTGGGCTACAAGGAAATCTCTTCTCTCTTGGATTGTGGCTTCTCCTTTTACATTTAGCTCAAGGTATGCCTTAATTTCTTCAATGGTCATCCCTGTATCTTTCATAGCCATAAGGAACCTGATCCAATCGATTTGTTTTTCGGTATATACCCTTCTTCCCCCTTCATCCCGACCGACATCAGGTAATATGCCTTCTTTTTCATAATAACGAAGGGTAGATGCGGGCAATCCGCTCTTGATTTGAACTTCTTTAATGGAGTACATGGTTATTCCCCTCCTCATTCTTAAATTTTCTCTTCAAGTCAGCTTTAACGATAAGTATAAGTTTTCATAGTAAAGAGTGCAAAATTAAGATTCCTACTACCTTACAGCAGCGAGGCAACCTTCTTATTGCCCGTCAGTCCGGACAGAAAATAGAACGTGGGCATTTGTGCCTCATAACCAAAATCGTCAACATGGCTGATAATATCGTCCACAATCTGGTCGGTCTGAAGACCTTCACGTGCTAATCGAGTTCATACCCGCACCGCCTTATATTGCATCCAATTCTACACACCAAACGCCACCTCATACAGCATGGGAATCGATTGCCTCCACAGCTTGCTCCTTATCCCGTATTACTAAAAATTTTATTGCCAACTAGAATATTATTTATGAATATATATCGGTAATTCTTTATAATTACCCTCACACACCCCTCAATAAATAAACACATATTGGTAATTACTTGTATACTTTTCAACAGTTTACTAAATATATGCGATTGCTTCTCTAAGCCTATTCTTTTTTATCATAACTATTTAGTATTATAAGGATATAAAAAAGGAGGTTATCATTTGAAAAGTACAGGTATGACACGTCCCCTAGATGCGTTAGGCCGTATCGTTATTCCCAAAGAAATGCGAATTTCCATGGATTATAATGTGGGTGATCCTGTTGAGATTTTTGCAGATGAGGAAACCGGTATTCTCGCCTTTCGAAAATATACTGGGGTGACGTGTAAAATGTGTGGTTCAACAGAACAATTAACTTATTTTAGAGACAGCTTTATTTGCGGGGAATGTATTGAGAGTTTAAAGAAGGGGGTAAATTTCAGCCCAGTCCTAAGACCAGCCAAATCAGCTTTATCCAACTCACAACGATCTAATAAAGAGTCCAAACGTCTGCGGCGATCGACACAACAGATGATCGAAAGTCTAAAAGAATTAATGCAAAAGCACCCCAATGCAGCACAGCACGAATATGCCAAAATACTTGAGGTTTCCCAAGCCCGTATATCCCAGCTCAAAAAAATGCTATAACCACAGCTTGATACCCTACATAGATATACACCAGTGATTTCATCATGTACAGCTACTTTTGAACCGTGATACGCAGCATCATAGCTAACCGACAAAATGCAAAAACGTTCATGCGAAAATTCCAAACCAGGTATAAAGACCCACTGAATGACTTACAAGCGAGAACGCCTATAGCAAAAGGCAGTGCTACATTTAATATTGGTTCCTGAATTAAAAAATGGCCTTCTTTAATTAGAGAAGGTCATTTCATTTATTTATTCATTTTTCTGTAGTAAAACATCCTATACTTTTCCTTTTCGTCGGCTTTTCGTCAATTCATTACATCTTCTCCTCATAAAAAATAATATTCGTTTTATAGATAGAGAAAGGATGTGTGAACCTAATATGAACAAACCTGCTCAAATTTTTTCTATTCTTATACTTTCCGTAAGTGTAAGTGTGTTTGCTGGTTGTGGAAAGCAGGAAACAACAGATACATCTACCAATGAAACAGTACCAACAACCTCAGAAACGGTAGTCAAAGAAGGAACAGATCAACCAGCCGCCCTGGAAAGTTTCCATTCCTTCTCATTGCGGAACTTTTCAGAGCCTCGCGAACGTGATGTAATCGACTTGGGCAGGCTCTGCCGATTCGATCCGAAGTGCCCGGTTGATCTGTCCCCGGTGATATTGTCCATGTAAGAGGACCTGCAACAGGCTGTCCCGGACGGACGTTCGGAACGGAACCCCGCTCTGGTTCGCATAGTCGATCATCTCATCCAACTCGGATTCCTCGAGCCCTTCGATATAGACACGATATTGTTCGGCGTTTTCTTCGAACATCGTCCGGATCGCCGACAGGTCTTCAGCTTCCTCCCACAACGAATATTGCGCGCTGCCCTTGCCCTGCAATCGGGACAGCCAGACTCGTTCCGCGACCGCGACGTGCCGAACCAGCTTCAGAAGGTCCTTGTTCTTCGTCTCACTCTCCTCGAGCGCGTCCAAGATGCGTCCGTCCGCCCAGTACAGGTGGTCCATCATGCACTTGATCGTCTTCATTTCGGTTTCCCCCTCTTCATCTCATCGATTACTTGAACCTACTGTTAACCGTTAGTTTAATCATTTGAATGAACTAAAACAACCTTTTTTGGGGTGAATTCCTTGTTGCTGTAAACTTCCAAGGAGAAACGTGCAATTTCAAAGGGTTTAGTGGCTTGTCGCTCCCTTTTGGGAAGAACTCATGGGAGATTAAGCCTACTCTGGTTGCTGCACCATCCTCATTTTACGTTTAGCCTTGAAAGATCTTTGATACTTTAATTTCATAACCCTTCTCAGGCACTGCCTTTTTTAAAAAATCATTTGGCTAGGTCTATTTTGTTATTGTCTTTTTGGGGCTACGACCATCCTTCATTATATTCCATTTTTAAATATTAATTAAAGAACATACGCGGGTAGCAGTAGTGATTTAAAAGAGCCTTATCTTAATCTAGCACTAAGAAAACACTTTATTTTCATCTGATAATCACGTAGAAGGTGCCAAAAAAGCCTATCTAATGAACAGACATACGCAAAACGTATTATCTATGTCCATCAGATAGGCTTTTATATAACTACTACCGTTTAATAACGATCAGCTTTGTTTCCAGCATTTCTTCCATGGCATACTTTACGCCTTCGCGTCCGGTGCCACTTTGCTTCACACCACCATACGGCATATGGTCGACACGGAAGCTTGGAATGTCATTGATCACCACGCCGCCAACCTCAAGCTTGTCTGCTGCATCCAGCGCAGTCGTGATATTACGTGTGTAAATTCCCGCCTGCAGGCCATAGATCGAATCATTCACATGGTTTACGGCTTCATCTATAGAGCTAACAGAATGAATCAGCACAAGCGGGGCAAACACTTCACGACAGGATACCTTGGAAGTCGGGTCCACATTAAGCAAAACCGTCGGCTCCAAAATACCTCCCTTGACTTGGCCACCCAGAGCGATTCTCGCACCTGCTTGAACGGCTTCTTCCAGCCACTCACGGACACGTTCGACATCCTTGGCTGAAATAAGCGCGGATACATCCGTGTCCGGCTCTAGCGGATCTCCCATTTTTAAACGTTGAGTTGCTTCTATAAATCGGAATACAAAGGTATCATACAGTTCATCGACAACGTAAATACGTTGAACTGATATGCACACCTGCCCTTGATTGGCAAAGGCTCCACTCACACAACGGTCGATGACCGCTTCCACATCCGTATCACGGTCGATAATAACGGCCGCGTTGGAACCCAGCTCCAGCGTGACCCGTTTCAAGCCAGCCTTGGAGCGAATTTCTGTACCGACCGCCGGGCTACCGGTAAAAGTGATATAGCTGACGCGCGGATCAGTGACAAGTACGTCGCCATTGGTTTTACCATCGCCGCTGATCACGTTAAGAGCGCCCGCAGGCAATCCAGCATGCTCTAGCAGCTCTGCGATTAGGTAAGCCGACAACGGCGTCTGCTCCGCAGGCTTTAATACGACTGTATTGCCTGCTGCCAGCGCGGGACCCACTTTATGAGCGACCAGATTCATCGGAAAGTTAAATGGTGTAATAGCTCCTACTACTCCGACAGGTTCTTTGAGCGTGTAGGCCATACGGCCCTCGCCGCCCGGTGCGGCATCCAGCGGAATGGTTTCCCCGTGAATCCGTTTGGCTTCTTCAGCTGCGAACTTGTAGGTTTGCACCGTCCGGTCAACCTCCGCCAGCGCAGCTTTCCATGGTTTTGACGCTTCGCGTGCAATGATGCGCGCTGCATCCTCACGCCGCTCTTCCAGCAGGTCAGCCAGCTTCTCCAAAATGGCTGACCGCTGGTGCGCAGGCATGGCCCGCATCTCCGAGCGTGCATCAGAGGCCGCCTGAATAGCAGCCTTGGCATCTTCTGGCGTGGCCACTGCCACCTCAGCAATGATTTCCCCGGAATACGGTGATTTCAACATCGTGTACGATGAAGCTGCCTTCCATTCTCCTCCAATAAATAAATGCTGCTGCATGCTTTTTCCTCCTTATCTCTATATTAACGTCTCTTTTACCATCTATTTTACCGTCAGCACCGGACAAGGTGCATGCTGAATCACATGATGGCTCACGCTGCCCAGTATCATTTCAGAAACAAGTCCTTTTCCCCGTGTTCCCATAATGATCAGATCCACCTTTTCCTGATCTGCAACTTCACAAATGACACTCGCCGGATTACCATGACCCGCCAACATACGGCAAGGGATGTCCGCGTCCTTTAAATAGTCGGATGCAGGTTCCAGGATATGACGACCTTCCTCTTCGATCCGCTCATCCACATCAATCCCAATCGGTGGCTCATTCATGGATAAAGCCGGGTTTACATGCAATACAGTCAGATGCGGGTCCCCCTGAAGCTGCTTAGACAACGTTTTGGCGGTCTCCAACGCCTTCATAGCATGTTCCGAACCATCAATCGCGACCAGAATCTGTTTGAATTCGCTCATCCTCTTTTCCTCCTCAGAAGTTCAATGTTAGTGTGCATCTACCTGAATATCCTGCATATGTCGACGACGTCCGATCAGCACAACTACACCAATCAGGACCATCAATGCTCCAAAATAAAACGGGGTTTCTGCTGAGTACCACTCTGACAGCTTCCCTGCAAGCCACGGCGAAATGGCCCCGCCCAAAAACCGCATGAAGCTGTAGGCCGCAGATGCTGTCGAGCGCTCCACTGGAGCAGCCTGCATAACAGCAGTTGTAATCAATGTATTGTTAATCCCCAGGAAAATACCAGCTACAATGACGGCGACAATGACAGTCGTTGGCGAACCGGCTACCGTCCCAATCGCCATAACACCTAAATCAATGGCAAACAGCGTCAGCATGATACTAATGGAAGATACCACGCTCAAGCGTGCTTGAATCTTCGGTGCTACAAACACCGAGGTAAAGGCCAGCATAATTCCCCAGCCAAAAAACACATAACCCAAACCATGCTCGTCCAGATGCATTACATATGGAGAATACGCCATCAACGTAAAAAATCCAAAGTTATATAACAATGCTACAATGCCGAGCGTGAGCAAAGCCGGATAACTAAGCGCTTTAAACGGATCGGCAATGGAACCGCGTTTTTTGGGCTTTGGAATCGAAGGCAGCATAAACGTAATGAACAAAAATCCCACTACCATCAGTCCGGCTACACCGAAAAATGGACCGCGCCAGGAAATGGAACCTAACTCACCGCCCAGCAACGGACCCACTGAAATCCCTAGGCCCAATGCCGCTTCATACAAAATAATTGCTTTAGCTGTTCCAGAAGTGGACAGACCAACAATCGCAGACAACGCTGTTGCGATAAACAAAGCGTTCCCCAAACCCCAGCCTGCCCGGTAACCCACAATTCCGCCAACTGTATTGGCCGTGCCGCCCAGTCCGGCAAACACAATAATAAACAAAATCCCTGTTAGTAGTGTCCATTTGACACCCAATCGACTAGATACGACGCCTGTAATCAGCATCGCAACGCCTGTTACCAGATTATAGCTGGTGAATAGCAATGACACTTGGCTTTTCGTAGCATGAAGCTGATCAGCAATGGCCGGAAGAATCGGATCGACCAATCCCAGACCCATAAATGAAATAACACAGGCAAAGGCGACCGCCCATACCGCTTTGGGCTGAGACAGTAAGCCTGAGCGTTCTTTTAACTCTTCAGGTAATGCATGTTGTGAACTCATATATGATGTTACCTCCACATCTGAATGTAAATGTTCTTGCTATGATGGGTCGCGATCAAGTTCCTCATCCAAAAGGATTTTGCGTTCACGAACCCTGACCCGTAACTCCTCCAACTCAGTCTGGAGCATACGGATGCTGTTGATTTTTCCCTCCATTAATTCCAACTGTTCGTTCAGTGTACCTTCCATATCCTCCAACATGGCCCGTCGCTCGTTCGGTTGCAAATGCTCCGTTCGCTCGCGATATTCCTCCCGCTGACCCTTGAGCATTTCCGCTGCGGACATGTAACGCTGAAGCTCTTGCAAGGAGAATCCAAGTACTTCCTTGGCACTCACTATTTTTTTTAGTAAATCCACATCCTCCTGCGTATACAGGCGCATATTTCCTTCACTGCGTTGCGGGGAGGGCAATAATCCGATTTCCTCATAATAACGAATAGTTCGCTTCGTCAGACCACTTTGCTTGGCGACCTCATCAATTTTATACGTAACCATGACACCCACCTTATGAAAAAGATTATATATAAATACTACGCCTATATAACGTTAACGTCAACGTCAACGTCAACTTTTACACAAAAAAGAAACCGCCCCTGTTGGAGACGGTTCCTAGTTTGGTTTGCACGGCCATAGACCCGAAGCATCGGCGCTCAAGCCCATGATTATCGCTTTAGATGAAAATGGTACGTGTGATGATAACCAGCAAAATAAAGAGTACCAGAATAACACCAGTGGAAGTAAACATGTTATAGCCGCCACCACCGCAACCTCTTTCTACTTCACCCATCTTAAGTTCCTCCTCCCTCTGTCGATTAGAACAAATCGCCCGAAATCAGATTCATGAGCTACGAATTAGATGACGAATGCTTTGGAAATAATAACGAGCAGAATGAAAAGTACCAGAATCGCTCCTGTAGATGTAAAAGCTCCATAACCAGCGCCTACTCCAGACATGGTGATTCCTCCCTTCATGGTTTACAAAAGCATCTTATGCTTATGCCGTCATCCATGATAGGGACAAATGCCGCGCCTGCCGCCCAAATCTAGGTTGGGGTTGTACAGTCCTGTTATTCTTCAGACCCGAGCATACCGTGATACAGAAGGTTTCGTGCCTGCTTGGCAAGCACAGACGGACTTTCACGTCCAGGCAGCAATTTCGTTAACGTCAGCCGTTCAATCAAGCCGATCACGCATTCTGCTGTCAGTTCAGGGTCCAGTTCCTCACGGCAGGAGCCCCATCGTTGCGCCGCCAGCAGATGCTTTTTGATATGCTCGACCATTTCCGCCTTAATGCGCACTGAGTCTGCCGCCTGGTAAAATCCGACACGAGTGATCGCCGGATTATTAGACAACACGCGAAAAATAGCTTCCAGAAACACTTGTCCCCGTTGCAAAATTTCAGCTTCGCTTTGATCCGGGCCTATCTTCATGCTTTGTACCGTTTCATTCACCAAAGTACGAAAGCTCTCCACAAGCTCATCATACATCTGTTCCTTGCTTTCAAAATGAATATAAAAATCCGGCTGCGTCAATCCTGCGCGTGCCGCGATCGAACTTACCTTTGTCTGATAAAACCCCGTCTGAGCGAACTCTTCAGCCCCTGCTTCCAGTAACAACCGTCGACTCTCCCGACTTCTGACTCCTGCTCCCATCACGGTCTTGCCCCCTTACGCCACAAATCTATCGTATTATAAAGTTCCTTTGCAGTAAGAACAACGGGCTTGAGGATGATATATACCTGTCCTTCAAAAGTCCTAATACGGAAGGACTGAAAGTTTCGGAAAATCAAGGGCATCTCCCTACAAGGTATAATTAACCAGTCTGATGGCGAGCGAGCAGGATTTATTACGCTCAGTGATGAGGACAATATTTGCGCATCATCTCAATCGTCGTCAGATCATCATCCAGCCCCCGTTGTTGCAAGCCGTCGATAATTTTCTGACGTTCCTGATCTTTGACATTTTGACCGAATTTAAACTTGGCAGTCCATTCCTCCGGTACAATTTTGATCAGAGCGACCCCTTTCAAACGTGAAGCATACCGAGAATCGCTAGCATCAATCGTGTCATACCCGCCTTCCGGTTGCAGCTTACTCATAAAAATGGAAAAGGCCCATGCTTTTTCTTCCAAATCCACTACATGCTCCGCATGACCACGCACGGTAATGCTTTTAAAAAATGAAGTCGCCGGACATGCCATATGTTCATCCGTAAAATAAGATGGAATGAGCGCATATTCTTTGGCGGCTGAAAAAGTAACCCGATTATCCTCTTTCATCCGTTCCATCTTTTCTCCAGCACGGCTGCCATGAATATAAAAAATGCCATTTCCATAAGCGAAATTCAAGGGAACCACACGCGGAAAACCATCCTCGCTGTTCATGCCTAAAAATCCGAAACTGACCTCGCTTAGAAACTGCTCTATTTCCTCTAGTTCTGCCACCGCAAATTCTTTCCTTCTCATAGTGAACTCTCCTTCCATCTATTGACCAATGATACATTTCAGATTATGTTGAAAATGGATTCATAAAAAGACCCAATATGAACGAAAATGAGTGGCCCAATCGAAGGAGAAGAATATGGATATTACGATTGCTTATCAGCGCGCGCTTCAAAAATATCATCTAAAATATTTGGCATTGTATCATGCTCTTCGTGAGGGAATCCTCAATGGTTCCCTTGCCAGTGGTACGCGTCTGCCTTCCACTCGTGATCTGGCTGTGATGTATGGAATTTCGCGAGGGAGTGTTAAAGAAGCATACGATATGCTGCTGGCAGAAGGATATGTAGACTCGGCAGTAGGCAGAGGAACCTTTGTTATGCAACAGACAGCGGTGCTACCAAACCCATCTCAAATCGGCCAGCAGAATCAGAATCCACCCGTTGCCAAGCAAAAATCCCCTACTCTGTCAGCATGGGGACAACGAATCATGCAGATCGAAAGGGAACGAAACTTACAGCCGTCTCCTGCTTCTGCTACAGATAGAGACCGTACGCAACAGCCCTTGATTTCTTTTCAGGCAGGAGAAGTTGTATTGGAGGGCAATTCACAGATCGCATGGAAAAGTGCACTGACTGCCGCTGGAAAAGATCTGCAAAAGCCCTCGGCTGACGAGACGATTGCACCAGTGAGCGGTGATGAATGGCTGCGTGAAGCGATTTGCCATCATGTTGGCAGAACACGCGGAATTACGGCCAGCCCGGATCAAGTCGTATTATGCAGTGGTTCCATGGAAGTAATCACGTTATTAAGTCAGTTGCTTATTCATGAACAAGATCGAATTGTATTGGAGAATCCCTGTTATTCCGGTATCTACCGTGCAGTTACTGCCTCAGGCGGACAGATACTCGCTGCCGAAATGGATCAACACGGAATTGTCCCACAGGATTGGGATTCCAAATTGCTGTTTGTTACACCTGGACGACAGTTTCCAACCGGTGCAGTGTTGCCATTAACACGCCGTCAACATATTTTGCAATGGGCAGCATCCAAGGGAGCATGGATCATTGAGGACGATTATGACAGTGAATTCCGCTGGGCAGGACGCCCCATTGAACCGTTAAAAGCACTGGATCGCGCAGAATGTGTCATCTATGTCGGCTCCTTTTCCAAAAGCATGTTCAGCAGCCTTCGACTCGGATTTGCAATCCTGCCCGTTGAATTAGCCCAAGCGCTGACAGCTGCCAAACGACTATACGATCCCCTGCCGCCTGCCCGCTTGGAACAGCGCGCACTGGCACGTTTTATGATGCGCGGCGACTACGTTCGTCATGTGCGTCGGATGACTCGCATATACAGATCACGCTACGACGTATTCCAACGTGAAATACAGCAGTTGAATGAACTGTTTCACTGGCATCAGAACGATTGCGGGCTACATGCCTATGCCATCTGGAAGCATGAGTCTGCCCAGTATCATCATTTGATGCAGACAGCACGATTTTACGGAGTCACGTGGCGTGATGCCGCCGATTACCAACTGACACCGGGACCTCCATCTGCCTGCTTTATCTTTGCTCATTTAACGGAGCAACAAATTATTGAAGGGTGTAACCGTCTGCGCCAGGCTTGGGACAGTATCAAACATGAGTATCACGGAGCAAAGCTGAGGCTTTAAAAAGGTGCTCCATTCGCACTTTGTATATAGCAAATTAGACTAACGATAAAGAAGACTTGCCCTTTCCATTCCCTTACTTTTTCATATGATGCTAGTAACTTAAAAGAATTGGAGTGAGAGAAATGGCAATTAGTCCTCTTTGTAGACAGTTTGCAGCTATATTAAAAGCAACACCTCAAATCATTAACGGAGTTTGTACTGCATCTACAGTCAGAAATAACATCAAGCCGATCATTTTAGGGAAAAAGACCAGATCCTTTCTTGCAATACCCCAAGCATTTTCTTTCGAAAGTATTGGCCGTAACGGAAAAGGATTATGTCTTGGTGAAACCGTGATTTTGACCGCAGAAATTAATCCGTTTATTTCTCGACTTCGTAAACATGATATCAAAGTGACGGCACTGCACAATCACTGGCTATTTGATAACCCCAATCTCTGGTACATCCACTTCGAAAAAGTAGAAAAACCGCTTGTTTTCGCCACAGAAGTGCGTGACGCGCTTAATGTCTTGACAACGAAGCCTGTACGGCCGGTTATTAAGAAAAAGTAAGCTATCAATAAATGCAAAGATCCGCTTTGGCGGGTCTTTTTTTGTTATGGGCGGAACATAGGACAAAACAGATTAATATTCTACATTAGCCCATTTATCTAAAAGGAGAGCTTTATGAAAAACAAATTAATCTTTGATTATATTGTCGTAGGAACAGGTCCTGCGGGTGCTGTAATAGCGAAAACCCTTACGGATGATAAGCAAACATCGGTTCTTGTGCTGGAAGCAGGGGAAAATAACGATAAAGATAAACCCATTAGGGACTCTACCTTTGCCCCGGAGCTGGAGGAACAATTTTTCCCTGAATACTTTTGGCAAGGGGAAGGCATTCCACAAAATGGAGTAGACGATCGGTCATTCGAATGGACCACAGGACGGCTGCTAGGCGGTGGCTCTTCAATTAACGGCGAGCAGTATGTACGGCCTACTTCGGCTGTATTTAGAGAATGGGAAAAACTTTTAGGCCCATTATGGTCACCTAGAAGAGCCATTCGCCGATTCAAAAAACTAGAAAAATATAATGGAGAAACGAATAATCCAAGGGTTCACGGATATAGCGGACGGATTGATATCAGGCAAGCTCCTGTAAATCCCACGTCTATGGCGCAAAAACTAACCTTGGCCATTGAACGTGCTACAGGTTTTCCGGAAATCCTCGATTATAACGATCCTAAAACTCCCCTTGGTCCCTTTACCCGATGGCAGTTGTTCCAAAAACCAAATGGACACAGGGAAAGCTCTTCAACCGCTTTTCTCTCGCCAGGCATCATGACTTCTTCCGGACAGGGCGTAAACGGCCGGAAGTTGAGGGTTTTCTTTAAATCAACAACTTTGCGCGTTCTTTTTACTAACAAGCGCGCTGTAGGAGTGGAATTCCTCCGTGAAGGAATATGTACACGAGCTTATGCGCGGAAGAAGGTTATCGTCTCAGCAGGCATTAACAGCGCCCAGTTATTAATGCTATCCGGAATCGGACCTGAAAAATCGCTTAAAGACAAAGGGATTCATGTAGTATTTAATAATCCCAATGTAGGCAAACGCCTGCGTAACCATACTCTGAACTTTGCCTCCTTCTCAACCAATCCCAAGGATCGCGCACTGCCTTCTAATGATCCAAGTGCTCTATATACGGGTGGAGCCTTCTTGCCTGATCCCAATGGAACGGAGGACCATCGTCGGGCGGTTCAAATGCTAGGTATAGGTTCGGAAGGCATGCTTACCTTAGGTTTGATTTACTTACGCCCTGCAAGCCGGGGATCGATCAAACTGCAAAACAACGACCCTCTGAAAATCGTGCTTGCAGATGAAGGCTTTCTCTCGAATCCCGAGGACATGGAAGCGGTGAAAAACATATATAAAAATTATGTCAAAAACATAGCGGCAGAGCTGACGGCCATTGATCCATCATATCAGCTCGTTTCTCCTACGCTTGACGTTATTGACAACGACTCTAACCTGGAGGAGTTTATCAAGCAAAATTTTGGCCATAATCATCACCAGCAAGGCTCTCTTCGCATGGCCCCATTAAATAGAGGAGGCGTCGTGGATCGCAGAGGTAACGTGCATGGAGTCAAAAATTTAATCGTTGCCGATGCTTCCATCATCCCCTTCACGGTCGATGGCAACACATCCGCTGCTGCATACCTGATAGGATATACCATAGCACGACAATTAAAGCTGCTGGATAAAAATATACGCGCTCGAAAGTTAAGACGGCAACGATATGAAGAATATGAAGAGTAGCCTGAGACTCGTTCGTCATTTGCGGCGGATGACTCGAATATATCCCCTTATTTAATTACTAGCCCCAAAAGGCCCACAAAGGATGAAGCCTGATGCGGTGAGATGATGCAGCCATTCAAGTCTTCTATCTCTACTTGTAATCCATCAAATTCGCAATCACTGAGATCAATTCCCTTGAGCTTGGACCCCGACAGGGTGGCTTGATCCAGATTGCAACGGGCAAAAGAGGTTTTTTGTAGTGTTAAATGATACAGATCTGCACTTATCAAAGAACAATCCTCAAAACCAACTTGCTTGAAATTAGCAAAACGGAACATCGAATAATCCCCTAAACAATCCGAAAAACGAACGTTTTGGAACCTGCTTCTCGAAAAATCCGTTCCGAGCAATTTGCAGTTTCTGAACTCTACCCGATGGATAAAGGAACCTGAAAAATTAACATTCGATAGATCGCATTTATCAAAAATAACGTCTGTCCATTCACTTTCCGGCAATGACGATTCCATGATCGTTACATTTTTAAAAGTCATCTTCTCTAATGAAACCTTAACCGCTTCCATATTGTCCAAAATGATATCCTCTACAGACCCTATACTGAGTTCGTCTTTGGATCGTATGGAGCGCATTTCTTCATTTAATACGGGTAAATCCGCAGGAATCTTTGGCAGCTCCATTTTATTTTTCATTATATCTCTACCTCCACGATTGAGAGCCCTCTAGGATATCTATATGAATCTATTTTCTATCAATTCTCATACATAGGGTAGCAAAAGTATTTCTCACACATATATTAACGTAGTGAGCACGCTCACGAACCTTTGTTAGGAGGTTGATAACATGGCAGTACAGCTATCTAATCAAGTGTTCTCCATCTCTGTCGGAGATTACGGGGATCTCTCTTCCTTGCGACTGGTAGGGGACACTTTTAATACCAACTATGTTATGAACAGCTCCAACGCACCTAAACAGAATACGTCGGATCATCAATGGCTGGGTGAACTCATGTTCACCTATCGTCTCGGCAACGGAGCGTGGACTCGGGCATGGACAAGCAATTCTGCTGATGCGCGCCAGATCACCTCTTCTGGAAACAGTGTCCAGGTAGCCTATCAGAATTCATCAAACCATCAGGGAATACGTAATTTCATTTTACATGAAACTTATTCGTTGGTTAACGATTATTTGCACTGGCAAATGAAAGTAACGAACAGCTCTAATCAAACGCTGGAGATCGGAGATTGGGGACTGCCACTTCCGTTTAACGAGTACTGGTCGGGTGGCAATAATGAACAAATTTATGAAACCAGAGTACTCTCACACTCCTTTGTAGGCCATAACAGTTCCTTTATTACCGCTGGACGACCTAGCGGCATCGGACCGTATGTACTACTAATCCCTGATGCCTCAACGGGGGCTGGTCTCGAATATCAGGACCATTGGAGAACTGAGGAGCATCCCGGCAGCACATGGGCTATGGAGCAAGGGGGCTGGTCCGAAGGACTGAATGTGTTCTATATCCACTCCAATGTCATCAAGAGCACCAACCGTGGCTATCTTGGAAGCACCAGTCTGTCGCTGGCTCCTGGTGAAAGCAAAACGTATGCTTTTAAATTTTACAAGGTAGCGGACGAGCAGGCCGTAAAGGACAGGCTGTACAGTGAGGGACATGTGGATGTGACCGTGGTTCCGGGTATGATCTTCCCAACCAATCTCAAGGCTAAATTCGATCTGCATACCAGCAAATCCATTACCTCTGTCACCGCGCAATATCCGTCGGAAACGACCATCAGCTATCTGGAAACAGCCCCTACAAACCATAAAATATATGAACTTACACTGGGACGACTGGGACATAACAATATTACGGTTAACTATGGTAACGGCGAAAAAACCGTTCTCCAGTTCTATGCCATCGAGCCAATCGAAGCTGCACTTCAGCGTCACTCTACCTTCATGGTCAACAGCACCCAATGGAACGTTCCGGGCGACCTGAGGGATAAGGTCTTTGATGACTGGATGATGCAGTACAAGGCCAAACGCAACAGCTTTGCTGGTTACTGGGGCTGGGGTGACGATTGGGGGCTAACTCACGGTCAGTTTCTGGCGGAGAAAAACGTTCAGAAGCCCGTGGCATCTGAGATCAAGGCAGTCGATGATTATTTGGAAGTGGCCATCTGGACGAATTTGATGGAAGGCCATCATAGCGATTATCTGGTTCCTGATTTCCTGATGCCGCAGCCTAATACGACACCAACGTACCGGGGCTATGCCTATCCGCACATTTATAATACGTTTTTTAGCATGTATAAACTTGCCAAGCTGTATCCCAACCTGATCAGCTATCGCAATAGCAAAAACACATATTTGCTACGTGCTTATCATATTTTTAAAGCGTTGTATGAAGGCCCTGTTGCCTATAACTGGAACACGGGACTCATGGGTGAGCTAACTACACCTGATATTATTAAAGCGCTTCAGGAAGAAGGCTTGACCACCGAGGCTAACGACCTGATTGCCAAAATGGCTACCAAGTACAACAATTTCAAAAACACCACCTATCCTTATGGCTCTGAGTACAACTATGACAATACAGGCGAAGAAGCCGTATATACACTCGCCAAAATGAACAACAACACGACGATGATGAGCAAAATCAACGCCAAAACGCGTGCTGCACGCGGTCATATGCCTGTCTGGTACTATTACGCCGATCCGGTCACCATCACCGGAGAGAATTGGTGGAACTTCCAGTACACCACCTCACTGGCCGGCTATGCGATGGATGACTGGACACGTCGGCATTCGCCCAAGCCCGAAGTGGATCAGCGTCTATCCTATGCCGCCAAGCTGGCAAACATCGGGGCGATTAACTCGGGACAGATCAGCTCTGATCCTGCCAATATCGGGGCGGTATCGTGGACATATCAGGCAGGCAAGGGCAATTACGGCGCCCTGGGTCTGGACGGCGGCCCTCTCTTTAACGGATGGCGTGGCATGTCCGGGGAAGCCGATCTAGGGCTGTTTGGAGCCATTAAAATTCTAAGCTCGGATGTTGCTGTCGATCCCATATTCGGTTTGTTCGGTTATGGCTGTGACGTTACAGAAAGCAATAACAGCTATACGGTTACTCCAAAAGACGGCGTATTCCAACGTCTGCATCTGATCACCCAGAAGCTGAGTCTGGAGTTGAACCGGGATCAATATAGCTTGGCCATCGTGTCCAAGTCCAAGAACAACATGCGCCTGACACTGAAAAATATGACCCCAGGCACGACTCATACTACCGTTATGAGCTTGACCGGACTCGCGGCAGGTACGTATGACGTGCTCGTAGACGGTACCAAAACCGGATCAGTCACGGCTGCTAACAGCTCTGCGATCACGGTCAGACTGAATATCGGTACGGCAGCCAACTATGATATCCGTATTCAATCGAGTACAGGTAATCCGTCTCCCGCTGGAGACATTATAGCCCATTATGAATTTGACGAAACGGCCGGATCTACCGCAGTCGATTCTTCCGGTTATGGACAACAGGCCAGTGTAAATGGAGGCTCGTGGGGCGCGGGACGGAATGGCAATGCTCTGCGCCTTAACGGTACAGACGCCTATGCCAGCCTGCCCGGCGGAATAGTTAGCAGCCTCAATGACTTTACCATTGCCGCATGGGTACGAGTGAACACGCATAATGGCTGGGCACGCCTGTTTGATTTTGGAGCAAGCACGGATCGGTATATGTTTTTGACACCTAAGGCCGAGGGAACTGGTATGCGCTTCGCTATCACTATCGCGGGGAACGGAAAGGAACAACAGTTGAATGCGCCGGAGCTAGCAACAGGGGTTTGGAAGCATGTCGCCGTGACTTTGTCAGGCAATACTGGAATGATGTATGTGGACGGTGTAGAGGCGACGCGTAACACGAACATGACGCTGAATCCTTCCAGTCTTGGACTGACAAACCGGAACTATATTGGGAAATCCCAGTTTGATGATCCCTATCTGAACGGCGCAGTAGATGAACTGATCATTTACAACAGAGCCCTGACCGCTCAGGAAATCCGGGGCTTGGCCTCGGCAAGTAGCATCATTACAGCCCCTGATGTGGGAGTCCAAGCATATGCTGAGGGGGCAGATTAGAATGCATTATGCATTCATTCATGCCGTTAACGTTTTAGATTGTGAATGATTTGTACCGTGAATCATCTGTGTCGTGAATCATTTGCGTCGTAAATGATTGGGATCGTGAATTACTTCTGCTGGTGCTTCTCATTGCCTCCACCCCGGATTTCTTATATTAATTCTGTAATCAGGGGTGAAATCCGGGGAGGTGATGCTTCCGAAGTGAGCCGCCCTATGGAAAGCATTTAAATTGACGCCTTACCGGGACGATCAGCGGCAATTTTTCCATCGGGAGGGCGTTTAGCTCCGTCTAATGCGTGTCGTTCTTGGTCTTAAGCGAGCCAGTTCCTCACTGGTGAGCTGCCTAGTATAAGAGCGAGGGGAAGATCCTGTATCTACCCTCAGCACCCTGCCTGCCCCGTTGGGGCGGGCTACCCGTGTGTTGAATACCTGCATGGCCCACTGCACTGGAAAGGCTATGGATAAGCGACCATCTGCCGTGCCTGCATAATTAACCGCAGCTGCATAATTATCAGACTGTCTGAGCCATACAGAGCCAGAATCCCCGGGTAGTGATACAGGAGTCGTACCTCTAATAACCGTCTGATCTTCGAAGGTCAGTAAGCCCAACTCTCCACCATAATTGATTTGCAGGTCCGTATAGACGGACTCTACCGTGCCATTGACCCGCCCGGTCGTACGCCCTACCTTCTTCAACCTATCCCCTATGCGATAAGCGGTCACATGACCCGGAATCGCTCCTACTGTGGCATAACGCGGATTGAGCAGGTTGTTACGGGTCGGAAGCGAAAGCGCCCCATCAATCAGGTTCGTTCCGGTAGGATTCAAGCGCACGTAACGATATAGCCGTCCTATACGATCCTGAGCAACCGTCCCCCCATCGGCTCCGCCTGGCTGAATTGTAGCCTCCCGATTGTCTGTATTGGAGGGATTGAGGACATGGTTGTTGCTAAAAAGATAACGTGTAGCCGGCGCTCCAGTTGGGGCAACGATGAGTCCGGTTGTACCGGAGCCTTCAATCGTCCCGACACTGTAGCCGGCGATGACCGGGCGTATGCGCACTCTGTAGTCCGTAGCATTGGCTCTGATCTTTCCAGTCTTTACAATTCGGACTGGAACGTTTGTTTTCTTTCCTAATGCGGTGGCCGACAGGAGTCCAGTAGAGGCCGACGCTAAACGGTCCGTGTACACAATGACAGCGGCTCCCCTTTTGGGATGGGCAGGGTCCCTGTATCCTACGCCAATGCCGTGGACACCGGACATTTTTAAGACTCGCTTGGCCATCCGCTTTTTCACTTGAAGCGCGGCCGAGAAGGTAGCCAACATGATCATCTCCTTTTACATTCAGATGAAATATTGTATGGCTAAGGCCGCTTCGCGTTCCATTTGATCTACGATCGCTGTATTGAAAATCATATGAAAACATACCATAAAATGGTACACTTATTTCCGAAATTGACATCTTATCATTTGATTCTGATGTTCAAGGAGGTACTTTATGTTTTCAATCATGTTGACATACAGCATACAAGCAATTGCAATTTTACTAATTATCTTTGAATTGTTGAGAAAAAACAGAAAAAAAGTAGGCTGGGGATCACTTTCACTGCTGTTATCTCTTCTTGGCATGGCTGTTTCTTTTGAATTTGGCGATTACATATTGGGAGACCAGTTGCTTTCCTTTTTTGGATTGTCCGCATGGTCCAATCCTGTCGATAATACTAGGTTTCACTACACCATTTATCTATCCAGTATTTTTTTTATTCCCAGTTTAATCATTGGATATAAAAATCCTAAAGAGTTTGGAGCTACAATCGGAAAACGGGTTTCTAGTATATATCTAACTTTGATCATCATTTCGCTTTTATTTTTTATTATAAGTATTTTCTCGAAGTAACGTTGGATGTGCGTCGTTCCAAAACAAAAGCCTTTCTCAGCGGAGGGTTTCTGTTTTATCACATTAATTCCGAACATTCCTGGGTGGGTAATTAGATTAAGGAGCTGATATTATCTATAATTCATTTACCTCAACATTTTTTGCTGCGTTAACTGCAATCACCCTCATAACGCTGCCAAAATTAGAAGCTAGGGTGAGTAAGAGAACAATGTTGAAAGTGAGAATTTCCATAATAACAACAGTTCTGCTGATCGGAGTCGTGTTGTATATCATTGACCCTCAGTGGTGGATCATTGTAGCCTTTGCAATTTTGTTTGTAACCCTTCCTATCTTTTTATTGAAACGTTGGCGCGAAAAAAGCTGAATCAGAGAAAAAGCCTTCCTTATTGATAGGAAGGCTTTCCACCTTATCCCTTAACCGCTCCCTCCGCGATTCCTTCCATAATGAATTTCTGAAAGAATGCATAGATCAGGATAACCGGGATGGAGGTCAGCACGAGTGCGGCCAGAATAAGCGACCATTCCTTGTTGTACTCTCCAAACAGCATATTGGTCGAGAGAATCAGGGTGTAATGGTTCACATCCGTCAACATCAACAATGGAAGTAAAAAGTCATTCCAAATCCACAAGAAATCCAAAATCGCGATAGTAACTGTAATCGGCAGCAGCAAAGGAAATATAATGCGAAAGAACGTCTGAAACTCATTACAACCGTCCATTTGTGCGGATTCTTCCAGCTCACGCGGGATGGATTTGACAAATCCATGATACAAAAAGATCGCCATATTCACACCCAAGCCGATATAGATCAGGGCCAAGCCGTACGTACTGCCCTGAACGGACAAATCTTTTGCCATTCGTGTAAGCGGTATCATAATGGAGTGAAACGGCACCAGCATCGATGCGACAAATAGGAAGAAAATCGCACTGCTCAGTTTCCCCTGTGTACGAGACAGCTTGTAGCCTGCCAGCGCCGAACAGATCACAATGCCACCAATGCCGATAAAAGAAATAATCGTGGAATTCAGAGCGCTGTTTAGCAAATGAGTCTGATGAAAAGCCTGACTGTAATTTTCAAAATGAAGCTTTGTCGGCAGCGCTGTAAAGGATGCAAACATCTCACCCTGTGTTTTAAACGAATTAATTACCGCCATGTAGATCGGGAAGAAGGACACGACTGCGCCCACGCACAAAATCAGCGTAATCAGCAAGGAATTGGCTTTCTTCAACCTCATGCCTCCACCTCCCTCTTCTTCATGACACGCAGTTGAATCAGGGTGAAAATGAGAACAATCGCGAACAAAATAACAGATTTGGCACTCGCATAACCATAACGGAAGTTGTTGGAGAACGCCTCCTCATAAATGTTCATTGTAATCACCTGTGTACTGCGCCCCGGCCCCCCGCCAGTCAGTCCGTATACGACCTCATACACCTTGAAGGCACCATTCAGCGTCAGGAAGAAACAGATCGTAATCGCATGAGTAATCATCGGCATCGTCACACTTCGCAATGTCTGAAATGCGTTCGCCCCGTCAATAATCGCAGCTTCCTTCAAGCTTTGTGGTACACCTTGAAGCGCAGCCAGATAGATGATCATCATATAACCGACACCATTCCAGAGCGACACGATAATAATAGCGAAGAAAGATACTTTCGGATCGCCCAGCCACGATTGGCCCAAAAAGGCGATAGCCGTCTTTTCGGCGATCTGTGGCAGCACGGAGGAAAAAACGAATGTCCACATAAATGCGCTAATAATGGTACTGATCATATTGGGCATAAAAAATATCGTCCGGAAAAATCCTTTGGTACGTGTACGCGACTCAATCAACACTGCCAGTGCCAGCGCCAGTACATTTTGCAGCACAATCATGACGAATACGTATTTAAGGGTAAACCAAAGGGAATTGAGAAAATCGGGGTCTTCTTTCAACGATTCCACAAAGTTCCCCAAGCCGATAAAGCTGTAATTGGGATTCAATCCGTTCCAGTCTGTAAAGCTGTAGTACATGCCGCTGATCGTTGGAATGAGCAGGAAGATGGCATAAAAGATCAGCGCCGGGGCTGTAAACGCCAGTAGCATGACGTATTTTTTATAGATTTTAAAAGGCATGGAGTCTCTCCCTCCTGGTGTAATTCTGTAGGTTACCGTTACTTGTTCACTTTGTTATACGATTTCCATGCCTTATCCAGCGCCTTAATGACATCATCCTGCGAGAGCTGACCCGCATAATAGGATTGTAGCGATTTGCCTGCCTCGTCCTTGACCGCTTGCGGGATCGATGGATCTTGGTACGACTTGCCTGCTTTTACGTATTCGGTAGCGTCATTAACCCAAGGATAGCTTTTAAACGTATGCACTTTGGAGATCGGGTTAAATTTCAATGCTTCATAGAACGCACTGGAATCCTTGTCATCCAGCACATAGTTAACAAAATCGAGCGCAACCTCCTTATTCTTGCTTGTAGAGGATACAGCCAGCGAAGTCGAAGTGGACAAATTGATCAATGTCGCATTCGGATCGTCATTGATCGGCAGCGGAGCTACCCCAAAATCCATCTTCGGATCCGATTTTAAAATCGTTTCTGCAAACCACGGTCCCTGAATCCACATCGCCGCTTTACCCGAGGCAAACGCAGCCGATCCATCATCCCCACCGATTTCCAGCGCCTTGTCCGTACCGTTACTATTCACCAGATCAATAATATCGAACATGCTTTTCATTTCGGAAAAAGAGCCTTTATCCTGATTCATCCGGTCGATAAAATCCTTATTCTGTGTGTTCATCATCGCACCCGCTGTCAGCGGCACGAACAGCTGTGGAATCCAGGATTCCTTGTAGGACAACAGGAACGGTTTCACATTATTCGCTTTCAGTTTCTCGACCACTGCCTTCATTTCGGTCAACGTTCCCGGCGGCTGCAAATCCAAATCCTTAAATATCTTTTTATTGTACAAGTAGCCCCATGAGATCGTCTCCAAAGGAACCGCTACGACCTTTCCGTCTTTGGTTGTTACCGAAGGCTTCACACTATCCATCAATTTGTTAACAAAAGGCAGACCGGACAAATCCTCCAAATAGCCCGCTTTATAAAACGGAGGGATTTCATTCACCGCGTGCAATGCAAATACGTCCGGCGCATCGTTGGATGCGAGTCTTGTCTTCAAAATTTGTGCAGCGTTATCCGCAGGCGGCATCTCCAGTTGAACCGTAACGTCGATATTTTTATCTTTCTTCTCTTTCGCTACGAACGCATTAATGTATTTATCGTAGTGCTCCTTCAAACGGGGCTGAGCAATAAACATTTTGAGATTCACCGTTTTGCCGTCTCCACCGGAACCGCTGCTGTCACTGCCTGAAGAATTCGCTCCACACCCGGCCAATAACGTGCCAACCAGCATTGTGCTCAATACACCTTTCCACATTTTCATAAAAAATGACCTCCCCTATTTTGAAAATAACTGCTACCCACCGGCAAATCAGTTGTTATTCAAAGCAGCTATGCCGCCGGTCTTCAACCTCTATTCGGCTCTGTGCGAACTTCATAAAGGCCAAATTCCTTTGTATCGCCCCTTTTGTATACGCTTTCATTATAGAATGGGAGGTCACTTCTGCCATTGGACACCCTTAGCTTATTGGATTGGACTTTTTTAAACTTCCTTCCTCATTTCACCGGGTGCCATGCCAAAATGCTTTTTAAATACCCGATAGAAATAAGACACATCCTCATATCCTGCCATCTCCGCAACTGCTTTAATTGAAACCTGTTTATTGACCAGCCATTCTCGCGCCTTTTCCATTCTTCGCGCTACAATATAGTCCGTTACATTTTGACCATACTCCTGCTTAAATACCTTGCTCATATACTCCTTGCTCACAAAAAAGTTTTTCGCCAACTGCTCCAGTGTAATCGGCCCAGCAAAGTGACTGTCGATATATCGCCGTACCTCTTCTAAATTCAGCTTGTTTTTGTATTTCCGCTGCCGAATGAGCTGATCCAGTTCCTGAACATAGCACGACGATACGAATTCCAACGCATGTTCTACAGAGGATACGGCATCCTGCGACAGTAGAGATCCTGCCTTTGCCGTAGAAGTATCCAGCCCGTTATCCGCTGCCAGCTCTTTCAGCAGGGAAAGAAGCTCCTGCACTAGCCTGCCTAGCATAGGTGGACTCGGCGCTCCATAACTCTCCAGCTCCTGCATAACCTGTCTGCAGGTTAGGTTCACCCCGTCACAGTTCAACTCATTAAAATAAAGACGCAGCAGTTGCTTATACCGGGTCAGCTTGTGAAAAAACTCATAATCCAGCTCCGTCGCTTCTTGCTGCTGTTCAGCAGCCTTGACCTCCAGATCGTTTTTGCATTTGAGCAACACTGCATTCAGCTCGGCAGGATTGACTGGCTTTAACAAATAATCGACGGCCTTGTAACGGATGGCATGTTTGGCATACGCAAAGTCATCATATCCGCTCACGACAATGATTTTTACATCAGGACAATGGTTATTTAGCGCTTGCAGCAGCTCCACTCCGTCCGCACCCGGCATGTGCATATCCGTAATCACAATATGGGGAGCTAACTCCCCGACTAGTCTGAACGCCTCGTCTCCGTCCTCAGCCTCACCCACTACCAACATTCCGAGTTTTTCCCATGTGCCAAATGTCTTCAGAATATCGCGATTCCACGGCTCATCGTCCACAATTAATACTCTGATCATACTTTTCCCTCCTCTGCTGAGATGAATGGAATGCGGATGGTAACACGTGTACCAACACCCTGCTCACTATCTATCATCACTCCGTAGTGCACTCCAAAATTCATCCGTATGCGTGAAGACACATTGCTCAATCCGATATGACTACCCTGCGCCCAGATCGGTTCCTCCGACGCGTTTTCCAGCTTTGCCCGTACCTTTTCCAGCTTGTCCGGGGTCATGCCGTTTCCATTATCGCAAACCGTAATACACACATCTTCTCTCATAATCTCCACTCGAATTCCCATTCGCCATGCCCCTGCCTTACGGTCAAGACCGTGCTGAAACGCGTTTTCTAACAATGGCTGAAGCGATAGCTTAGGCAGACGAATATCCATCGCCTGTTCTTCCGTCTCCACCTGAAACACTAATCTTTGTGGAAATCGACGTTGTTGGATGCGCATATAATGCCCTACATGGTCGAGCTCTGCGCGTAAAGAGGCCAAATCCTGAGGCTCCCGTACCACGTAACGGAACATCTCACTCAGCGACCGAATAACTTCATAGGTGTCCTCCGGCTTTTGAGAAAATACCATACTCCCGATCATTTGCAGTGTATTTTGCAGAAAATGTGGATGAATCTGTGCCTGGAGCGCTTTCAATTCAGCCGTCTTTTTTTGCAAATTGATACTGTATTCCGTCTGGATATGCTCGCGGATTCGGCCTGCCATCCCATGCAGACTTCTTTCCAGCAGTCCTATCTCATCCGGACGTGTACTTGGCTGTCCAACCGGTCCTTTGATCATATCCAGCTCCTGTACGGAACGTGCCAAATGAACAATCGGACGTGCAGTCCGCCATGCGATGAAAACGGCAATGCAGATGGAAACCAGGATTGAAATCACGCCGACGATGATACCATACAGCATCGTTGAAAAGGCGCTGTGGTTAATGGAGGAAGTGGGTACGATTTTGACCAGCTTCAGCCCAACTACATCCAGATCATTATAGAACACATAATGTTCAGCAGTTTGAATCATCCCGGGGCCCGGCTTAACGTCACGCAGAGCTGTCAGCACTCCTGCAGGAGGAGGCGACTGAAGAGCCTGTGCTGGATACATAACCCTGCCATCTGCATCTGTAATCAACACTTGATGCTGATCCCCTCGTCCCAGCAGGCCCAGCGTCTGATCGAATTGAGACCACAATACATCCAAAGAAATAGCTCCCGTCTGCTTTTGGTCTTCAAAACGCCGAATACTGCGCGTCAGAGTAAAGCGTTCCGGGTCAGTAGAGCTTGGGCGAATCAAATAATCCTTATTCGCTTGCCACATCTCGGCATACTGTGGGGGAATACCGCTCACCGTCGTAATTTCATTTTGCATGCTATTGAAGGTAAACAAGGTTTGCGATTGCTTCGAATAAAGCTGGATGCCGATCACATGACTTCCGGCCGAATAATACACATTCGCCATCGTATTCAGCATTTTTCGCTGGGCATTAAATTGGCTTGAAAGATTGTCAGGCTCGCGCTCATTCAAATAATCGCTCAGATCAGGACTGATCTGAATGCTGTAAATCAGATGATTCAGACGATCTAGCTGATCGCTGATATAGATCCCCGTCCATTTCATATTGGACATGTTCGTCTCTACCACTTCCGTTTCCATGGAAGCTCTGCTTTTCTCCGCAGCCAGCACCGTGACAGCAATGACCGGCAGCACAGACAAAACAACCATCGTCAAGATCAGCTTGAGCTGAATGCTACGTCGATACGGGGCCGTCAGCGCCCGGAACCAGCGAACTGCTCGGGTTGGCATAGCGATGCACTCCTCTTTCAGCCATATGCGAAAACGCCCCGCAATTCGCAGGGGCGCTTCATGTACCGGATACTCCCGGGGAAAACCTATATGATATTATTCGTAAGTTGGTTTCAGCTCATTATTCATCATTTACGCTTCTTCGATAATTATAACACCCCAAGGCTCTAATGGAAGCGTTTCTCCTTGGGTAACCGCATGCTCCCCAATCAGCTCCTTGCCGTCTCCATGCGGATAGACCACCGAGCCTGCTTGTTCAGAATAGTTAAAATAGTACCGGATTGTCCGTCCTAGCTCATTCGTGCCGGATTTAACAATGATCGGATAAGACGTTTCCTGATCCAGTCCCCATACTCCTGCCTTTTTGGCTACAGAGCTGAATAGTTCGCGGATGACCGCCGGGCTGACGATACAGCCGATATAGGTCGCTGTTCCCTGACCATAGCGGTTTTGCGTAATTGCTGCATATTTGCCCCAATGCGGGTGATCGTAATAGGCCAATACTTCGGCGGTCGTCGGGGTAATCAGCTCCATCCACGTATCTACCTGATTGTCCTCTGGTGCCACCCCAAAAGGATTATTCTTAAGCGTCACTTTCTTCGGCTCCACGAACAAGCTGTAATGAATGCCGCAGGCTTCGCTAATCACGCCCGGCTGTCGGGACGTTCTCACCTGCACATGCTCGTTGGTAAATCCGCTTCGGAATGTGTATACTACATGACCACCTTTTTCCACATATCGGTTCAGCTTCTCCAGTAGTGCATCTGGGGCAGAATAGAGAACCGGGACGATCAAGAGATCATAGTCGTCAAACGATTCTGTACCTGGATGAACAATATCTGTCCCGATATTCAGTTTATACAACTCGTCATACAAACGACGTACGATGTCATTGTAATTCAACGGACTACTCATATTAAATTTAAACCAGTCAATTGACGTCAATGCTTCGTTGCTGACCAGAATCGCCGTTTTATTTTTTTTTTTCAAGTTGACCAAATGCGGAGACAATCTTGCAAAATCCTTCCCTATGGTCTGTGCTTCCTCATACACTGGATTCGGCTCAAAATCATGGCTCAGCAGACCCTTCCAGTAGGTTTCGAAGGAATTATGGATGGAATGCCAGTGCCAGTATGCCACCATATTGGCCCCTGAAGCCAGATGGCTGAACGCTTGCAGACGCAATTGCCCCGGATAGGGAACCCAGTGGGTAAAAGCCTGCGCTTCCGTTTCTAGCACTAGATAGTTGTTATTTTTCGTCGAACGTGCCACATCGCCACCGAAGGAAATTTCAATACCAGTCAGGTCATCCTGTGATGGATGGTAAATATCCACCCCAGTCACATCAAAGGCTTGCGATGCCGCAAAGTGATCCACGTCTGGCTGAACACCAAAGGAATGACCTCTCCATTCAAAATCAAAGTTTTGCGTAATAAATTGGTCCTCCCGCTTATATTCCTTCACCAGCGCGACCTGCCATGCCAGAAAGTCCGTCACCAGCTTGCGCTGGAATTGGGAAAAGGCTGCGCCCAAACTTCCATTAATCGTTCCGACCACTGAAGGAAAGTCCCCCCAGCTATTGATGCGATTACTCCAATAGTCCAGACCAAATTTGCGGTTTAGCTCCTCCAGCGATTCGAACCGCTCTCGCAGATACTTTACAAATTGCAATTGCACATTAGGCCCACTCGTGTTGTAATGCTTGGTCTCATTATCCGTCTGAAAGCCAATGACCGCCGGATGCTGACTCACCCGTCCGATCAGCTTGCGTATGATTCGCTCGGCATGAAACAGGTAAACCGGATTCGTAATGTCCATAATCTGGCGAGCACCATATTTGCCCGGCCCTTGAGGCGTTGTCGCCAATACATCAGGATGCTCCTTCACCAGCCACGTGGGTACGGCATAGGTGGGCGTCCCCACAATGGCTTCAATGCCCGCCTTATGCATGGCGTCCAGCACCCGATCCACAGAAGTAAAATCAAACACGCCATTTTGCGGTTCATGCGTACTCCAGGTGGATTCCGCAATCCGCACCACGTTGATGCCCGCATCCTTCATCATTTGGATATCCTGGTCCAAACGGTCATATGGCATATATTCATCATAATAGGCAACACCGTACAGTAGCTTTTTCATCAAGTCGTCCTCCAATTAGGTTCATCAGGATTTTGCAAAATTCGATTCCAGCCACTCCGAAGATCGGAGCACTAAGTGCATTCCATATACGGGCTAGTACAAATAGAGTACTGATAATTGAAACAGATATGTCAACATAATCCGCATCACTTTCAAAATGTCTATATATAAGCACTTTCTTTTATATAAAAGCTTATACAATAGCATTTGTAAGCGCTCTTTTATTATAGTTAAATGTTAGATACAATGAGATTGTCTAAGCGGTGTAAAATTTACCCTAATCGAAGGTGATCTGATGATATTAAATCCTGATGTTGATCCATCTCTATTTCATGATTGCCAATGGCTGCCCATTATTGACTGGAATGTGAAATTTTTTGGCGCCCATATTCACCGGGTCCAAGCGGATTGGTGCATGCCGGAGGAATCTCATATCGGTTTTGAAATTGCACTCATTTTAGAAGGTCGTCAGGAAACGATTATGGAAAATAACGTATATTCGGTTGGAGAAGGTGATATTTTAATCATTCCGCCGGGTTTTAAACATGTGAGTCAGTGTGTTTCCCCAAACGGCATGTACTATTTTAGCTCTCATTTTAATGTCGATGATCCATTATTCCGTCAGGAAATGATTAAAAGCAATCAGCTCTTTTTTCCGGCGGGTACTGAAACGAATGCCAAGCTGCAAAAGGTTGTCCATAGCTGGATTGGCATGGTGCGGAAAAGCGGAGAATATACGACAGCAGACCGTTTTCGCATGCAGATTGCCTTATTTGAGCTATTCGGGATATTCTCGCAAATGATATCTACCAGTTTGGAGCCCAGAATTGCGCCTTCATCCGTTCAATATGCCAAGGCCATCATGGAAGCTATTCAATCGAGGTTTAAGCCTTATCGGGAAGATGAATCTGGCGAGCAAGCGTTCCGACTTGAAGATGTGGCGGCTTCTCTCGGGATCAGTCCTGGCTATGCCCAGGAAGTGTTCCGCAAGGTATACGGCTATTCACCACGTCACTATCTATCGGAAACCAAGTTGCATGAAGCTAAGGTGTTGATCCAGCAGCCCAATCTACCACTCAACAAGGTAGCTTCCCTGCTCGGATACTCCAGTCTGGCTCATTTCAGCAGACAGTTCAAGCGCTGGACAGGCACCAGCCCACTTAAATACCGCCAAACGTTAAAACCGATTACTAATGAACAAAGGATTAAGATATAAGGACGGATAGCAAAGGCTCCACCGTGTTATTCAACCCAAAAAAAGAGCGTGACACCGAATATTGCGGCTGTCGCGCTCTTTTGTCTCTATTTTCTACAAGCTGTACCGTTGCCTTAATGATCTAAAATCTTCACCAAGCTCTCATCATTCGGATCACAGCCTAATATCCCCTATATGCTGGTGCACCACATACATCATCCCCATCAGGAATACGGCCAAAGCCAAGTAACCGATGCCGAATTTCCAGCGCGATGATGCGGGTACTTCGTAATACTTATCATTTTCAAACGGAATATAATCAATCCCACACAGCAATCTGAGCTGGTACGCATCCGGCGTCGGTATATGTTCCACACCGTTCAGCCATACATCCTGGACAAGACACTGCTGTGGCAGCAGAAGTGTCTGCTCCACATCCAGACTTTCCATATACACCGTCACATATTGCTGCCCCTCTAAATCCGAGTAGGTATTAAAAGATAATCTGCGCGTGTGCTCCGGTCCAGGCAGCGGATATCCTTGTTCATACAGATGCTGTACGTTCACCAGTGGCTTTTGCAAAAAGGATTGGACCTTAGCCTCTTCTTTATTGCGTTTAACATATTTTTTGTACAAATCGTAGGCAAAGAACGCCCATATCAAGAAAAATAAAAAGGATTTTAAATATACTACGACTACAATTCCACCCAATAGACCCACCAGCCACAGCCAACGCGTCACTGCCGTGGAAATCCGTCCTCCGTCGAGCGGATGAATCGGCAGCAGGTTGATCAGGTTCAGGAAAAAGCCGACATACGAGAGCGCATACAACAGGGGACTGTCTGTTGCATAGGCTCCTGCGTATACTGCCATAGCCCCAATCGTCCCCAGTAACGGGCCGCCCATGGCCACATAAGCCTCTGTCTGCGCATCCAAAGGTTGACGTTTCATGGTGATCAGCGCACCGAGAAAAGGAATAAATAATGGTGCTGATACGGGAAGCCCCTTGCGCTTGGCGGCCAATACATGTCCCAGCTCATGTACAAACAACAGCAACACGAAGCCGACCGCAAATCCCCACGGGTAAATGATCGCATATGTGCTAATCGTTATCGCCATAGATATCAGCGCACCGCCAAATTTACTGAATTTTAAAAGGGCAAGTAACGACTTGCCTTTCAGAAGAAGCAATGCTGCTGCACTACCAAGGTACCATTTGGATGAGCCGGATTTGGAATCGGTCTTTTTCTCTTCATTTTGCAAAAGTATCCGTCTCCTTTCTCTAACACTTCCATTGTATCCTGCTATGTGCAGCTTGTAAAAACTTCTCTACCTTCATTACTGTACAGCGTCTGTACGTTTCATCAATTCAACATACTGAATTAACTCTGCCTTTTGTTGCTCTAAAGTATGAATTCTGTTCGTTAACCCGACAAAAAAAGCTTCAATTTGGTCTCTGATAGCATTGGCCGAATGCCCAGTCCATTCATGCAGACGCCCATATAATACACGTGCCGCTTGTTCATCTGTGCGAAGTTTGGCGAGTAGCCAGGTCAGCTCCTTTTCGGCAAGCAATAGCTCTTCCAGTTCGACCCGTAATTGTCCGTTCAAATTACTGGCCACCTCCTATGTATTCATTTTTCTATATCGTTAGTACCTTGTTATTAGCGTTATTAGCTAATATCTGCCTGGATAAACTGCTCTATTTTGTACTCGAGATTGTAAAGAAATTCATTAGTCGTCCGTAAATGCCACTGACTAAATTCCATCATGGAGGAGTCAAGCTGTGTTACAATCGGCTGCAACCGCCGACTCTGACTACTGTGCAAATAGCGTGAAAGCCTGGCTCTGACACGTTGGAAATCTGCATCACATTGTTGTGCATTCGCCTTCCATTTTTCAGCTACAGCGAGTAGATGCTCCGGCATGACTTGAATCGTACCTGCTGAAGCAGATGTTGCCGCCGTTACCAGCGCTGCCTTTTGGAATTGAGTTAAGGTCTGTCCTAATTGCTGTATCCAGCCGTCCACCGTTTCCATTAGGTTAAAGTCAGATGGAATACGCGGAGATTCCGCGATTCGTTCGCCTGTTACAGGATCATATAGCGGGTTGGATACATAGCCATTCTTATCAAACTTATAATGATTGAGTGAGTGATAGGAAGGCCCACCCAACGTGTTGTCCACTCTCTCTTTTAGTCCTAAGCCTTCATTAGCTGTTTGATAATTATTGTCAATATGGTAGGAAGCTCCTACGTGAAGATCGTACCCTCCCCCAATAAAGCTAGCTATCATATCACTGGGATGCAGAAAATTCGTAATTTGATGGTCAAACTCACCATTTTCTGCTTTCTCTCTGTACTCCGGTGTCAGACTGGAAATGACCGAAGGCGCACAGAATGTAACCGCATTTAACCCTGTATAAGCAGCTACATATTGTGCATTCCCTCCTCCCAGCGAATGTCCAGTTAGCGAGAAGTTGTAGTTTTTGTACTTGTTTTGTATATCCTTCGCATAGTCCTCTGCCTGATAGAACTGGTTCGAGCTGCCGAACAAAGCCTTATCTACGCTTTTTTCTTTCTCTCCCATCCAGTTGTTAAACGCCGTGAACCCTAAAGCGTCGTCCATTTTTTTCATTTTTTCATTATATTCATCTGAATGAATATTCAAACTACCGTGAATTTTGCGGTTAATTTCAGGAAGTGCAAGAGTCACATCGTTATACAGATCCTGTGGATCATCCGTTTCCGTCCCACGGTAGGCGATAACGGCCTGTTCCGTTTCTTCGTTGTAAAATGTGACAGCGGCAAGTCCCGAATCCTCGCGATCGAGCGTGTCTAACACTTTCCAGCCGGGGAGTTCTTCTGATGGTTCAGCACCTTTTTTCATTTTTTTATAGGCCATTTCAGACATTATTTTATAAGTTTCGTCACTTACTTGAAGTGAACTCATACTATTTACACTCCTCTGATCTAGTGATTTTTCTTTTTATCTTGAAAGCCTGGATAAGTCCCATTTTCAATAAGCACCTTTTTTAGCTCGGGACTTATAGCAAAATTCGAAGTTTCCTGATTTTCATAGTTTACAGAAATCGTAAAATCCTCTTCTGCATGACCTATTACATTGCCACTTATATCTACCTTGTTTGTTACATAAGGAGGAAATTTTTTTGCATATGTGATTTCAACGTCTAGTTCGTATTTTTCCTTCAAATATTGAACAGCCGTAGCTTTCGCCTTACTGATCAGTTCAGCATCTTCGTCTTTATTCACCTTGTGGCATCCTCCCAGTATTAAAATAAGGGCTATCAACACCATCATTCCTTTTAGATATCGGTGACTGATCCTAATCATCCCTTTCATATGCGTAACATCCATTTTATATCCACAAAATCCCTTTTATAAATTGTACCTTTTGTTTCCAAAGACAATCAATACGCCATAAGACATGGGATAGGGTTAAGTCTACGGTATCAAATCGGTGTGGAAACCTTCCGTTCTTAGCTGATAAGTTTTATTTCTCGTATAATATCATCCATATTTTTCAATTACATTCCCCACATGTCCATCCTCCTGTCTGTTCTGTTATCATGTAAGAAAACGGAATAACCCAGGAAAGGATTACGAACCATGAGTTTTGAACTTACCCGACGAGCCATCAGACAACTATGCAGTCAAGCCGCTTATGACGACGGGGATGCCTATTACCGGGCCAAAAGAGTGGCCTTTACACAAATAGATCATGATGAAGGTGTATACGAAGCTACGGTCAAAGGAAGCAGCTTTTATGCTGTTGCGGCGATGATCCGATCCAATGGAAGTATCCGAGCAGAATGCACCTGTAGCACATTTCAGAACACCGGTCGATATTGTAAACATATCGCAGCTGTTCTCCTTAACGCCCATGATATACGCCGTGGAAAGAGTCTGTCTGTGCGCTCCTATGCCTCCAGACTTCATCCCGGTACTGCCCCAGATACAGCAGGAAGCCTAGATTCAGACGGGATGTACACATCTACAGATGCTTCATATGATCACACTGCTAGAACAGCACGATCCTCTGACATCACACAAGGCGATCTCCAGCTGACCGACAGTATGTTAAAACTATTTGAACGCAAGCGACCGCTTCGCAGCACGCCTACCCTGCTGGATACTCGTGCGGTCTTGGATTTTCAGTTCGTGATCCGACCTTTTGCCTACGGTTACCAAAAATATATGTTTGGTGTAGAAATGAAGGCTGGTCCCAAACGATTATATATCGTCCAGAAAATTCGTCCGTTTCTGGATAGTATTGACCGTGGGGATAGCTACATGTTCACGAAAAGCTTCTCGTACGAGCCTGAGCTGTACCGCTTCCGACCTGAACATGACGCTATTCTCCAGCAATTATCCCAGGTGTGCCACCATGAGCGTATGATTCGGGAAACCTCAGGTACGTATTCATCTTCAGGTAGTCATATGAGCGGTGAACGAATGCTCCTCATCCCGCCTGCGGCTTGGGAAAAGCTGCTCCCCTTGCTGACAGCAGCACAGGGCGTCTACTTTGAAATTCACGGAAACATGAACGAGGGTATTCCCCAGTCCGACCTGATGCTTCCGCTGCAATTTGAATTTGATGAGGTTGAGGCCGAAACCGAAGGCTACCAGCTAAGCATACAAGGATTGGATGACTTGACCATCATGGAAGACTATGGTGTCGTCATTGCCGATGGCAAGCTTGTCAAACAGAAAGCCGACCCCTTACGGCGTTTGTCCGAGCTAAAACGGATGGTAGAAGTACACCACAGGCGAAAAGTTCAGATCGCGCCAGAGCAGATGGAATCTTTTATGGACAAGGTTGTACCCGGGTTAATGAAGCTCGGACGTGTTCATATAACACGTTCCGTCTCAGATCGGGTCACACAGCAGCCATTGAAGGCCAAGCTGTATCTGGACCGAGTAAGAGACAAGCTGCTGGCAGGGCTGGAGTTCCAATATGGGGATATCATCATCAACCCGCTGGAAACAGATGCACGAACGCCTGGTAACGACCGAATTCTGATACGTGATGGAGAACAGGAGCAACGGATTTTGGAGCTGATGGAGCATAGCTCCTTTGCCAGAACAGACAGCGGATATTTTATGGAAGATGAAGATGCAGAGTATGATTTTTTGTACCATACGGTTCCGCAACTGGAAAAGCTGCTGGACGTCTATGCTACAGGTGCAGTCAAAGCAAAAATAAACAATACTCTGCCTACCCCAAGGATACGCGCGGAGTGGGATGAACGTACAGATTGGCTTGAATTTAAATTTGATATGGAGGGCATACCGGAACCGGAAATTCGCAAACTGCTCAAATCGTTAGAGGAAAAACAGAAATATCACCGTCTGCCGAATGGTGCCTTGCTGCCGCTGGAAACAGAGGAATACAAGGAATTGATTCGGTTCATGAATGAAACAGGTATCCGCAAAAGTGATCTGGATGCAGCCCAAATTCGTGTTCCCGTCACGCAAGGACTGTACTTAATTGATCCTCACGATCATGGGAAAAACCTGACTTTGGGTAAAACCTTTCGCCAGCTACTGGAAAATATACGCAACCCAGACCATCTCGACTTTCCAGTTCCAGACATGCTTGCCCCAATCTTAAGAGATTATCAGGTTTACGGCTTTCAATGGCTTAAGACATTGGCGCATTACCGTTTTGGGGGCATTTTGGCAGATGATATGGGGCTGGGTAAAACGCTGCAAAGTATCGCCTTTCTCGTCTCAGTATTGCCGGAAATCCGCAGCCAGCAGCTTCCAGCCATGATCGTGTCCCCTGCATCACTGGTGTACAACTGGCGGAATGAGCTGGAGAAGTTTGCTCCACATATCCGCGTTACTATCGCAGATGGCAGCCCGGAAGAACGCGGCCGGATCATACGGGATGCCGCCAGTTATGACGTCGTCATTACGTCCTACCCGCTGCTACGACGCGATGCAGATGTGTACAGCAAGCCATCGTTTCATACGCTCATTCTGGACGAGGCACAGGCTTTCAAAAATCATGCCACCCAGACGGCACAGGCTGTTAAGGATGTAAAAGCTCGTTACCGTTTTGCCCTGACAGGAACGCCAGTAGAAAATACGTTGGAAGAGCTGTGGTCCATCTTTGACGTTGTATTTCCTGCGTTATTTCCCGGCGGGAAAAGAGCGTTTCACAACCTGCCTCGAAATGTGATTGCCAAGCGGGTTCGTCCTTTTTTGCTGCGCCGTCTCAAGAGTGATGTCCTCAAGGAGCTGCCGGAAAAAATCGAATCCGTGCAGGTATCCCGGCTTCTGCCAGATCAGAAAAAGCTGTATACGGCCTATCTGGCCAAGCTCCAGCATGAAACGTTAAAGCATCTCAACGAGGAAGGATTTCAGAAAAATCGGATTAAAATTCTCGCAGGTCTAACCCGGCTTCGTCAGCTCTGCTGTCATCCTGGCTTGTTCATCGAAGGATATACGGGAAGCTCCGCCAAATTTGAACAGCTGTTGGAGATCATTACGGAATGTCTCAGCTCCGGGAAACGGATGCTCATTTTTTCACAGTTCACCACGATGCTTCAAATGATCGGACGCGAGCTTGCTCGAGAAGGAGTGTCCTACTTTTACCTGGATGGGCAGACTCCCGCTCTGGAACGAGTCGAACTGTGCAATCGCTTCAACGAAGGAGAACGCGAGCTGTTCTTGATTTCCCTAAAGGCAGGAGGTACTGGCCTGAACCTCACCGGCGCAGATACAGTCATACTGTATGATCTATGGTGGAATCCCGCTGTAGAGGAGCAGGCTACCAACCGTGCACACCGAATGGGCCAGAAAAAAGTCGTGCAGGTTATTCGTCTCGTCGCCCAAGGCACAGTAGAGGATAAAATGTATGAACTGCAACAAAAAAAGAAAAACATGATCGACCAGGTCATTCAGCCGGGGCAAGAAACCCTTTCGGCACTGACCGAGCTGGAGATTCGCGAACTGCTCATGATCTAGCTAATTCCACATGCACAAAAAGGTCCAATCACGGTAGAAATCTTCCCGTATTGGACCTTTTTGCTTCTAATATGATTGTTTGGATCGAGCAGATTAATCCTGTTTTAATACTCTAGGTTCAATGGGAACCAGGTTAGACTCAATCTGGGTGCGCTGAGGCTCATACCATTCAGGCAGCATCAGCTTGTGCCCCAACTCATTCAATTCCTCATCCACCGTAAATCCGGGCGGATCGGTTGCGATCTCGAATAGAATACCGCCTTGCTCGCGGAAGTATACGGCATTGAAGTATTGGCGATCTACAATGCCACTAGTCCCAAAACCCTGCTGGTGAACCCATTCGTTCCACGCTTGATGCTCCGTATCATCCTGCGCGCGCCAGGCAATATGGTGAACCGTACCGGCACCGCCATTCCCCCACGGGACATCTTTGACCGGAATATCGATCAGGTTGCCCAGATCACCTGTCGTCTGATAGCGGATGTAGCCTGCATTTGCGTCTTCTCCGATGAGAGTCATCCCCAGGACGTTCTCCAACACCCCTTGCGTATGTTTGGAATCCGCACTGTACAGTACCGCCCCGCCAAAGCCCTTGATCGCTTTATCCGTAGGCACACCCCCGGCTGTCCACTTGTTCAACGGGCCACCTTCCCGCTCCACCAACTCCAGATGTAAGCCCTCGTTGTCTCGGAACTGGATGAATGACTCGCCAAAACGATTAGCCTTCGTGAAAGATACCTTCAAGCTGTGCAGACGGTTTTCCCAGTATTCCAAAGCACCGGATGGCACGACATACGTCGTAATCCCAACCTGTCCGCCTCCAATCTTACCCTTGCGTGTACCCGGAGCTGGAAAAAAAGTAATGATTGTTCCCGGGCTGCCCTCTTCATTACCAAAGTACAAATGGTATACTTCTGGAGCATCAAAGTTGATCGTCTTTTTAATCAATCGCAGACCAAGTACGCCTGCGTAAAAATCAACGTTGCCCTGCGGGTCGCCTGCAAAGGACGTGATATGGTGAATTCCAGCGGTTTTCAATGACATCTTTATCACTCCTTCATTAACATGTTGATTTATTTACACAAATGATTTACAAATTTCAAAATCCATTGTAGCTGACAAATTGTCCAACCGGCTTGCGGTATCCCCGTGCCCGCTGACCCGATTCGTCCTCTTTACCCAAGGTAATCATCATCACCGGCACAAATTGCTCTGGAATATTCAATACTTCCTGCACCTTCGCCGGATCAAAACCGATCATCGGGCAAGTATCCCAGCCTTTGTCCTTGGCAATCAGCATAAATTGCATAGCCGACAGGCTGGCATTACGGATCGCTTCTTCTCTCTGGAAGACAGGTCCCCGCTCGCGATAAAACTGAGTTACCGATTCCACTGTACTATCATATTCCTGCTTGCTCAGGACACCTAAATTCAGGAATCCTTCGTTGAGGTCAGCTACCTTGGTATAAGCTTCTGTATCCCCCAACACTACAATGGTCGCCGAAGCCGTTAATATTTTATACTGCTTACTTGCCTCATCATGCAGTCTTTGTTTGGTATCCGCATCCTGCACTACGATATAACGCGCATGCTGTAAATTAAAAGCCGATGGAGCAAACTTCACCAACTGAAATATTTCTTCTAGTTCTTTTGCATCTATAGTAACATCAGGAATAAATTTAGAAGCTGATCTTCTCTCTTGAATAATATTCACCAGTTCGCTCATGTTAAGTTCCACTCCTTGATATTATTTTCAAATGAATTATCTTTAAATTAAGAATATATCTATTTGTGATTTCTGTCAAGTAAAACTATAAGTATTTTTGGATACAAAAAAAGGGCTTCACTCAGCCCTTTACAGATCCGTTGCCCGTATTCTCATCGTAATCGCTTCACGTTGCGCTTTGGTTAAGCTCTTGAAGACCAGCTCATACGAATGGTCGATCATGCTGTACAAATCCTCCAGTGGGAAGGTAGCATCAACCTCAATCGTATTCCAATGCTTTTTATTTAAATGATAGCCTGGCTTAATCGCCTTGTTTTGTTCACGCAAATTTACCGCAATGACTGGATCACATTTCAAGGATACATGGCTAATACCATCCTTTTCAGTCAGGAGAGCAAACATCTTGCCCCCTACTTTGAGTACCAGGGGATCAGCACCAAACGGGTAATCCTTAACGGCCTCTTTTTGGCTCAAACCATATGCTACAATTTGCTCAAACACCAGCCTTCTCTCCTCTGTTCCGAGTTATTTGTTCTACGAACCTACCTATTTGCGCCCTATTATATCACCTTCATACGCTACATATACACTAAGTCCGTGCTACATTTAGGGGAACTGTGCTAAAGGTGAACCACTACGGATACCGTCGCACACACTGTTCGGATTGGCTCTATATGGGACAGGATAACTGGTTCGCGAAAAATAATAATGACTACTGTTAGGCGCAATAAGGTAGCGCCTATTTTCCTCTTAATTCACTTCATCCCCCTTTAATCATCCATGTAAAAAAGTGTTTTATTTATATAAGCTTATACGGAAGCGAAAGCTTTTTTAAGCGGCAAAAAATAAATAAAGGAGATTTTTTTCGTGAACTCAAACACTGCTCTTATAAGAAAAGGCGGTGCAAATGTGTCGTCTTCCAAACGTCTCCCGTGGGTCGGGTTGCTGGCTTTAGCCATGGCGGGATTCATCTGCATTCTTACAGAAAGCCTGCCTGCTGGATTACTGCCACAAATTGCACAGGATCTAGGGGTCAGTTCATTAAGATTAGCGGGGCCTTTGCCGATGCTTTCAGACTGCACGCTCGGTACTTCCGATCTATGTAAAATTGTAAGCATTACGAATAAACTCAATATAGTCAAAGAGCGTTAACCTGTCAACACGAAAAACGGACGCTGTCCTTGAAGAGACGGCATCCGTGTGAATATAAGAAGCGCTTTAGATCGAAAAGCTCGTTTTCTTCAATTCTTCCGTGCTGAACAGAATATCGTAATCCTTGATGTCTTCCCGCCGAACAAATTGCTCCGCAACTTTCCGAACAGACGCTTCATCGGGTCCATGAATCATGGCGTATAAATTATACGGCCAATCGGGGTGCGTCCGGCGCTTGTAGCAGTGGCTGACTTCCGAATAATCGGCCAGCCTTTTTCCTGCCTCAGGTATATGCTCCTCAGGAAGTACGCAGATGAACAGGCCATTTGCTGAAAATCCCGCTTCCCTATGCTTTAGAACGGCTCCGATTCGTTTGAGTGCTCCTCCTGCCTGCAGTGCCTGCAAGCGCAGAAACACCTCTTCCAAGCTGCAACCTGTCTTATTGGCAATCTCGGTATACGGTTCAGTTGACAACGGAAGATCTCCCTGCAGTTCGCGGATCAGCTGCACATCCGTTATTTCTATTTTGCATGGTTCCTGTTTGGAGGTTGCGACTCCATTCAAGTTCGGGCTGGGTGTAATGGCTGATGCATCAGCCGTTTCTTCCATATTCAGAAAGACCTTTAGTTTGAATAATTGCTCGGAGGGAAACTCATATAGCAGCGGCCCTCCCGCCGCTTCACGGATCGTTTCAAGAATAGCCCCCCGTTCTTCCTCGGTCCGGGAAGTCAGCGTGAACCACATATTGAGCCTGCTGCGCCGGCGGTAGTTATGGGTTACGCCTCTATACCTGTTGACGACAGCAGCGGTCTGGTAAAAAAGCTCCTCCCTGACTGCCATCGCATACAAACAGCCTCTAAATCCCAGTCCCGCCGGATTAAACACCCCGCCGATCCGCCGGATGAATCCCTCTTTCTTCAGCCTTTCAAGCCTTTGAAGCACATCTTCCTGGCGTAATTCCAGTTCCTCCGCAATGGCATTCCAAGGGCGTCTGACCAGAGGAAGCCCGATTTGCAGCCGATTCAGCAGCTTCCGGTCGTTCGAATCCAGGTCCACTATTCCCACCTCCCCAGCTTACAGCGCCGCCGATCTTTTGTAACACCACGGCTCTTCGGCCATGAAATTGCCGCCGCTGTAATAGTACGATCTCGCCCGGCAGCCGCCACAAATGCCCACATCGGGGCAGGAGCCGCATTCTCCTTCATATTTCTTGAAGTCCCTTAAATCCCGAAACACCGGATTATCCCGCCATATTTCATCAAAAGGCTGCTCGCGAACATTCCCCACCTTGACCGGCAGGTACGGACAAATATGCACCTCGCCATTCGGCAGCACAGAACAATAGGAGACCCCGGCCAGACAACCGCGCGTGTACCGCATTTCCAGCCCCATGCTCTTGGCAAGCGGCATGAACTGGGGAGCGCATGTCGGTTTGATTTCAAGGGATGTTGACTTCTGTTTGGACAGAACACTGCGCAGAACCGAGTAATACCGTTCCCGCTTCAGCCCGTCTTCTTCGATATGGACGGCCCGTCCGGTCGGGACGAGAAAGAATGGGTGCAGAGAGGACACATGAAGCTCCTCGGCAAGCTGGGCAACCTGCACGAAGTCATCCATATTTCCCTCGGTCAGCGTCATGTTAATCTGCACTCTCAGCCCGGCTTCCCGGGCATAACGAATGCCCTCCAATGCTTGCTGCCAGCCTTCTGGCGCATTCCTGAACCGGTTGTGATACTCAGGCGTGGCGCTGTCTATGCTGATCGCAATGCCCCCCAGCCCTGCTTTTTTCAGCTCCGCAGCTTTGGCGGCGGTCAGAAGCGTGCCGTTGCTGCCAAGTGCGGGACGAAGGCCGATAGACGAGGCATACGCGATCAATTCGCAGAGATCTTCACGGATCAAGGGCTCGCCGCCGCTGAATATGAGAAGCTTGAATCCAGCCTGCTTGATCTGATCAATGAGCCGGATGCCTTCCTCCGTGGTTAGCTGGTCTTCTACAGACGATGTCGGCCCCGAGTCGCGATAGCAGTGTTCGCAGTATAAATTGCATTTCTTGGTCACATTCCAGGAAACGAGCATGCGTATTCAGCCTTCCTTTCCAGTGTTATACGATTCCAATTTCACGGTCACTTAAATAACAGGATGGGTCCTCCGCCCAGAAATCACCGCTTACCGAAGCCCGGGCCCGGAAATTCCCGTTACAGATATCCAGCCAATTGCATTCTCTGCAGCGTCCCTTTAGCAGCGGTTTACGGTCGCGCAGGCCGACCATTAGCGGATGAGCGGCATCACGCCAAATCTCGCTGAATTTCTGCTTGCGGATATTACCGATTTCGATATCTCTCGTGAACTGATCGGGATAGACGTTGCCGTGCCAATCCACGCAGCCGATGGCTATTCCGGAACGGTTGCCGCCGTTTCTCTGAAGCAAGCCAAGCAGTTCAGCTGCGCGCTCCGGGTCGCGCTCCATCATCCGCTGGTATAAGTAAACGCCATCCGCATGGTTATCAACGGTGAGCAATTCCACCGGTTTGCCTTTGCCATGCAGGTCCACCGTTTTAGCCATAATCCGGTCAAGAGCATGCCGGGATTGTTCATGGGTAACATCCTCTTGCTGCAGGGCGCTCCCGCGGCCGGAATAGACGAGATGGTAGAAGCAGGCCCGAGGAATATTTTCCCGCTCGATCAAATCAAGGACACCATCCAAGTCTTCATATGTATGTCTGCTGATCGTGAACCGGACCCCTACCTTCTGGCCGATGACCAAGCAGTTTCGGATACCCTGAAGCGCCTGCTTAAAGGCTCCTTTTCGCCCGCGAAATTCATCATGGCGCTCTTCCAGCCCATCCAGGCTTACACCGACATATTTAACCCCTGCTTCTTTTAGCATCTTCGCTCTGTCCATGGTAATCAATGTGCCATTGGTCGATACTACCGGCCGAAGCCCTTTGCTTGACGCATAAGAAATCAGCTCATAAATATCTTTGCGGATCAGAGGCTCTCCACCGGAAAAAAGCAGTACCGGCACCTGGAAGGCGGCCAGATTATCAATAAATACCTTAGCTTCCTCCGTCGACATTTCATCGGGATCATGGGCAGGACAGGCATTCGCATAACAATGTTTACAGGTTAAGTTGCAAGCCCGTGTCGAATTCCATACGACGACAGGCCCTCTGCCCGCAGAAACGCCATGAGGTTTGTGGCCCGGCTTAATGGTATAACGAAGGTCATCGCCTTCTCCCTTCATACCGGTAAGTAGTTTCGTTACATTAATCATTTCCGTTCCCTCATCTCCCTATAATTAGATACCAGTTCTTTTTATCTTAAGATAACTTGTGAGAATAAGGATATGCGCTATTATCTTGCTCTCGCGCCGCATTAATGCTTGGGTCTGCAATAAGAAGAAACGTCTGACGGCGTCTTATTAGAGCTTATGCTTCCGAAGTAGCGATATGAGTATCGCTTTTAGGTACGTTTACCCGTAATGCTGCGGGTATCAAAAAGGTCGTGGCCGAAATGATTTTTTCTTACAGCTGAAAAAGTGCTAGCAGGTTTCACGGTTACACACAGCCATGACATTCAGCGTGAAATTTGGCAAAAGTATATATTTGTTGCCAGCATGAGCGGAACACTTCTGGCATTGGCTAATCGTAATATGTCATATCCGATACTTGAAACGGTGTATGCCCGATTAAAGGTCTATGAGCGTTTGCTGGACACAACTAATATTAGATAACTGGTGAATTCCTGCCGTTGAATATGTAGTAGGTGGCCATTCAAATAAGCAGATCCTTCTATGATGAAGGATCTGCTTTGGATTTTCCTATACCTGTCCTCTGCATGCTTGCTCAAGCCCTTGAAGTAATGCCTCCATTTCCTGTCTAGTTTCAGCGTTTGTAATGATGCCTTCTGAGTTCAGCTTTAATGTGATATGCGGAATAATGACCTTTCCATTCTCCACAATCTCTGCGTTGATCATTTGCAATGTGAGCAGCAGCGAGGCATGCGCCAGATGGCCGCCCATAGGAGACGGTGACGCGCTAATGACCGCTGTTGGTTTATTTACAAATTCACCTGAAGATACAAGCCAATCCAAGGCATTTTTCAAAGCACCCGGTACCCCATTTCCATATTCCGGTGTACAGATCAGCACTCCATCCACTTGTTTCAATTGTTCCCGTAGCCCTCTTACGGAAGCTGGCCCCTCATCTACATCCAAGTCAGGGTTAAAATGCGGGAGATCTTCCAACCCATCATAGACTGTGAACATCATATTTTCAGAAGCCAGCCCCATAGTAGCCTTCATAAGTGCTGTATTGGAGGACTTTTGACGAAGGCTACCCGATATAGCCAATACCTTAATTTTCTGTTCCAACCGTATCATCTCATTTCTCCGAACTTGATCTGATCTTGCATATTCAGTGTACTATAGCTAACAAGAGAATTAAAAAGTGGATGAGCGTCAGCGATTTTTCCTGTGAACAAAAGGGCAATAAAAAAATGCCTGCGGTTTCGCAGGCATTTGTGATATATCAATAGTCACTATACTAGGGCGGAATCTGTATTGCTGAATCAAGTATCCTTCTCTTGCTTGCGTTTTATCCCAATCAGATCAAGGAAGAAAACAAACAACGGAATACCTACAATCAAGCCCCAAATTCCAATCAGATGCTCAGAGAAAATAAGTACGACAAAGGTAAAGAAAATCGGTAAATTCGTTTTGGATGACATCAGCTTCGGATTTAAGAAATAGGCCTCAATCGCATGAATCACCACGATCAATATAACCAGATAAATTACATATTGAATGCCACCGACACTGAAAGCGATCAGGCCGAGCGGTGCCAGTGAGATAAACACACCTGCCACCGGAACCAATCCCAGTACGAAAATGATGAGCGCAAGACCGAGCAGATTAGGGAAGCCCATAATCCAGAGCGCAATCGTGGTCAATATACAGTTAATAAGTGAAATCAGCAGTTGAGCCTCCAATACCTTCCCGAACGTACCCAGAAACATACGGCCAAAATGACCCACTTCCTTGAAAAACCAGCCCAGCTTGCTATCTACAAACGTAGCTGTAAAGCGTGTAATATAGGATTTTTCCATCAGGAAGAACAAGCTCAAAATAATTGACACCAGAAGCTGTGTTCCCAATTGACTGACCTTCATTACTGCACTCAGGCCAGGCTCAAATAGCCGCTGAACATTCAGTGTGTCCATAAATTCGATAATCGTTTCGTTCCATTGATTACGATCAGGATACATATACGCTTGCTGAATCATGAGATACACCTGCTTGACCTGTACAATGATTAGCGGCACCATTCGGTAAACGCCCCACACCATAATCAGGATCAGCAGACCATACACCAGTAGCAGTACGACCATTGACGGTACATTGACAAACCGCTTGACCAGCTTATTCACTCCGTTATATATACTGCCAATCAAGATCGTAAGCAGCAGTGTTAACAACATAATATTCATCATGCTTCTTAACATAAACAACAGCAAAACGATTATCGCAAGGACGGCTATCCGCCTGACGCCCGCATGATTCATCCAGTTTCTTACCATTCGTCTTTATTCCCTCTCTCCCACTTGACTGTCACCCTTTGCAATCTTTCCCGGCATTAACTTTCTCTTTTTAACAATTTACTGTTAGCGATCAATAGAGAACCTACCATGACTAGAATAGCAATGGACCACCAGAATGTATTTTTAGCATCATCATGGTCCACAATAATGAGCCTGATGACGGCCGTAATCCCAATATAGATGAAATAACGTAATGGAAAATGAAAATTGGTTTTAAAGTACTTAACTATTAATGCTATGAATTCAAAATACAAGAAAAATACAAGCAGCTCTTCCGTGAATTCATAGTAATTTTTGTCGGCCTCTGTGTACAAAAAAACATAAGAAAAAATGGACCATGTTTCTTTTAGAAGTAAGAAGCTTAAAATCAGCCCGACCAGAAATAGCGAGATATTTAAGATCATTTGCAGAAAACCAGGTAACTTCTCAATATACTTCATTAATGCATTCAATACAGATCCCCTCACTGGTTGTACAATATCATCTTTATTTATATTATCGGTGGTATACGTGAAAAATGCTACATTACTTTTGGGGTCACCTTAATGAAAGTTTATATTCGCCCCTGCAATATAACCAATGGAGATAAAAATAAGCGTCCATATCAGAGAACCTGCGCTTGCCACCAGCATATATTTTCGGACAGGCATCGCACTAAGCCCTGACAAATAGCTTGTTGCATGTCTGACTCCTGGGATAAAATAACCAAACAAAATGGTCCACAACCCAAAGCGCGCAAACCACCCCTTAACTCTTGCAAATCGCTTCGGTGTCAATCCAACCCACTTGCCGTGCTTATCCACCAAGGGCTGGCCCAGCTTTTTGCCTAGCGTGTAGCTGATCATCATCCCTGTCATTGCACCGATGAAGCTGACTAAGATAGACACCGAATAATTCAGTACCATAATAGAAGATAAATAGCCGACAAACACCATAATAATTTCATCTGGAACCGGTAGGCCAATAATCCCAAGAGCAAGAAGAGCAAAAATAGCGATATATCCGTATTGTGTAATCATGCTGATGGCCCATTCCATAGGAGCGCCACCTCCTGACCGATTATTTTTTGAAGGACGGGAAGGGAATACGGCTAACCATCAGGAACGACAGCACTACCATTAACGCAAGCAACAACCCCGGCTTCAAATGCTCACTCCATAAAAACATAAAGGACAAAATCACTCCCGCCGCCGTAATCGGCATACCCACAAAGCCTTTACTAAAAGCCATTAGGTTGAATCTTGCCAATCTTACCGCACCACATATGACAAACAAAACAGCCACAAGTGGTCCTACCCAATGGGTATCTCCCAGCTTGTATAACAAGATCAAGAAAGCAGGGGCAACCCCAAATGAGACCACATCCGCCAGCGAATCGAGCTGTTTGCCAAAATCACTGGAACAATGCAGCAGCCTTGCCAGTAAACCGTCTAATACATCCCATAAAGCAGCCACCACCACGAGAATAAAGGCGGTCATGTATTGCTCATGAATCGTGAAATACAGGGATAAGACCCCTGCCCCCAGGTTTGCAATCGTGCATAGTGAGGGCAACCAATTCCATTTCATACTCTTAACTCCTTTGCCATAGCTTAGCCTCCGAATATAACAACAAAACGGACGCCGTCCTTGGTATTCTCCACCTTAAAGTGGAATTCGTGCAAATCCAAAATTCGTTTGACGATCGACAGCCCGAGCCCTGTCCCACCTGTCTGGCGGCTTCGGGACAGCTCAGCCCGGTAAAAGCGATCCCATATCTGCTCCAGTTGATCATCAGGAATGGTCTCACCTTTATTTTCAATGGAAAAGGAGCTGATTTCCCCAGCACCTTCGATACGAATCGTGATGGAGCTTCCTTCCTCAGCATGTCGTATGGCATTGACAACAAAGTTGATAATCACCTGTTCCAGCCATCCTACATCGGCATGGATCGGCATCTCATTGGCGGGGATAATGACTACTTCCAGCTTTTTCTCCTTCAACAGGTGGAAGAGCTTGTCCACGACCTCCTCCACCAGCTCACTCAAGATAAAGGTCGTCTTGCGAAGCTTGAGAGTACCCGATTCCAATTTGGCGAGGTCCAGCATATCTTTGACCAATCGCTCCATTTTGTCCGCTTCCTCTACAATGACTTTCATATAATGATCCTGCTTCCCGGCGCTAACCCCATCTTGTAATCCTTCTGCGAAGCCTTTAATGATACTCAGCGGAGTTTTCAGTTCATGAGAGGCGTTGGCAAAAAAGTCTTGTTGCACAGCCTCCATCCGCTGCTTCTGTTCCATATCCTCCACTAATTGCTGATTGGCCTCCTGAAGCTCGCGCAAAGCGGTGTCCAGGTTCTGGGACAGGGTATACATGCTGTAGGACAAGCTGCCCAGTTCATCATTCTGCCGGATTGGTGTATGGGCTGTAAAATCGAGCTTAGCCATCCGCTTGGCGGTATTATTCAAAGCAATGAGCGGACGGGTTACCATTCGGGAATAGAACAGGGACAAAATCAGAATGAGTGCAAATCCTCCGATCCCTAGGTACAGATAAAACCAACGCAGAGCTTCATTCGTCTCACTAATTTCCTGCAACGATGTCACTGTGAACAGGAGGTCGATCTCGCCTGTGCTCTGACGAACAGGATGGACTATAACTGCATTGCGTACCCCTGTCCAAGGTTCCGTCCAATCTTCCTCCAACACTTCGAAATTCTTAAGCTTCTCCAGATGCGACTGTGATAAAGGGAACCATTCCTCCAGCGCACTAAACAGTAAACCTTGTCGCTGACTCCATGTTTTCAGATCCGGCAGCACAATCTCTGTCACCGTACCGGAAAACCTTACACTGCCACCTGTGCTTGCCTCTTCCAAAGTTGATCCTATACTTTTGAAGCCAAGCTTCTGTATGCCGGTTGGATAAATTAAATTGGCGGAGGATATGCCTTCCGTTCCCAATCCCTCACCTTCAACCGTTACCGTATCGCCAGGCTGAATCCGGGCAGCTCTCAGCTCATCTCCATACTCACTCATAAACAGAGACAGCGATATTTTAACGATTTTACCATCTGCTTTTCTTACATTGATATGAAACGCATCATCCAGCTTTACTTTGCCGTCCAGCGTTACAATCGCCAACTGGTTTTTATTTTGAAGCATAAAACGAGCTGCCTCACGCGAAACCCTGCCCGATCCCCAAGCCTCCTGGACATAACTTTGACCGAAGCTTTGCAAACGACTTTCCACACGCCCAATCTTCTGTTTCTGATAAAAATTTTCAAAAAACAACAATTGACTTAAAATCACCATACCGTAAAAACACAGGAAAAACACAACCGTCATAATGAACAACTTAAAGGTAACTCCCCGTTTGTTCATTCTTCCTCCTCAAACCTGTAGCCAGTACCAAAAATAGTGCGGATATGGCGTGATTCACGGCCCAGCTTACTTCTCAGCTTTTTGATATGCGTATCGACAACTCGTGTATCTCCTTCAAAGTCGATGCCCCACACTCGGTTCAGTATCGCATCCCGTGAAATAACGATGCCTTTATTATGTATAAGCAGCCGCAGCAGCTCATACTCCTTGGGCGTCAGTTCGACTTCCGCCTGATCCACCTCAAGCCGATGAGCCATCGTGTTGAGAATGGCACTACCGAACCGCAAGATATGCGACTCTGGCTGCACATGTCCTTCCACCCGTTTCATCAGCGCGTTCGCGCGAGCAATCAGCACCTTGGGGCTGAATGGTTTGGTCACGTAATCATCGGCTCCCAGTTCAAAGCCTAATATTTTATCATCATCACCGGATTTGGCTGTCAACAAAATGATCGGTACACCTGAACGGCTGCGCACCTGGCGGCACACCTCCCAACCATCCAGTTCCGGCATCATAATATCGAGTATAATCAGGTCCGGCTGCACCGAATCAAACCAGATGAGTGCATCTTTCCCATTGCCTGCTTCATAGACTTCCCAATTATTTTGTTTAAAATAATCCGCGATCACTTCACGAATACGTATTTCATCCTCGACAAGAAGAACTCTTTTCTTCAATCGACTTCCCTCTTTCGGTCATTCTAGGACACCAGTATATCAAAGACATGTGTTCTTTATGTGTTCTTGACACTTCTTATCAGCAAAAGTTCTCATCCGCAAATTCAACCTTGGATTAGGGCAAATTTGTCATCGCTCAGACCATCTCTTTCTCTAAGATCCTACCCTATAATAAGTTGAGATACAAAAAGCCTGACAGGAGGGTAACACATGAGCAATCAAACCATTCAGTGGTTTTCCACTTCCAAAGCTAAAGCTTGGCAATCCCAAGCTCACCATTTGACCGATACCCAAGAGAGTGCCAACCTAATCCTTACAGGAGAAACATATCAGCTTGTAGAAGGCTTTGGTGGCTGTTTTAATGAATTAGGTTATGTGGCCCTGAATCATTTGGAAAAGGACGACCGAGATCGGGTGCTTCATTCTCTCTTTCACCCAGAGGGCGAGCACAAATTCACGATATGCCGACTTCCTATTGGAGCGAGTGACTACGCGCTGGAATGGTATAGCCACAATGAAACAGACGGCGACGTGGAGATGAAGCATTTTTCCATCGAGCGCGATCAGCAGTATCTCATTCCTTTTATTCGAGAAGCGTTACAACTCAATCCGGACTTAAAGTTGTTCGCTTCACCCTGGAGTCCGCCGACATGGATGAAATCACCGAAAGCCTACAATTACGGCACGCTGCGCTGGGAAAGGGATATTTTGAAAGCGTATGCATTGTACTTTGTCAAATTTGTTCAGGCTTACCGGGAGGCAGGGATTACGATCCATCAGATTCATGTTCAAAATGAAGTCATTGCCGATCAGAAGTTTCCTTCCTGTGTATGGACCGGAGAGCAACTGCGTGAATTTATTCGCGACTATTTGGGTCCTGCTTTTGAGGAACACGGACTGGATACGGAAATTTGGCTGGGCACCATTAACGCACCCGATCCGTGGGAGGAATTAATGAAAAAGACTTCGACCGGATTCGATGAGTATGCCCATACCGTGTTAAGTGACCCCCAGGCCTACAAATATATTAAAGGTGTAGGCTACCAGTGGGCAGGCAAAAATGCCATTCAGCGCACCGTTGCCAGTTATCCTGAGCTTCGTTACATGCAAACCGAAAATGAATGCGGTAACGGAGAGAACTCATGGGACTACGCCAAATATGTATATAATCTGTACCAGCACTACTTCACCAATGGTGTGAATGCTTATATTTACTGGAATATGGTTTTGGAACCGAAAGGCAAGAGCACATGGGGCTGGGAGCAAAATTCGATGATTACCGTTGATCCAACGGATCGAAAACCTGTCCTGAATCCAGAGTATTATGTTATGAAGCATTTTTCTCATTTTGTATTACCGGGTGCCCGACGCATCGGACTTCGCGGCTCATGGACTGGAAATGCAGTTGCTTTTCAAAATACAGACGGGCAAAGAGTGCTAGTCATCGCCAATCCGTTCAAGGAATCACGTGTACTGAATCTGTCTCTCGGAAAAACAACACACCGCTTGGAGCTGGAGCCAGAGTCCTTTAATACGATCGTGATTCCTTCTTAACGCCGCAGTTTTCTGGAATTATGCATATATTAGGAATATTACGTTCCTGTTTTCCGGTCCTGCGTAATCATCATGCTTCACTGTCCAGTCGATCTGTATCCATATACGTATGCATAGTTTCCAAAATGGATGTATATCCTTTTGCGTATAGTAACTATAAATAGTATACTTGGAATAACTATGGACAGGAGGTCGATGAATATCACTACTGTAAAAGACCGGATTGATTTGAAGCTGATTAATTGTGATAAGGAATTGACTCTCGCCGTCATCGGTGGAAAATGGAAGCTGATTATTTTGTGGCATCTCGGTATGGAAGGCACCAAGCGGTTTGGTGAATTGAAGAAGCTGATTCCCCATATTACGCAAAAAATGCTGACTAACCAATTGCGCGAGCTGGAAGAAGATAAACTCATTCTACGTAAAGTCTATCCTGTCGTCCCTCCGCATGTGGAATATTCACTGACAGAGCATGGCGAAAGCCTGATTCCGGTACTGAGAGCAATGTACGATTGGGGATCAAACTATCGCGAGAACGTGATTTGGAAAGAAGAAGAAGCGGTTCAAGACGTCACACCCGTGTGACCAGCAAACAAGCATTTTGCGAAATGCTGAACTATATTTCACGTAGAAACAGCCTCGGGAGATCTGGGGTTGTTTTTTGTGATATAAAGACGTTCCCCAAGATAATAAGAGATATGGATGCAAGTATCCGTTTCCATTGGCATTAAAGCTCGTTTTCCGCTACATATCCTCATTTTACACTTGTATTCGTGATTTACATTACATCCGCTGTGACGTATGATTCTTCCATCCCTATTTACAGTGAACTCGAGAAGGAGGCCATTCTAGCATGAGCATGACGCTTGCCCAGCCCACAACGTCCCAAGCGACCCAATTACGCATTGGTTCCATGGAAATGATTCAATACGATTATCGTCAATTTCCTGACTCGAAACCCTATCAACACCATTGCTGTGGCTTGCTTACTATGTCGTGTAACGGCGCTCAAGGTCTGGCAGAATATGAGTTACCTGAAATTAAAGGCGCCTTTGACCTCGTCCGCTGGGCTTCCGTGTTTACCTCACTCAAGGGTCTGTCCTTAACCGAGGCTGAGCAATATATTCAGCACCACGCTGATCACTGGGGGCCTGATAAAACAGAGCTGGCTCTATCTGCCTTATCCGATCTGACTGCCCATGCGAACCTGCACATTCTCTCCCCATTAGCGACCATCCTCCCCCCTCGGATTAGTCGTTCGTATCTCATCGAGCATGGCCTGGTCTACTATTCATTCTAAATATCGTCCACCACTCCATTAGCAATCTACTTTCCAGTTCATGCAAAAAAGCCTGAGACTGTTTATCACAGGCCAGGCTTTTACACTTTCAGCACAGAGTTGATCACACTTGCAGTTTACCTGCACGAATATCGTCTGTCATTCCTTCATAAGGTGCTTGGGAAATTAATTGTTCGTTGTTCACACCCGCATTTTCGATGAATGTAATATCTGCAAATTCAGGCACCACATACTTTGGATACGTTTCATACTTTTCACGCGATTCTTCCATTAGCGGAATAAAATCGTTTTGGTAGCGCACAGTGATTTCCGGATGCTCATGAACCCATTTAGGGAAGAAAATAATGCCGTGCATACGTTTTTCTTCAGGCATAAAATTCAGAGACACGTCAGTGCCTGTCGGTTCGGTCCACGATACTTTATACACGTTTTCCACCAGTTTCGCCAGATTGACCTTCTGATCACGTACCCAGCGGCCACCTACCATACCACTATGAATGCGATAATCGATCGTATCTTCATTTTTAATATATATTTCATACTCCCAACCATTCTCATAGGTGTAAATCATGTGGCTGCCGATAAACTTGTCCATCTTGCACCCTTCTTTCCTAAATTATAATTTTCATGAATTGAATAGGATACCAAAGATAATAAATATTCAATTCAAAACATGTAAATATAAACATGTTTTTAACTACATATAAATTGTAGCACTGTGGTATACTAGTGTCAAATACCGTTTTACGAGGAGAGCTACGTTGAAACGCACATTAAAATATGCCATTTTGGGTCTGATTCACAAAGAGGAAATGAGCGGCTACGATATTACGAGCCAATTCAAGCAGGAAATCGGACAATTTTGGAGCGCCAAGCACAGTCAGATTTATCCCGAGCTCAAAAGGCTGACCGAAGAGGGACTCATTGAATATCGGACCTCCATTACAGGAGCCAAGCTGGAAAAAAAATTGTACTGCATTACCCCCAAAGGAACCCAAGAGCTGACCGAATGGCTGCTAAGCCCCAAGGAGTTACCGGAAACGGAAAAAGATGAGTTTATGCTTATGCTGTATTTCTCAGCGGCCATCCCCAAGGAAGAGAACAAGCGATTGTTCGAGGACCAGATTGCCAAACGTAAAGAAAAGCTGGAGTATCTGTACGAAAGTAAAAAATCCCTCCAACAGCTGGACGAGAATCTTCAATCCCCCGGCTCTAACCAATTCGGGCATTATCTGGTGCTGAGCCGTGCCATTAATCGGGAAGAAAGCTATATTACGTGGCTGGAAGAAACACTGTCCCTGTTTGAATAGCCTAAAAAACCTTCAACGTCACGTAGATTCGTGGTATTGAAGGTTTTTCTAAAATAAGTACGTGCAAACTAGTCTGCCGTCGTAATCGAAGAGCCGTAATCTTCAATATGGATATCTGTGCTAAACCGTACAGGAATGGTACTAAAAGTGGTATCCCAATCCTCTTTGACCTTACGCCAAACTTTAGGATGCTGAATCCTCAAGGCCTCTCCGAAACCTCCGACGTCAACCTTCAGCTTTTGCATTTTAGCTAACGTTTGTTCAGCTAATGAATTCACTTTCTCCTGAAAGAGACTCTCTTCTTGTCCAAGCACATTGTTGCTACGCAAATTTTCATTCTTTATATGCACCTCCGAAATGCGTCCCTCTGAGGTCATTTTTACCTGAAAGGAAATGTCATCCCCCTGAACGATGGCCTTGATCTTGCTTTTCACCGCTTTGATCTCATATGCTATATTTTTACCGGTTTTCGGATCGCTGCTTTTCAGCACGCCTCCATCCAATTGGCCTTTGATCCACATAAGACCCTCGACCTCCGACTCATTCAGATAACCACCGTAGGTTTGTGTCTTTCCCTTGATGATTCCCGCACCTGCGAGCTTGATTTCATTCTCCGCCGTAATGACATTAGGTAATATAAAGCTTCTTTCACCCTTCATGGGTCCGATCACTTTAGCCAAAGCCATGGGCTTTATCAACCGCGCGTTCCGTTTACGGTTTTGGAATATATCCTTTAATATATAAGCAGGAATCTGACCAGGAATTTTCTCCTGAAGCGCATTCCCCGCCTTGTCTGTACTAATCAGTAGCTGTACGCTGGGCCGAATGTCATTATCCCCCAAGAAAAAGTCCAGCAGCTCATACAACGGAATCTTGCGAAGCAGACTGGAGCTGATAATAATCGTTTTCAAATGTTGCCCGATGGGAGGTCGATTGGTCCGCAATGAAATTTCTCTGAGCATTTCAAAAACGGAATCCCCCGTTTCCGTAATATTAAAAAATTTTTTAGCTTGCGGGGAGGAGCTATTGGAGCCTCCGCTTTCCTCTGGGATGACAAATTGGAAGGTTCCAGTGATTAACTCTTTTTTTGGATAATCTCCTCCTTTTCGATTAATTTGCTCTTCTTGCGAAGATTCTGCCTCTACATCCATAGCAATACCTGTCATCAGATTTAGATCCTCCACCGGCGAGCTGCTCCAACAACCTGAAAGTGTACAACATACTAGGAGTGCGGTCATTCCGAGTAATCCCGACCGTGCCCTCATCATGACCGCACCTTCCTCCAGCGAGAAATAAGCAGAAGTGGCAGTGGAAGCAGAGCGAATAAAACAAAAGCTCCATTCCCCAGGATCGTTCCAAAAGAAAATAACTCATTCAGATTTTTGGGAATTTGGGATAGGAAGTAGATGATCGGAAGCAAAATGAACAGCGTCTTGGAATAAGAGCTATTCAAAATTTGAGAAACTCCGAGCGAAGCGCAATAAAAAGCAATACTAAATGTGGAAAAAATTTGCATGATCCAAATGGTCAACAACAAGGATTCGAACCGTTCCAATAACAGGTACTCCACTTCAAAACTGCGAGCCAAATCTAAAAATGGCCAGGTTCTGCTCAAGACTCCTTCGAACGAAAAAGCGCCAATGCACAGGATCAGCGTTGCTGTATAAAAAGCGACCGCGATCCCGATCGCCAGTCCGATTGCCTTGGTTGCTTTCTCGGGTTTTTCCATCCGACAAAAAATAATCAGCAAGGACTCTGTCCCCGTTAATGTCAGGATTGTAGTCTTGAGCGTTCTAACCACTGGCATCACCCCCTCCGACAAGACAGGACGCAAATTATTCAATTCGAAAATATTTAAACTCAGCAAGCATATCAACAAAAAGATAGCCGTCGTAATCGGGAATATTAATTGGCATATTTTCCCTAACGAGCTTACTCCTCCCATGCATAGGTACAGAGAGAGCCACATAAAAGGTGCTGAAATTGCCCACGCCGGAGTGCCTTCAAGCAGAAAGAACGACGTTACTTCCTCCACAGATCGGATTTCAAATGCGGCTATACAAACAAAATAAATAACAATCAGCATACCAATCCCTTTGCCAATGACTTTGCCTGTTATCCGCTGAACATACTGGTAAAAGGTACTTTCTGGAAACCTTGAACTTAGTTTGATCATAATCCATCCGAGCAGGAAAGTGCCCCCCCCTGCTAAAATGACAGATATCCACGCATCCGGTGTTTTTGCAACTTCAGTTGCTACTCTGGGAAGGGTAAGCAACCCGGCAGCCAGCATAAAGGAAACCACAATTGCCGTTGTCTGCAACGTTGTAATTTTATCCGCTTTTTTCCCACGGGCCATCTTGCTCCCTCCTGTGTTGAGCTCATCCTTGTCGCTTAGGGTCTTTATGCTTCAAAAGAATGGGTCTATTTTTCATAAATTGCAGCGGTGCTCGTATGAAGTAATCTTTCCAGTCCTTCAACGAACGGGGGACCGTTAGACTCAGGAACGGCACACCGAAGCTGTGTAATTTAACCATATGAATACTCAGCATTAGGAAAAACATGATTACGCCATACAACCCGAAGGTGGCCGCCGTAAACATGGCTCCAAAGCGCATGACACGCATGGAAATCCCAGCGCTGTATACAGGGGCTGAAAAGGAAGAAATCGCTGTAACGGCCACCACAATTACGAGAATCGGGCTTACAATCCCGGCGTTAACAGCGGCCTGTCCAATAATCAAACCGCCAACGATGCCCATCGCTGGACCGATGGGTTTGGGGAGCCGAAGTCCCGCCTCACGTAAAATTTCGATAGAAATCTCCATAATCAGGGCCTCAACCAGCGTCGAAAACGGAACCCCTTGTCTCGCACTGATAATGGAAATGACCAGCTTGGTTGGAATCAATCCGGGATGAAACGAGATAAAGGAGATATAGAGCGCCGGGGCGAACAACGATATGAAAGTTGCCATAAAACGAAGGAATCGTATAAGCGAACCCGGTATCCATCGTTCATAATAATCTTCGGGGGACTGGAGCATCATCCCATACGTTACAGGCATAAGAAGCGCAAAAGGTGTACCGTCCAGCAGAATCGCCACACGTCCCTCCAGCAATGCAGCCATGACCCGATCCGGTCTCTCCGTATTTTGAATTTGCAGAAAGGGGCTAAGAAAATTATCCTCAATAAGCTGCTCCACATAGCCCGACTCCAATACCTCATCCATATCAATGGTTTGGACCCGCCGCTTCACCTCATCCACAAGCTCCGGGTCGGCAATGTCTCTGAAATACACCACCATCAACTGCTTCTCCACTCTTTTTCCAACTTTGAAGGACGACATGGCCAGTTCCGTACTTTCTCCATGTCTGCGCAGCATTGCCGTATTATCGCTGAGGGTCTCGGTAAAACCGACTCGCGGTCCTCGCAGCACCGATTCCGATATCGGGTCCTCCACCCCTCGTGTATTCCCTTTGGGTGTACCCAGCACAAAAGCGCCGGGTATGCCCTGAATTATAAGTATGACAGAACCGAACAGCACCTTTTGCAAGGAGAACTGCACCTCTAACGTATACTCTGTCTCCGATACCAGCATGACCTGACGAATAAACATATCCCGAAGCTCTTTTCCTCTCGGAAGATCCTCCCCGCCTTGTCCTGAACTGCCCCAATCCATCAGTGGCTTTAAAATGTTCTGATCCATGCCAACCTTGTCTGTTAATCCATCCACAAAAAAAAGTGTACCTACAGCGTTCAGTTTTCCCAGGAAAATAGATCGTTCGTTCACATCTGCCATATCCGCGACGGCTTGTCTGACTTTTTCTATATTCGCCTCATAATCTTCGGTAAAGGTTCCCTTTTCCTTCTCTGCCTCACTTACAGACGGGTTGCGATCTGCCTGCTCCGAACGGTCTTCTTCTTCTAGAAGCTTTAATCGTTCCATACGTCTGCTCTCTCGACCATCCATCGCTTTAATTTGTCGTACCGTCAGAAAAATAATCAAAGGTATGATGAACAAAAAGACAGCTTCTATCCATACGTTCCATTTGGGTATATGAGTTCCGATGACCTGCCACACGTTCTTTCCTCCTTTACTTCCATAGGATTTGTATATAGATTTACCTGGATTAGAAAAAAGATGCATGGACGATAGGTGGGATGGAATAAATTTCTTTGCTCACAAAAGGAATAAAAAGGTGAATTTGATAGATGAACTGTAGTGTCAAATGTAGAAATCCATGATAATATCTATTCATTCTATGACTAATGTCACAAATTTGTTGAATTCGTGGTCCATTATTCGAATCTAAAAAGGAGTTGTAGGTATGAAGAATCATTTTTGGAAGAAAACCGCTGTGTTGAGTTTGTTAGCGGTCATTTTGTTAGGTGGAACGGCAATCAGTCCCAAACAGGCACATGCAGGTTATGAGCCTTATATTGGGGAAATTACGGTGTACCCGTACATGTTCGCTCCTAAAGGTTGGCTAAAATGCGAGGGCCAGATCTTGAGCATTGCTCAGAATTCAGCATTATTTAGCCTGCTGGGCACTAATTTTGGCGGCGATGGAATGAGCACATTTGCATTGCCTGACTTGCGCGGAGCTTCCCCGTTGCCAAATGTAAACTACTACATCGCAACCGAAGGGGCATACCCGTCCCGCCCATAAGATGAATACGCTCAATAGTGTGCTATTTAATAAAGAAGAGGTGATAGCGTGCTCGAAGGCAATAACTTCACACGCAACAAATTGAAACCCTATCGGTTGCTGGTTCCATTGCTGCCATTCATCGGCGGTGCGTTCCTGCTCATAGGGACGAATGAGGCACATGCTGCCGGTTGGGAAAATGTAGTGTTGCACAAGCCTGTAAGCTCAAGCGGTTACACGCAACCCTATGATCCCTCCAGAGCGGTAGATGGGTCAATCGAGCCAACAAGCCGCTGGTATCAAGCTAGCAACGGTGAGAAATGGATCCAGGTAGACTTGAGAGATTGGTATATCGTAGATCGATACGTTGTTACAGGTATGGGTGTCCATTATGGATGGAACGATCAACGTGATCCATACAGTTTCCGATTGCAGACAAGCAGCAACGGAATTAATTGGGTGACTGTTGATACCGTACAGAATAATGGAAGCTCTAATGTTGAAAAGAGCATTGCCCCTGTAACTACACGATACTTGCGATTAACTATTGATCAAGGAAATGCAAGAAACAATCAATGGACTTCCATCATGGAATTCGCAGCTTATGGGGAGCAATTGCCTATTCCACAGGCTCCGGGCCATTTTGCAGGAACCAAAAATGGAAATACAGTGGAGTTAAGCTGGGATGCTGTTCCTTATGCAACATCATACAAAGTCATACGAGATAGCGTAACGCTCTATACAGGCAGCTTAACCCAATTCATAGACACTTCAGCCTTGCCGCCAGGTGAAGCAATTTATACGGTTCAGGCTGTGAATGCTAAAGGGGAGAGCACTCCCTCAGAGGTTAAAGTGATTATACTTACCGATGCCGAGAGAGTTGCACAGGCAAAAGCCGCTCTTGCTTTAGGCTTTGCATCTGGAGATACAGCTGATTCGGTATCTCAAAATCTGACACTACCCCTCACTGGATTGAATGATACGACGGTGAGCTGGAGTTCGGATACTCCTGACGTCATTACGAATGAGGGGGCTGTCACACGCCCGCGGTACGATCTGGGTGACCGAAAAGTAAAACTGACAGCTACGATTGCAAAAGGAACCGCCTCGGATACTCAAACTTTCGAAGTTACCGTACCGAAGATAACTGCACATGATACATTGGATCAAGCAGCAGGTGCCCTCTCGCTTGGCGATTTGTCTGCGCTGACAGAAAATATATCTCTCCCATTATCCGGTTATGGTGGTACGCAGATCGAATGGTCCTCGTCCAAACCTCTTGTCATTGCATCAGATGGAACACTCACCAGACCCTCTTATAGTAGTGGAGATACTGACGTTATCCTAACGGCTACCCTGCAACTTGCAGGCTTAACGAAAACAAAGAATTTTACTGCGCATGTATTCCGTCTGCCCATGAGCGATACAGAAGCCGTTGACGCAGCATACAGGGCGCTTGAGTTGCCAATGACTACAGTAACCGGAGACGTATATTTGCCAAAAGACGCATTGAATGGTGTTCAGGTATCATGGTCATCGACTCAGCCCCAGTTCCTGGATCATACGGGGCATGTAACATTCCCAAGCTATGTGCAAGGCGATCAGACCATCACGCTGGAAGCAGTTGTGTCACGAGGCGGGGTTGAGCTGCGAAAAACATTCAGCCTGCTCGTGCCCGCACTGCCCGTAAGTGCTGATGAAGCCGTAAATTTGGCAGCAAATACACTAAATTTGGATTATCCGCAAGGGATTAAGGATTCCATTGCTCTGCCTCGTACAGGAGCATTTGACACCCAGATTGACTGGTCTTCGGATCAACCGGATATCCTCAGCAATAGTGGTCAGGTGAATCGGCCTAAATATACAGACGGTGATGCGAATGTACAATTAATTGCCATTATTTCTAAAGGTGCAGCTTCTGTACAAAGAACATTCACGATCACAGTGCTGAAGGCATTGCCGAATACACCTTACGTACGATTGAACGGCAGTAATCCAATTGTTCTGGAAACCGGCGACAGCTTCACTGATCCAGGAGCCAGCGTACTGGACAGTGTTTACGGCAATATCCTGCTCCCTGAGCTTTCAGGTAGCGGGAATGTTGATACAAATGTACCTGGTGTATATGTATTGAACTATGCTTATAGCGACAACGGGGGTTGGACGGCAGAGCCTGCAGAACGCCATATAAACGTGCTGCCTCGTGCTGTTACAGCCGCAGCAGGCAATGAGGATATAGCCTCTGTGATCGTTACAGGCGCCTTACCGAACGCACGGCTTGAGCTGTACAATGCTCAGCAGGAGCTTATAGCGGAAGGAATTGCTTCCGGAGAGGGTAGATATACATTTATACCCGTTCCTGAAGGAGCCACCTACTATGTGCTACAGAACGTAAATGGCATGAAGAGCGCTCCGTCAGGGCTAGTGTATCCGCAAGGGTTAACCGCGCAGCGCGTTGCCGATTCCATCACAAGCATAACACCTCCTACAACAAGTGATACATTGCTCAGGTTGCCTGTTGTACCTGATGGTTTCCGTGTGACCATCAGCAGCAGTAGCCAGCCAGACATCGTGCGTACAGACGGAACTATTGTTCAAGCAGGTACTCCTTCCGTTGTAACTATCATGCTGGATGTTATGAGGGTAAGTGATGGTTCTCATGCTTTGACGCAAGCCATAGAAGTCACCGTTCCTGCCAAGGTAATTGCGAATACAGGCAAATCTAACAAAGATAAGACTGAGGATCTATCTACTTTCGTGCCACAGATCGGATTTTCCGAACAAGGGAAAGAGTTCTCCCTCTTTGTTCCTTCGCCGGCATTTCTGGATGAGCAGATACAGCAAGCACTTCGTGAGGGCAAAGCATACGCAGACATTCGTTTGGAGCAGGAAAAACAAATGAGTCGTGTTCTCCTTCCTCATTCTTTACTGAATAAGTGGGATAAGATGGGTGCATCGGTAATATCCCGATATGGAACACTGAGGATATCCAGTGACACCTTAACCAGCATGGCCTCAGGTCAGCAGGACGTTACATTGTCATTCCAGCAGGTAGATGTACAGCGTGCACAGCAGATCCGTGATTGGGCTGAGCAACAATCCAGCCTGACGCTGATGGGTCCGGTTACAGACATCAAGGCCAATGTGATAGGGACATCGACCATCATTCTACCGCTGGATAACGAATCCTTAGGTGAGTTACACAATGCAGAGCCCCAGTTCTCCATTCTTGTTATTCATGAGAATGGTGAGCGTGAGATTCTAAAAGGTACTGCTGTAATGGATTCAAAAGGAATTTTGTCGGGTGTGAGTCTGAATACGACCGAGTTAGGTACCTTTGCCATCGCCACAGATGCAAAGCCTCAAACCGATCATAGCCGTGTGCCAAATGACTCAATTAATTCGTCAGATTCGCAAGAGCTAGCTCAAGTATGGCCAGATGTACAAGGCCATTGGGCAGCGAAGTCCTTGCAATCTCTTGCAGACAAAGGCTGGATACAAGGCTATAAAGACGGCAACATACGTCCTGAGCGCGCTGTAAGCCGTGCAGAATTTGTAGCCATACTGACCAGAGCATTGGGAACTGCTGGAGATGAGAGCCCTTCTACCTCATTTACAGATATGAAGGGACACTGGGCTGGATCAGCTGTGGATTCTGCTTACCGTCAGGGATGGATTCAAGGGCTAACCGCTCAAACTTTCGGACCTGATGAGAGCCTTACCCGTGAACAGGCGATGGTGATCCTGTCACACGCGATGCAGAATCAGACATCCATTTCCAGCACTACTGCACTGCAATCCTACAAGGATGAGCAGCAGATTTCAGCATGGGCCTCCGCAGCATTCCAAAATGCAGTATCCTCCGGCTGGATCAGCGGTTATCCAGATGGAACGCTCAAGCCAAAAGCGGCTATCAGCAGAGGTGAGATGGCTGAACTGTTAGTACGTATGCTTAAATAAGAATTTTCAAGTTTCATAGATCAGATGAGTATAGCCAATACAACGCGGCCTCCAAGCTTTTCGGGGGGCCGTATTTTTTATGTGTATTTTATGTAACGAGCCTTCAACAATCATTTTTGCTTGGTCATTCACCCTTTTCGCTTCAGAAAATATATTATGAGTATCTGCGAAACGGGGCGATGAACCACCTGTCACCTCTACTGTAGGAAGAACGATCAGGAGGAGATATTTGAGCATGAAACATAAAAAACCGTTCAGGTTCAGTGGTGCATCAAAAAAAGATGAAGACTGTAAACCAACAAGAGTAAATAGAAGTATCGAAGATCTTCTCAGGCTGATTAATGAAATGACCGCGATTATCCCCATCGTGTTCGCAAACCCTTCTGCGGCTAATGTATCTTCCTTGCAACAGGTTTTAAGACGTCTGTTGTCTCTGGCGAAAAGCTTAAGGCTTCGCGGCGGGGCCAAGGCAGACATACTGGCAGCGCTGGAGCTTGCTATTGTTGCGTTAGAAGCTACACCTTTCTCGCCGATCGGCGTAGGTACTGCACTGCAACAATTGCTGGATGCGCTATTGTCCATCGTTTTACAAGAATCCCTCGATCCTGCTCTTAAGGACAGCTTAATCAACGCGATCAGAATCACTGGAACGATGGTTAGCAACGTATTAGGTGAAACATACTTGTCAGGGGAGCCCGGTGCACAAGGAGCCCCAGGGCCTCCAGGGCCTCCAGGACCGGTGGGACCCGGCGGTGCGCCTGGACCAGCAGGTGGACCAGGGCCACAAGGACCTCCAGGACCTATCGGAGCGGCCGGACCTGTGGGCCTTGACGGACCTGCGGGACCTGTTGGAGCGACTGGACCTGTGGGCGCCGCTGGGCCCGCTGGGCCTATCGGGGCCGCTGGACCGGAAGGCCCTGCCGGACCAGTCGGCGCTACGGGTGCTACGGGAGCCGATGGTCTACCGGGCGCGGTTGGCGCTGTCGGACCCGCTGGGGCCACGGGTGTTACGGGCGTTACAGGGATTACCGGAGCCACCGGCTCGGGAGCCATCATCCCGTTTGCTTCCGGAGGGCCTGCTACACTGACAACTGTTCTTGGTGGGCTGGTAGGAACCACAAGTTTGATCGGCTTCGGAAGCTCAGCTACAGGTATTGGCCTCGTAGGCGATACCATTGACCTCACAGGTACGCTTGTAGGACCGCTTATTAACTTTGCTTTTTCCGTACCACGGGATGGCGTAATTACCTCTATTGCTGGTTACTTCAGTACAACAGCTGCTCTGACCCTCTTAGCATCATCCGTTAGCATTACTGCCCAGTTGTTTAGTTCCCCAACACCTAATAATTCCTTCACAGCGATTCCCGGAGCTACCGTTATATTGACTCCCCCACTGACTGACATTGTTGCTTTGGGAACGATCTCTAGTGGTATTACTACCGAATTGGCTATACCCGTAACCGCGCAGACCCGTCTACTTATGGTCTTCTCAGCAACGGCTACAGGAGCCTCCCTCCTCAACACCGTGGTGGGTTATGCGAGTGCAGGCATTACCATTACCTGATCCAAGCCGAAAAGGGCCCAACAGGATTGTCCTGTTGAGCCCTTTTTATTTGTATTCCATCAGATGAACTAAACCGTTTCGAGCGATATTTTTACTTCTTCTCCCTCTTCACAAACAGCGAACGTTTTAACTTGTCCGTGATCAGGCTCTTGAACGATGCCTGTCTGCAGGTCAATTTTCCAGTCATATAAAGGATCATAGATATAATGACCAGATACTATCGCCTCTGTAAGAGGACCTCTTTTGGGATGAGGATTGATATTTTCAACGGCATAAAGCTCATTCTCCGAAGTGCGAAAAACAGCAATTTCGACACCTTTGATGTGGATGGTACGTCCTATTCTGATCGGAAAATCCTTACTGTGACCGACGACAAGCCATTCGGCATTTTTGATCATTTGCTTGATTGCTCCCTTCCTCAGGCATTTTAGATACAATTACACAATAGACGGGGTGACAACCTCGAATAAATTCTTGCGTGAATCCTCATCATTGATGATCTTTTTCCAAGGGTCTTCGACCTGTTGCAGTGCAAATTCGATACGTTCTACTAAAGCTTGGCGATTAGCTGTATCCTGAACGACTGCTTTCTGAATCTCTTCCAGACCGATCCGTTCCACCCACTCCGAAGTACGTTCCAGGTATTGTCCTGTTTCGCGGTAGAGTTGCATTACGCTACCTACAATATCAATCAACTCGGCGTCGGTTTTCACTTTACAGAGTGAATCAGCCAACCGTGCTTTAATACCGCCATTACCACCGATAAAGATCTCCCAGCCCCCATCATTACCTACGATTCCGATATCTTTGGTACATGATTCCGCACAGTTGCGTGGACATCCATTAACCGCTAATTTGAATTTTGCCGGGAAGTCCAGTCGTTCGAATTTCCGTTCCAACACTTCTCCCATTCCCATCGAGTCCTGTGTGCCAAACCGGCAAAATTGCGATCCAACACAGGTTTTAACCGTACGAAGTGACTTCGCGTAGGCATACCCCGACGGCATATCGAGTTCTTCCCATACTTTAGGCAGATCCTCTTTACGGACACCGATCAAATCAAGCCGCTGTCCTCCTGTTACTTTAACGACCTTAACGTTGTATTTAAGAGAAACATCTGCTATCTTCTTCAAATCTTCTGGGGTCGTTACACCGCCGTACATTCTAGGAACAACTGTAAACGTTCCATCCTTTTGAATGTTTGCGTGCAATCGCTCATTTACAAAACGGGAATCTCCCTCATTTTCATAGGTATCCGGGTTAATCATTCCCAGATAGTAATTCAGCGCTGGCCGGCATTTGGAGCAACCTTCATCATTATGCCAACCCAGTACATTCATCACTTCACGCGTAGTTGTCAGCCCTTTGGTTTTGATCGCTTCCACAATCTCGTCCCGGCTCAATGTTGTGCAGCTACATATTCCTTGCTTGGCTGACGTCTTGAAGCTGTCTCCAAGAACATATTGTAGAATCTGCTCCACGACCGGCTTACATCCTCCACAAGAACGAGTTGCTCCGGTACATGCCTTAATTTCATCGACTGTAGTCAATCCATTGTCATTAATTGCATCAACAATGGCCTTTTTAGTTACACCGTTACAGCCACACACAATTTCATCATCGGCCATCGTTTCAGCGGATGATGTTTTCGACCCGTGATTGCTGCATCCAGTACCCATGAGCTGTCCATATATTTCATCTGTCATCAATGTTTGCTGACGTACATATTTTTGCAGGCTAGCAGATTCACTCACATCGCCAAACAGTACAGTTCCAACAATCTTATTTTCACGAAGCAGCACTTTTTTGTAGGTCCGCTTCCACTCATCTTTTGCTACAATCACCGTATGTTCAGGCTGGGTTATGAATTCGCCAGCTGAGAAAACATCCACCCCTGAAATTTTGAGCTTGGTGGAAACCACCGATCCCATATAACCTTCAGTTTCCGCGCCTGCCAAATGTTTGGCAATGACACTTCCCTGCTCAAACAGCGGAGCTACCAGACCATAACAGATTCCGCGGTGTTCAACACATTCCCCTACAGCATATACATCCGGCACAGAGGTTCTCATCAAATCATCGACTACAATACCACGGTTCGTTTCCATACCACTTTGCACAGCTACCTGAATATTAGGCTTGATCCCAACCGCCATAACGACCAAATCCGCTTCCAGCTCGCTTCCGTCAGAAAACCGCAGTCCTTGTACCCGATCTTGACCGTACACCTCCGAAGTTTGCATTTGCATAGCAAACTTGATTCCCTGGCGTTCTAGTTCTGCTTTTAGCATCGCAGAGGCTTCCCGGTCTAGCTGACGTTCCATCAAATCTTCCATTAAATGAACGACCGTAACATCCATCCCCAGATTGACCAGGCCTTTAGCTGCCTCCAGCCCCAACAGACCTCCACCAATGACAGCGGCCTTTTTATAGGTCTTTGCCGCTTCCAGCATTGCCGAGCAATCGGCGATATCTCGGAAACCAATAACTCCCGGTAATTCTTTACCCGGAATAGGCAGAATAAACGATTGTGAACCAGTAGCCACCAAAGCCACATCGTAATCAATTTCCAGTCCGTCTTCGGTGAGAATCTTCTTGTTCTCACCGTCGATACTTTTAACCATTTTTCCTGTATATAAAGTAATCCCTTGATCCGCATACCATTGCAAATCGTTCAGTATGATATCATCTATTGTTTTACTACCTTCCAACACATAAGAGAGCATGATCCTGTTATAGTTCGGATGCGGCTCACTTCCCAGGACTGTAATTTCATATTTATCTGTTAATTTTAAAATTTGTTCGACCGTATTGATACCAGCCATCCCGTTCCCTATAACCACAAGCTTCTTTTTACTGTTTATCATATACCGGTTCCTCCATTCATTCGACGCTACTTCCTATCCGACGACATCTCTACGTTTCTAATGAATATTGTTTATGCTTCTATTTTAATACAGCAGATAGAGCTATATGTGACTAGAATCACAATGTAGTTAAAATTAAGAATATTTAGGGATTTCCCTATTCCGTTTCAAGGGATTTTGCTCCATTCTCTACACTGGCTCTCAGTGCTAGATAGCTCTATAACAACAACAGAAGTGTTTCGTGTGAGATCTGCCGTAATGATTAGATTTAAAAATAGTGTAGTTGATGATCATTTGCTCTGGTCATCGAACGAATCTTTCCAGTTCATGTGTAAATACAACCTTTATAAGGAATACTTTAGGGACAACTTGTATCTTAGAATTGATTCGTTTGGAGGTGGTCATCTTGTGGTCTAAAATAATTTCTTATATTCCGAGCTGGAGTATACTCTTTCAAGCAGGCCTCGCGTTGATTATTCCTTTAGGGATTTATTATATAAACACCTCGATTTATTCGTTTGTCGGTAGTAAGGGAGCGAAATCCAAACATTCTTCCGGTCGGCCGCTCTCCGATGAAAATAACGAAGGGCACCTTGATCAACAGAATAAACCAAACTCTAAAATTACAGGGAATTACGATTCCGATTTAAATTCGATCCGAGAGTCTATAGGCGGAAATAGTGATGTGCATTTTCGTGAGTTTATGTTGAAAAAATTTCATGCTCGGTCCGTATTAGTCTTCATAGAAGGCATGCAGGATGAAAAGCTTATGAGCAATCAGGTATTGGAGGTCTTGATGTTTGAGGGCCAGCAGGACCAACAGGAACAGCCGGAAAGTATAAGTAGCTCTTTTATAAAAGATAGCTTGATGCCACTTACGCAAATTAGTGAAGTTACCAGTATGGAGGAACTGCACGAGTTCATCCTTTTAGGTCATACTGCCTTATTAATTGAAGGAATGAAGGAAGCACTACTGGTAGGCTCGCCTAATGGCGCCATTCGCTCCGTCAATGAACCAACCTCTGAAGCACTACTTCGGGGTCCCAGAATCGGTTTTACGGAAGTATTAAGTGAAAATACTTCGATGCTTCGACGCCAGGGCTTAAATAAAAGTCTGGAAATGAAGAAATTTCAAGTGGGAAGCCGAATCAAAAAGGATCTGGTTGTCGCGTACATCAAGGATATTGTGAATCCGGATCTTCTTGAAGAAGTAAACCGCAGAATATCAAAAATAGATATGGATTTTTTGGCTGAATCCGGTTATGTGGAGCAACTCATCGAAGACAATTATTTAAGTCCGTTCCAGCAGGTTCACAACACAGAGCGACCCGACCGTGTCATTAATGCATTACTGGAAGGAAGAATAGCCATTCTTCTGGACGGGACTCCCTTTGCACTTATTGTCCCGGTGACCTTCAGTATGCTGCTTCAATCTCCCGAGGATTATTATGAACGCTGGATTCCAGGTTCACTTTTACGTTTGCTGAGATTTTTTGGAGCTTTCATAGCGCTGATGGGCCCTGCTTTGTATATCTCTTTTATTTCATTTCATCCCGGTTTGATTCCGACCAAGCTGGTCATTAGCATCATTCAGACCCGTCAAGGCGTCCCTTTTCCTTCCGTCATTGAAGTCATGATTCTGGAAATTTCGATCGAAATCCTGCGGGAAGCCGGCATCCGATTGCCCAAACCCATTGGTCCTGCAATGGGCATTGTGGGAGGCTTGGTCATCGGCGACGCTGCTGTAAATGCGGGCATCGTCAGCCCCTTCCTGGTGATTGTGGTTGCGGTAACTGCCATTTCTTCATTTTCGATACCGACATACAGTGCGGGCATTACCTTGCGCCTACTGCGTTTCGTCGGCATGCTCTTTGCAGCAATCCTGGGGATGCTCGGAACCATATTGTTCTTTCTGTTGATTTGTATCCATCTGACGAAATTGAAAAGCTTCGGCGTCCCATATGTGACTCCCTTTTCCCCGATGCGTCTAAGCGACTTGAAAGATATGTACATCCGAGCTCCTATATCTCTAATGAAACGAAGACCTGTTATGATGAAAACGCAGCAAAAAAGGCGTAGACCATGATGCCAAGACGAAGGAGGAGCTACTGTGTTTAGACGCTCTGATGACAAGATCACAACGAAGCAGGCGGCTGTATTCCTGACCAATACCGTATTGGGCGCAGGGATTTTGACACTGCCGAGGGGTGTAACTGAACAAGTACAGACTCCTGATGCATGGCTTTCTGTCCTCATCGGTGGAGGTATTGTCATATTCGTCGTCTGGGTCATGGTGAAATTAAGTCAACAGTTTCCCGGAAACACCATATACCAATACTCCAGAAGAATTGTAGGCACTGTTCCGGGAGGAATCTTAAGCGTGCTATTGATTATATACTTTATAATCATTGCCGGCTTTGAAATACGTGTGTTAGCTGAAGTGACCATGTTTTTTCTACTCGAAGGCACACCCATCTGGGCGATTGTGATTCCATTTATCTGGGTAGGGAGTTATTTAGTTTTTGGAGGCATTAATCCCATCGTGCGACTGTACCAGATTGTACTTCCAATCAGTCTTTTCTTTCTGCTTTTTTGTTTTCTCTTTAGCTTAAGGATTTTTGAAATTGATCATCTTCGTCCCGTATTGAGTGAAGGGGTTTTGCCCGTCATCAAGGGGCTGAAATCAACTATCCTTGTTTTCAGTGGATGTGAAGTCGTCATGACACTGGTCGCTTTTATGCAGCACCCCGAGAAGGCATTTAAGGCCATGGTAGTGGGGATCAGTATCCCTTTAATTTTGTACTTTTTGACCGTAGTTATGGTGATCGGCGGGCTATCGGTAGATTCCACTGTGACAAGTACTTGGCCTACCATTAATTTGATGCGCAGTTTTGAAATCCCTGGATTTCTTTTTGAACGTCTAGAGTTTCCACTGCTAGTGATCTGGATGATGCAAATGTTTTGTAATTCCTGCAGTTTTTTCTTCAATGCATCCTTAGGTGTTTCACAGGTGTTTGGTTTTAAATATCGTTATGCGGTTTTCGGTTTAATCCCGCTAATCTTTATCTCCACAATGACTCCTGTTCGTATGATGGAAGTGTTTAGCCTGGGCGATGCGATCGGATATATGGGAATCCTATTATTTATTTTGATTCCGGTATTTCTCTCCATTGTGTTCATGATCAGGAAGAAGGGAATGAAGCAAAATGTGTAGACGACCTATCCTATCTGTACTGCTTGCCTTTATTCTTCTGGTGACTCAAGTCGGTTGTTGGAGCAGCAAAGAAGTAGAGGAACTTAGCATATATACAGGACTTTCTCTGGATAAGGGGGAGCTCACTCCATTGGAACAGGATCTGGAGAAGAAAGGTAGCCGTTACTTCAAGAAAAATAAAATTACGGCCAGCGTACAAATCGTCCCCAAAAAATCATCTGGAAGCCCAAACCAACAAGGCGGAGGAGGGGGACAAGAGCCAAACTATAACAACATAACTGGCACAGGAGATTCTTTGCTTGAAATCTTCCGGCAGCTCTCTCTCCGTTTGGATCGCCCCGTTATTGGCCACCATCTAAAGGTCATGGTGGTTGCCACCGATTTGGCGAAAGAACAGACGATGCAGCAATTGATGGATTTTGCGCTTCGTGATAATGATATTCGCCCGAGTTGTTTGGTCTTTTTAAGCAAGGGACGAGCAGCTAGTACTTTAGTTACCAAATATAAGGAAGAAGTCCCATCCATTCATATTCTGTATATGCTTCGTAACCATTTCAGAACCAGCAAGGTAATGAGGGGGGTCAATTTGTCTGAATTGGATGGGATGATGCATTCCAAAAAAAGCTATATATTGCAAAACATCACTGAATCCGATGGGGAATTGGAATTTTCAGGTGCTGGTATTATTAAAGGAGATACCGGTCACTGGATAGGCAGTTTGGACCAACAAGACGTGGAGAGTATTGGATGGATTACAGGTGATGTTAAGGGCGGAGCTGTAAAAACATATGACAAGCGGAATGAAGCTATCACTTACGAAATCAAATCGGTAAAAAGCAAAATAACAACTAAAGTAACCGAAGGCAACGATATCTCGTTTCACGTAAAAATTGAATCCAAAGGACGTTTAATCGAAAACTGGGATGATAAAGCGGACCCGACTGAGACACAAAACATGAAGGAGGCTGAGAAAGAGTTTGAAAAACAAGTGACTCGCAGGATTAAGTCTCTTATGCACAAATTACAGTCAGAATATAAAGTCGATGTTGCCGGTTTTGGTGACCATTTGCATATTGAGAAACCGCAGGTGTGGAAAAAGGTAAAGGATAATTGGGATTACAAATTCAGCAAAACACCCGTAACCTTTGATATAAAATTATCCATTACGGATTTAGGTTCATCTGCTGAATGAAAAAGTCGCTCCTGAATTTCCAGAAGCGGCTACACACTTAATTCAAATTGATTTTAAATACATCCCCTGCATTGCCACCCAAAACGATCAAGCCACCTTTGGGCAGTACAACCGAATTGTTATTGCTAGCAGTTGAAAATTGTACAACCGCTCCGTTTTCATCATAGACAGCGAACCCTCCGCTTGTTGGAAAATCAACGGTCATCGTTTTATCGGCTGAGTTTTTATCTATTTTATACCATGTGGCTTGGCCATTAGATGGTATGGTATACACTGATTTTCCTCCCAAGATAGGTTTAACAGCATCTTCACTGATATAGGATTGTCCATCTATGGTTAAATACTCCGAACCATCCTTGGTATTAAAATTCAGATCAAATGCATCTCTTCCACTCATAACAGGAATCTCAACGGCATTTACTGCTTTATTCTCATCCACAATTTTAGTACCACTTGCGTACCCATCATGATCAACGGATATTTTTTTCGTTATAAATGAGGGGGCCAGATAAAATATGGAAGATATCTTTTCATCCAAAGCATAATAATTTTTCCCGTTTCTGTTTTCCCATGCCTTTTTAACTGTGAGATTTACAGGATTGGCATCTAGCTTTTGATATTCATAAGTCACCATAACCATTTGACCTAATCCCGGAAAGTTTAAATATAGGTTAGCCTTAATATACGTTTTCCCGTTTTTTTGTTTGTCAAAGCTTATGGCTACACTGCCATCACTGCTTTTGAATTGTCCATTGCCTGTATACACATATTTTTGCGCCGGGACGAATCCATCCAAAAAAGCAGGTAAATCAAACTCACCGTTTTTAATCTCTACATTGATGGTTGTACCCACAGAACCGTATAATCCCGAATAAGAAAGTAAATCAGATGGCATTTCCACCTTTACAGGAGGCTCAAATGTTTTCTCAGGTATGATGTCTTTAATGATGCCCTTATCTTTTAAAACTTCCAATAAAATGTTAGAAGCAAAAATACTATCTAAGATGGAAGACCCTCCAGATGAAAGCACAGCCATAGAAATATGATGCTCTGGTATGGTGATCAAAGTAGAGTGATACAAAACAGTATCCCCACCTTTAGATAACGCAGTTATTCCGTAATCACTAAACGGTGCCAACTGAACCGCATCCCAACCAAGTCCATAATTAAAGCTGTTTGTCTCTTCAGGTACCCATATTCCCTTTCGATATTCATGACTTTGCATGGACTTCGCCGATTGTGCAGATAGAATATCGGGTCTGTTCCCCGTTAACACTTCTGAAAACATAGCCACCTCTTCTGCGGTGGAGTATAAGCCCCCTGTCCCGATGACATTGGCATTTTCAACCGGTAAGGCCCCCTCAATCGCAGGAAAATAAGTTTTGGACAGCTTTTGTCTATCAAATTGATCGAGAGGTGTTTTGGTAGATTTCAAACCCAAAGGGGTATTCATATGCTTTGCCAGGAAATCGGTGTAACTTAGACCGCTCACCCGCTCAACTAATATTTCAAGCAATTGAAATCCATCATTGGTATATACGGAATATTCGCCAGGGTTTGATTTTAAAGTTTCTGATTGCAACCTTAGCAAGAGCTCATCATGATTTTCTGTATCATTGTCATTAAATAACATACTATTTTTATAGTGAGCACCATAAAGACCTGATGAATGATTTAACAGCATACGCGGTGTAATTTGTTTGTATCTTTCATCAGACATTTTAAAGTCCTTAATGTATGTTGTTAGCGGCTGATCAATATCTACCTTATGGGCATCCACCAGCATCATCGTTGCAGCCGATACATACATTTTACTTGTAGAGCCTATACCGAACATCGTATCTTTGGTGATCGGCTCGTTGGTTGCTTTATTCTTTACACCCACGCTATCCGATAATACGATGTTTCCATGATCCATAATGGCATACTGCACACCGCTAACACCGTATTTGGATACCAGCTCCGAGGCCAGACTGCGAGCCTTTTCCTTGATAGGTTCATCAGTGCCTTGAGCAAAAGTATTCGTCATCGGCAGTACAAAAAGCATAGCAGAAACGAACACAGCTATTATTTTCTTCATTCCATATTTCCTCCTCTTATAGCTTCACCAGATTTTATTACTGACCTGATCATACAATGAACGAGGATTCTATATAAAAAAACACCCTTAAACGAAAAAAACAATCCCTAAACAACATGATGTCTAAGGAATGTCCTTATAAAATGGCAATAAAACCATATTATTGAATACTTTATTTTTCGTTTCAATGGTCATATTCCCACCATATTTGTCACATATTCTAGATATATTGGTTAAGCCAATGCCATGAACATCCGGGTTTGATTTTTGACTATGCAAATGAGCCACTTCATTCTCCACATGATTAAGGATGTGAATGAAAAGCGCGGACTCATTGGAATGTATTTTAATAAGAATGTACCTGTCATCCGCAATCTTGACCTTTTTAGATGCTTCTATGGCATTATCCAGCATATTCCCTAGAACTACACATAAATCATAACGTTCAATATTTACTTTCTGTGAATATAAGTTAAGTTGGGTATCTACCTTTATGCCATTGGCTTGTCCAATATTAAGACTATTCGTGACAAGGGCATCTATAACCAGATTACCGGTATTAACCCTTTGATATGCTCCTTCGATTTTATTTAAGGTAACCTTAATATGTTCACTCGCCTCAGCCAATTCATTTCTCTTGATACATTCTTCAATATACAAAAACTGTTGGTGTGTATCATGAATGATTCTTTTTATATTTTTGAAGCTGTGAACCGTTTTTTCGTAATTGGCATCTTGGTAGTCCATTTGATCTTGTAATTGAGCATTTTCATGCATTAATTGAAATTTTTCAATGACATTATCAAAAATATATATGATAAAAACATTTAAGGAAATAAAGCCAATAATAGAACCAAAATAATACATATTCTTTTCACTATAAACAGATAAAACATTGACCTGGTATAAACTTATGATGGGAACGATTAAAAATAAAATATAGTAACGATGCTGCAAAGGGAAGGTTCTTCGTTTGGCAAATAGCCGTATAATCTGAATGACAGCAAACATGATAATGCAGCTGAGTAACATAACCTTAGAGAATATCAAGTGGTCTTGTTCACTCAAATGGCTAAAGTTGCTAATTTCAACGGAGCCTACAGCATATAAAATATAAAGAGATATAAAATTAACGATAGTTATCAATACAGCATAAAGGATAGAAAAAATGATCTTTGTCTTTATTTCCACTGTATACGATTGCGCTAAACTAAATATGACAAGTAATGCTAAAATCGAAGATATCGTAGGAGCCAAATAAACACTTAAATATAAGGAATCCAGCAACCCAAAAATAATGAAGTACACGAATCTGTTCGGCTTTCGATTGGACTTATCAAAAACCGAGTTAAAGTAAAAATTCACTTGGAAGCACATAACAAGGACAACGCAAAGATTAAGAAGCAGGGAGTTATATTCCATCATATTAATGCATCTTCATGATCATAAATTTGGTATATAGATCTTTAACTTCTTTTATTTTAGAACGCCCAATAGGTAACTTCGCATCATTTGACATCAAAACATCACCGCCAGCAAATTTTTTCACATGAATTAAGTTTATAATAATCGAACGATGAATTTGTAGAAAATTATGTCCTTTTAATGCTGAAGCATAGTCCGAAAGAATCCCTTTGCTATCATAGATTTGAGTAGAGGTTACAAAATGCAGTTTATTTTTTATGGTTAAGCTTTTGACCACTTCAATACTAATGATATCATCATATTTTAAAAGCACTTCCTCATAAGCTGACTTGATGATAACGAATTTTTTATCGAGAGATTGAAAATATTGACACAGCTTTATCATTTTTTCCTCAAAGATATGGGGAGCAATCGGTTTTATTAAATACTGAAATGTGACTACGTCAAAACTTTCCACCATATATTCAGGGTAGCTCGTTAAAAAAACAATCTGTTCATCCAGGTGATTTAAACTCCTTATTTTTTGGGCGGTTTGGATTCCGTTCATGCCACTCATTTCAACATCTAATATTAAGATATGGAATGGAGACTCATGGTTTTGATAATGAGATACTAGCTGTTCTCCTGAGTCGAATAATTCAACTTTAAATTCTATACTGGTCTTTATCGACAAAGTAATCAGCATATTTTTAACAAGTTCTCTCTGCTTGTGCTCATCATCGCAAATAGCTACTCTATACATAAATAACATACACCTCATTCCCATTGTATTGATCATGGAATTGTATTCTAAAACAGTATATAACCTTTTAATATTCTATAAACAGCTTTTGGATAAAACGCAAATTCAAATCCCTCAAATGCCAGTATACAAGCTGCTCAGCAGTTGCATCCAAGGTAAAAAAGAAACCCTCGTCTTAAAAGACGGGGTTTCTTATAACTATATTATTGATCGTTATTCAAAAAATCTGCTCTCTTGTCTCCACCGTGGGAACGTCTGGCGAAGTCGACAAATTGGAATTTGTCCAGCCGATGCCTTGATTCAGTATATTGGAACAATGTGGTGTCCTCCAGATAAACATAGTTACGTACTACAACCACATGAGTGTAATTCTGAAGGTCCATCAGCCTATGATCTTCTTCGTCTGCATTTTCTACGGAAACGACTTTTTTGGCATAACTGATTTGAAGATGGAGCTCTCCCTCCAAATATTCGTAGATGGATCCACGACTAATTTCCTCAGTAAGCACAGGTACAATGTCTGATCGAAAGTAATCTTTATCCAGTATGACGCATTCACCTTCAATTTCACGTGCACGAACGACTTTCCAGACCAAATACTTGTCTTTATCAATCTCAAGATGATTGGCTATGTCATCTGGAACTGGAAGTAGTTGATTTTCATGTACAACTGTTCGTGATGTACGCCCAATCCGTTCGGACATTTCCTTGAAACTGACCAGTCCTCCTATAGGAAAATCCATCCGCCCCATATCCAGAACAAAAGAGCCTTTAGCTTTTATTTTATGGATATACCCATTTTGTGCAAGCAAGTGGAGTGCCTTACGTACGGTTTCGCGAGAAGTATTATACTCCCGGGCCATTTCATTTTCAGATGGCATTTTCGTGCCTGGAGCCAATTCGCCTGTCTGGATCTGTCCCGAATAATCCTGATAAATTTGCAAAAATATATTCTTTGTCAATTTTCATCACCACGTTCATTGTAGCATTCTTTCACTTCCCTGTTCACTATAATAGACTGTGCGAATTGAATCTGAATTAGTTCCTATGACCTGATGAAGAATTCAAATGAATTCTCATTAAGGTATACTGCAAATCGTCTGCCTCACCTGGCAGTTCTTCAACCGATTTAATCATACTCTGACCATCCGGGACAATGACTGGTGTAATGATGGGATATCCGGATTTCTGAATCAGATCACGGTCAAATTCCATCAATAGTTGTCCTTGCTTCACAGTTTGATCTGTCTCCACATGTATGGTGAATCCCTCACCCTTCAGCGACACCGTATTGATCCCCACATGTACCAGAATCTGTACACCTGTCGGATGTTCCAAAATCAAGGCATGCTTGCTTTTCATCATGATATGAATAACTTTTCCGCTGAAAGGGGCAAGAATCTTGCCATCCTTCGGTTCCACTGCGATACCGTGCCCCATCTGCCGTTCGGCAAAAGCCGGATCAGGAACCTGCTCCAATGGCACAACATGTCCCAGTACCGGAGTCTTTACTTCAAGCACATCCAGTGCAGAATATCGACGGCCCGAATCTTTCCGTACGGAGTCGTTAGCTGGTGTAGCTGGAGTCTGACGGCGCTTATTTAGCAGTTTCCCATACATAAAGGTTAAAGTGAACGGTACAATCAATACGATCGCCATCCCAATGAAGAATACACCCCAGTTGTTTGGGAAAATAGACAAGAAGCCTGGAAGCCCTCCCACACCAATGGAAGAAGCCATCACATGATTTACGGTGAGCAGTATACCTGCGATACCGGACCCGATCATTCCAAATACGAACGGATATTTATATCGGATATTCACCCCGAATATGGCAGGCTCGGTTACACCCAGAAAAGCAGACACAGAAGAGGTAAGAGCCAACCCTTTTCCCTTTTGCTCCTTCAATACCAGCATCATGGCCAATGCTCCGGCCCCCTGAGCGATATTGGACAGAGCCAGCATCGGCCAGAGGAACGTTCCACCCTGCGTACCAATTAATTGCACATCCACCGCCAGGAAAGTATGGTGCATTCCCGTGATCACGAGCAAGGAGTACAAGCCTCCATAGATCAAGCCTCCCACCGCAGGAGCCCAATCGAAAACGTATACAAGACCAGACGTAATAGCATTACCAATCATAAAAGTAACCGGACCGATCACTGTAAAAGCCAGAAATCCCGTTATTAATAATGTAATCGGTGCTACGAGTAACAGCTTAAATGAATCCGCTATCTTTTTATTTAGGAATTTTTCAATTTGTGCAAGTACGTAAGCGGATACTAAAACAGGTAAAACCTGTCCTTGATAACCAATCTTGTTCACTTCCCACCCAAACAAATTCCAAACCGGAACGGTTCCTTTGGTAACGGCATCCGCATAACCGTATGCACTTAATAGATCTGGGTGAACCAGAATCAGACCCAGTACAATCCCGAGTAAAGGACTGCCGCCAAACCGGACAACGGCTGACCATCCAATTAAGGCAGGTAGGAATGTAAAAGCGGTGCTGGCAATGGTGTTAATGATAGCAGCAAAGTCAGTCCATTGAGGATAGACCTGAACCAGAGCCATACCTTCGAAGAAAATCCCCTTGCCTGTCAAAATATTATTTATTCCAAGTAATAAACCTGCAGTCACGATTGCGGGCAAGATGGGGATAAAAATATCTGCCAGCGTCTTGATGGCACGCTGAATTGGATTTTGTTTTTTGCTTGCTGCATTTTTGACATCGTCTTTAGAAGCCCGACTACCTCCTGTAATGGAGATCATTTCGTTATATACCTTATCCACCAGGCCTGGACCAATCACGACCTGATACTGTCCTTGTGAAGAAAATTGGCCTTTGACCAAATCATTTTGTTCAAGTGCATCTTTATCTACCAGCTTATCATCATAAAGGGCAAATCGCAGACGAGTTACGCAATGCGTAGAGGCCTCTATGTTGTCTTTGCCACCAACGGCTTTTATAATGTCTTCTACCTGTGATCTTTCAATCGCCATCTAGCCCACTCCCTTAACGTTTGCTCTTTTTTTAGCAACAACCCCGGTTATAAAAATAATATCCCCGGGGTACTACTAGTTATCTCCATACTATTCACTAAGACTACGGACAATCCACATATATGAAGCATATGGGGTCAAAGTGATCTCTTGTTTTAGCTCCGGGGCGTGCTGGGTATTACCAATTAAAAGCTCAGCCGCACCCAACGCTTGATTGTTTAATGATGAATACAATGAATCCGGTATACGGAATTGCGTATCCTGTCCGCTAAAATTAGAGATGACGATCAAAGTCTCCTCTTCATTGCTGCGTTGATAGGCGTAGACCTGAGGATGAGCTTCGTCCAAACGTTGATAACTCCCGTCAGTAAGGACCTGCACCGTCTTACGCAGATGAATCAGCTGACGGTAATGATTGTAGATCGAGTTCGGGTCCTCTAACTGAGCCTGAACATTAATCCGTGGATATCGTTCATCTACCTTAATCCAAGGCGTGCCTGTAGTGAAGCCCGCATTGCGAGTGCCATCCCACTGCATCGGTGTTCTCGAATTATCACGAGACCGCTCTCGAATGATATTCAATGCTTCTTCTGCACTTTTGCCTTGTTCCTGTAAGATACGATACATATTCAGAGATTCAACATCCCGAAACTCTTCAATATCTGCCCACTGCGGGTTGGCCATCCCAATCTCTTCACCTTGAAATATATAGGGCGTTCCTTGAAGACCATGTAACGTGGTTGCCAGCAGCTTGGCGCTTTCCGCATGGTATTCGCCATCATCCAAAAAGCGAGAGATCGCCCTTGGCTGATCATGATTGTTAAAAAACAATGCACTCCAACCGCCACCTTGTTGCATGCCCGTTTGCCAATCCGAGAATAGCTTCTTCAACATTTCAAAATCATATGGCATCAATTCCCACTTTTGTCCATTTGGATAATCTACCTTCAAATGATGAAAATTAAAGGTCATGGACAATTCTTTTCTCTCTGGATTGGAATAACGGATACAGTGATCCAGTGAGGTGGAGGACATCTCCCCTACAGTGACACTGTTATACGCTGAGAATACTTTCTCATGTAATTCATGAAGGTATTCATGCACACTTGGGCCGTCCGTATAATACTTACGCCCGTCCCCAGGAGCCGTGCTTCCATCGTCGTCCGAGAATTGCCGATCTTTGGAGATCAAATTAATGACATCAAGTCGGAAGCCACTAACTCCCTTCTCTGCCCAAAATTCCAGCACATTAACAACTTCCTGACGAACTTTGGGGTTTTCCCAGTTTAAATCCGCCTGAGTCTTATCAAATAGTGTCAGGAAATATTGACCTGTTGCCTCGTCATATTGCCAAGCCGGCCCACCAAACTTGGAAATCCAGTTGTTCGGAGGTCCACCATCGGGTGCTGGATCACGCCAGATATAGTAGTCCCTATACTCACTATCCTTGGAAAGCCGTGCCTGCTGGAACCAGGCATGTGCTGTGGAAGAATGGTTAACTACGATGTCGATCATCAAGTGCATCCCACGCGCCCGAATTTCCCGGCTCAATTCTTCAAAATCCTGCATTGTTCCATAATCGGGGTTAATCTGGCAATAATCGGCTACATCATACCCGTTATCACGTTGTGGTGAGACATATACAGGCTGCAACCAGACAATATCAACACCCAGTTTTTGCAAATAATCCAGCTTTTGCGTCAGTCCTCTTATATCACCGGTTCCTTTACCCGTCGTATCGTTAAAACTTTTGGGATAAACCTGATAGACTACTGATTTGCGCCACCAGTCCTTATCTTGAGGAATCAAAGTCCTATTCGTTGCTTCCATTCATGCTCATTCCTTCCTTGCGAAATGAAGTAGCGTAAAAAATAATATAACGCTTTCAACATCTTGTATATACAAGATTAAGTCATGTATATACAAGTTGTCAACAGCTTTATTTATTAAGGTAATACCCGTTTTGCAGCTAAATGATCAGGAGATTCATCCATTCTGTCCGATTGTATGTTATGACTCGTAAAATAGGCTCAATTCACACGAAAAAAAGGCTCCTGCCTATAGTCAGGAACCTCTCTTTTCTATGATGGAAACGGTACTCATTTACATCCATATCGATAGTGCACTATAAAGGAGCAATAAGGACATTATGATATTAAAGGAGCGCTCATACTTGTTCAAGAAACGCTGAAACATAGCCCCAAAAACCGCCCAGCACACTACAGCTATAAAACCAATACAGGTCAGGAGTAATGAAATTGTAATAAGCTCTATATACGATACATCATAAGGCATAACAAACGTTGAAATGACCGTAATACCATACAAAATGACTTTTAAATTGATAAATTGCAGCAGCAATCCTGATTTGAAGGAATATCCTTCATTGTGATCATTATTTTTAGAAGAAGGTTTGCTCTTCGCTATTTTTACCGCCAGATAAAGCATGTACAAACTACCGAGTACATTCATCCAGATTTTAACCCGTGGCAAAAAATGATACAAAGCAAGATTAAAATAGCAGGCTAACAGCATAATAGCGAAACAGCCCGCTGTTACTCCCAGCAAGAATGGAAATGCTTTTCTCAAACCTAACCGCCTGGCACTGTCTAATGACATAATATTGTTGGGTCCGGGCGTAAAGCTGGTAACAATCACATAAGAAAGAAACGGAATAACCGGCATGCAACAATCAACTCCAGTATGTTATAATTGTATAAAATGTGCGTTAAAACGCACGTTTGTACTTTATGATTGTACGATATGTTCTTTATAAAGCACAATAGGGGCGAATAATTATGGAGAATATTAATCTGATTTTAAGTAAAAATTTGAAACATCTGAGAAATGAACGAAAATTAAGTTTAGATAAATTAGCCGATCTGACGGGGATCAGTAAAACGATGCTTGGTCAGATTGAGCGAGGAGAATCAAATCCTTCGATTACAACCGTATGGAAAATTGCGAACGGTTTGAAAATCTCTTTCACTGCCCTGATTAATGAACCCCCTGCAGATGCAGTAGTCGTTCCGAAAAGCAAGGTGCAAGTGCTTGAAGAAAATAATCACTATCGGTTGTATCCGTTTTTCCCCTATGAAGGAAGTAGAAATTTTGAGGTTTACACCGTAGAGATTGAAGCAGGCGGGGAACTGAGTTCAGCGCCACACCGTGAAGGTACTGAAGAATTTATTACGGTATTTGAGGGTGAAATGGTGGTAAAAGTCAGTGAGGAAATGTACACGGTGAAAGCCGGAGATTCGATTCGGTTTAAAGCAGACCGTCCACACATTTACTATAATCTAGGAGAAACACTAGTTCGGATGAATATGATTATTTATTACTCTGTATAGTTCAATCTTAAAGACCATAAGCATACTAGTCTTTAAATTAAATGATCCTATTAAAATAAAGAGCTATTTTAATAGGATCATCGGTACAAATATTAAATGATTAGCCTGTATGCTGTTTAGGAGATTTCAATCTGCTTAATTATTCGTGCTGGATTTCCAGCTACAACCACATGATCTGGAACATCCTTGGTTACTACTGCTCCTGATGCCACTACGACATTATTACCTATCGTAACACCAGGATTGATCACTGCTCTCCCGCCGATCCATACATTGTTGCCAATCTTAACAGGCTTTCCATACTCTGGGCCAGCGATTCGTTCAAACGGATCTATGGGGTGAGTTGCTGTGTAAATATGAACTCCTGGAGCCAGGAAACAATTATCTCCAATGCGCACTTCGCAAACATCCAAAATGGTACAGTCAAAGTTGGCATAGAAATTATTTCCAACATGGATGTTGTATCCGTAGTCACAACGTATGTTGGGTTCCATGCCTATATTTTCACCAGTTGATCCGAAAAGCTCCTTAAGTAACTTTTCACGGTACTCACGATCCGTCTCTGTCGTCTGATTAAAGAGACGGACACATCTTCTCGCATACTCTCTTTCACTCGTTAATTGAGGATCAGCAGCTACATACAGTTCTCCATCTATCATCTTTTGTTTTTCCGTTTTCATAGTCATGCGACAATCCCCTTTATTTTTTAATCTGATTTTTTCTTTCACTCCAATGGGTTGGGCTGCACCCGATATCAAACCAGCGACCATAACGCCAACAAGCACTACAATCAAGGCATGCAGAAGTTCCAACATGTTCACCTAAAAACCCTAAGCCTGGGGGATCTATAAGTAGTCCCGCTAAAGAAATGCAGCTAATCCAAAAATAATGATTCCCATTTCGGCAGTCGAGACATGTAAATTACCCCGTATAGTAGGCGTTCGAGATACCCAGGAAGCAAAAGCTACACCCGGTAAAGCGAACAACAAAAACAAGATATTACGAATTACCCGAGGATTCATGGATGATTCTACTGGCATTTACATATCTACTTATCACCACTTTTTATTAATGTTTTAATAAGTTATATCATAATTAGTCATTCTATTCGTATCCAAACTATTTGTCAAAAAGAGAACTATGGCTGCTTCCCCCCGACAGTTAGGTAAACACAAAAAAACGACCATAAGGTCGTTTTTTGCTAGTCTATGCTCTCTTTGAACGCATCCATAACATGATAGGAAGTAACGCCAGCGCCAGAATTCCTCCCGCATAAGAAAGTATGGAATAGCTTGAATTTGCTACGATCATCCCGGACAGTGCTCCTCCCGAAGCTCCTGCCAAAGCAATAAGTACGTCCACCGATCCCTGTACCTTAGCTTGATTAGATATTGTCGTCGAATCTACAATCAAAGCGGTTCCACTAATCAGTCCAAAATTCCACCCTATCCCTAAAAGAGAAAGCGCCACAATAAGCAAAACCATCGAATCAGTGGGAGCCAACGCAGCTACTACGCCAGCGAGAAGTAGCGTTACAGCTGAAGCCATCGCCATCGCTATACGACCAATCTTATCGACAAGAATACCCGTAACTAGAGACGGAAGATACATAGCACCAATATGAAAACCGATGACTAATCCTACTTCGCCGAGTCCATGTCCATGGTGCTTCATATGTACGGGAGTCATCGTCATAATCGCAACCATGACAATTTGAGTTATTATCATGATTAAAGCGCCAAGAATAATTCCTTTTCTACCATCACGAGTAGCCTCAAGATCAGAAGACGACTGGCTTCCTTGTGCCGCCTGATTCGCAACTGCTTTGGCCACCAATAAAGGGTCAGGATGAAGAAGTAGCAATAATATTATGCCTGCTAATGTATAGGCTACCGCCGCTAAAAGAAAAGGTCCCGCTAAACTGGGAACTCCAATGGATAACGCAAACTCTCCGGTAACGTTAACTAAGTTGGGACCGGCTACCGCTCCGATCGTTGTAAAGACCATAGCCATACTCGCAGCTGTTGCCCTCTGCTTTGAACTTGCGAGATCTGTACCGGCATAACGAGCCTGCAGATTTGTAGCCGTTCCCGATCCATAAACAAGAAGGGAGACTAGAAGCAGGGTAATACTATTCATAAGGGCTGCAACAACGACACCGATCGCCCCAACTCCCCCTGCAATAAAACCGAGTCCCAGCCCCATTCGTCGGCCGAATCTTTGGGAAAACCGACCAACGAGGAGCGCTGCAGCCGCTGAACCAAGTGTAAATAGTGCCGCAGGAATCCCCGTAAATTTATCCGTACCCAGCATATCTTGCGCCAACAACGCACCAACGGTTACTCCGGCAGCAAGTCCGGCGCCTCCAAAAATTTGAGAGAAAATAACGGTGATAAGCGTACGACGATACAGTTTTCTTTGCTTATCTGAAGATTCCGCATAGGAATTGATAAGCGCTTGCCTCTTCTGCGAAGCATTCGTCAAATTCATTAAGGCTAACTTCCTTCCCTGATAAAGTCGTTCCAATCGTGAACACTCTTATCCAAGTGTCTAGCTTCGAAACCACGAGCCTGCAACAATGCAATAGCTCTAACCGCCATTAAGCAATACGGGCCTCTGCAATAAGCCACAATCTTCGAGTCGGCTGGCAACAAAGATAACTGCTCCGCTAATTCTTCAATTGGAACGGAAACAGCCCCCGGTATATGAGCAGTTTCATATTCATCTCGCGGCCGTACATCAAGAAGTGTGACCTCTCCTTTTTCCATCCGCATTGCCAATTCTTCCATTGTGACTCCTTCAACATCCGAGAATTGACCCAAAAATTGCTCCTTAATGTGCTGAACTTCAATTAACTGCTTTTCAGACAGGTCATACAGTGAATTTAAAAAGTGCAAAACAGATGAATCAGAAAGTTCATAATACACAAAGTTTCCCTGCTTTTTGGATTGAACCAACTTAGCTTGATATAGAGTTTGTAGATGCTGAGAAACATTGGCAACGGACATCGAAGTCATTTTAGATAGAACTTCAACTGATTTGGGTCCTTGTATGAGAATATCAAGAATTTCCAACCTTTTCGGGCTGGACAAGCATTTTCCGATCCGTGCGTATTCGGTGAAAAGCCCATCTTTGAAATCTCGTTCGTTCACTATTAAACACCCCATCCATTAAACTATTCAATTAATTTCTTTAATAGCGAAATTATAAAACTTTCTTATTTTTATGTCAATTCTGAAACCTACCTATATATAAAAATAAAAAAGACCAGCCCAGAAGCTGGTCAAGAGTAACAATAATACGTAAGCTAAAATACAATGTCTTTACTGAATCAACCTTGAATTGTCATTTATATTCTTGTTCCACTTTCAGCCTGGTTCCTCCCAGTAACCCTCCATCTGCTGATGCTTGAAGCAACAGCTCACCAGCCACATTCCCAGATTGTACAACCACAAGACACCTTCCTCTGTGTGTTCGTCTCTCATTCCCCTTGTAGGGTTCATCACTGGTGAGGTCCCCATTGTCTATTCCAAGGATGCGGCCATCACCATGCAGTTTAAAGGTTAATTCAACATCCTGGTTAGGTACAGTGATCCCGTTTGGGTCTATGACGGTTACTTCCACATGAGATATCTCATGCCCATCAGCAGGTAGAACCGTCCGATCGGCCTCCAACTTTAGAGCATAAGGAGTCCCGGCAGTAGTCAGTTCATGCTCACAAACCTTCTCGTTTCCATTACGACCCACAGCTCGGATTTTGCCCGGTGTATAGGGAAGCTCCCATAGGATTAAATGATTAGGGTAATCCACTAGCTTCCTCTCACCGTATAATTCATCATTCACGATCAATTCCACACTCTCACAATTGGTGAAGGTAACCAACCGTATCAATTTTCCACCGTAGTCAGGAAATGTCCAGTGATCTTCCATGGCCGGAGATTTCCAGTGCATTGTCCATGTCGGATTAAATTCCGATTTCATATGTTCGTTAAATGCGGCTATGTGCACAACAGGCTGATTAGACCATAAGCTTTGTTGGAGATAAGATACTGGTTTGCGGAATCCGCAAGTATCAATCAGGCCCGAAGACCACCCTTTGGAGGGATAGCTCGTTTCTCCCAAATAGTCAATTCCACTCCAAACAAATTGACCGATCACATAATCATGATTAGCGACATCAAACCAGGGATTCATAAGCAAATAACCTTTAACCCGGTTATCCTTGCCCCGATAGTATGGAAACGTCTCGGTTCCAAGGATAAGCATATCCGGCATGGCCGCCCTATAGTGCTCATACCACTGCTCCTGATAGTTTAACCCCAGAACATCCACTCGTTGTGCCAGCTGCTTAGTATGCTCCACTTTGGCCTCAATCGAACCCTCACGCAAGCTGATCGGTGTATTATGCGGCTCAAGCGCATATGTAACCGATCGGGTTGGGTCTTTTTCATGGCAGAAACCCACGAGCTGCTCCAACATTTTTAGCATGGATGGCTGCCCTTGGTTTTCCACTTCATTCCCAACGCTCCACATGAAAACACTGGGATGGTTCCTGTCTCTGAGCAACATTGCCTCCAGATCTTTTTCCCACCACTCATCATATAAATGCTCATAGAAAAGAGATTTCCACTTATCAAAAGCCTCATCAACCACCAAGAACCCCATCTGGTCACATAAATCTAATAATTCGGGCGCCATCGGGTTATGAGCAAAACGGATCGAGTTACAGCCCATTTCCTTCAGCTTTTGCAGCCTTCTTTTCATGGCTGTATCATGGTAAGCAGCCCCCAGACAGCCTAAATCATGGTGAATGCACACTCCCTTTAGCTTTAAGCTGTGCCCATTCAAAAATAAACCTTTTTGTGTATCCAGCTTCACTTCTCTTATGCCAAAAGAGGTACAATAACGATCCACCTCTGTATTGTCGCAATAGATCGTCGTCTGGGCTTCGTAGAGCACTGGGTTGTCCGGTGACCATAGTTCTGGCTCTAAAACTCGCGTTTTTTGCTCTATTTCCCCCGTTTCACAGCTCGAAAGAGTAACTCGGTTTTCCACTTTTCCTTGGATCTGTCCCTGTGGGTCCAGCATTTCAGTCATAATCGTACACTCTACGGCATGCGCGTGTTGATTAGTGACCTGGATTCTGACAGTCACCTTGGCTTCATCTGGCGAAATTTCAGGTGTGGTAATGTAAGTCCCCCATTCGGTTATATGAATATAATCCGTACAAATCAGCCAAACATTACGATAAATACCGGCCCCCGAATACCATCTGTCAGGTGAAAGAATCGTATTGTCCACTTTGACGGCAATCACATTTTCCTCATCCCACCGAATATATGGAGTCAAATCATATTGAAAGCTAACATATCCATAGGGTCGCTTGCCCACAAAATGCCCATTGATCCAAACCTCGCTGTTACTGTGAATGCCATCAAATTGTATGTATACGCGCTGTTTTGGAGAGGAGGGCTTCACATTAAAATGCTTTCTGTACCATCCGACAGACCATCTTGGCAAATAAGCCTGATTGCCACCATACAGCATATGTGGATCAAAGGACTTTTCAATGCTCCAATCATGAGGGACATGAAGGAGCCGCCAATGCTCATCGTTGTAGTCCATTTTCTCAGCACCCGCGTAATTTCCTTCTATAAATCTCCAGTCTGTTTTGAACGGCATAATCACTCTGCTTCCCATGATCTCGCCTCCATTTCATAAAGTGGATGAACGGATATAACAGCAGTGCTGGATGACCATCACAAAAAACGTGTTCTCATTACAATATTTGAAACACCGGGCGATCTTCAATAAAGTGTACGGGAAGCATCGGAAATTGGGCGGAAAGCACATCTGCGAGATACTTCATCCCAGGTGCTTCACTTTCAGCATGTCCCAGCATGATAAGTGCTCTACTGTGCCCTTGATAGACAGCATCTTTAACATATTCTGGTGTTTCCCATTCTGGGCCTTCACCGGCGATGACTACATCTACATTTTCATTTAGAAATAATGGAATGGCTAGATCGCCACCTCCCCTGTATCCTACTGAAATTCCCACTCGTTCACATGGCATGGAAACCTCGCCAGCCACCCGTACATAACGAATATGTAGTTTGGCTTTGATATATTCAGCGATCTCCTTAACTTTCATAGCGGGAATAGTCAAAATGGCGGCCGTCGGCTGCTGTTTTACCATGTAGTTGTGCCAGCCAAGCGCCTGAAGAAGCCCAACCATCACTCCATCCGGTTGATAACGATGTATGGTGTCATGAAACCGATAAATGCCTATACCTGCATCGGCAATGAGGCGAGATTTTTGCGAAAAAACCGGATCATGTAGTAGACACTCATGCATCCTCTGATGACTATAAAAAATGCCTTCATGTGTAATGATAAAATTTGCACCTAGAGAAATAGCTTGTTCTATCACGTACTGTGAAGCGGAGAAAGCGGTTACAATTCCTTGCACCTCAGTATCTACAGATCCTGGGTCCAGCAGATCTACGGTGGTGTGGGGTAGGCTTATTCCCTTGGTCAGATGATTCACAATCAGACCCATAGTCATGGTCATACACGTTCCCTCCTCATGGATAATGCATAGCAATTGTACCATTTTATTTCAGCCATAGGCGCTATTCTTTCTAGCAAAACAGCCAGTTCCAGAGGAGCCAGCTGTTTTACGAATAATTCTATTATTTATACAGAACTCCTAAAATGGAGTCGATTCGTTCTTTTGCTCCTTGCCAGGATGTCATGACGGGGAACTCATATTGCTCTCTTGCTCTCAGATTCCATGGATGAGGAATACAAAGCACCTTTTTCCCCTCCTTTAGCGCAGGTACTAAATTATGAGGGCCATCATCAATCAGGAGATCATAGTTAATCAGGTTCTTTCGTTTACATGGGAAAAAGTTCTCGATCGGAATGAATGGCATATGTCTTTGAAGCCAATTCCATTTCTCTACGACGGTCTTGGGCTCTGCCGCTGTCACAATAATGACATCAAAAGCATTGCAAAGCTTCTCCATTTCTTCTACAACATAATCGTCAAACAGTTCAAGTTCCTCAAACAAACCCGGTCGCCCATAAAATACATCATGCGTGCTTTTGGGATGACGTAGATGATCGGTGTTCCAATCTAACATTTCTTCATAACGAAGCGGATGAGTGGGAAATTCACTATTGTTATGGTATATGGCTCGTTTGACGAGATGACAGATGGTATCGTCCATATCGACTGCAATGATTGATTTTCTCATCAGCTTGCCCCTATTCACTCTGGTAAAATTTTTCACAAGAATATCATACTATAATTTAATATCGCGGTGAAGCTTAGGTATTGCTGTCCGATAGATCTCACCTTTGTTCAAAATAATTAACCAAGAAAAACGTTAGGTCAACCTACACAAATTCGGAATATCACAGAAATATAGTTAGGTTATTTTTATCAATATAAACTAAATTTTAAACAAACATAAACAATAAATACAATGAAACCACAGAAAATAGCACTTAAATAATACATCCATGTGTTTATACTTCAAAAACACAAAAAAATAACCAAAATAACCGATTGAATAACAAAAACACAAATGATAGAATAACAAAAATAACTTTTTTCATATTTGAAAGCGCTTAATTTTGTGTTTAGCTTACTGCTATTTACACACTTACATACCTAACTTCATCTCTGTATAGCAGGAAGTTGAATAATATATTTAGGGAGGAATAAAAATGAAGGTATTGTTAAGAAAATCACTATTGTCTGGAATGATCGGCTTGCTCATCATGATTGGTTTAGGAGGAGTTTTCTCCAAGGTAGAAGCTGCTTCAGGATTTTATGTAAGCGGTACCAAATTGTATGATTCTACAGGCAAGCCATTTGTTATGAGAGGCGTCAACCATGCTCACACATGGTACAAAAACGATCTTTATACAGCGATCCCGGCAATTGCCCAGACAGGTGCTAATACCGTCCGAATTGTCCTTTCTAACGGAAACCAGTACACCAAGGATGATATTAATTCCGTGAAAGATATTATTTCTCTCGTCTCCAACCATAAAATGATTGCTGTGCTTGAAGTTCATGATGCTACAGGCAAAGACGACTACGCGTCTTTGGATGCAGCTGTGAACTACTGGATTAGTATAAAGGATGCTCTGATCGGCAAGGAAGACCGGGTTATCGTAAACATTGCAAACGAATGGTATGGTTCTTGGAATGGAAGTGGTTGGGCTGATGGATACAAGCAAGCGATTCCCAAGCTGAGAAACGCAGGTATCAAAAATACACTCATCGTCGATTGTGCCGGATGGGGACAATATCCTCAATCTATCAATGACTTTGGTAAATCTGTATTCGCAGCTGATTCTTTGAAGAATACGGTATTTTCCATCCATATGTATGAGTTCGCTGGTAAAGATGTTCAAACTGTTCGAACCAATATTGATAACGTTCTGAATCAAGGACTCGCTCTGATTATTGGCGAATTTGGCGGTTACCACCAGGGAGCAGACGTCGACGAGACAGAAATCATGAGATACGGTCAATCCAAAGGAGTAGGCTGGTTAGCCTGGTCCTGGTATGGTAATAGTTCCAATCTTTCCTACCTTGATCTTGTAACAGGACCTAATGGCAATCTGACGGATTGGGGGAAAACTGTAGTTAACGGAAGCAACGGGATCAAAGAAACATCGAAAAAGGCTGGTATCTACTAAACGTACTATCAGAAAGTAAAAAAGGCTCATGGTTGAACGACCATGAGCTTTTACATTTTTATACTTTATACTAAAAGTACCCACTGTGCGTCGAACTTACACTTCCTGGGTTATACGGTGAGTCGAATTTCATACACAGGCACGATGCTGACTGCGCCGATATCTACGATACGTTCCTTTGCCGTCTCTTTCCAGCCAGCCATAGTCGTATTGCTGTTGAGAACCTTACCTTTTTGTATTGGGGAAACATATACGTACAACCCTTGCTCGATGAGCCGATGCTCAAATGCTTTCAAGCCTATTTCCCAGGTCGTATGGTTGCAGAAATTATCGTTGATCAGTTCGCCATCCATAAAAGCATAACCGATATCTCCAGTATAATCGATACGCAGCAGAGCTTCCTTAATTCCGTGAAAGGCATCTATCTCAAAATCAATAGTAAGTTTATCGTCATTTATTTTTTTCAAATTGAAATGAATTTCTCGCTTAGGAGCCTTTAAACGATACGTTTTAAATACATTGTTTTCTGTTATGTCTAGCAGCTCTCCACCAGTAATAGATGTGATCGAGGCGGCGAAATCAGGGAATACACTCAGGGATACCATTTCTTGATCCGTCGATTCCAGCCTTAGATCGCCCTCATATACAAGTACATTGGCATTGGTCAAAATGACTCTGTCCCGGCCTTGCATGTTTACCTTCCAAAATGTAAGACTTTGCTCATCAGTCATCGTGTAGATGGCAACTTTTTTGCCACTTTCAGATACCAGATGGATGAGACTATCGTCCTCTTCAGCAACCTTAATGATCGTGTTCCCATCCAACTGCTCTATCGAGCCTTTGTCGATTGTGGCACTGATGATATCTTTTGACTCAATTTCATATCTTCCCTTCATCCCCTCTGGTACAAAGAAAAAGTAGTATACTTCTCCATCTTCTTCTATCCTTGTTATCAGCTGTACCGTAGCATATTTGAGCTTCATTCCATCTAAATTAAAGTTAAATGGCAATATAGCGAAACTTTCACGTCCTAACATCAGCTCACCTTGACTAGGGATTACAATCGTTTCCTCGGGCAGTTCAATGCTCACATTAAAATCGCACAGGTCGTCATTTTCGACATGGTCTTGGAAATTATTTAGAAACAGATAACCCGATCCAGCACTGGATCGCACTGCATATCGTAACGTATCCACATCATAAGGGTCCATCTGGGACGTATCCCCTGGCAGAATAGTCTTTGTTAGTGAGAATTGCTTTTGGAACGTTGAAAAAAAGTAATGCTGCAGCTTTGTTCTATGGTACGATTCCCTTACTTGACCGAATTCGCCGATCATGGCGTTGAAATCATAGGAGATTTTGGGGGTGGCTAGATCATTGGTGAACGGGTTAACCTTACCCCGAGGATTGGAACCCCCATGATACATGTAATATCCGATCAGATTACAGCCTTCTGCAACCTTCATGACAGTCATTGCTGGAACACTGCGGTAGGGAAATGCGAACCGATATTTATAAAACTGAACCATGCCGCCACCCATTTCACAGCAAGCGTACGGATAGTCTTCAGGTGCGTATTGAGGCTTAAAATTGTAACTCTCTGGAATCTTGTTATTATGCTTGTCGCGGAAAATGTATTCCGGTGTCGCAGGATGCTCCTCCATCCCCTCCAAACGTCCCTCTTCGTAGTAGATCCATGGCCAATAGGCATACCCGCCCCATAACGGCAGCATATCGGGTACAGGAGTTGTTGCTCCTCCCCATCCTGTGCACGTATAGATCGGAGTATCAATCCCCGCTTCCAGAGCTATTTCTTTAAGTTTTAACATATGCGAGTTACCGTCACTTCCACTGTTTAGCCACATATCATTAATTCCTACAGTCAATGCCCACTGGGCAGATGAATGATGATGCTCGTTTTCGATTTGGGTGCCGATAATCGGCCCCCCCTCCTTATATAACAGCCCTTTAACCTGGGTACCGATTTCGTTATACAATCTTCTTGTATAGAACAGATACCCCTCATCATTAGAACGAACCTCAAATGGTCGACCGAATAACCAATCTGGCATACCGCCGTTTCGAATTTCCCCATGATCAAAGGGACCGATCCGAATGATGGAGTATACCTGATGTTTGCCGCACAACTCGATGAAACGACGAAGATTCTTGTTCCCACTCCAATTAAAAACACCTTCAACTTCTTCATGTAGGTTCCAAAAAATATAAGTAGCAATGATGTTTACGCCGCCCATTTTTATTTTAATAATTTCGTCTTCCCAATAGCGTTCATCATAACGGGCATGATGGAATTCACCACAAATACCGAAAAAGGGCTCTCCGTCCTTCTCCATAAAATAGTTGGTGAATCCGATCTCCTCTCCTTTTGGGTTGGTGCCGCCAAGTTTGATATGTCCTTTAACAATATGCTTCTGATCGTCTTTAACCGCAACTCGATAGTTTCTCATGGAGTTCACTCCCCTCACTCGTTAATCTGAATTCAGGATAAATTGGTTCCACTTGCGCTGCCAAGCGATATCATTCCAGAATGGATGATGGGGAGCGCAGTTAGAACAGAGGGTCATTCCCCAGAACCCAAGTGCCATTCCTTTTCGCAACACATATTCAGCGATAAATTTGCCGACTGGGCCTTCTTCAAATTGGGCATGCAGCGGCGTGTAGCCTACATAACCTTCTCCTATGACAATTGGAATGCCGGAATGACGAGTCCATTCATGAATCTCTTCCAATCGGGTGTCGGCCTTCTGCAACATGGCCATTTTATGGTCTCCATACCGATCGTACAAAAATAAATCCCATTGATCGGGATCTACCCAGTCGTGCAAATAAATAAGTCTCATGCCGACTGGATTGCCTTCCATCCGCCAATTCTGCCCCGGAGGCAGGGTCCATTTTGCAAATGGAGGAGCGTCTTCTCTTAATAGGGATTGTACGAATGGATTGGGGAACGGCGCCAACTCATCATAAAGCGCTGCCGCTTCCATAAGCTCATTGAGCACCCCTTTAATATATAGGTGAAAATGGGCCACCTGCATATTGCGCGCGACGTAAGCCTTGGGGTAGGCTTCATTTAACGTATAACTGGCTGTCATCATCATATCAGGATGACATTGGCGAAGATATTCTATCGCTTCTTCTACGTAGGGCTGCATGGCTTCAATAAGCGCCGGTACATTCGTTTCGGCTATGCCTTCAGACGTTCCGACGGCGTTTAACTGCCCAAATTCCACTTCGTTATGCAGCTCTGTATAGATGATCTGACTCCTGTAGCCTTCTGCTGTGACGAAACGGATCAACTGATCCATTGATTTTGCAATGGCCATGAATCTCTCCTTAGGAGGAATTGCAGCTAGTTCATCTCTAAGCTCAGCATGAGCCAGAAAGCTGGGACTCTGCTGATATTCCCAAGAGGATAACATAATGTAACAGTTATGAGCCTTTGCTTGTTTGAACAGTTCGAGCAAATGAGCATGCCCGTCCAGTACTGCGCCTCCACGACAGTTATACCAACGCGTACGCTGGCCTACTTCCCCAAGGTTAGCAAACTCCAAGGGTCCGGGGCGTTTGCCATCCGCTGTAAACAACATGAATGGCATTGCACATATTCGGATCGTATTGTAGCCTCTTTCGACCGCTTCTTTAAAACGGGCTTCCAGATCGCTGTAGGGCTCACCTTCCTGTGTCATGGTATACCAAGAAAAGTCCCACATGGTGATCGTCAATTTGCGCGGTACAGTTCTCATGAGATTACTCAATTGATTTCCCCTCCCAGCTCCAGTCCATATGGTTCAACGCTCCTTGATGGTTAGCTTCTAGCTTAAGCACCGATTCAAAATGCAAGATGGCTTCGTCCTGTCGCCCTAATCCAAGCAAACCAAGTGCTTTCATATAAGTACAATGAACCTGATTACGAATATTCAGGTCATCTTCAAAGATGAGAAAGTCGGGTAACGAGACCGCGAAATAATCCATTTTCACGGGTTCGAATAAGTATCTATCGGCGTAATCAATGAGCTTGTTGAATCGACGATTGCCTTCCTTCGCATAACCAAGTTTCCGCCAGGCCAATCCTTGGTAAAATATCATATCTGGCTGTTGATCGTTATAATACATGGCATTAATGGGTTCCCCCAGTCCTTGAGAGGCCGTGGAAAAGGCCTGTCTTGCCTCATCTGTTAATTTCAATAGCTCATACGCGCAGCCCAAATAATAATAGATATCGTTATCTTGGGAACCCTCTAGCTTACCTTCGCCAAGATTCTCTGGATACACTAAAGCCTCCCGCAGCCCCTTTACAGCCTGTTCAATCCGCCCAGACCTCAGGTCGGACTTGGCAAGCTCTACCTTGGCCAGCCTATACTGTCCCGTTACCTTCCCCTCTCCGCCTTCCCATGGATGAAATATTCTCCCTGTCAGCAAGGACAACGCTATCTTATGCTGCTTCATCGTATTGTGAACGGTTACATATTCTAAAAACAGATCATCGCGAAGCTTTATGATTCCCGGATAACTCTCCATTAGATTCAATCTGTCGTTGGGCTTGATGTTCAGCTTCCTATACAGCTGGTCAAGCTCATAAAGAATACGTGCGTCTGAAGTATTGCACGCAAAGGCCTGCTCTAACGAATGGCGAGCCTTCTCTACTTGGCCTTGTTTGTTAAAATATCCAAGAGCAAGATTACGGTGAACAACGGGGTAAGTATCGTCAATGGAACGAGACATTTCCCAGCTGGAAATAGCATCCTGATGCCGTTTCTTATCATAGAGTAAATTACCTAAGTAATAATGCGCCTTGTCATCCTCCGGTCTTGTTCGAATTGCAAATTGTAACACATCCAACTCAAACAGACGGTTAGGAAAGCAGTAATCGGGTACTGCATCTGCGGCCTGAGCGAGAGCATTGTTCACCTGCTCAAGCTTGCCGATTTTAGCATAGCAGAAGGCCTGAACGTAATACAGCATAGGGTATGTTTTTGCCTGCTCTGGAGCTTCTTCCAGCACACATGCTGCATCCTCATAGAGTCCTGCCGCCGCATAGTCCGATGCTACCGCTATATAGTTGTGCACATCTCCACGCATCCATTTTTCCAGCTCTTCAAAGACCGTTTTAGCATCATCTCGTAACCCGAGAGCCTCTAAAGATAATGCTTGCTCACGGTAAGCTCCAAAATCGGCGATATCGAGCTTCATCGTTTCCTTGGAAAAGGCTATTGCTGCTTCGTTCCTGCCGAGCTTACGAAGAATAGCCGACTTCAGGTTGCGTGCCTTGTAATTGCGAGCATTTCGGATTGTCGAGCGCTCGACGAGTTCCAATGCTTCTTCATAGTTCCCTTGTTCTGTCGCAATCTGTGCCAGTGAGAAATACCCGCTGTCTTGCCATGCCGCACTCCATACTGATTTATAAAATGCAGCGAACGCCTCATCCATCCGCTCTTGGTGTTTTAGCGACAAACCAAGCTGGTAGTAGGCCTCACCATCATAGGGATTAGAGTTACGCCAGGTTATCCGCGAGATGGCTTTACGAAAGCACTCTTCACTTTCTGCATATAACCCTCTGCGAAGAAGCAACGTACCATATGCCATATTTATACGGCTGTCATTCTTATCTCTTTTCAGGCCCTCAAGGTAATACGCCTCAGGCTCAAAGGTAGCATGACGGTATTGCTCCAAGTGTTGTCCTGCTAAATACAATTCTTCGTTCGTTCTTAATTCCTCCGGTTGTGGCAGGGGGTCGGCAGCAGCCGGCATCTGCTCAACTTCCTTTTGCTTAGGCTGGTAGCTAATCAGCTCCCTTCCGGTCGCGTCTTTGACGCTTAAGCATAGATCATAATCCTCATCCTCAGCCAAAATAACTGTCTTCTGTATCAAGGCCTTATTAGGTGTCAGATCCAAGGTTTCTTGAATATAAACTTCCCGCTGGCTGCTTAATTCCACAACAGCCTCGCAAAATAACGAAGTTACATAGACGCCAATCTGTACTGTCCCTTCGCTGCGATTTAATTCCAAACTAACGGCTGCGTCAATTGAAGCGTTTTTGACCATACCAATATGTTTGTAAGGCATAAAATACTGCGAGAACGTCTTTTCTTCATACGGCTGAAGCCAAGTGAAATCTGGTTGATTATCGGTATACACTCCCGTCATCAACTCGATGTAGGGGCCGTCTTCATCTGTTAGATTGCGGTCCCAAGCTTGGCCGAATTCGCCATTTCCCCATGTCCACTGCTTTTTCCCGGGAGAGATGTGATGGTTGGCCACATGCAAAAGCCCAGCTTGTTTCATATGGTCGTAACCACCTATGAAATTGTAATCCGATTTATAGGCCATATATGAAGTGGGAACAGGAATATTTTTGTATCGGGAGATATCTACGCCTTCAGAATAATCCATTTTATAATAAGTGCCTGTAGCAATCGGGAAACGGGATACATCTCGCTTTCCATGGTCGAACACGGCTGATACGTCTGGAGGAAAAACAGATTGCGTATGCTCATGTACTGCTACGGCTGGATTGGCCCACCATAAAAATGTTTGAGGCTCGGCAGTCCGGTTATATAGCTGGGCCCCCACTTTAAGGTATGCCTTATCCGGTTGAAGTGTAAAACCAGCTGTTACTTTCGTGCCGAACATACGATCAATTTCGCTCACCCATACCGTTGCGCTTCCGTCGTCGTGTTCTTCCAACTTGTATTCAACGGGTCCGTAAGTGTTGGGACGGTGATGCTGCGGCCAGTTGAACTCAATGCCTCCAGATATCCATGGTCCCAATAAGCCCACAAGCGCTGGTTTGATGACCCTGTTATAATAAACAAAATCATAACCGTTGGTCTTGTCGACCGCACGATAAATGCGTCCTCCCAGCTCTGGCATGATCTCAATGCGCAAATATTTATTTTCTAGGAAAACTATTTGATAATTTTCAAGTTTCTTCTCATCCTCAATTTTATCAATGACCGGATGCGGATACACTCGACCGGAACTTCCCTGATAGACACGTTTCTCCAGAAACATTGGATTTTTGTCGGGTTTGCCAATTCCATACGTGGGGATCTGCACGGTTTGCTCCCACACGCGTGCCCTAGCGTCGAAAATGCTCAATTCCATCACTCCCTCATAGTCGCTCTTATATTCAGAGCTTACAAGTAAGCGACATTACAGACAATTGACAATCTACTGTTTATGATGGACTATATACGTATTTCATCATTAGAGCCGCCTAAGGCTAGGAGATGGATAGATTATGAATAAGAAAGCTGATGGATTTGAGGGTGAAAAGTTATATGTCGTTCCACCCTATATGCTGGATAAATTAAATATGAATCCGCTTACAAAAAATCTATATATTACGGATATAGGCTGCTTCAGCCATGCCCGCCATCATTTTCGTGAAAGAATGCACGGATGTGACTCTCATATATTCATCTACTGTACCAGCGGAAAAGGTTGGATACGAACAAAGGATGGCCTAACGATTGACATGACAGAGCGAGGCTTTGCGTACATTCCCAGGGACATGCCGCATGCTTATGGGGCTGACGATAGAGATCCTTGGACAATTTACTGGTTTCATCTTAAAGGGGACCAAATGGATGATTTTATAGCATTGTTTGAGCCTTTTAAAACGTATATTTCGATATCTGCCAGTGATGGAGTCAAACTACTGGAGCTATTTCATCAGTGTTACGACCTTTTATTGAATAAATCATACTCCATTATACATTTAGTTCAAGTATCGCAAACTGTCCGTTATCTGCTGAGTTTTGTTGTATCGGTTGCATTTCGCAAGGAAGACAGTACGTACCAGAGTCATGTGGATAAGGCAACACGCTATATGAGTGAACAATTGGAATCCACCGTTTCGCTTGAGCAGCTTAGTCGGCATGTTCAGGTATCCAAGCAGCATCTGAACCTGATATTCAAGCAATCCACCGGCTACTCTCCTGTCGATTACTATTTAAGAATGAAGATACAGAGGGCCAGTCAGCTTTTGGATTTGACGAATGCCTCTATTAAAGAAGTTAGCATACAACTCGGTTTTAGGGACCCTTACTACTTCTCCAGACTATTCAAAAAAATAATGGGCTGCTCTCCTTTGGAATATCGAAATAATTTGAAGGGTTAATCTATGTTCATCAGGAGCGTTCAAATTTGCTTCTATCGGGCTACCGCAAGGTCACAGATCATTTACGAATCACGGGTGCAAGGTCTATACTTAAGGTTAAAAAAGGAAGTTTTGTATGCTCCTCACGTTGAATCGTAGACTAAATGCAGCTATGCCGCTAATTACACCAATCAGCATTCTAATTGGCGTCCTAATCGGTACGCCGTTGTCAGAATATACCGAACTCTCTCCCTGGCTGTTTGCATTCATGACCTTCGCGGGCAGCATCAGTATGGGGTTTAAGGATTTTGTCCATGTGATCAAGCATCCTGGTCCGCTGATCGCCTGTCTGTTTATTCTTCACCTGGCCATGCCGCTTCTCGCCATGATGCTGGGACATCTGGCCTTCAGTGATGATCCTTACACGATTACTGGACTTATTCTTGGTGCAGCTATCCCTACGGGCATTTCCAGCTTCGTGTGGGTCAACATCTATAAAGGCAATACAGCGCTGACATTGGCGATCATTTTAATTGATACGATTTTGGCCCCATTTGCCGTGCCGGGCATCATGTCCCTACTGATCGGAGCGGATGTGCAGCTCGATACCTGGGCGATGATGCAGAGCCTATTCTGGATGATTGTCGTTCCTTCGCTAATCGGCATGGTGTTGAACGAATGGACCAAAGGGAAGATCAAGCAGGTATGGGGACCACGGCTAGGACCGTTCTCCAAGCTGGCTATGGCTCTTGTCGTCATGATTAACGGATCTGTCATTGCGCCTTATCTGGTCGATTTTAATCTTAAGCTTGTCGGAGTATGCCTATCCATAATCGTCCTTGCCTCCACTGGATATGCGATCGGTTATCTGATATCAGGACTGATGCGGTGGAATAATGCAGACCGTACGGCGCTTGTCTTTAACGGCGGCATGCGCAATATTAGCGCGGGAGCCGTGCTTGCCATCACCTATTTCCCGGCCCCGGTAGCATTGCCCGTTGTACTGGGGATGATTTTCCAACAATCCACAGCATCTCTGGTCGGGTTTCTGCTGAGTCGTCGCGACCGCGGCAACGCCAAGGAAAAGCGCAATACGGCCTCTGTTTCTTAAGCAAAGGGGGTTAGCGGTGGTTCCAGATGATAAAACTCCTCCTTATGAGGAGGAGTTAGTTTCGGAAGGGCGTTTCTATACGTACATGGTTGAAAGTCTAATTTAAATATGCATGCACAATCATGTAAATGGTCACTTTCCACTTCTTAACATTACGATTGATCGTGTAGGGTAATATACTAAGCTCCCGTAAAGAGCCTTTCGTGGCACAACGTTCAAGCCATATATTACCCTAAGGAAACTAAGAACGATATACACAGGTCGCAAAGTCTAAAACAGCTTTTGCGTAAGATTTTGAAATTGTGACTTCACTCCATCTTTCTGAAGTTCTGATTGTAACACCTGATTAAAGGTTTGAAGTGCACGCTGGAATTTATTTTCACCTAATTCCGTAATCCGAGTATACACACCTCGTCGATCATCCTCGCATGTATGTCTTTCTAAAGCCCCGCAGTTTTTGGCTTCCATTCTAACTATGAGTCTCGATGTCGCACTCTGACTTAAACCCACCAATTCTTGAAGTTGCTGCAGTCGTAATTTTTTCTCCTCAGAATTGGATATGAAACCCAAAACATAAAACTCCTTCAAAGATAAATCATAATTTTGTAGTAGGGCTTGTTCTAACTTATCATTTAAAGTGGAATGGATGTGAGACAAAGACAACCATACATCCAAAAGTTCGTTTTCATGTTGCAAGTTAGACCACACCATTCTATATTAAAGTATTTCCAGTAAGTTTATCCTATTGTAACAAGCTTAAATGGAATGGTCAAAACCCATACCCTATTTTGAATATTACAATCCGTCGTCACCGAACCAGCATGCAAATGCAGCATAATGGTTCTCGTTTCAGAGTGGCGATTTTATTGACAGTAACTATATTCCAATGTACATACATTGCTGCAATTAATCTTAAAAATGTGAGAAAGCGAATATATCAAAAAAGGAACACGTCAATCATGGTGGTATCTAACCATAATCGACCTGTTGAATGTAAAGGAATAGCATTTTCAAGTGAGCGGTAACAACATCATGACGAAATGGAAGAACAACGTAGATCGTAGCAAAAGGAAGTCAGACAACAAATTTTCACATGTAGCCTTTCAAAAAGACGACACTGCATATCCAGTGTCGACTTGTTAGTGTTATTTTTAATTGTTTTTGTTTCGAAGCAACTTAATAAGGTGAACTTTGCAAATAAAACTCTTGGCCTGAACCCTGAAGACTTCTCGAACCAGTCCCTTGGGAATTCCCCCCTTCAGCCACTCTATCAAGATATATATAGATTCCATATCCTTTTACTGTATACATAATATGAACTGCAATCTTTTCATTGAATTATTCGGCTTGCCATATATCTTTCAATTTCCAATATGTCAGCCCATTTACTAGCGCCTCTCCACCCTCTGTTATGATTTCTATGCCTAGCAATTTCTCACTCGGATAGATGCGACTTGTCATCGTAGCTTGCCCTTCATTCGCAAACATTTCAATGGATGAACGATCCAGATATACATGCAATGTCAGCTGTCCCTCAGCATTGAAGGCTGTTTGACGTACTCCATCTGTCTTTTTACCTGATTTAGAACAATTAAGCATTAGTTTCTGCTCCGGAATAGAATATGTGATAACCGTTTCTTCTCGACCTCTTCCACGAAACTTCAAGCCTACCAGGTCTGCACTTGACTTCGTGAGATCGAACACTACCTTAACTTCAAGCAAGTCTTCTTCAACTTCCTTGAAGTAACTTCCAGAAATAGCACCATATTGATACAAAACATGTTTACTTTGGCGAAGTAACTTCATTTCTTCAACTGGAGTCATCAGTACTCTATTATTGTCACCCAACGTAATTAAACGTGGGATCGTCATTGCTCCACACCAGCCGTCTGCTTTCGTCGGCATATCCGATTCCCACATATCCATCCAACCAAGCGCTATGCGGCGACCTTGATCATCTAGAAAAGTTTGAACCGCATAGAAGTCATGACCAGTATCCAACTCGATGAACTCTCCATGCTTATATTCATTACTATCATAATTATATTCGCCAACATAATATCCCGTCTGGAACAAGTTATTGTACTTATCTCCTTGCGCATCAATACCTTGTGGGGAGAACATAAATATATGCTTACCGTTCAGTTCAAAGAAATCAGGGCACTCCCACATGAAGCCCATATTCTTATCTCCCTGCAGAAGCACACCATGATAGGTCCAAGTCCTAAGATCAGGAGATGTATATAGAATAACACGCGGCAGATCTTCTTTCGTGCTGTTACCTAGGATCATGTACCATGTATCCTCATGCTTCCATACCTTCGGATCACGGAAATGCTGTGAGCTATCAGTCGGAGGTTCAGCGATTACGGGATTCTGCCTTAGTTTTGTAAAATGAATGCCATCTGTGCTTACTGCCACATTTTGATTTTGGAAAAAGATATTGTTTGGTTGATCAATATAGTGATGACCAGTATAGATCAATGTCAGTTCGCCGTTATTATCTACTGCGCTTCCTGAGAAGCAACCATCAAGGTCACACGCATCTCCAGGCGCTAATGCAATCGGACAATGCTCCCAATGTACAAGGTCTTTACTCTTCACGTGGCCCCAATGCATTGGGCCCCAGTTCTCATCATAAGGATGATGCTGATAGAAGGCGTGATATTCACCTTTGAATTGAATTAATCCATTTGGGTCGTTAATCCAGTTTGCTGGTGCCATAATATGATAACCTAATCGGTACCGCTTGTTCATTTTCGCTTCTGCCTGTTTCAATGCTTCCTCAGCTTGCTTCGTATTGTTATTATATGTGTTCATCTTTCTTCCTCCTATGCTGTTTCAATATGCTTGTTAGGCTTGGGATCCAGCTTTTTCGGTTCTTTCTTTAAGGTAAAGATTGAGATTGTTGTAAAGACAAATACGAAAACACCCATAATCACGTACGTATTTGCAAAACCTCTAATGTCATAAGACATACCGGCGATTGGCGAGAAGATCGAAGCTCCTACCTGACTCATAAACTGGAATCCCACCAGATACAAGATCGAAGACAGACGCGTATCGAAATTTGCAGCCAAGTACTTAAATACGGAGATCAGCATGATTGGCAGTTCCAATGCGTGAATCAATTTCATAGCTGAGATTCCATAAGGTCCAATAACTAAGCCTGAACCCATGATCCGGAACGCCATCAAGAACCCTGCCAATATTAGACCCTTTTTTGCTCCAATTTTGTTGACAATGAAAGGCGCTAAGAACATCATGCCTGCTTCCAAGAACACTTGTAGGGAATTTAAGTAACCGTAAACTTGATTGCCTAATGCAACCGTTGAGAACGTCGATGAAAAGTAATTCGGGAACTGCTGGTCATACACATTGTAAATACAGGTAACACCAAGAACATATAAAATGAAGAACCACAAATGCTTATTTGCAAACAAATGGCCGATTTGCTTAAAGTTAACGGATTCTGCTCGCTCCATCTCGGAATCTGTCATTTCAACTTTAATTGTCATCATAATGATAAACAGAACGACAGCAGATACTGATGCAATCCAGAAGTTAATGTTAGGGTTGATATTAAAGAGCTGACCAGCGAAAAACGTTGCTGCTGCCCAACCTAGCGAGCCCCACATACGAGATTTTCCGTATTCAAAGTCATATTTTCGGCTGACTTTCTCGACATAAGATTCGATGGCTCCAATCCCTGCCAAAAAAGAAATACCCAAGTATAATCCACCTGCAATGGCACCGAGAAATACATTGTATTGAAGTAACGGCCCATAGATAAAGATATAGAAAGGACCAACAAATAAGAGCAAAGAACTGATTAGAAATAAAATATGCTTCTTTAATCCGATTTTATCAGATATATAGCCATAAAGCGGTTGCATACATAGCGCAAAGATAGCGTTTACAGTAAAGATAACACCTGTTTCAGCACCATTCAGACTGATTTCTTGCCCTAGCCAGATGGAGAACAATGAATAACTTGCTGACCAAGTAAAGAAGAAAAAGAAAAAATAGGCACTTAGTTTCCAGTACATGCTCTTTGACTTTCTCATATCGAACGCTCCTCAAGTTGAACATTTAATGTAAATGAAAGCACTTTCGTATTTACAGATCGATTATATGTCAACCGCTTTCATATGTCAACCGCTTGACATATTTTCGAAAGAAAAAGAGCTCTCCTCTTGATTTCAATTACTCTAATAAGGATAGCTCCACCTTCTATCACAATGCTGAAAACTATGGAAACTGTATTAAGCCGTACTAGCTTCAATCAGTTTCACTGGTAGATAGGTTTCTCGCGGGACATCACTGAATCCACCTTCAATTTCTTTAATAAGTAACTCTATGGAAGATCTGGCAATCTCCTGTATTGGTTGCTGAATTGTCGTTAATTCAGGGAGAAGATTGCGGGTTGTTTCTGTTCCGTCATATCCAATTACGCGAATATCTTCAGGAACACGTTTTCCTCTTCTTCTTGCTTTAGCAATAAAAGACGCAGCCACCAAGTCATTACTCGCAAACAATCCATCTACTTCAGGATGTTCATCGAGCAAGCGTTTAATCGGTTCGTCGTGATTCTGTTGGTGGAAGGGATCATGTACTTCATAGGTAATTGCCTTTCGACCATACTGCTCCATCACATCTTCATATGCTTTTCTTCTTAAGCTTGCTGGTGTTTCCAATTCAACAGGGCCATTTATGTGTAAGATATGCTTGCACCCTTTTTCAATAAGTAGTTCTGACGCCAGTTTTCCACCCATATAATTATCCGATCCTACAACTGGGATTGAATCGGATAGGAAGCGATCGATCGCAATGACGGCAATGTTCTTCTGTTCATAATTTACGATACCCCGATTGTGTGTACCAACGATAATACCGTCAACTTGATTTCGCATAAGCATATCCACATATGATTCCTCTTTATCCAGCTGATTCAAACTGTTACAAAGCAACAGCTTATAGCCTAATGACGCACAAATATTCTCTATATGAAAAGTCAGCTCTCCGAAAAATGGGTTGCTTGTAGTTGGAATGATTAATCCAATCAGATTTGTTCGTTTACTAAATAATGACCGAGCCACATCATTTGGAAAGTAATTTAGCTCTTGCATCGCTTTATGAACTTGATCCTTCGTTTCTTGACTGATATAGCCACGATTATTAAGTACGCGAGAAACCGTAGTCGGTGAAACTCCTGCTAATTGTGCAACATCGTTAAGTTTTGGTTTCATTGATTCTCCCTGCCTTCTCTCCATGCCATATCTCTAATTTTTTTCATTTTAACATGGTTAAATGTTAAAAAACATGCTTGAGCATTCTTATGGATTATTCTTCAGATTTGTCTCCCTCTAAGAATCTCCTTGGCGACAGAAGAACTGGTCAAAGAAGACGCTAAAAAACAAGGATATGATAGCGAATTTGTTGATCATTACATCATAGAAATGAGCAAAAATCCTCCTGAAGAAGCTTACACCGTATTGCCTGCGGCTGTAACCATTTCGTCGAATCGTGCCACTGCTTAATAGGCTCTGTCGTAAATTCATTTCAATTTTAATGATAATGGTAAACTAAAGTCTAAGCAGTCTCATTTCCTCAGATGCATGTCAGATGATAATTCAACGATCATCTTCATAATTAGTGAGAACTCATTGACTCGAAGTTATACTACTTCTTCATTGTCAATTGTTAGCGAATAATAATGTTTTAGACTAAACAATAAAGAACTAGACTGAGATAAGTTATAGACTGGCGACGCGCGGCCCGCATGCGCGACTGCAGTTGCGCTCCCCATCTCTTCCGGAATGAAGTCCAGCTTTGCGATCGGCGCGCTAGCGACTGCGCCCGTGTAATTAGAAAATATAGTCTTAGACTGGAAAATAAAGTATTAAAGGTATAAACTACGAATATGCTTTTTTCTTGAACCCTCTCATATGATGAGAGTAATTCAGTATTCGAGGAGATGGTCTTGATGAACAAGAACATAGGGATTAAGGATACTTTGGTAAGGTTCGACGAGATTTCGAAGCATTATGTTCGGGAGCTGGACAAGTATAGTCTGGCGGAACTGTGTCGCAAGCCAAGCGAGAACGAATGGTCGCTTGGGCAAATGTACCTGCATCTGCCTCATTCCACGCTGAACTTGCAGCTCCGTCTTGCGGAGCAGTGCATGGCGCTCGGTGGCGGCAACGAGGAGGGCGACGGGAAGACGGAGGCCGGTCATGCCGTGTTTGAGCAAGGGAGCTTCCCACCGGTTCGCATTCAAGTACCGGCCGACTTGCAATATACGCCCCCACAGCCAGAAAGCAAGGAGCAGCTTGTCGCCAAGCTGGAGGAAGCAAGGCGCCGCATGCATGAGATTGGGGCGTCGCTACAGAACATAGACCCAGAGCGGCTGCAGCGAAAGGCGACTCATCCGGCCGTAGCCTTCGGCGCGTTAAACGCGGTCGAATGGTTCACGATGGTGGAGATGCATTACCGTCATCATCTTCTTCAAAAGGAGCGGCTGAACGCTTTCTTACAAACTGCAGAGTTATTAGGCTAACAGGACACGATAGTTGAATGTTGACCACAACAGCGGCCAGTCTAGGAATTTATTTTCGCGTCCTTATCTGCCGCTGTTGCATTTGTCGGATCAGTCTAAAACTTTATTTTGGACAATAAAGTTGTATACCAAAATCCAATATTTGTAATTTCGATTCTTTTATCAATATATAAAAATATGTACGTTAAAATGGGGTAATACCAGCGAAAATGGTACAAACCGCAATTTGTTTCCTCTAAGCTTTTAGAGGCTGATCGTTTGGACTGCTTACATCAACATAAACACGAACATATTCACTGTTTCTGTTCTGATAGGCCTTTGAACGCTTCAGCACTCTGTAATAGTCCTCGAAGTGCTCCAAAAACTGATCAATCTCTTCAGGTATTCCTTCAACCCGTATTTTTAGCATCCTCTTTTACAACTCTTCTTTTAGCGATGAGCTTGGAGCATTTTCAACCATTTCGTTTGTGATTCCGTGGATGGCGGTCGCTTCTTCTGGAATGAGGGATACCGGCTTGATTAACGTTTCAAAAAGAGGATTTTCGTCAAGATCAATAATTGCAATCTCTACGATCTCAGAGTCGCCATCTAAACCGGTGGTTTTCACATCTAAAATGATATATTCTGATTTTCTTTGGCTAACTGAACGGTTCGAGCTTTTTGTATTGCTGCTAGTTGTTTCTCTTATTTTCACAAAAAACCAAGCTGACGATTATAAGATGGACTTTTTCTTGTACAAAAAAGAGTCTGCCCTTGGGCAGACCCGATACAAATGAACAGACTCGTGCAAGTTGTGCTCAGTCAGATTGAACCTGCAGGATAGAGGCTGTTTCAATTCGGATTTATTTTGTTAACTTGATAATAATGTGCTTCTACCCAACATCGTCTCTAATTCGAAAACATTTATTCCATCTAATGATCTTTTAATGGAATAACCTAGCTGACATTTTTAAACACCTCTATTGACACTTAACACTATCATCAATACAACACTTCGTTAAGCCACATTATTACAAATTTATTGATGTAGTTGAGATGGACTCACTTTTTGAATTTGAACAAGTATATCAAACGTTTTACCTAATGATATATCAACAGTTTTTGGTATAGCAGGGCCTTCTTTAGTTATTCCAGCGAAAATTTGATGTTGTTCGTTTAACCAAGTTTTTGTCACTCCGTTCGCCTTACGTAAATCAATAAAAAATTGATCTTTTTTGACCTGTCCAAAAATGTAATTATAACTGTTTGGATCATCTGATTTTAATATTCCATATGGGCCAAATTCACCATCATTATTATAAACATTATATTGTCCTTTATAAACTGATGTTCCAATAGATACATACCGTTTTCCATAATATTCTGCTAAATGCTGCCCAGCTACTTTAGGGTATATAAATGGAATCATATTTGTTTTCGAAACGTGTCCATTATGTCCCCAAACTATGGTTTTCCCTAAATGTTCTTCAGTCCACTTCGCATTTTCATACATTGCAATATCATGTTTCAAATAAAAATCCGATGGTTTATCAGGGGATGTCCCTCCTAACATTGTAGTAAACTGTTCAATAATACGAGCATTTTGTTTTATCCATGCGAACTCTTTGGATTTTCCGTTCAGATAACTTTTATTTTGTTCTAATAAAGCACTGATTTGTTTAGCATCTGAAATATACTTTTCTTTTTCTTCTTTTGTAAGGCTCTCAAAAGTAGTCATATCCTTTGTTACAGGAATGAGACCTTTTATCTTCTCTTCTACTCTAGGCACAAGATCTGAATTGTTTCTTTTTATATATTCTATTATATTATTATAAACATTCTCGTTTACTGATTGAATGTCCATCCCAATGATACGCACTTTAGATTTATGTTCTGGATTAGCATTATATTGTCGAATCCAACTAAGTAGATCTAACATTTCTTTTGTGTTAAATACAGGTGATAGATGTTGGCTTGGGTTTCCCTTACCAGTAAGAACATATCGATCAAGCTCCAAAGCTCTGTCCCATCCCTCTTCTAAAACTAAGTTGATGAATCCCTTTTCAGATACTAAATAATTAACAATGCGTTGTTTCATTGTAAAAACTTCATGAGCCCCATGCGTAGCTTCACCTAAACCTACAATTGAAGCTGAACCTACCATATTCTTAAGTGGTTTTAAATCATTAAAAGATGCAGTTGGATTAGTTGTTTTTAAAGGCTTTGCATGCATTTCTAACCATTCCGTTATTTGATTTGTATTGTAGGGAGCTGTAACAGAAACTCCTGTTTTCGAGTCTGCATAAGTACTTCCTACAAAATTAGTCAGTATTATAGCAAAAACACCAAGTGCAATAATCATTTTCTTTTTCATAATACCCTCCTAAAATACTTACTTGTTAGTTTTTTGACATGCTCTAAGGAGCCCAGTTTAAACCATTTTTTTCCTTTTTCCTACTTGTTAAATTCAGCAAGTAAAATATTTTTAAATGGATCAGGACTATCAGCTTTAAAGCTGTTCAAATTGACGACCAATGTATGCTTGCCTCCAAGTGTGCCACCAGCAAAAGTGGTAAACCCTAGAACTCTACCTTTGTGTCCCCATATCGAGACACCGTTTGGAAGCTTAGTTTCAAAGATCCCAAGACCATATCCGGTTCCTTCTCTATCTGTAGGAACTGTAGTAAGCATTTGTTTTAGTTGCTGTTCCTTCAGTAATTTACCACTGAGTAAGTAAGAGAAGAATTTGTTTAAATCGTCAGCAGTAGAAATCATATCTCCATCCGAGCTACCTGGGTTAATATAAGTAACGTCTTTTAGCTCACTTGCTCCGTCTAGTTGGAAATAGCCACGGGCATGCTTGGTGTCTGGAATCACGCTTGAATTGCCAGGTAGGAATGTATTTGACAAATCAAGCGGTTCAATAATCCGATTTTCAACCTCTTCCGCATAGCTGTTTCCAGTTACTTTTTCAATAAGGATCCCCAGTATTACGTATCCTGTGTTTGAATAAGACCAACCCTTTCCTGGGGCAAAGTCTGGGGGAAGAGAAATCCCCATCTTTACGAATTCTTCAGCCGTATACGATTTTTTTGTATCCGTATAATCAAAGTCTTTTGAATTTACATAGTCAGCGATACCACTTGTATGATTCAATATCTGCCGGATAGTAATTTGGTTACCATCATATCCGTTTCCTTGAATGACACCAGGCAACCATTTTTCAATGGAGTCGTCTAGATTCAAGCGGTTCTCTTCAGATAATTGAAGTAGAACTGTTGCAATGAATGTCTTCGTTACACTACCAATGCGAAAGCGAAAATCTGTTTTCATTGGTTTCTTGGTGCTCAGGTCCGCTAACCCAGCGGCATAACTCCATGTTTTTCCACCCTCAGAAGTTTTAGCAAGTATCCCAGGATATCCAAGTTGCAATGTATCCCGCATTGCCTCTTTGACGGAATTACGTTCACTTTGAGTGCTTGTTTGTAACGGACTAGATACATTTTGAATAGACTCCGCTTTTACAATTGAGGTTGGTGTTGTGTATAACAGAGAACTTCCAGCCATTAAAAGGACTAAACCTGTAGATGCAATTTGACAATGCTTTTTCATAAAGATATTCTTCTCCTCTATTCATATTGTATCGGCAGTTATTTGCTGTTTTAGGGCAAGAGTGGATTTGCAATTATCTTTACTCATTATTATTTTCACAAACGCTATTGTGTCCTAACAAACGGTAAATTCCTTTCTTTTCACATGTATGTTAACCCTAGAAATTACTTCTTTTCCTTAAAACACTCTTGTTACTGGTTTGTTTTTCATAAATAGGTCATACCTGTTTCCCCTTTCACGCCTCTTTATTTTTTTATCATACACAATGAAAATCTCCCCTCCTCGTTTATTGTTAATGTGTTAAACTGCCTCTATGATTCTAAGTATTTTTCTGTCACATACGGTAGTGTCAAAATGTCACACTATTAAAAATCCTAATATTATTCGGAGTGAATATCTCAATCCAGATGTCGCTATCAGTGAAGCTGGTGATTTGGCTGTGTCTTATTCGTATTCCCAGTTGCTCCATAACCTCTCTTACCGGAACTCTTGCCAATCTCAATTCAATCGCTTGCATTTTTCTAGGGGGTAACTCACTCTCGTTGCCAACGTAAAAACACCTCCAAGGTTATCTCCATATCTTACGACATGGCTTGATTCTCTTGAAGGTGTTTTGATTTGTCTCACGTTATGGGGTCAGTCCCCTTGATCTACAGTCGAAAAAGGTTCTTTATCTAACTTTACCAATCGATCAAAAACCTTAATTTCAAATCCCGATTCATTTCTCAACACTTCAAACCGGATGTTCTCCTCTACCGCCGGATTGATGGCTGAACCGAAACATTGTTATCTCCTGACTACAATCAATCATTTTAAGCCCATTATCTTCAAACAGGCATTCAGCATATCCTTGTTTTTATAGATTACAACAGTAATCTCCTGTCGTGCTCTCGTTAGCATTTGGTACAAACGCAGCCCCGTTGTTTCTTTGCACTCCACCTAGGCGACATTCTTTAGCTTGGCGTATTGTTGCAGGTGTAAGGCTTTTGCCGATGCCCAACCGCCGATGACAAATTGACATCGGACAATTTGTCCGATATAATCAAAACAAAACGGACAAACTGTCCGAATTTATAATACGAAGGGTGAAACTGGGATGCATATCAAAAAATTGTATTTTTTATCTGTAGGTGAATGTTTCCTAGATCAATCGGCAGTTAATCGAACCCTTGCCCCCGGGAAATTAGTCGGAATGCCTGTGTGGTCTTTTCTATTGGAAACGACCAGCGGGCCGATACTCATCGATACGGGAATGCCCGACGCTTTTATCAACAATCCCGATTACTACAAGGGGACTAGACGTGAAGGGCGCGTCGTCCCCAACATGTCTGACGGCGACTCGATCGTAAATGTGTTAAAGCGTGTCGGTTATCGACCTGACGATATTCAAATGGTCATTAGCTCTCATTTACACTTGGATCATTCTGGGGGAAACGGGCATTTCCGCAATACGCCGATCCTTATTCAAAGGGCAGAGTATGATGCGGCCATAAACAATGAGGATTACTCTCCATTAGAGTGCAGGCTGCCCGATTTACAATATCAAATCATTGAGGGTGACCATGAATTGATTCCGGGGGTTCAAATTTTATTCACTCCGGGTCATTCCCCTGGCCATCAATCAGTCCTTGTCACAACGGAAAAGTCGGGTCCAGTGCTACTGACAATTGATGTTGCTTATACTCGGGAGAACTTCGAGAATAGCGTACCGTTCTTGACATTCGATCAAGAGATGGCTGCCAAATCGATTACTCGCATGCAGGAGTTAATTCAGGATGTTCGGCCGTCCTATGTTTTCTTGGGACACGATAGAGATCAGGCGCAAAAATGCCGCACCTTTCCTGACTTCCTGTAATGGATAGACAGGCTATGGATACTCAATCAATGGCTTTATCCGGCAATGAGCGGAAATTAATGGGGACACTTTGCTTGCTCATTATTTTCGGAAACATCAATATGACGATGTTTAATTTGTCTATACCTTCGATTTCCGCTGACTTTGCCCTGACCTCCTCGCAGGTGAGCTGGGTTATGGTCGGTTACAGCATTTTGATGGCTATCGGCGCCGGTACTTACGGCAAGTTAACGGAGTCCTTTTCCTTTCGCCAGCTGTATGTCATTGGTTTAATCCTTTTAGCTTTCGGCTCTATGATCGGCTTTTTTGCAGCTTCATACTTGCAAGTCATCATTGGAAGACTACTGCAGGCAGCAGGGGCCTCATCCATCTCTCCCCTGTCTTATGCGGCAGTAACCCTGTATTTTAAGCCTACAGTCAAGGGACGGGTGCTGGGAACCTTATCCGCCACAATTGCCTTTGCTTCCGGCTTCGGGCCTGTGTTCGGCGGTTTCGTAGAGCAATACTTTGGCTGGCGTGCTTTGTTCATCGTGTCCAGTCTGAGCCTATTTGTTATCCCTTTGATATTCAAGTATGTTCCTGACAAGAAACACGACCGCGGTTCATTCGATTTTCTCGGAGCTGTTTTGTTCTCCGCGGGACTGGCGTTGGTATTGCTAGGGGTTACGAACTATTGGTTTATGCTCATTGCAGGAGCAGCAGTTCTTCTATGGTTCGGTACTCATATTCAGAAAAAAGAACATCCATTTATCGATGCATCTTTCATGAAAAATGCTCCTTACCGACGAATTCTAGGGATTGGATTCCTTACCTTCGTATGCAACACGGGGTTAACCTTTACTCTTCCTGTCATGATGAAGAATTCCTTTCATTTACCAACTAGTAAAATCGGTCTGCTGATGCTTCCCGGTGCCGCCTGTGCAGCCTTGCTCGGATCCCGGATCGGAGGTTGGACAGATCGTTTCGGAAGCTCCCGTGTGCTTGTCATATCGCAAAGTCTCGTCATCAGCGGATTTATACTACTGGGGGTATCCGTACATTTGCCGCCATGGATCGACGCTTTATTGATCATTATCCTTATGATTGGATTCAACGGTGTCCTCACCTCTAGCAGCAATTTAGTTTCGACGACACTCCGTTCGGCTGAGTTGGGTGTGGGGATGGGTATTTTCACACTGGCCTATCTCCTAGGCGGAGCATTCGGCCCTGCGCTGGTCGGCCGACTGATTGATCTAAAGATGCCTTTTTCTGTTGTTTATTTTACCATTTCCCTGTTGGCAATCCTGACATACTTATTCGCAAGAAAAGCAAATCCTAGCGGAAGCTATGGTAATTAGTTTGGTAGACTTACGACATGTCCGAAAGATACGGAGGATGAATAGATGAGTAAATTAAATTTCCAACTGTCCTTTGCTGCTATTCATGAGCTGGCCGAGGGGATCCGAACAAGGGAAATATCCCCGGTAGAGATTACAGAACATGCGCTTCACCGCATCGAACGTTTGAATCCGAAACTGAACGTTTTCGTTACCCAAACGTCCGAACTGGCGATTGAACAAGCGAAGCAATCGGAACGCGATATTATGCATGGTCGGTACAAAGGGCCCCTTCACGGGATTCCCATCGTTCATAAGGATCTATATTACACTAAAGGGATCCGAACAACTGCCGGTTCAAAAATATTGAACAGCTTCGTCCCCGATTACGATTCGACGGTTGCAGCTAAGCTACATGAGGCTGGAACAGTTCTGCTAGGCAAAGTACAGACTCACGAGTTCGCTGCGGGATTGACAACAACTAGCCCGCACTTCGGTCCTTGCCTCAATCCGTGGAACACTGAACTTGTAACGGGAGGTTCAAGCGGCGGCTCGGCTTCTGCTTTAGCAGCTGGACTTACTTATCTGGGCACAGGCTCGGATACCGGAGGTTCGATCCGCATACCCGCTGCTTTGTGCGGTGTCGTAGGGATGAAGCCGACGTACGGTCGGGTCAGTCGGTATGGTATCATTCCAATGGCCTGGTCATTGGACCACTCGGGTCCGTTGACCCGCTGTGTCATGGATGCGTCCCTGTGCTTGGATGTGATGTCTGGCTTCGATCCAAAGGATGAATCGACTGTCGATCTGCCTGCGCCAGGTATCAAGATGTATCCGAATGGTCTCAGGGGTGTGCGTATCGGATTGCCGACAAGCTACTATTACGAGGATTTGATGCCGGAAGTGGAAGCTGCGATGAAGGCCGCTATCAATAAATTCCGAGAACTGGGAGCAGAAATCATCGAAGTTAGCCTGCCCCTGATCAAACATGTTAGAAGTGCGACGATGGCCATTATGATGACGGAAATGTACTCGTACCACGAGAAGTGGCTTGAGACAGAATTGGAACAGTATGGACCGGACGTCCGAATGTTTCTTGAAAGCAGTAGAGATATTCCGGCTTCCATTTACCTTCAGTCTCAGCGGGCCCGGCAACTAATTGTCAATGATTTTTTGAATGCATTGTCCGGAATCGACATCTTGTTGACGCCGGCAACACCGATCACTGCGCCGCGTGCAGATGATGATGCTAGTGTATTCAGATTGAACTCATTTACGGTTCCGACCAATTTGACTGGCTTGCCTAGCCTGAGCATGCCTTGCGGCTTCTCACCTTCCGGTCTGCCGATTAATATGCAATTGATTGGCCGCCCCTTCGAAGAAGCGACAGTACTAGGTATCGGCAATACTTATGAAATGAATACAGACTGGCACAAGAGACATCCGGATTTGTAAGCCTGACTATATTTGATGGAGGGTAATCTATGGATCAAAAGCAACTTAACTCTGAAGTTAGCAGGAAAGCATCAACCGAAACCGGAACAGATACGACGAGCGACAAGAAAAAAGCATACGAGCAGTTTATTCATACGATCGCAAGTTTAAAGGAACTGGACCTATCGGGCATTGAACCGCATTTGCCTCCAATTTACAAAAAGCACTATACCAAGAAATAAAAAAAGCTCATCGGTCACCCAAATGAATGTATTTTTAATTTTTCACGAAATGTATTATAATTATGAAGACGGACAACATGTCCTATACACAAAAAACGGACATATTGTCCGTTTTTCGTGTTAAATAACAGTTAAATTAATGATGAAGGGAGATGTTTATGGTGAATTCAGAATCGCAATCTGTCTCTCTGAAAATTCCCAGAGAGGAGTTAAACCGAAGACGAATTTTGGCGGCGGCTAGAGAACTTTTCATCAAAAAAGGTGTTGACAATGTCAATATGCATCAGATTGCGAAGACTGCTGGAGTAGGACAAGCAAGCCTATACCGCCGCTACTCGGATAAGGGCGACATATGTCAGGAGATCGCGTATGAAGAATACCAACCTTTGTTTGATGAAGTTCAAGCATTTCTTGATCAATCCCCAGAAACCGCTGCCTTGGTCCGGCTTTACCATGTAATCGTAAGATATGTCTCTTTTTTAGAGGCGAAAGTTCCTTGGCTCTGTGAGGTCAGCCGGGCCTCAACCGGGCATCGTCCGTTACAATCTCCGTTATGTCAATGGATGCGCAATATAAGCAGAGATCTGCTAAATGAGGCCGTTGAACAGGGAGACGTATCCGGGGTGGACATTTCATATACTATTGAAGCCCTGCTGGCCGTGCTTCACAATATCGATTACCATCTCCAAGATGAAGGCTTTACAAGCCAACGAGTTCTTGATGGATTACACCGCATATTTATTGAAGGTTTAAGAGCTAATAGACATTAATTGAGGGGCTGGCCACAAAGCCACATAACATGGATGAGGGATAGTCCTGCGTAACTCCTCTTTTTATCTCATAATGGTATATTGAATGTACAAAGAAACCATATCCTTTCAAATGGTCGGGTGGTACCTCCATTTTACCCAGGAACGGTTTCTTATTGTTTTACAATTGGAGAACAGGACGTCCCTAGTCATTTTTATGACTTATGGGACAACCCTTTTTTTCTGCCAATGGCTGCTACGCGAATTGTCCGGATCGGACTTCCATGGCACGCTCTCCTTATTCGGTCTTCTTATCATCAGCAGCGCTCTTTCGTCTACTTCCTGTAGGCTTCGTAGCAGCAGGCTTAGTAGCCTGAGAATCCATGGAGAACAAGCAGGTTTTCATCTTATGTATTCCAAAATTGCAGTTGAAGAGATTTGTACAACACTTGGGGATTTTATTAACTCATCTTCCAAACTCCACGTCCAACTTCTCCAATCCATAACCAAACCACCTTTACGAAAAGTATCAATTATGATCGTAATTTGGATTCGATATCGATAATACCATATGTTAACATTTATAGGATATATAGAGTAAATAGAAACACAAAAAACCAATAGAAACAAGGGGCTTTGTTTCTACTGGTTTAAAAATGTCTCAAACATATACCCAAAAATGTCTCGGTTATCAACCAAATCAGTCTCAATTATTACCGTTACTCACTGTGTGGTGTCATAATTAATGAGAATATCCACATTGCTTAAATGCATAAAAATACATCCACTTGTATACATTATTTTACCATCGAGTAACCCTAAAGATACAAAAAAGGGCACAAAAAATGCCGGTTGGCAACTTTCTTTGTTCAACATATATTTATGAATCTCGGTTAATCCTTCACCGATCGCTACAATATACTTCTCATTTTCTTTTTTATTCTCCGTTTCAAAATGGATATAAAAAACATATGCAGTTCCATCATTAAATACAAAGATGCAGTAGCTGGTAAATCTTCAATTAATTTAATTTTTGAGTCTGTTATGAGGTATACAATATTGTTTGGATCATAGAGGTACCAGTCATCTCTCATCACTTACGATATATCCGTTAACTTTTTTATAGCCAGCAGCCATTTTCTCCTTATAAGCTTCATCACGTAGTCTTTTTATTCTTTCCTGTTTTAATACCTCTCTAGCTGCTAATTTTAGTTTATTGTACCTTCTATTGAATTTATCTAACTGATAGAATGCAAACACATTGCTAAGCTTAGGCCTTTCATCGAGAAGGGTTAATAACTTAGGAATTGTGACTGAACTGTAAAACTGCCCCAAACTCTTTGGATCTAGCTCTTAGTTTTCTTCTGTATTCTGTTCTTTGCGTTCTAAGAGTATCTATCTCTTTCAACAGTTCAACTTCACGTCTAGCCAGATGGTTTCTTTCAGTTTCAACTTTAGTAATATTTCTTTTCAGAGGCTCTCTGAGTTATGCCCGATGATTTCTTTCATCACCAGCAAATTTTGATTTAGATCTGCTGTAAAAGGAACGACTAGTTGAGGTATTTCTTGTTTCATGAAACTTTTTTTGATCAAAGCTGAACCAGTGTAAATTTCTCCCGTTCCCTGTATGCAACCATTGAAATACTCTTGATACTCCAAACGGAAGAGCAAATGGGAAAAAAGTTCCTAACCATATATCCGGTTTAATAAGATAAGTTAGTACCTTTTGCAGAATGATGACGGTCTCACCCTTTCATGAAAATCAAGAAATTCCATATTTGCTAATTTAGCATACCCAGCCCCATTATTTTAATTCAAACGCTTAATTGCCCTTGTCTTAACACAAGACAATATCATTTATCTGTAAAACAAAAAGCCGCCAAATTGGCGACTTCATAACCACTGCAAGTTCTTGTCCCGAACTGAGAACAAGAACTAGGTACCCCCTTGGGAAAAGAATATGATCTTATTGTCAATCATCATATTATTATAGGTAAGATGCAAGGAAAGATTCTTACGCCCTCTTACCACTGTAAAACTATATTATGAAATTCTCCGTGTTAGTCTTTCGATTTCTGCTAACTTCTAAGGATACGAACCCCCGGTACGGTTGTGAGCCGACGGGAGGTTACGTGTCCAGGCATAAGATAATACTTTAATTAGTTTTGGAGACCAGTTTAGATACGGATATAAGCAATCGGGCTGTAACCATTTCGTCGAATCAAGCCGCTGCTTAACGGGTTCTGTTGTAAGAACGTTTCAATTGGAATGATAATCATAACTACTGTCTAAACATTCTCATTTCCCCAAATGCTTACCAGATCATTGATCTGAAGCGACACGACCCTCAGTTCTCCACCAATGGCGTAGAGTTCTAGTCCCTTACTTTCGAAGTCCGGGAAAATCATGTCTGAAATGATTGTTTTTCCATGATTGCCGAAGACTTCGACACTTGACCAATCCAGATAAATGCTCAACTGTATCCTCTCATGCTCTGGCTTCATAGTGGCCTTGTGTATTGCTGTGAAATCTGAATGAAAATCAGTGGCGCTCGACTTCGTCCGATCGACGAACAATTCCTCATTCGAGATATTATATCCGATGATCGTCTCCTGATTGGCGGACTTCCGTACTTTAAACCCGAATTCCATAGCAGTACCGATTTCAAATTCTGCAATAATTTCTGCCTTGGCTGCGGAAATATCAGACAACACGTTCATATCTGGCTTAATCGTCAAGTCTTGTAGAGACAAAATCGGTTTTCTTAGCTGACTTAATTCATTTATGGGTGTTTGGATTAGGCGAAGTCCCTCGGGATAAGTCCTTAGCTGTAGCTCCCGGGGAATTGATGTCTTGCCACGCCATTCCTTTGAAGGAAGCGTGGTAGCATAACGCCAATTATTCATCCAGCCGATCCAAATCTTTCGTCCGTCTTCGTTCGAAATGCCATTCCAGGACACGGCCGCGTAAAAGTCTGATCCATAGTCTACCCATTTGATAGTATCGATGGATTCCAACGCTTCATCTGGCGTGAACGACTTACCGTCAAAGTTGCCTACAAAATACATCATGCCAGAACCGCCTGCCGGTGGTTCCGGATCGTCTGGATTCACACCATTTCTATCCCCGACGCTTAGCATCAGAATCCACTTCGTGGTATTAGGATCCTCATCCACTTGGATTCGAAATATATCAGGACATTCAAATATCCCTCGGTGTATATGTGGAATGTCGGAACCGAATTCGCTTGCAAAAGACCATTCTTTCAGGTTTGGAGATGTGTAAAATTCTACACGGTCCCTTACGGCAAGAACCATGATCCACATTGATGATTCATCATGCCAAATCACCTTCGGATCACGAAAGTCTAGCGTGTCCGTTGGAAATAAAACCGGGTTACCTTCATATTTTGTCCAGGTTCGACCTTTATCCTTGCTGTAAGCAATGCTTTGCACCTGCGGTTTTCCAGGCTGAGCCTTGTTGCCCTCATTTGTATAAATGGCCACCAATCCTGATCCTTCCTCTTTGAAAAATCCGCTGGTATTGTTCTTATCCACCACCGCACTCCCCGAGAAGATCGCTCCGTCCTCCCCAGGTGGAATCGCTGGTGGAAGCTCAGTCCAATGCACTAGATCCTTGCTTACCGCATGCCCCCAATGCATGTTGCCAAAATCAGGCTGCGTATCATGGGGCGTATGCTGGTAGAACAGGTGGTATTCTCCTTCAAAGTAAACCATGCCGTTGGGATCGTTCATCCAATTTTTCTCCGGTGAATAATGAAATTGAGGCCTGTACTTCTCACTATAGTTACTTTTTCTCTTTCTGCCGCTATAGTCGTCCGTTAGGTTTAATTCTTTCATAGTATCCGCTCTCCTCTTGATTGTTGATAAGGTATTTAACATAATAATTTGAGTTGCTCGTTTGCAAATGAATTTGAAATACTACCATTTAAATGTTTCAGCTTTGATCTTTGAGATATCTGTCATAGCCTTTCTGTTTGATTTCCAGCCATTTATCTAGCCCCAGTCTGGACAGCTCGGCTTTATATTCGGCCCATTCTTCTTCCACTTTACCCGTCTTGATCCATTCCGCCCGCTTGCGGTTAACGTAAGCAAACAAATCGGTTTCCAATGTGGAGATCTGCTTCTGATCCTCCAGAGAGAAGAAGACTTTCGGGAAATTATGGTCAGCCTTCATATAAGGAACGAGTCTTTCCTTCATGAGCTTAAGCCGTCCCACTGCATCATCGGGCTTAGTCGTAACCGTTCCGTAATACTCGTCAAGAATTGCTAATGGACCACCGATGTTCGTTTTTTGCCGTAGCTCGACAGGGGCCGTTCCCTTAAGCGGAAGATGCTTCAGCATATGACTCGCTTCATCGTATTCAAAAATGTTCTGCTGAGTTTTGTCGCCGTAGGTACCCCAGTTGTCTTGCACGGACTGGATAGGATCATACAGCTGGTCAATCCATTTTGCCGTAAGCTCGAGATTTTGGTTGTCACTGGTAATCACCATTCTCCCCCGGTCAAAGCCGAGATTGTTCGTGCGGGTCACATTGACTTCACCGCTTGGTCCGGCGAGCGGATTCATCAGTTCATATTTATCGTTGTCTCCTGAAATATTCGCCTTATCCCATTGGAAGTAGAGGCCATATCTTTCACTCTGACCTTTGGCTAGATACGTGTTATAATCCTGCTCGAATGATTCCTCGTCGATCAGGTTCAGTTTATACAGCTCATTAAGATATTTAATCCCCTCTTTGTAACCGTCCTGATCGGCAGTGAAGACCACTTTCCCCTCATTGGTCACTACCGTATGATCGCCGTTGTCCCCAAGACCGAATGATCCGAACAGAAAATTCAGGTCCTCATTGCCGTTATTGAGCATAAAGGACAGCGGGATTTCATCCGCTTGGCCATTTCCGTTAGGGTCGCCATTTTTAAATGCGAGCAGAACTTTTTTTAAATCCTCGGTGGTTTTTGGCATTTTAAGTCCCAGCTTTTTCAGCCACTCCACATTGATCCATGGCATGTCGTTTACAGAATGAATGCTCTCCTTCTCAGAACCCAGTTCTTCAATCCAAGGAAAGGCATAAATGTGCCCGTCCTGTGCGGTTATCATGGATCTGTACTCAGGCGCTTCCTTTAATACCTTCTGCAGATTGGGCATATATTTTTGAATCAAATCCTCTAAAGGGATAATAGTTCCATCCTTTCCGAGGTTCAACAAATCGTAATCGGAATATCCGGCATCCAGTATGGCATCTGGAAGATCTCCACTGGCAACAGCAAGGTTTCTTTTTTCAATGAAGGAATCGGAGGTGAAGTTGGTAAAATCGATATGCACCCCTGTTTTTTCTTCCAGTCTTTTATAAATCAACTTTTCATTTGGATCGGAAGGTGCCAGCGGCGAGCTTTGAGTCATAAAATGCAAAGTAACTTTCTCTTTAAGCGGCAGAGTAACATTTTCCAGCTTGTAATCTTCGGATGCCGCAGAATTATTGCCCGAACCGCCGCATCCGGCAAGCAGTGAAGTAGAAAGTGCCAACACAGACAAGGTTAGTAATGTTTTTTTCATCTCTATTCCCCCGATTTGTTATTTGATCGAACCTACCATGACACCCTTTTCGAAATACTTCTGGAAGAATGGATACATGACAATCAAAGGCAAACTTGATATGACAATGGCAGAGTACTTAATCATTTCAGACAATTTCTTAAGCTCCGCTTGTGCCATCGCATCGGCAATCATGCCGGGCTGAACCTGATTCTGTATCAAAATGGAGCGCAGTACTAGTTGAAGCGGAAACAGCTTCGGATCATCCAGATAAATCATGGCGTCGAAATAAGAATTCCACTGTCCGACAAAAGCGTATAAAGCTAGAACAAAAATAATAGGCTTGGAAAGCGGCAGGACGATTTTAAAGAAAATACTGAGCTCGGAAGCTCCGTCTATACTCGCCGCCTGGAACAGTTCTTTCGGAAGTCCCTGGAAATAAGTCTTTGCCAGAATAATATTGAATACGCTGATCGAGCCGGGCAGAATAATGGCCCAGACCGTATTCAACATGCCTAAATCCTTAATCACCAGATAGGTAGGAATCAGACCGCCACCGAAAAACATCGTTATCAGGAAAAAGATCATAATGGACCGTTTCCCTACCAACTCTTCAACCGCAAGCGGATAAGCCGCGAAGACGGAAAATAATACGGTTGCGAACGCAAAGGCTGCTGAATAAAAAATAGCATTAAAAAAACCGCGGATCATGGCACTGTTGCTTAGGATTTTGGCATATCCCGTGAGTGTCCAGTCTGATGATGTAATGGCAAACCCTTTGGTAATCAGGGTATTTGGAGTTAAAAAGGACGAAAGCACCACATAAACCAGCGGTAACAGAATAGCGAGAACAAACAAACCAAGTAGAATATAATTGATGATGAGCAGAATCCGGTCCTTCCCGGTGTAATGAATATCCATAAATACCTCCTTCTTTAATACAGCCCTTCTCCTTCGTTCAGCTTCTTGACGACGGTATTTACGAAAATCAACAGGAATACATTAATTACGGAATTGAACAACCCGATTGCCGTAGAATAAGCATAATCGCCGGATTGCAACCCCACCTTGTATACGTAAGTCGCGATGATTTCCGAGGTAGGTGTGTTCAGAGCCGTCTGCATTAGGTAAGCCTTTTCATAGCCGATCGACATAATACCTCCTGCAGCGAGAATGAACAGGACGGCCATGACGGGTTTAAGAGCTGGCAGATCAATGTGGAAGATTCTCTTCATCAATGAAGCACCATCAATTGTTGCAGCGTCATGCAACTGCGGGTCCACATTGGCTAAGGTGGCCACATAAATGATAGAGGACCAGCCCGCTGTTTGCCATATACCAGACAAAATATATACCGTTCGGAAATAGGCAGGATCAGTCATAAAAGCAATCGGCTTGCCGGTGAAGGTTGTTACCAAAGCGTTCACTATTCCAGCTGGCGATAGAAAAACAAACAGCATACCGGCAACAACAACAACCGAGATGAAGTTAGGTGCGTATACAATAAGCTGAATATTCTTCTTGAACTTCGCTCCTCTGACCAGATTTAGCATTAAGGCCAGAATGATGGGTACTGGGAAGCCGAGAATAAGACCGTAAGCGCTTAATTTAAGCGTATTCATTAATATGTCATAAAAATTTGGTGATGAAAGAAACCGCTGAAAATGTTCAAATCCAACCCATTCGCTGCCGAGGATGCCTTTTCTTGGGCTGAAATTTTTAAACGCAATGATCGAGCCGTACATGGGAACATACTTGAAAATGACGGTAAGAATTATGGACGGAAGCAGAAACAAATACAATATATAATTTCGAAGCATATAGCTTAACCAATGGTTTCTTTTTTTTGTTTCTGAAGCCTTTAATCCCCTTTTTTGAATGATCGAATTTGCCAATATTTTCCCTCCTACTGTTCACGGCTTGTTATACGACACAAAATATAAGCCATGTTATGTCATCTCTCTGACATAATTAACCAAGATGTTTTTCAAATACTTGCTTGTAATATCCACACCTCCAACAGAACGAGAATTTTACACATTCCCAAAATGAATGGGCTTACAATTTACATTTGAACATATTTCACTCTTACAATTTATCAGATGTACATTTAATTAGTCAATATAATTCGGGTGAAAAATTCATTCAAAAAGCGTATTTCAAGATAATTATAATGTTTTTAGCAAAAATACATCAAAAATACACAATATAAATAAACAAACGTAAACCTTTATTGTTCATTTGAATAAATACATTGTTAAAAACATGAAAATACTATATATTTAGAAATATGAAGAATCTTAATTCGGAGAATAAGGTGAACAATATGACGAGAAAGTCAAAGGTTACGATACAAGATATCGCTGATGCCTTGGGAATTTCCAGAAACACTGCATCCAAGGCGCTTAATGGAGTGGAGAGTATCCCCACCGTTACTAGGGACAAGGTGGTCAAAAAAGCAATGGAGCTTAAATACAAACAATTTTCTTATATGGAAACAGCTTCTGAAAAACAAGGCAATATCGCACTTTTGACCTGTAATCTTCCTAATAGCTCACACTTTGGATCTTTGTTGATCAGCGGACTGGAGAAGGAAATCAGCAAACAGGGCTATACTTTATCCATTTATTTTGTCCGTGAGAATGATATCAATTCGATGACCCTACCCGGCAATTTTGAACCTTCGAATGTGGCTGGCATTTTCTGCATCGAAATGTTCAGCAAGGAATACAGCAAGCTGATCACAGATCTTTGCATCCCAACCATTTTTATTGATTGCGCTGCGGATATGATGTATCCAGAATTGAAGGCGGATCTGGTATTAATGGAAAATGAACACAGCACATACTGTGTTACCCGGAAATTAATCGATCATGGCTATGAAAGCTTCGGTTTTGTAGGCGATTACAATCACTGCAAAAGCTTCAATGAACGCTGGACCGGATTTAATAGGGCCTTAGCAGAAGCAGGAATCGCCGTAGATCCTGCCCATAGCATTGTAGCGCCTGACCGCAACTTCTTTATAGAGGAGAACTGGATGGAACAGCAGTTGGATGCTCTGAGGGAGTGTCCCTCCGTCTTTATTTGCGCCAATGATTTCATTGCCATCAACGTGATCAAATCTTTAAAAAACAAAGGGATTAAAGTCCCAGAAGATGTTGCTGTCTGCGGGTTCGATGATGCTTCGGAATCCCGGGTTGTCGAGCCTCATCTTACAACCGTGCATATTTACAGTAGTCAGATGGGTATTATTTCAGCCGAAATGTTATTGTCCAGAATCAAAGACAATACCATGCCATACCGAGTGACTCATGTTGCAACGGATATCGTATACCGGGACTCGACCCCTGTTCTAAACTAAATCTACCAAGAGGTGAATCAAAGTGAAAAATGACAGAACGGTTCTTTGTGTGGGCGAGTTGCTCATTGATTTTTTCTGCACGGATATTGATGTTAATCTTGCCAAGGGTCAGCATTTCTCCAAGCAGGCTGGCGGTGCTCCGGCAAATGTAAGCGCAGCCGTAGCCAAACTCGGAGGAAAAGCGTCATTCTTGGGGAAAATCGGTGCTGATCCCTTCGGTATCTACCTGAAGCAAACGCTGGAGGAGCAGCATGTGGATACTTCCATGCTTCTTTTTGATCCGGAAACACCGACTACACTGGCCTTTGTTTCCCTTGCCGCTAACGGCGAACGGGATTTCGTGTTCAACCGCGGAGCTGACCGTCAGCTGTCTCTGCAGGACATTGATAGAGAATGGACTCGACAGGCTGCCATTCTGCATTTTGGCTCGGCAACGGCCTTGCTCGCCGATCCTTTCCGGGAAGCGTATTTGTCTTTATTGGACGAAGCGAAAGCCAATGGGCAATTTACCTCCTTTGATCCCAATTACCGGGGGGACCTCTGGAAAGATAGGCTGGAGGAGTTTATAACATTGTCCAGAAGAGGAATACACAATGCAGATTTCGTAAAGGTAAGCGAAGAGGAATTAAATATCATTACGGGGCTGACTGACCGCAATGCTTCATTGGATCTTTTGCATGGGTTGGGAGCCAAAACGGTGGCAGTTACCTTGGGGAAAGAAGGTACTCTCATCTCAAGCGGTACCTCCCGTTCGCTAATCAGCAGTATTACTGTTAAATCGATCGATTCTACCGGTGCCGGTGATGCCTTCGTCGGAGCTATGCTGTATCAAATCAGCCAGCTGAGTCAGCCCAAGGCATTTACCTCCGATTGGGAGCAACAGCAGGAATTTATAACACTTGCCAATCAAGTCGGCGCTATCGTGTGCACTAAAGTTGGAGCGATTGCAGCCTTGCCATCGTTGGAAGAAGTTAAGCATTTCATAGAGCAACAGGGTGAAACAAAAATCGAACTGTAAGAACAGCAAAGGTGTCCCGACGATCCTAGGGTCGCTGGACACCTTTTTAGTTATTCCTTGGAAAGTGAAGTGAGGAAACTAAATCATATCGAGGGAGTTTAATCAAAAGGAAACTACTACTATCCTATGTAGTAGCTCCTTGTATTTAAGACAGACCAAAATGTTTTCGATTGCCGATAATATTCCATTTTTATTTGACTCAGATGTTTTCATAAAACATTTTAATTCACATTGCTGTGCTTATTGTAGGTAGTGATTTGAAGCTTTAACAACTGTATTTAGTGTTTCACTTCTTGTACATTGTGGATAAATAAAACAGGAAATAAATCCTCCATGCCTCTCAGGTGATCTCGTTCTAAATACTCTGATCGAATTAGTCCATCTTCGGCAAACACAAAGAAAACCTGGTTGTAGGCAGAAATTCCTCTTAAAAATGCTGGTTCCATAAAGGTATCGACGATAATGGGCTTCTTTTTACCCATTTGTTATAACTCTAAAATAATGAACTCAACACTTTCATCAAAGGCCGAAGAACCATTGACTCTATCGTTCCCACAACCTAAGAAAAACCACTCCCAATCGATAAAGTGACTTAAAATTGCCGGATGGTCCTGAGGGTTAGCTTTGCCCTGATAATCAAAGGTATTGTCATCAGAAGAATAATACTCCCCACTTGGAGGCTTTCGTCTTAGTCATAGTGCTTTTTACCGCCGTAAGGCCCCGCCACAAATCCAAGCAAATGTGATTTAGATAAAGCCTTAATACTCGATCTGAAATTTTCAAAGTACATCATTCCCCTGTCTAAAAATTGTTTCTTACAAGGGGAAAAGTCTCATTCTGAAAGCACTACAGTAATTTCTCATCATCCATATTCATTAATAATGCCCCCATCGTTAAGTTATGTTTGGTTTATTCGATTCCGTCCCACATTCCACACAAAGTCTATCCATACCTAAAGCTCTTTTCCCTTGGCTCCTACAAATCCATTTCATTTTATCCTATTCGTTCCCTTGGCCTCGTGGTTTATCATCATTTATTATTCACCATTTCTTTTGATTTTTTATATTCTCGTTGCACATAATAATAAATCCGTCCAAATCGGCATGCCAAATCACCACAAGCAACATCTGGTGCTTGCAGCATGGACATCTCAACGGGTCTTGTTCATATGTCTCTATCACTCAGTCTCTATCACTCGCTGGCGATACGAAAAGCGAAAGAAGCTCGACGCTTTCCTGACCAGCAAGAAATTGATTTTCCTAACCTGACAGAAGTAAGCTGAAGCTGCATGAACACAATAACAAATCCGCCTTTTGCCAAAAGCCCCTCTACGCCAAGCGAAGGGGCTTTTCTACAGGATAGAACTAAAAATCAGAGCTTACTTTCCACCTATTTCGTCGCATTTCATCCGTTGGAGGAGTCTCTAACGTAAGCTTTGAACCATCCTCGGATATGGTCAAAGCCCTATTATGATAAACTGAGATAATGACAACCGAACCATCCCTATTTTTGTGGACAATCCACCGCTGATTATTGTAGCCCAAATAAGAATAGAGCTGAATTTTATTGTGCTCCGCGTCCAGATCCAGCGCCTGTCCGGAGGTCGTTCGGATGGAATAGGAACCTGCATCATCTCCGGTCGGCACAAACACCCATTTTTGATCCGAGGCTTCATTTGCATCCTGTACACTAACTGCTTCGCCATTTGCCAGGCGGGCTGTATATATGGATTTTTGGAATGCTACGTTCACGAGGCTTGATACCCTCAACTTGGCCGGTTTCCCTCCTGTCACATTTACATTCTGATAAGAGACAGAGCCGCCAAAGACATGAAGTCCGAAATGACCTTCGGCAAAGGTCCCATCCTTCAGATCCATTATTTTCAGTCCTCCCATATGTACCACGATATGCGGGCCTTCCGCTTGAATCTTTATTTTATAGGTTTGGCCTCGCTGGATGAAGGCCGGGACTTTCGCCAGAACCTGTCGTTCCTCGAATCGTCCATCTATTTTGTAGAACAGGCGAATAGACTTCATGTTAGGATCTAGATTCAGGTAGTAGCCGCTGTGCCCATCCTCGCTTGCACGGAACAGAAGTGAACCAGCCCCGCCGGACGTGCCAAGCTTCAGTTCAGCTTCATAAGTAAAATCCCCAGCCTGCTCCTGGGCCATATAATTCGCGTCGCTTGAGTATCTTCCACGAATTCCATCCTTGCTGAGTACCCATGAAGCCATTGACGGATCTGGGGTCCAGCCGCTGAGACTGGTATGAAACTCGCCGCCAGAGACTTTTACAAGAAGGCTGGCGGATGCCTTTCCATTCGGGGTGGATACAGTAATGACGGACTCGCCCTCTTTTTTGGCCATAAGAGTTGCCTGAGAAGCGCCGGCTCCCTTTATGCCTACCACCTTGGCATTACTGGATTTCCACTCCAGCGGGTGAACACCATTGCCAGGCCCATTCTCCACTGCCGCCCGCAGCGTTTCGCTTTGCCCTATCCCTAGTTCACGGTCACCCGTGTCCATTGCAATCCGTAGTGGCGAATCGTTATCCGAATTCCACACTGATCCAAGCTTGTTTACCGACAGAGAAACAATCTTCACATTGCCACCCTGATTATAGAAGCTCATCTCCCTACTGGCCGGATCAGGAAATATGACCTCGGAGAAAACCACCTTGCCTCCATTAGCGAAGACCTCAACAGAGGATTCATCCACCAAAATCCGCATCTGGATCCGCTTGTTCTCGGCTTTCATCCCCGTTTCATGTCTTGTGGTAAACAGATTGGAGAAATCCGTAGCTCCGGAAGCAGAGCGATCCACGAACAATTTACTTTCGCCTGGCTTATAACCCACCACAGTCTTCTGATTCACACCTTCACGTAGATTAAAACCAAACTCTGTTACGTTACTTCCAGCCGGAATCTCCAGTTCGGCTTCAATCTCATATGCTCCAGAAACAAGTCCCTTCAGCAGGTTTTGAGAAGATGGATTGATCATCTTGTCAGTTACAGAGAACAGCCTGCTGCGCAGATGTTCCATCTCCTTGATCGGACCCTGGGCGAGACGGAGTCCGTCTGGGGTCATGACCAGAGCAACCTCTCTCGGAACAGTCAGTCCCCCCTTCCAGCCCGAAGTCGGAAAAGCGAACGGATAATCCCAGTTGGACATCCACGCCAACATCACTCTGCGCCCATCCGTCATGTCCGAGAAAGACATGGATGCATAATACTCCTTGCCAAAATCCGTTCTCAGCACCTTTCCTGCCGGATTGTCATTTACGAATTTCCCCTCTGCAGTCAGACTTCCCACAAAATATTCAGAATCCGATCCTCCTGTTGCCGAATTCGCCCCTGTACTGATCATGAGAACCCACTTCTTCTCTGACGTTTCCTGCACGACCAGTGGGAACAGGTCAGGGCATTCCCACACACCGCCACGAACATAATCTCCATAACCCCAATTGTCGGTCAACGTCCAGTCCAGCAAATTAGCCGATGTAAAGAACCGGATATGATCACCACCGGACACTACCATGACCCAGCGATTATGCTCGTCATCGCGAATCACCTTAGGGTCGCGGAAATCCCACCCCCCCGGTTCTTCCCCGTTCTTGCCGGGGTTCTCAACCACGATCGGACGATTCTTGGCATAATGCCACGTACGCCCCTGATCCTTGCTGTAAGCAAGGCCAATGCGCTGGTTGCCATTAGGACCATCCGGGTTATAGGAAGTATAATAGGCGATCAGACCTTTGCCGCCCGAATCCGTAAATAAGCCTGAAGTATTCGTTACATCCGCCACAGCAGATCCGGACCAGATATGCCCGTAATCATTCCACGGAAGTGCAATCGGCAGACGTTTCCAGCTCAGCATATCCTTGCTGACGGCATGGGCCCATGTGCCTCCATCCTGATGGAAAAGATGGTATTCACCTTCGAAATAGACCAACCCGTTCGGGTCACTGGCGTACCCACGGATCGGTGTATAATGATACTGGGGACGATAGGTTTCAGTATAATAATTATTAGACTCCGTGACATAAGCATCCTGAAAGTAAGCGCTTCCCTTTTTCACAACAAGACCGGCGTTTCCTGTTGAATACGAATGATCCGTTACATCGATTGCTGGTGGAGTATAACCGTCCACGAAAACTTGAATCCGGTTACCCATTGCCTTTACTTCCATATAATGCTTCGCCCCCGCTAAGCTCGGATAAGGTCGCTCTGAGCCTGCAATTGCAGTTCCATCCGCTTTCGTCAGCGATACGCGGACCTGCTCTCCTTCCTTCACCAGAGTAGCTTCATATCCACGTGTTCCATCGGTAGAGGACCGGAAAGCTAGAGCGGCAGCAGCATCGGAGCGGAAAACGATTGTTCCTTCATATACAAAGTCAGCAGCTTGCCTGCTATAGATTTGCTGAGCCTTGCTCTGGTTCACAGACGTTCCTTTTTGGCCGCTGAGGTCAGGCTGCCACTGTCCTTTTTTCACAAGTACCAAACCCAGATTCCCTTTCAGATCGCTAACGGTTATGTTTTGGAACAAGGCTGACCCATCCCAGACGTGAAGTCCAAGGCGGCCAGATCGGTATGAACTGTCTTGAACATCAATCACAGGCTTATATTGAGTTCCCCAATATACTTTCAGCGAGGCCCCTTCAGCTTTTACCTTGAGATGATAGATCTCCCCTTTCTTGAGCGAAACCGGATGCTCTTCATTTAATTTACCTGCTCCACTGCCCGCATCTTTTAAACGGATAATACCGGACTGCGGTGCAATTTGAAGCATATACGAATTCAATCCGTCTTCATTGGAACGGAAGAGCAAAGAAGCATCCGCTTGCATATCCTTGATCATAACATCGGCTTCATACAGGAAATCATCTGCTATTGTTTCTGAGATGGCCATCACGTCCTCCTGCGGATCAGATGTCAGCAGGAGCCCTTCTGCGGCATCTCCCCACTTGCCATTTCCTTTTACCTGCCATCCTGTCAAATTTGTATTTAGATTTATAACGTTTTCAAAAATAGAAAGACCCTCCTTTTCCGATTTTACTGTGTTACCTTCCGCCCGTGCAGCCCAGCCGGTATCAGGACTAGCGGCGTAAACTCCAGATGAAGTCATAATAATAGCCATCACCATGAGGATGTGCAGCACAGCTTTGAATTTCTTTTTCATCGATTACCCTCCATTTCTACTCTACGGAATAATCATCTTCTACCAAAAAAGTAGAAGGCGGCCAGTTACAGCACAGTAACTGGCCGGAATAGCATATTAAATTTGTTATAAAATATATAGAGCTTGAACTTGTGATTTCTATTTTAGGATTTGAACGAGACTATTGGGAATGTTCAAACTCCGACTCCCCTCTCTCTTTCCCTTTTTGTTAATTTTCAATAATATCCGAGCCCGGTGGAACACTATACTCATCCTTATGCTCCAAGATGGCACTTAAATTGAAATAACCGTTCAGGTTCCGGAGCACAACCTACCGGTTCAGCGGGAAAATCAGCAGCAGCTGCATAACGCCGCCCAAAAAATTTTGTGAGTTGACAAAAGTAAAATGACACGGGTTTATGGACCAGCAATATAGAAGGCTTCCATATCTAATGCGATATGGTTCAACGGCAGCTCGTGGTCCTTTTTCTCATCTGGCTTCAATGGCCTTCAAGGCGTCCCTATGTTAACGAATTCATCTTCAGAATGCCGTCTGGTCAGCATTTGTCCACTCTTCGGATATACAAGTATATGTATAATTTCACCTTCCGAATAAACACTAACACCGCCCCCCCGTACCTACGATATATTACAAGCAGTAGGAATCCTTACGCAGCACCCCATTTAAATCTCGCTATAAACTGCTGCATTGACATCGGTTTCCCAGCCAACGGGAACGGCAAGACCCGCCGCAGAATACTCAGTGTTTGTAATTTTCGACCCCGTCTTAGGAGTTGTGTAGCGAATCTGTAATTTGGCTATCCGGCGGAAAAGCTCAATAAAATCACAGCCGGTTATACAGAGCTCATTTTAGTTTACCTCCATCCTTACCCTCAAAATACTTATACTTGTGCATTTAATTGTTCATCAAGTTTACATTTATAATCAATATTTATAAACATTAATTTATATAACCAAAAGTATAGCGCTTTCAAAAATAAAAAGCAATGAAAATCCCACTCACTCTGTTACTTGTTTAAGTTTATATATTTCCTTGATAGCAAACCCTCACGAGAAGGGGTCTAGCTCTCTTTCTTTTCTTAGAAGAACACCGATTTATCCTAATAGTATAGAATCTTTTTTATCTAACTCTTACTACAAAAAAGGCAAAGAGTAGTGTAGTATAAGAGGGGAATGTTTATTAGCAGTATGCAAGATCAAAGAATTGTTTTCAAGCTAAAAACCACATTCACATTTACATTTGAATAAATTTTTGTTTATCATCTAAGATTTTATGAAGCAGGATAAAAAGGAGCTTATTATGGCTGAGAAAGTAACGGTTCAAGACATCGCGGATGCAATGGGGCTGTCTCGAAATACCATATCCAAAGCCCTCAACAACCATCCGCAAATTCCAGAGGGCACAAAAAAGAGAGTAATCCAAAAAGCAGCGGAGATGAAATACAAAAACTACAGTTTTATGAATGGAGGCAATATTGCTCTTCTTACACGAGGGGACATTAACGCCATCAGCTTCTACTCTGAAACGATTAAAGGAATGGAAACCTCCCTGCGCGCTGAAGGCTTTAATCTGATCTTATCTCTTGTCAATCCTGAGGATATCCATTCATGCACACTTCCCTCCAATATTAACCAATCAAATGTGAACGGAATTGTTTGTATTGAGATCTTCCAAGAAGCCTATATTGAAACTATTCTAAACACGGGCATTCCAACGGTATTTATCGATTTTTTGCCAGAGTCGTTGAACTCTCCACACAAATTCGACATCCTCTTGATGGAGAATCACCGCACGACATACAATCTTACTCGTTCTCTCATTGGACGCGGCCATTCGGAGATTGGATTTATCGGAGACCACAATCACTGTCGAAGCTTCTATGAGCGTTGGCTTGGTTACGATCAAGCCCTCCGGATGCATCGCGCTTCATCTGGAGAGACGTTCAGCATCAAGCTTGAGGACAACAATCCTTATCTATCTGTTGAGTGGATGCTTGAACAGTTGAAGCAGCTTCCAAAGCTTCCGACAGCATTTGTTTGTGCCAACGATGATATTGGAATTTCGGTTATTCGTGCGCTAAAGGAGTTGCACATCGATGTTCCTGGACAAATCGAGGTAACAGGTTTTGACGATATTGCTAATGCCAAGATTATCGATCCTCCGCTCACGACCGTACATACTTATCCGTACGGACTCGGTACACGCGTCGTTGAGTCCTTGTTGGCTCGATTGGAGCAGCCGGATCGACGGAATGAGACCATTCATCTTGAGACATGCATCGTTCATAGAGGCTCCACGAAGTCTTCCTAATCAAGTTGTATGTAACAAAGATACAGGGAACCATTTTTATTCAGAGCATATACACTGTTATTTTTAAGCAAGGTAAGATGAATAAGATTTTCAGATACCAAGGTAGTATGAATGAGAGAGATAGCAAAACTAAAAAATTAATCTTTCTCACATTCTTATGTTTTATTTTTTTGCTCCTTATAGTTAATAACCATAGTGTACTTCTATCATTACAATATAGACATAAATAAATAAGAAATTGAATCAGCACTTTGATTTTCAATGATATTCCTCCAAATAAGTTATGTTTTTCGCGTTAATTAAGTTTTGATGTGTAATGAATTTTTCAGATGAGTAAGCGCCCGAACTGTAGAAGGTATTTTGGTAACTAAATTAAAATGAGTTAAGAGAAGCATTTAGCGTAGATCTCATTTGTAAAAAGACGAAAAACCTCTTCACAATTCAGCCCTATCTCCTTTCTAATTATTGCATTTGCATAAAGTTAGGCTTATAAGTAGCAGTTTATACTTAAATGAATCTGATATAAATAATACGTTTATATTAGATTTTCTTAAAAGATATATTTAAAAATAAATTGTCCTTATGTCGCATAATACAAATAATTTTTTTATTTATAGAAATAGCTATAACTGTATTCAATGAAAAAAGGTAGGTTCGCAATTGAACCTACCTATTCGGAGAAATTACATATTATTTACTTTCCTATCCTACTTAAGACTCCGAGCCCATCATTCTCCTGGCTTCTTTTAGCATTGAACCTGTTGTACTCATTAGCCACCCCAAAGAATCAGTAGTACCACAATACTCAATAACATCAGCATATTTTAATTGTCAGGAGAAAATAACGTTCTAGACTAAAAAATAAAGTATTTTCTCAGCAAATAAAGTTGTAGACTGAGAAAATAGAGAGACTGACGATGCTTCATTAAGCTAACGGACAGATAGGTTAACCATGAGATTTCAATAACTAGTATGGTTGTAGCATTGTAAAAAATATTGATCCCTCATAAGGGGGGAGTGATTTATTATTGAGTCTTTATGTTAAAATTACTATATGGATTGTGAATAAATGTACTTGAATTAATGCAGCAGATTAGTAATGGTAGATTATACCATGTGGATTATATGGAGGTTGCTGTAATGTTTGAAAGTATATGTGTTTCTAGTGATTGCGATTTAGGGACAATAGCAGAGAAAGCAATTTTTTATGATAAGGTAAAAATAATCGTCAATGAGAATCTGTTAAATCGTTTGTTTTCACAAGTCCATCCCGCTGAATTTATTCCATTTTTAGAAGAACACAAAGAAAATATTGAATTAGTTTATTTCTGGGTTGTACCAGTTACTAGAACTTTCCACCACGATGATAAAACAGAAATAATGTTTACCTCAATGGATGAAGATGATGCTCTTTTAAAAAGATATGAATTAGAACATAATATTAGTAAAGAGATAATTGACCCTCTCTCATTTCTAGGAAGTTATTTTTCGACTTTTTCTAGCTTTGAAGTATGGTCAAAGCACTCATCGGATTTCCAATTAAGCCCATCATCTTCTATCTTAATTGCGAACAGATTTGATTCCCTTTATAACAAAATCGTTAGTGGAAGTAATAGTATAGAAACATTTAATAATTTTGTACTGAAAACTGGAAATGTTAGAGGAGTTTTGAATTCCGGGGAAAAGACTTTTTCAGAGTATATATCTATATATGAAAATAGTAGAAAATTCAAGGAGTTTATTGGTGATTTACCCCCAGAAGCTAATTTAATACAGGAATACTTTAATGCTAATAATGCAAATACTTGGGCTGAGAAATTACCATCTAAAACAATCAGGTTGGGCTGTTTACAGGTGCAGGTTTACTTAATACAGTAGGTGGCTCAGGAGCTGGCACTTTATTAGGAATTTCATTGAGTGCGGTAGATACATTTTTAGTAGATAAGCTAATAAAAGGATGGAAACCAAATCACTTTATAGAAAATGATTTAAAAAACTTTATAAATAGTTAAATATGTAATGTTAGACTAACGGGAAACGTTAGTTTAACAACAACAGCGGCAGTCTAAGACCTTATTTATCAGGTCTTGTTCTGCCGCTGTTTCATTTAATGGATTAGTCTAAAACTTATTTCTCAAAAGTTGACGGTTCTTCAATTCGAAAACGTTGTTAAGTCAACGACTCCAGTCTATTACTTTATTTTTACAGTACTAATCCTTTTCTTTTGTCATTTTAAATCATTCCCCTCAAATAGTTTATTTCTTCGCCATCTTCTTATATTCGGACACCATACAATAACTCCACCGATGTATACTAGTGTATAAATATTCATTTCTCATCAATTATGAAATTTTTTTCTCATTAATTATGAATACATTCTCATTAATTATGACACCACACACTCACATGTATTGCTAAAAATTTAAATCTTGTAAGCCTTCATAGCTTTTCTTAGCTCTTTGAACGAAGGACGTTTGCCATACATTAAGACACCCGTACGGTAGATCTTGGCGGCCAGCCAACCGAACATCAAAATGGAGGCGACCAGAATACCAAGTGACAGCCAGATTTCCAGCAGGCTCGCCCGTTCCAGACCAATCCGCAACAGCATGACGGTTGGCGAGAAAAATGGGATGTACCCGGCAACCTTTACGAAAATCGTATCAGATGCGGCGATATTGAAGATACCGATATAAAAGGCTGCTAGTGACAGCACGGTAATCGGCATGATCGCCTGTCCCAACTCCTCGGTACGGCTAACAATGGAGCCCACCGCGGCGAACAGTACTGCGTAGAGAAAGTAGCCGAGGATGTAGAATACCAGACCATAACCCAACACCGCGATATTCAGTTGCGACAGATCCAGCCCGGCTGAGCTAAGAATGACATTATTATGCGGCAGCATAAGGTTGGCACATACAGCGGCTGCAAAGACAGCAATTTGCAGCAGGCCGACCAGGAAAATGCCGATAATTTTTCCGAACATCTGGGTCAACGGTGAGACACTTGTGATGAGAATCTCCATGATACGTGAGCTTTTTTCCGATGTCACCTCTGCAGCAATCATATTCCCCGTCATCATGGAGGAGGTGAAGAATAAAATCATCAGTACATAGACCAAACCATAGTTAATCATAGAGGTCTCTTTTTCCTCTGTCCCCACAGCTCCCCCTGCCTCAGACGAACCGTCTACTTCCCTGCTGTCCACTATTACAGGTGTGCTAATCTCACGAATTTGATCACTGGTCAATGCATTGCCGCCCATAATGGCTTTGACCTTAGCTTCCTGAAGTCCCGTCTGCAACAATGTAATTACAGCAGGAGATGGCTCTTTTTCTACAGAGACATATTCCACTTTAGGAAACGTGTCTCCCTTGTCGGTAGGCTCCGTGAACTGTACGTAACCTTGCAGCTCCCCATTTTTCAAGGCTTGCTGCATGGCTGGTGTTTGTACGTTGTCATAACGCTTCCAGATGGCTGCCGGGTTGGATTGCTCCTTGGTGAATTTCTCCAGTTGATTCGCCACTTCTATCCGGCTCCCGGCAATCAGTCCCAAGCGATGATGCTCGGCTGCCGTCGTGCCCGAACCTCCTGTCCCATCTGCTTTAAACAAAGAAATCAAATATGGCAGATTCATACCAAGCGTAATGAGCAAGGCCAGTACCAGCGTTGTAATGATAAAAGATTTGGTTCTCGCCTTCTGACGAAACGTAAAACCGATTACCGTACCCAGTCTATTCATGGGAATCACCCACCTCTCTTATAAAAATCTCGTTCAGCGTAGGTTCCTTGATCTCAAAATGCTCTACATCCGTTTGCTCCAACGCCGTTTGTAATACCAACTTCGCCGCATTCGGCTGCTCAATATGCAGCATCCAGCCGCGATCCATAGGCTCTACACGGCGCACGCCGGGCAGCTGTTCCAGTCCGTTCACTTCACCTGTAGTGATGAGACGAACTTTTTCACGCGGGTAACGGCCCTTAATCTCCTGCACACTTCCCTGCACAACTGTATTTGAGCGATGCAAAATCGTAATATGGCGGCACAGTTCCTCCACATGCTCCATGCGGTGGGTCGAGAATAAAATCGCAGCCCCATCGTCCCGCAGCTCTTTCACCGTATCCTTAAGCAATTCAACGTTTACCGGATCAAGCCCACTAAAGGCCTCATCCAAAATGAGCAGCGTCGGGCGATGCACAACGGCGGCAATAAAGCCCATTTTCTGCTGATTTCCCTTGGATAGCTCCTCAATCCGCTTGTCGTAATATTCGGGCACCCCAAAGCGCTCCAGCCAGTAGCGTAGACTTTTGTCCGCCTCCTTAGCCGACATTCCGCGCAACCTGCCCAAATAGTTAATTTGCTCGCTCACCTTCACCTTGGGGTACAACCCTCGCTCCTCGGGCAAATAGCCCATCGTCCGCTGTAGCTCCTTGCTGTAGGGCTTGCCCTCATATTGAATGTTACCTCCATCAGGGTAAATCAGACCGAGCACCATGCGCATCGTTGTCGTTTTGCCTGCTCCATTGCCTCCCAGTAGTCCGTAAATCTCCCCACCGTTCACATTCAGCGAAATTCCGTTCACCGCCGTGTGGTTCCCATATTGCTTCACGACCTCTTTCAATTCCAGCATGTTCATGATTACTCCGCTCCTTTTTTCTGCGTGTATGTCTCCGCATCTTCTGATAGTTGTCCCGCAGACCAATATACTAAAATATCATCCAGTTCCAAACGCCGCACACGGATGGGGCGGATGCCCGCTTGTTCCAAGATGGCGCTGGTCTCTCCGGCTGCCAACGTTACAATTCGCTGCAATCCGCCTTCGCTCTCCATCTCTACAACACCCGGAAGTTCCGATGCCTCCTCCGGTGTGCCTTCAAACCACATTTCTTTGCTATTTTCGAGCAAATGGTCTTTTTCCAGCTTGCCGAGCAGCCTGCCATCATGCATCAGGACAATATAATCCGCCAAACGCTTAATCTCGTCTATGATATGAGTGGCAATAATGACCGTCGTTTTGCCGTTCTCCATACAATCCCGCAGTTCCTCCAGCATGATTTTCCAGGCAAAAGGGTCTAAACCCGACGAAGGCTCATCCAGCAGCAACAAACGAGGGTGAGGCGCCAAGGCTGCAGCCAGTTCAAACTTACGGCGCTCTCCCTTGGACATGCGCGATAATTTCGTATGCTGAGGAACCTGAAATCGTTCCATCAGACGCTGAAAACGTGTTTCATCCCAGCCGGGATACCACAAGGCTCGAAACGCCGCTGCTGCTTCTGCTGTGAGTCGATCTTCCTCACGGGTCGGCTGCTCTGACATATACCCAACCCATTGTCGTGTATCTGCCGGCATGCCGTCCGGATACGCTTGACCGAACCAACGTATTTCACCGGAATCCGGGTGGATAAGCTGAGTCAGCAGATGAATCAATGTACTTTTGCCCGATCCGTTATGTCCAGCCAAAGCGACTACATATCCCGGTTCAATGGTTAGATTAATCGGTCCAATTTCCCGGTTACCTCGAGTTTTATAGACTTGGCTTATCTCAATAATGGGTGTTTTTATCTGTATCCCCATAGGAACTTCCACATGATGGTTTACATCGTTTTTCACGGGCGTCACTCCTTCACTTGGACTTCATACCTTCTCTTCACCATTTCTGCGAAAAGCTCCAACAATTCCTGTTCTGTCATCTGTACAGCGATGCCTGTGTCAATCGCCGTTTCCAACGCCTCGGTCACTGCTTTAAGGCGGTAACCTGAGCGCTTATCGTCTTCGACCAGAGCTACGAAGGTGCCCATTCCCTGCCGGGTACGAAGCAAGCCTTCGTTCTCCAAATCCTGATAGACCCGCCGGACGGTGATGACGCTGCAGCGGAGCGTCCCTGCGAACTCCCGAATGGAGGGAAGCAGCGTTCCCGCTGCAATCTGTCCGGTTACGATGAGTGAGCGAAGTTGCTTTTCAATCTGCGCATACAGCGGTTCCGCGCTATTCTCATCAATTTGCACTGGTATATTCACCTGCTTCTCCCCCCTTTTTATCTATCTTTGTACACATACCGCTAAGTTAAATCCCGTTTCATAAGCTTACGCTGTGTCACCCTGTAGGACATCCACATACCCAGAGCTCCTGCCAGCAGCGCTCCCCACATCACCGGAGACAACAGCTGCCATTCCTTGCTGTAAAATGCCGTTATCGATACCAGATTGGCCCCACATACTCGAACTATAATCGTAACTATCCCACAAATTAGCATGATGACAATGGATAGCCAAAAGTAGGATTTACCTTTTTTAAGAAATTCCAAATGAATATAAATGGCTTGAATCAGCATTCCGTAGCCTATCCAGGTAAGTGCAAACGATACAAAGAAACCTGTACTGGCATATACCCGAAACGTAGCTGACAACGTAAACAAGAGAGTGAAAAATATCACACTATTCACAACAAACGCCAAAAGCGCCTGTTGAATTCGACTCATAATCACCGCATTCATCGGTATAGGCAAGGTGCGGAAAAAGGCTAGCATATGCGTATAGGAATCTTCCTGAAGATATTTAAATGCACGGCGGTTATAAATGTATCCGAGAAACGGAATCAACACCAGCATGATAAAATCGGCTACCGGACTCAAGTTTCCACGTTCATCCCAATGCACACTTACAGCAAAACTCATGGTAAATCCCAAATACGCAATAAACAGCAATGTCCACAGCATAACATATGGATTGTTGCGAAAATCCTGCCGGGTAATCTTCCATGCCTGCTTGATGATTGTCATTTTCTTATCCTGATCCCTTCTGCACTGCCTGTAATGACGACCTCGTTCTCTCTTCATACGAAGTTATTATTAAAGTAATCAATGTTATTACTGTATATATCTTTATACACAGTATATAAACCATGAATTACAACTGTCAACACCTGAATGTAAATTGTGCGTACAATCACAATAGCTCGTCAGGACCTATGCTACTCTGTAAATGATAAACGTTCTCAATCAAGGGGATGAACAAATGGATAAGATACTGCACTGGGATGAGCCGATTTTTAACCTTGTTAACCGTTATCCCGAAGTGAAGGACATTATGGTAGAGCTGGGTTTTCATGATATCGCCAAGCCTGGCATGTTACAAACCGCAGGTCGTTTTATGACATTGTCCAAAGGTATTGCATTGAAAAAAGTAGCTATGGAAACCGTGGAACGCACGTTTTTGCAACATGGTTTTACCATTCAAAAATAAAGGAGCTAACGATCATGAGCGAGCTAATTAACAACCGTGAACATACAGCACAGGAATTAACAGAACGTCAACGAACACTGAAGGAAATTATAAAAGAATTACATGCCGGGAAAAGCGTCGAAGAGGTGAAAGCGCGTTTTGCAGAGGCTGTTGGCGGAGTAAGTGTGGCGGAAATTTCAGCTATGGAGCACGCACTGATGACCGAGGAGGGAATTCCCGTATCGGAAGTTCAGCGGCTCTGTTCCGTGCATACTTCGATCTTCAAGGGCTCCATTGAGGATATTCACCGTCCTTCAGGACCGGAGGAACAACCGGGACATCCTGTCCACACATTCAAGCTGGAAAATCGGGAGATCGAACGACTGGTCAACTTTAAGTTGGCATTGCATGCAGAGCAATTTCAAAAGGAGGACAGTCCCAAGGTTATTTACAAGCTGCTTGAGGATTTAAGTCTGCTAATGGATCTCGACAAGCACTACAGTCGTAAAGAAAACTTGGTCTTTCCTTATCTAGAACGCTATGGAATTTTTGGCCCGACCAAAGTCATGTGGGGTGTGGACGACGGCATTCGTGCCGCGATTAAGGAAGCGAAGAGTCTGCTCGCCGAATATAACGGGGATCGTGAACAGATTGGGAAGGCGCTTGCCCATATCATGAGTGAAGTAAATGAAATGATATTCAAGGAAGAGAATATTTTGCTGCCGATGGCACTCAGTAAGCTGACAGAGGATGAATGGCTGAAAATAGCCCGGGAAAGCGAGGAAATTGGATTCTGCCTGACCGCCCCCGAACGCGAATGGATACCCGAACGGGCAGAGGAGCCTGCAGAAGCCCTTGAGCAAACGGAAGGCACATCAGGAACACCGCAAGGCTTCGTGCGATTCGAGACAGGGATTGTATCCGTACAACAATTGGAACTGCTGTTGAACCATCTACCTGTTGACCTGACCTTTATCGATGAAAATGATGTTGTTCGCTATTTTTCCCATGGTAAGGAACGAATCTTCGCGCGCACGAAAGCCGTCATTGGTCGTACCGTACAGAATTGCCACCCACCCCAAAGCGTGCATGTCGTTGAGAAGCTGCTGGAAGATTTTAAGGCAGGCCGCAAGGATGTTGAAGATTTTTGGATTCCAATCAAGGATAAATTTGTCTACATTCGTTATTTTGCCATCCGTGATGCAGAGGGCCGCTATCTGGGAACGTTGGAATTTACGCAAAATATCGCACCCATTCGTGCCTTGGAAGGACAAAAGCGTATTCTATCCGAATAGTATCCAACCGTAAGCCACCATGTTCAGATTTTTGCCACCCAAACTTATAATATGTTGTTCTACTATAAGTTTGGCTCCCAACCTTTCATAAAAGGTACATGCTGGATTACCTGCTAGCACCCATACGATCACAGAGTGAATATCCATACTATTGAAATGTTGAAGCAGACGTAAAAATAGTCTCTTCCCCAAGCCTAGACTATGGTATTCACTCAAAACGTAAATTGCCGTTATTTCTCCCCCATACGGGGGATATTCACCTGACTTTTCCGGACCCCCACTCACAAATCCGATGATTTCCCCCTTCTCATTTTCAGCAACATATACCCGATGACCGTCTTCACTGGATAGATTCGCATTCCACAGTTTTGTTCTTTGCTCATAGGAAAGCTGTTCCAGAACCTGGGCAGGCATTATTTCTTTGTACGTCGTCCTCCAGCAATCTACGTGCACCTTGGCGATGCCCTCGGCATCTGATATCGTTGCTTCCCTGATGATCATGTGAGTTCCACTCCTAGTTTCCAATATTATACTTTCCATATACCGACGATCCGAATCTTGATCTATAATAAAAATGTTCACTGCTATTCATTCATTCCTGAAGGATTCGACTTGAATAAAATTGTTTCATTTTATGTACGTTCGTGGCTGTAGCTGTATTGATCATAGGCTGGAGTATCGGGTTGACGCCCGTAGGCAATCTGGTCTTTCAATATGTATTTGGTGTGTCCCCGAATTGATCGAACCTACCAAGAACGTATTTCAGGTTCTTACTTTACTATACATATGGGTAGCTGTCCGTAACATATATCAGGGACTTATTATTAACAAGCACCGAACGGCATGGATGACATTCAGCTCGTCCATACGTATTATCGTGATGCTACCAAACCTATCTTTATCGGTAGGCTGTTTTCTGTAGCTTTGCAATTCTCGCGCTTATTCTCTGTATCTGCTTTTTTCCAGGACTGGACGGCAAAGTGGCGGGAATTGTGATGGCTGTTTCCGATGAATGCATCATCCTGAAAAAAACTTACCTAGAGAGCCTTATGCAAAGGACCCGCACATTGACTCCCTATGGCACAACTCGCTTTTACGAGGTCAAAATATAAGGGCCGTTCTTTGTAATCGCAATCGTGTGCTCGTATTGGGCTCCCCAACTGCCGTCTGCTGTGCTGATGGTCCAGCCATCGTCCCCCCAGAGCACGGCCCCCTCGGTTCCTAGGGTAAATACCGGCTCGATGGTAATCACCATCCCTTCGCGCAGGGGTAATCCCGTTTTGGGACGACCGTAGTGCAGAACCTCTGGCGGCTCATGCATTTGGCGGCCAATGCCATGCCCGATCAGAGGCTTGACGTTGCCGAACCGCCGCCAGCCTGCCGCTTTTTCCACAGCATGCCCGATATCCCCCAATGTCCTCCCCGGGCGGGCAACCTCTATACCGCGCATCAGTGCCTTATGGGTCTGCCGCAACAGTCTCGCTACCGGGCGGCTAATGTTACCTACCGCATAGGTCCATCCTCGGTCAGCCAGCCAACCGTCCTTGTTAACCACAATGTCGATGGTCACAATATCCCCATCATGAAGCACCCGCTCCGAGGGAAAACCATGGCACACCACCTCATTGACCGAAGCGCAGGTGGCATAAGGGAAACCTTTATAGCCCTTTTGTTCAGGCGTGGCTCCGCGCTTGTTTAAAAACTGCTCCACCCAAGCGTCGATTTCAAGCGTTGTGATTCCCGGAAGAATACGACTTTCCAGCGTACGATGACAATCTGCTAAAATACGCCCGGCCTCCCTCATGTAGCCGATTTCCTCCGGTGTTCGTATCGCTATCTCTATTGGAATCCGCCTCCTTTGAGCATACAAATACACTAAACCTATCCCATTGTATGCAGGGCAGACACAAAAAAACCGTCTCCTCTGTGGATAGACGGTTTATAAAAGTCGTATTTCTAGTTTTTCGGGTAATCGAACCCTTTAAGATACTGAAGAATTTATGCGACCGAGTTCGTTTTCCACCACCATGGTCAACTCTTCCTCATACCCTCCTGTAATCCGGTATTTTCGCACATATTCCTTTACAAATTTTTTGGGATCCTTAGGCCGGAAAATTCGAGTCATTTCCCGCAGACTTTCCTTTACTTCATTGTGACCTTTCGTTGCCATGTAACTCCCTCCCAAAACGTTGAAAATAAGTGCTCCGTTGAAGAGAATGCCGAAAAGTATTGATGTCCTTATGCAGTGAAGTAGTATGTCTAATTGCAGCTTAGGTCGGGAACGCCTTAGGCAGGCATGTACCTGACACTTGTATTAACCGATTTTCTTTTGGCTGAATCACTACCCCATTATAACATATTCAGATACAGCTTTCAGCTTTCCAGTAAATTTACATTGATTTTACCTATCTTTTACGCATCATGTCATTTGGGGTACTACATCAGCTGTTGCACAGAGGGTATACCTTATTTATCGGTTTTTGGAGTGTATGTGTTTGGGGTAAAATAAATAAACATAACAAGGAGGGAAAAGGATGAGCCGCTATGCTCCGCTGTTCACTGCACCTGTTGCCCGTATGTCTGCCCTGAACATAGGAACTTGTGAAGAGGAGGGCATCAATGCCTCCTTACTTGATCAGGCAGACCGTGAAGTTCAAGCCAAGTTTCCTAAAATGCACAGCTTCCTGCTGCTGCGCCACGGTAAACTGATCTGGGAACGCTATTACAACGGTCATGAAGCAAGCTCTCTGAACGATTTGCGATCCGCGACCAAAAGCTTCACTTCCACGCTCATCGGCATAGCTATGGCTCGCGGTGATATGCCCGGGCCAGAGACGGCTGTACATAAGCTGTTGCCTGAGTATTTACCTAGGCGGAAGGAAACACTGCTAGAGCAGATTACGATTCGCCATCTGTTGACCATGACATCTGGCTTGTATTGGCAGACAGGCAAAAAGCTCGGAGAAGCTTTTATCCACCGTTTTCATCGCAGCAAAAGCTGGCCGTCCTTTGCCCTGCGCTTACCTGTACAGGAGGATCAACTCGGTGTATTCCAATATCGCAGTGTTGATTCGCACTTGTTGTCCGTGCTACTGACCCATTGTTGTGGGATTGACGCCTATACGTACGCTCTCCAGCATCTGTTCGAACCCTTAGGTTTTGGGAGAAGTGGTTGGGCACAAGATCCAGAGGGCTACACCATGGGACATATCGGGCTATATCTGACATCGCGTGACATGGCTAAATTCGGCGACTGCTGCCTTCATCAAGGCAGCTGGAACGGAAAAGAATTGATACCGGCCGATTGGCTGCATCAGGCGACACAGCGACAGGTCGAAGGCTATCCAGAATTCGGGGATTACGGATTCCAATGGTGGACAGGACGACTCCACGGCATCAACTACGCGTGTGCACACGGACATGGAGGACAGCAAATTTATCTTGTGCCAGAAGCGAACGCAGTCGCGGTATTTACAGCAGACAGCAAGGTGAGCCGTTGGAAAAATCCACGAACACTACTGGAGCGTTACGTTTTGCCAGCCGTATCCTCCCTCAACTTGGAACGTTCCTGAAATGAGCTTCAATGTGCTTATTGAATATAGGGGGCTAAACAATCATGGAAGTCTTACCACCAAAAATTCTAATATTGTACGCCAGTTACGGGGAAGGCCATGTACAGGCCGCCCGGGCAATTAAGGACAGTTTGCGAAGACTCGGACACTGCGAGGTACGACTACTTGACCTAATGGCTGAATCTCATCCCTGGTTGAACAGTCTGACCAAATTTGTATATATGCAAAGCTTCAAAACCATTCCACAGCTTTACGGATGGGTCTATAACATCACGCGCGGTATGCAGGCTACATCGGCCTTCGGCCATGTGTTGCATTCATTCGGAATGCGTCAACTTACGCTCACACTGAAAAAGGAGTTGCCCGACCTCGTAGTACATACATTCCCGCAGCTCGCGCTTCCGGCGTTACGTCGCAAAATGGGAATGCATTTGCCGATTGTCAACGTGGTTACGGATTTCGATCTGCATGGGCGCTGGCTGCATCCCGATATTGACCGCTACTATGTAGCCACTGAGGATATGCAGCAGGAAGCTGCCCAGCGGGGAATACCGATCGAACGCATTGCCGCGACGGGCATTCCGATCCACGCTTCTTTTTATAACATGTCTGCCGACGAAGCGCCTGTTCAAGAACAGCTAATCCCACCCCTACAGGCTGAGACTACTACGCTACTCATTATGGCTGGCGCCTATGGTGTGCTATCCGGCATAATGGATATCTGTCAGCAATTAAGCCAGCTTCCTCAGTTGCGGCTACTCATCGTCTGCGGTCGTAACCAGCAACTGAAGGCAGAATTGGATGCGCTGTATGCAGACTACCCGGACATTTACACCTATGGATTCGTGGACTTTGTTCCAGCACTTATGCGTGCGAGCAATCTGGTGATTACGAAGCCGGGCGGCATTACACTCTCAGAAAGCATTGCATCCGGTTTGCCTATTCTTGTGTTCAAGCCCGTACCCGGTCAGGAGCTAAATAATGCTCTATATTTGCAGCAAAAAGGAGCTGCTCGGATTGCTCGCACTACGGAGGAGCTGATTCAGCATTGTCTCGACCTGATTTCCATCCCCTCTCTTGCTGGAGAGATGACGCAGGCGATTAAGCTACTTCGCAAACCTCATCCCGCAGACCAAATTGCCGAGGATATTTTGCATCAGCTTGTGGATAAAAGAACCTCCGTCCGGACAAATTAACGGAGAATAAGCCAGACGGAGGGGATACCAATGGAACGCAAAGGAAAGGATTTACTCCCACTAACGGGTGATAAGGTAGAAGTGGACGGTGTTTATATTGATGAGGATGGACATGAGCAGCATTTGCACAGAGGCCAGCATTTTCCCGCTGATGTAGTTTTGGGTACTTCCGAGTGGAAAATGACCGAATATGCCTTTGATAACCATCACGAGGGACGTACCGATGAACGACTTATCCCCAAAGAGGATGACAAGAATAAAATGGGTAAAATCACACATCCACGCCGCCATTTAAAAACTGGTGACCGATAATTACGAAAGTATATCCACAATTACACCCAATATGTTGATAGTTTGTGGACAAACTGTGTGCAAAGTATAAATTATCGTAATATTATCTACAGATTGTGCACAACTTGTGCATAAATAATGTTATTTCTGTGGATAAACATTAATATGTGGTGGATAAAGTGTATACAACATGTGCAAAACATGTGCATAACCGTTTAAAAGGCTGAACGAATTCTTTTCGTTCAGCCTTTTTCGTATTTTTATACACATTCTCTAATTCATTTTTTTACCGAGATCGGGTATGTTCGAACGAAAAATCGCTCCCGGAACGATGAGTTGCCCAAAAAGGACTCTATCCCATTAACGGAGACTCATCGAAAATTCGCAAATAGCGCATAGAGGAGTGTAAAATGGAAACGAGGACGAACAGAGTCAAAAGAGGAATTACCGAAATGTAATAAGGCGTAGTCATCATAGAAATTCTCGCTTCAGGCGGGCGAACATATGCAGGAACGCGGTATATAGAAGCATCTAGCAAAACTCGTTGACCAAAATTTGGAGTAGGGGTGATCCGAATGGCATCTATTAAAATCCTTTCACTTAATGTCGGCATGCCCAAGCAGATCCAGTTTAATCAGAAGAACGTTTCTACGGGGATATTCAAGTCGGCCACAGATGAATATTTGTATTTATCTTATCTAAACTTCGAAGGGGATGGGCAGGGCGATCTAGTTCATCACGGGGGTAAAGAGAAAGCTGTATGCGTCTATCCCTACGAGCACTATCCGTTCTGGGAAAATGAATTGCGGAGACCGCTCGATTACGGCGCGTTCGGGGAAAATTTAACGATAAAGGGTTTGCTAGAATCCGACGTTTGCATTGGAGACGTCTTTAAGCTTGGCAAAGCTATCGTTCAAGTTAGCCAACCGAGACAGCCTTGCTACAAGTTGTCCATCAAGTACGGCGTACCGGACATGCCCTTGAAGGTACAGCAAACAGGCCACACGGGATTCTACTTCCGCGTTTTGGAGGAGGGAGTTGCCTCTAAAGCCGACGGACTATCCCTCCTTCATCGCCATCCGAAAGCAATTACGGTTTCATTTGCCAATCGAATTATGCATCAAGAGAAGAATCATATCGAGGGTATTAAGCAAATTCTTGAAGTTGAAGAATTGTCCTTAAACTGGAGAAATACGTTTCTAAAACGTTTGGCGGGAACCGAAACGGATTCTCGGGAAAGACTATCAGGCAATTCGTAAGGTGGAAGTGGTTCAATGAGTCTGCAAGCTCGTCTGGCTACAGTCGAACATCGAATCTGCGAAGCTTGTGGGCGATGCGACAGAAGCGCAGTCCAAAGGTTATCGCCAAATTCGAGTATATCCACTCGCTTGACCGCTTATCCTTTGTGTAGAGCCATTTTTTTTACCGAGATCGGGCATATCCTTCAATCCTGTCCTCATAGCTTGTATAGTACGGAGACTTAGCTTGAATCTTTTTATAAAGGAGGATATGCCTGACATGTCAGTCTATAAGTCTTCCACAGGATTGGATGAAAATATAGCAGCTGTCCTGTGCTATTTGTTCGCCTTTATTGGCGCGCTGGCCTTTGTCATGCTGGAAAAGAAAAGCCGATTCGTATTATTTCACGCACTGCAATCCATACTTCTTTTTGTAGCCCTCATGATCGGACATGTGCTGGTAGGATTCATCCCCCTACTCGGTCCTTTCTTCGCTTCCCTGCTAACGCTGGCAGGCCTTGCCTTGTGGATTATCTTGTTAATTCGTGCGGGACAAGGAAAGTGGCTCAAGCTTCCCTGGATAGGCGATCTGGCTCTTCATCAAGCCCGGCAGTTATGAAAACAGCAAAAAACCTTGATCCTAAGCAAGGAATCAAGGTTTTTTATGTTTGGGCAGTTCATTTTTTTACACTAGCTTCTTCTGTCCTATCAGGATTTTGAAAAATTCGATTCCAGTCGCTCCGGAGTGCAAGATATAGACGAACTAAACCATTTCGATCTATATCTTATTCATTGGAAGTCGCTTATGGGATTTTTGCAAAATCCTCGTCTATATGGATGTGTCCCAGCTTATCTGGATTAACCATTAAATAAAAATTCTGAATATGCTCCCCGTCCGGTGTCAGTATGAGACATAGGGTTTCTCTCACTTTTCCGTCTTCCAGAAATGCCAGCTGGACCTCGCCATTGATGACGGTATGGCACACATCTCTTTCTCGTAAAACGGTTAATACCCGACGAGAAGTCAACAGGGCAAGAACACCTTTGCGTACAACCATCGGCCTCATCACCGTATGCACATTACCTCCGCCATCTGACACAAATACAGGTTGTTCAGCCAGTAGTTCCAGCATAGCAGTCACATCGTAGGCAAGAAAAGCTGTTGTAAAACGTTCTAGTAGTTTTATTCGGGATGAGTTATTCACATTGCGACTGGACTGAGCCTCAAGAGCAGATTCTCCGGAAGATAGAATACGACGGGAGCGACTGAACAACTGACGACAGTTGCTCTCCGTCTTCCCCAGCAATTCCGCAATATCTTTGTAATCATATTGAAAAGCTTCCCTCAGCACAAAAACAGCCCGCTCTATCGGCTTTAGCTGCTCCAGCAAAACCAGAAAAGCGTAAGATATCATATCTTTACGCTCTAACCAATCCGCAGGGAGATCTGCGCTTTCACCCAACGGCTCCGGCAGCCACTGTCCTACATATGTCTCTCTTTGCTTACGTGCAGAGTTCAGTAGATTCAGGCACCGATTCATCGTCATTTTGGCCACATAGGCTTTGGGATTGTGTATATTATCCAGGGGCTTATCCTTCAGCTCGACAAAGCAGTCTTGAACGACATCCTCGGCATCTGTAACCGTTCCAAGCATGCGATAAGCAATGGCAAAAGAATATTTGCGATATTTCTGATACAGCTCTTCCAGACTTACATCCACCGATTCTTGTTCAATTCTATGTTCTTTGCCAGACAAAGCATAGCCCCCTGTTCATTAAAGAATGCCCGGATACATGCCCGTTGCAATTGCAATCCGGTTCCAACTGTTAATCACGTTAACTGCGGTTATCAAATCTACGTATTCTTCCTCGGTAAAATGCTCTCTGACCCGATTATACAAATCTGTAGGTACCCCTTGTTCTGAGATACGAGTAACCGCTTCGGCTAATTCAAGCATAACACGTTCTTTTTCCGTGAACAAAGGAACCTCCCGCCATAAGGCTAGCTGCAAAATGTGGTCAGCATAATCCCCCAGCTTGAGCAGATCCTTCGCATGCATATCCAGACAATAGGAACATCCATTGATTTGGGATACTCTAATTTTCAGTAGTTCGTACAATACTTTGTCTGTAAAACGACTGGAAATATATTTCTCCATCTCCATCATCGCCTTGAACGTACTAGGACTCACTGTTCTGTGATTGAATCTTAAACTCACGATACATCGCCTCCATTATTGGTTTACATATAGAAGACAAATGAACATGTGATTTTGTGACAAAGTGCAATACATCAATTGGGAATTGCCCTCAATTGACATAGCATGTATTATAGATAAATGATTTTATGCAAAGAAGGTGAGCACTCACATGAGCGGAAAAGGTATTATAAAAGAATTTAAGGAATTCGCTGTACGGGGTAACGTGATTGACCTCGCGGTCGGTGTTATCATCGGTGGAGCGTTTGGCAAAATTGTCACTTCTGTGGTAAACGATATTATTATGCCTCCGATTGGTAAGCTTCTGGGAGGTATGAATTTTCCAGATTTGTATGTAGCTTTACAAGCTGCTGATCCTTTAAATGGTGACGGTACACGCAAGACTTTGGCACAGGCCAAAGAAGCAGGGATCGCGGTCCTCGCCTATGGTCAGTTCATTAACGTCCTGCTGGACTTTCTGATCGTGGCCTTCTGTGTGTTCATGCTGGTCAAAGGGATTAACATGCTGAAACGCAAAGAGGAAGAAAAACCTCCTCAGGAAAAAACGATCAAGGAATGTCCACATTGCCTATCCGAAATTCCTGTAGCCGCTACCCGTTGCGCACATTGCACTTCCAAGCTGGAAGGGTACGTGGAAGCACGCTGACTCAACCCACTTATATGACTACAATAAACGGCTTAAGACGCTCTATCGTCTTAAGCCGTTTTGGCATGTATGGAAAATTCAATTAGTTGAAATTGGTGATAATGCCACGGGGTCTAACGGGCAAGCCCTCAGCGTACAGATGGGAAACATCACCGAAGCCGATGCAACGGGGAACTGCCCATTCTTGGGAGCGCTCATCAAACAAGATCGTGGTTACGGAGCTAGGCGGCATCCAAAAACCGGACCAGACCAAGGCCAATGGCAACTCCAACAGATGAGCAAGCCAGGTCAGCCCGAAGCCGCCATGACAAAATACCGCCACCTGATCTTCAGTGTGCTTCAGAATCCGGTACCTGCCCTCCACCCGCTCAAAGCCTTGCCGTTTCAGGAACTCATCGGAATGAAGCTTCAGCCGCTCGAAGGTTTCAGGGCTTTGCGTTCCCTGATAATAGGAAATCTCCTGCCAAGAGTCATGAGTCGGCAGGGGCAACTCGGAACGGATCACTTCACCAGGCAAATCCCAATGGGAAAGACGGCCGTATGGGGTTTCCTCCAGCTTTAGAGCCAGCTCCTGCGTCCAGTGTTCTACTTCATGAGTCATACCCAGAGAGTCGGCGGTGTAGCGCATCGTATCCAAAGCCCTCCCCAAAGGAGAGGCATAAATTCGATCCAGTCCGTGACTGGAAAGCCGCTTGGCTAGTGCCTGGGCTTCCAAATGCCCCTCCGGCGTTATGGTGTTGTTGGGGTAATCGGGGTCTGCGTGTCGGATAATATACAATCTCATCATTGTTCTCCGTTCCTATGAATGGCGACAGGATCGCTTTATCTCATTTCATCGATTAGTTCTCCTGGTCTTTAACGTTTAACGTTTATTCAGCAAAGTTTCCAAAATCGCGCGCAAATCCCTATCTTCCTGGTAGACTTCCTCACCCGTATCCAGCTCAATAACCCGGATATATGTATAATTGGCTCTGACATCGACTGGTTTAAAAATCAATTCCTCCGGATTGTCTGGGCGGACATCATAGCCCATATTTTTGAACATATCCGTGATTTGATCAATCCCCGGCTTGCCCCCGCTTTCCAGCATAATCAACCCGCGAAGTTCCTTGGGTTCCTCCGGATGCATGACTCGAAAATGTACTATACATTCCATGTAAAATCGCTCCTTTCAATCATAAATCTATGTGATGTTTCAAATCCTTATGTTCCCAGCATACCCCAAATGCCACTCCACATTCCACACCCGCCTTCATATCGTTAGGACAGAAAACACGTTATACTGTAAAGTAGACCTTTGATTTCTGCTTACTATAGGAGGAACCACGATGAATAGCGAGCTTCTGGATATCTACGACGATGAAGACAACCCCCTTGGCACAGCCTCCCGACGAGACGCACATGCCAAGGGATACTGGCACCATACCTTTCACTGCTGGCTAGCACGAGACACTTCTACAGGCCGTCGCTTGCTATTCCAACAGCGTCAGGATACGAAGGATACCTTCCCCGGATGCTACGATATTACAGCAGCCGGTCATTTGACGGCAGGCGAAGATATGTCTCAGGCGGCTCGCGAGCTGGAGGAAGAACTGGGCATTCATGTTCCCTTTACCTCATTAACACCGCTGATGACCGTTCGGTATGAAAGCAAAGGTACCGCCCAGGGCACCTCTTTTTGGGATCGGGAGGTTAGCTCGGTGTTTGGACTGCTATCGAACCAGCCATTGGAAGCTTATCATCTCCAGCAAGAAGAAGTAGCCGGACTGTACGAAGCGGATCTTGACCAAGCACTGGCCCTTTTTGAAGGCTATATTCCCTTTATCGAAGCCCAAGGCATTACGTCAGGGCCGAACCCAGAAAAAACTCGCCGCCTGATCACATCGGATCAATTCGTGCCTCATAAGGCGGGCTATATTACATCTATATGCCGGGCACTGATGGAACTTCCTACCCGGTAATCTTTAGCTATTCCCCAGCTGACATATATTTGCCGATAATGCCTTCATACCGCCAGCCATACCGGGTCGACAGCTCTCTGCCCATATCATGCTCCAGCTCATACAGAATAAGATCCTGAGCAAAATGATTAAGCAGCAGGCCTGTCATTACCGGATGCTCGGTAATAAGCGCCTGTGTCGGGCAATTCTCTCCCCGCATCCCCAGCATGCACCAACGCCGATCAATAACAAAAGAAAACTTACGCCCTGCTGGTTCCTGTCCGTCTGTACCAGACCTAAGCGGTAACCACGGTCCCATCATGCTTTCTCCGTTATCGCAGGACCAGAGCAGACGCACACCTCGACTCTCGGCTTTCTCCAACTCTGTCCGCAGCAGTTCGGCTTCCTCGCGCCACAAGTCCAACACAATCTCATGCTCTGCCCGTTCCAACTCACGGGTCAGACTTTCCAGTACCTTCCGATCGCCTTCCGCATTATAAAAGGTCGGCTTGGTTGGTTCTGTTCGTGGCATTTCTTTCTCCACTGCACGTAGAGACTCCTGCATTTGTCCTTCGATCATCCGGGTTAATTCAGCCGGTGGCAGCATGCTGTAACGTACAGGCTCTCCCGCACTGGTTCTGAGGTATCCCTGCCCGGCCAAACGCTGTAAAGCCGCGTACACGTTGGAGCGTGATGCACCCAGACGCTTAGCCACTTCATAGCCGGAAGCCGCATTTTGCCTCGAAAGCTCGACCATAACCTTGGCTTCCATTTCCGTAAAACCCAGATTCCGCAGATGATGCAGCAAACGCTCCATATATTCTGTTCCCCCTATGCTGCCCGGCGTTATGTCTGTGTCCTGCAGCAGCCTGTTCGGCTGCGTTAAATCTGTTCAGCTCCGCAACGCGGGCACCACTTGGACCCTTTGGGTAGTTCTGCGGTGCAGATTTGGCATTTTACATTTTCACGTACTTGTGCAGACGGCGTTGCCGGTTTCTCAGCCCCGGAGTTGTTGGCCTTCCAATATCGAATCCGCTCGTCCAGCTCCTCCTGACGCTCACGCTCACGTGCCAATTCTTCAAGACGACGGTGTTCTTTTTCCAGATCTTCCTGACGACGGCGCTCCCACTCAGCGTCGAATGCCGCTTTTTCCTCCGGTGTAAAATCAGACACTGTATAATCGCGGTCTAGTCCCGCTGGTTCGTGTGTTTCATACCGCTCATCCTGTTCCTGTTCATGTCGATCGACTACTTCATGTTCTGCATACTCCGTGTAAGCAGGCGCAGCATCCTTCGCTACCTCTGGCTTGCGCAGATCAAAAGAATAGACGTCCGTTGGCACCTCTTCACGCACAGCAGCTACTTGTTTGGAAGCAGCCTGTCCTTCATTGAGCTTGCGTCCGCATTTAGGGCAAAAGTTCGCATCCAGAGGCACAACCGCTCCACAGGTGCATAAATGAGCGTTCTTCAATTCTGCAATTCTACTGCGCAGCTCGTCAATTTCATCCTGAAGCTCATCACAAGCAGTGGATAGCTGTGTCATCTCGGTTTCTGCCACCGACATGTCGGATGCGCGATAACCTTCGTAAAAGATTTGACCCATTCGCAAGAAATGAACATCCATTTCCTGCTGGATCGTTGTAATTTGTGAATTGATCTTACTAATCTCGACAGCATGCTGCGCCTTTTCTGTTGCGCGATTAGCGCCTTCCTTTATACGTTGAATCAGCTTCATCGTTATTTCCTCCCCATATCCAGCCGGATTTCACTGTACCGTCCGTATATCCCAAAGTTTTTTTCTGTTGGCAAACCTCGAACTCCTGTATAATGGAATGCGGTCATATCGCCTGTTTGAAGGCTATAGGCATTGGCGTCAACGTATTGACGTTCTGACGCTTCGGCAAGATCCGCATGAATTTCAGCATTATTTTAGTCCATCGCCTTGTTCTTATCGTCAGCTAAAGCTGACTAGAACTCTATCATACCAAAAACTACCCCCATTTGTGAAAATGGAAGATTTTAAGAACGAAAGGGGTTTCAGGATTATGGACCCAAATCCTTCTTTTTACCCTCGACCCATCGGGGTTCCTTATTCAACGTCGAGCCCTCAGGCACGTCGTGCTTCCATGGATACCAGTATGACGCTGGTACCCGATACCGACCAAGACTCGGCCTATTTTCGTGCTTTAGAGAACGCCGGCATTCACCTGAACCGCCCGCAGATTCAGGCCGTCCGCCACGGCAAAGGTCCCCTACTGACCCTTGCAGGGGCTGGCTGCGGCAAAACCACAGTGCTGGCTGCCCGCGCAGGCTACCTGATGGCGATGCGGGATGTTCCTGCATCGTCCATTCTGCTGGTGACCTTCACCAGCAAGGCAGCTGCCGAGATGAAACTGCGCATCGCGGGATTACCCGGTGTGCGCCCTGCCGCTGCACGTGCAGTTCAGGCACGCACGTTTCACTCATTCGCTTTGGCGATGCTGCGTCATCGCGGCGTGCAAGATGAAGTGTTCGGTGAAACGCAGGCCCAGCATACCGTCATGAAAATGATGCTGCGGCAGCTTGGGCTCAGCGAGGCTTTCCAGCCGGAAAGCCTGCTGTCTGCCCTCTCCGCCTGGAAAGCGGAAGGCCGCAGCGCGAACGAGCTGCCGGAAACCGTGCGCGAGGAATCGGATGCCAAGCGTGCCATGCTCGCTTATGAAGCGTGGAAACAGGAGCGCAATAAAATGGATTTTGACGATATTCTGCTGCGTGCCTCCGCACTACTGCGTGACCCGGATGTACTTCAGCCGCTTCAGCGACGTTTTTCACATATCATGGTCGATGAATTTCAGGATACGAATGCCCTCCAATATGAGATGGTGCAGCGGTTGGCTGCCCGACATCGCAATCTGATGGTTGTGGGGGATGATGACCAGACGATCTATACCTTTAATGGGGCACGCCAGGAATCCATTCTGGAGTTTGACAAGGTCTATAAGGATGCAAAGGTCATTACTCTGGATATTAATTATCGAAGTGATGCACGCATTTTGGGGCTGGGCTCCAACATCGTCGCCAAAAATGTTCATCGACGCTCCAAACGTCTTGCGGCTGCCGGGCGTGAGGGCTTGCCGCCACAGTTTGCCACCCCATCTGGGCCTGAGGAAGAGGCGGGACATATTGTTACTCATCTGCTCGGGCAGGTAGAAGAAGGTCGTCTTCGCTACCGGGATATCGTTATTTTACATCGGACAGCCAGCGGAAGCCGATCTATTTTTGAGCAATTAATTATGCGGGATGTCCCATTTATTCAGTATGGAGCAGGAGCCGTATTTTACGATCAGTCTCTGATTCGTCCCTTAATGGATCACCTGCGCTTGTCGCTAAATCCCCGACGTATGGAATCCATTCCGAGCACCCTTGGGCCGCTGTACGTCTCCCGTGAGGCGGGTATGGAATGGATTATGCGCGAGGAGAAACAGCAGGCTAAAAAATACCCGCTGATTCATCTCAGCCGCTGGGATCGACTACGTGATTTTCAGCGTGAACAAGTGAAAGAGCGTATTCGTCTGATTCGCAGTCTCACTACCATGAAACCTGCCTATGCCATTCAAGAAATGCGGCGCGTCTTTTATGACAAATATTTGGAAAGTGGAGATACGGGCGCGTGGACTCATTATAAGGAAACGATGCAAGAAAGTCTGGAGGAGCTCGAAACGGCAGCCAAGCGGTTTGACACTGTGGAGGCGTTCGTCAGCTTTGCGGACGAGCTTTCCGAGCGTCACCGCCAAATGGAATCGCTGCGCAGAGAGGAAGACAGCGATGCTGTTCGGCTCATGACGATCCACCGCGCCAAGGGATTGGAATTCCCTTGCGTATATTGGATCGGAGCCAGCGAAGGCATTCTGCCGCACAGCTCGGCGCTGCACAGCGAGCTGCCGGAGGATCGGCGGGCAGGCGCCGCCCCAACTACAGCTGTGGATAACGATGCAGCGCTTGAAGAAGAGCGCCGCCTCGCTTACGTGGCCGTCACCCGGGCGAAGGAGTTGCTATACATCACCTCCCCCGCCTCTAATCATGGCAAGCCTGCCGCCGTGTCACGCTTCCTGCTGGAAGCCTATGGGGTCACCCCTGAGGCTTCCAAGCCAGAAACACGCCGCAGTAGCTTTGGCCAAGCGAAGGGTGCTTCCGGGTATGGCAGCCGTGCTGGCGCTGGATCGCCAGCGTCTGGCACAGCGACCCGCGTGAGCAGCAGGCCGGGACCAGGCAGCGCTACGGCACGGACAACCTCGTCGGTGGCAGGGTCTCCGGCGGAGCCACGCATCAGCGTGCCCGTGTGGAAATGTACCGACGGCGCTTGCAAAGCGTGGATGCGTCGCGACACAACAAGCGGACGCCGTACAAGCGCGGCTAGCACAAGCACGCCGCCAGTGTGCCCGCTCTGCGCCTCCCCGATGACAGAGGGGACACGCAGCATCCCAGCCAGATAGGGATACGGCGTATAGCTGGTATGGAGAATTGTGCAGACCAATAATAAATCAAATAAAATTTGGACAGACCAAATAAAAAAGTGGCAGACTAGGACTTAAAAATAAAGCCCTAGCCTGCCACTATCTGTTTTAACTTGCTATTGAACGATCATGTCCCGTTAGATTATCCAAGCGTTCTATCACCCAATAGGTGTTCCATCAGGTAGTTTGATATCTGGTTTCAATAGAATCACATCCCCCTTTTCGGGTATTCCTCCAAGAACCAATACCTCTGAGTTAAAGCCTGCTATCCGTCGAGGTGGAAAGTTGACTACACCTATAATTTGTTCCCCTATAATTTGTTCCCCTATAATATCTTCAGCCACATATCTTTCTGTAATTTGCGCACTCGAAGTTTTTACACCGATATCTTGCCAAAATCAATTTCAAATTTAATATTTTGCAACTGTAGTATACTTTAAAGATTTTGCCCAAAAATACATTCCCATACCGAATAAAGTCATGATTCCACCTATGAATTGAAATGCAGAAATGATTTCTCCCAAGAATAAGTAGGCGAGAATTATGGCAAGAACAGGCTCTCCAATAATACCAACTGAGACCGTAGTTGCACCCATTGATTTCAACAACAGATTAAAAATATATTGTCCAAAAATAGTTGGGATTACTGCAAGTAACAAGAAATACATCCATTCCGACGAGTCATATTCAATCAAGGAATAATGATTCAACAAATTGTAGACCAGCAAGACGCTGCCACCAATAAAAAAAACAATAACACTATATAAATTTGCATTTATTTTGTGACTTACTTTCTGTCCTGCCAACATATATGCTGAAACCAAAATTGTTCCCAATAAAGATAATCCATCTCCGATCAATGCCTCTCTCGAAATCCCTATGTCTCCCCAAGCAATAATGATTGAACCGACAAGAGCGGCGATCAAACAAAGTATGGTTAATATGTTGGTTCGGTCTCTGAACATAAAGTATGAACCCATCATTACAAATAAAGGCTGTAAGGATAAGATGACTATGGAGCTCGCAACTGAGGTATATACTAAAGATTCCATCCAGAATAAGAAATGCAACCCGAGAAAAAGACCAGCTATGAAAACGGTAATCCAATCTTTTTTGTTCATTGCTAAGGTACGGAACATTTTCCAAGGTACAAAAGGAAGCATTATGAGTACTGACATATACAATCTGTACATCCCAGCCACAGAGGTTGGAGTATCTGAGGATTTGATCATGATGGATGAGATAGAGACAGACAGTATGCTGATTAAAAGCAAAATATACGGATGAAACGGTAACGACGATTGATTTATTTTCACATGTACGCCTCCAAGAGGTCTTATCCAATCGCCTGTGCACAGGATTGTAATGATAAGCCGAAGATCTGGTATAATAATATCACCACTTTTATTTATTTTGTGTAACTATATCTTTAATTTATATAGAAATATCGTCATCAGAAAGGACCTCGCTAAAATGGAAAAACAATTGCATGAGACCATTCTATATCCCGATGTTTCATTTCCATACATCATGTACACCCATACTATTCATGCAAGTAGTCCTGAAGGTAGAGGATTCAACGATCTACATTGGCATGAGGAACTACAAATCACTTTGGTTACCAAAGGGAAGCTAGTAATCCAAGTTAACGGGATTGATCATGAATTAGAAACAGGTCAGGCCATTTTAATTAATAAAGGTGTTCTTCACGTTACTACACACCTTACACATAACGGCCAATATGTCAGTTTTAATTTTCCGGAGAAGCTGCTGGCCTTTTATGCAGATAGTGCGATGGAAAAAAACTATGTACTGCCTTATACAAACTCTCTCTTATTGTCATTAGTAATCAAAGGAGATGTTGAATGGCAAATTCAAATACTGCAAATGCTTTGGGATATGAAAGAGAAATTTGATATGAAAAAAAACTGGGGATGGGAATATGAGGTTTCTATTAAAACAGTACAATTATGGTTCATCATAATTTCTAACATTTCGCTTTCTTCGGAGGAAGCACCTAAACACATGAAACTGCAACAGGAAAGACTTCAATTGATGCTCAGCTTTATCCATCAAAACTATTCAGACAATATAACACTTCAAGAAATTGCTGAAGTAGCACATTTAAGTATTTCGGAATGCACTCGTAGTTTTAAGAGAACCATTCATATGACACCTTACGACTATTTAATTAAGTACCGTATCAAGAAAAGCAGCGAGTTATTAATTTCAACAGATTCTACAATAACTGAAATAGCCCACAGAGTGGGGTTCAATCATGTAAATCACTTCATTCAATCTTTTAAAAAACATCATGAAAGAACACCTAAAAATTTCCGGAAATTTAGAAATGAAATCAAGGATTAAGGGCTATTTCTTTTCTGGTTGCGTGATACCGCTCTAATACCAACAGTCACCTATATTCCGTTGTACTTCTCAATCGGCGCGCGACAGCGGCCTAATTCGTCAATCAATAGATAGCTTAAAATCAACAATAGTTTGCTCAGCCGTGATCTCATAGCCTAAGCCCTCGTAAAGATATACAGCGGCTTGGTTCTCCTTCAGTACTCCCAGGTAGATATCTGATGAAAGTGATCTGCCCAGTTTTGTAAGTTGGCTCGTCAAGTGCTTTGCTAGGCCTTTCCCTCTGTGGGTAGGGCTTGTGTATATGTTTCCGAGCTCAACGAGTTTAGAATCATAAAAGTGGAAGCCGCCCACGGCAATAAAATGACCACATTCCTTTATCCCAAGGAAAGGATATTGTTCGAGTTCGCTCCTCGTAAAAAATTTCATGCCGCCATTTCGTAATAAATCCACTATATCTGAAAGGTCATTTTCCTTAACTAGCTCAGTCCAGTTTGAATCGAGCAGTTTCGATTGATCCATATGCTTCATTGTTAAAAAACGTTGTGGGTTACCCATTATAAGACCATGAGATCGAAAAAGTTGAAGGTCACGATTACAGAGGATTGTACCACAAACAGTATTTTTCTTAAGTTGAATGATTTCCTCAGTAAAAGTAATAAGAGCTGGAAAGTTAAGTTTCTCGCGATTTATGCAATGGAAAGAAAAAGCAGGGAAGGATAGCCCCCAAAAGTATGCTAAGACCGCCGTCAGCTTGTCGTCTATATATTGACCAACAAATTTAGCCTGCTCCTTACGTTGACTTAAATAGCTATAGAATAACAAGTGTTGGTCTCTATTAATCTGGTCAGTTAATTGACTAATTGTTTCGTAGGTAAGCAATCGATGAGAAATCATTTATTAGTCCCTTTCATTAGTCATACTTTTCCTATGCGTGGAATACCTACTGGCATGATACCACAAATTGAAACTATTCTTCCCGCTTATTCCATATAGCCTTAAAAAATATTGGGTTATACATTTCTATAAAGATAAATTGTTTGCCGCCGGAGTATAAAAATCCATAATTTAAGGATGATTTTTCCCGAAATTCATTGTATGGTTCCTGCCTCGCGTCTAATTTATGATGAAATAAAAGAGAGGTGAGGCACTGAAAAAATTAATGACAAATATTGAAAACGCATACAAATGAAGAGGGAATGTTTAAAAGTGCAAGCTGGTCCTTAATCACCTGTCATCGATTACTTCAAAGTGTACTTAATATGTATACACTTATGAAAGCGTTTTCTGTACGATGCGTTGCAGATTAACTAAGGCGTTAACATCTAATTCAAGGAGTGAGTCATATGCCAGACCCATGGAAAAAAAGGTTTCTCAGTATTCTCAGTTTTGTTCTCTTATCCTTTTTGTTGGTATCTCTCAGTTTAATTCCAAGCCTAGCAAAAGCAGAATCAGCTCACTTGGTCACTGACGGTAGCCCCTCTCCTATAGTCGTCAGCTCCAAAAATGCAATTCTTCAAGGTTACGGGGTAGAAAAACGGGATATACCCTATACCGGCGATACGCTTTATAAAGGCGATGGCTATGTATCCTTCTTTTATGACTATGACCCAAACTCAGGAAAGTCTGACGGGACGGCTACGTTTAAAGTGAACGTGCCTACAGCAGGTCTTTATAGGCTGAGCCTCGGCTACTACATTCCGGCGGACACCGGCTCCAAGGATACCAGCATCAAGGTCAATGGCACAATGGCTGAAAACGTAACGCTGGCTGCTCCTCCGAAAGGTGCGGCGGTGAACGAGAAAATGGTAACTAAGATCATGCTGAATGCTGGCACAAACGAGCTGACTTTTTCAAGAGGCTGGGGATATTACGGGATCGAGTATGTGAAGGTTGAATTCGCCAATCTGCCTGCTGCCATAAGCAAAATGGAAGCCGAAGAAGGAGCCATTACTGGTGAGGTCAGCATCGAAGCTGCTGATACGGGTTATTCCGGTACCGGTTACGCAGCCTTTAAAGGCACAGGGTCGTTAACCTTTGCCTATAACGCAGCCTCAAGCGGGCTTTACAATCTTGCAATCGGTTACAGTAACCCCAATGGAGACAAAAAGACTCAATTGGTGGTCAATGGCCAGACCAGCGAAACATCACTCCCGACAACAGTAAGCTACACAGAGGTATCTGGCGGTAAACTGATGCTGAGTGCGGGAAACAATACCATACAGTTCAATGTCGATTCGGACCAATATCATATCGACTACGTCAAGCTGTCAGCAGTGTCCCCCCCGAAATTGCATCAGATTGAGAAAAAGCCAGTAAACCCGAATGCGACTGCGGAAACCAAGGCACTTATGGGTTATCTCGTCGATAGTTACGGCAGCAATATTCTTTCCGGTCAGCACACTCTTGAGGATGCCCAGTGGATTAAAGACCAAACTGGAAAGTATCCTGCGATGTTATCAACGGACATGATGGATTATTCCCCCTCTCGCATCGAACATGGCGCCACCTCAACTGAAGTGGAAAAGGCGATTCAATGGGCCAAAGAAGGTGGAATTGTCACATTCGCATGGCACTGGAATGCTCCTAAGGGACTGCATGATATTCCCGGCAAAGAATGGTGGCGCGGGTTTTACAAGGACGCTACTACATTCGACGTTCAATATGCGCTCACTCATCCCGAGTCGGAAGAGTATCAGCTTATCCTAAGGGATATCGATGCTATTGCTGCTCAGTTGAAACGTCTCCAAGACGCTCACGTTCCGGTGCTGTGGAGACCGCTGCACGAGGCGGAGGGCAAATGGTTTTGGTGGGGCGCCCAAGGGCCAGACTCCGCCAAGCAACTGTACCATATCATGTACGACCGCCTAACAAACTACCATCACCTGAACAACCTGATCTGGGTATGGAACTCTGAGAGCCCCGAGTGGTATCCGGGAGACGATGTCGTCGATATTGTAAGTGTGGATATCTACAACCAGGCGGCTAATTATAGCCCAAGTATCGGCAAGTATGACAGCTTGGTGAATCTCGTGCAAGGCAAGAAGCTGGTTGGTCTGTCCGAAAACGGTCCGATTGGCGATCCTGAATTATTTCAAACATATTCAGCGCATTGGCTCTTTTTCACCACATGGACAGGCGACTTCATCCGCAACGGACAATATAACTCCCTGGATCATCTCATAAAAGTGTTCAACAGCGATTACGTGATCACGAGGGATGAGCTTCCCCAAGACCTATTTACTTCGTCCAAGAATGAAGCGGAGTAAATTACTTTAAACGTATCCGTAACTATACCGTCCCATCCAGCGTCGTAAAGTAACGAAGTAGTCTTCCTCTAACAAACAGCGGCCGCCTCTGAAAATAACCAGGGTAGCCGCTGTTTATTTGTACCTCAAATGCTCCATATTTCTATTCTCCCGTTTCGTTAATGTAGCTACTTTTCTAACCAAGAGACCATTATGAAAAAGGACCGTCTCCTCTCCGGCAGGAAAGTGGAAACGGCCCCGTTCTTTTATGCGAAACGAGTTAGTTCGTGGACCACAGCTTAATTCGGTCTTGGATATGCTTGGTAAAGGATTGTTCCATTTCTTGCACTCCAGCTTTCTCTAGTTCTGCCATATAGGCATCCCAAACCTTGTCGAAGTTTTCCGGTTTAGTCATGACAGCTTCCGGAATTCGTTTCCATGTAATATCCTTCATCTTGGCTCCAAGAATAACAGCCGGATCGTCATTGGGAAGAGACATTGTATATGCTGCTCCGTATGCTCTAGGCGGAAATTCCTCTTCCTTCGGGAATAGATCTTTCCAGTGCTCGATCTTATAAGCCTTAAGAACTTCCTTCTCCGACTTATTGTAAGTCGCTGTCAGCAGTTCTGGATAACTACGAGTGAAATAGTTGCCGGTTGAGTCCTCGATGCCATCACCATAATGGACCGACAAGTTCCAATATAGGCCGATTCCAGACTCTTTTTGGAAAGCCGCATTGTCATTGTTTATCCGTTCAAGTACAGCCGGAGTAATCGTCCGTTTGCCGTCTTTCATCGTGTAATGCTTTCCTTCAATTCCCCAGTTATTCAGGACTTGCCCCTCTTCCGATGCTAGAAAGTCGAGAAACTGGATAGCGCGTACCGGATCCTTGCATTTGCTAGAGATTGAGATTCCGTACCCCCCATCAAAACCAGGCAGCCAGAAGTTGGTATCCTTGTACTCCTTGCTCATGGTAACTGGATAATGACCGTAAGTCTGATCGAATTTGCCCTCCGCCTTCAGCGCATTTTGTCCGTCGCCATAGTCCCATTCCGGATCGGCCAGGCCCAGTACGCGACCTGAAGCCACTTTCGCTTTAAACTGGTCAGTCTTTTGCACAAAGCTTTCCGGATCAAGTAATCCAATGGCATTCATGTGATTCAACCAGCGAAAATATTCTTTTTCTTCCGGTCGACGGAAATGATAAGTCGCTTGGTGTGTTTTTTGATCGATGTAGTATTCACCATCGTCTGGTCCCCCAGTTGTTTGGAATCCTGAGTTCGTTACCTGGTACATATGCCAATCGTCCGCATTTAGGGACAGTCCGATATTTTTGTTGCCATTTTCATCCGTCGGATGCTTGGTTAGATAGTCCTTAATGACTTTTTCAAAATCCTGTACCGTACGAATGTCTGGGTATCCCGCTTCCTTGACGACACGGTGTTGGAGTTTAAATCCTACGTCGGGTTTGATTTTTTTCTCTTCGACAGCAGACCAAGTTGGAATCACATAGATTGATGGGTCGTCCAAACTGTACTTTGTTCGAACAAGCTTGTCACCCAGCATTTTTTTGATGTTTGGTGCATGCTTGTCGATCAAATCCGTCAGATCAATGATTGCGCCAGCATCGACAAGTTTGCCAACATCCGCCTTAGCAGCGATTAAATCAGGATAGTTTCCTGTGGCAGCAATCAATGAAATCTTTTGGACCGGGTCACCGACAGCGAATTCAGCATCAAGGGTTACTCCCGTTTTTTCAGCGATGACCTTACCGACTTCATCCTTCATGCCATTCCAATTTGTGCTGGAGTCTTCCGAAAAATAAGTAAGCGTGATGTCACCCGTTGTTACGGCCTTGGTAGCCTCGGACGGATTATTACCGCTGCACCCTGCAAGGGTCGCCACTAAAGTCAGTGACATTACGAAAGATACGATCATTCTGTTTTTTCTTGACTTCATGGAGCGAAACCTCCCTGTATAATGAATGTTTGCTGCTTCGTTTTAGCTTTTTACCGCTCCAAGCGTCATACCTTTAACAAAATACTTTTGTAGAAAAGGATAGACGATAAGAATCGGGACTGTAACAATGATGGTGATTGCCATTTTGACCGATTCCGGAGACACTTGTGCCATACGCTCAGCCATATTGGCAGCATCCTGAGAATTGGTTGCGCTCGTTGTAGTACTCTGCAAAATTTTCATCAATTCATATTGAAGGGTCGTCAACGATTCGTTAGACCCATTAAACAGATAAGTATCGAACCAAGAGTTCCATTGCCCTACTGCCAAGAAGAGCGCTACGGTCGCTAATGCTGGTTTGCAAAGAGGAAGAATAACGCGCCAATATATCGTGAAATCGTTGGCACCATCTAGCTTAGCTGATTCTTGCAACGCATAAGGCAGACCATCAATGAAGGAACGAATAATGAAGACATTAAACGCACTTACAAGGCCGGGTAAAATATAGACGGCAAATGTATCAATCAAATGCAATTCCTTCATCAAGATAAAACCTGGGATTAATCCCCCGGAAACATACATGGTGACGGCAAGAAAGATTGAGATGAACCTTCGAGCTTGAAAGTCACTTCGTGCAAGCGTATACGCAAGCATCGAACCGCTGGCCAAGCCCGCTACGGTGCCAATGACGGTCCGCAGAAAGGATATCTTGAATCCAGTGATTAACCCCTCATAGGTGAAAATCAAATCGTAATTCTTCAACGTAAATTGTCTTGGCCAGATGGTGATTCCCCCTCTAATGGTATCTACCGAATCATTAAAAGAGATAGCCAGTACATTTAAGAACGGATAGATTGTTAGAACGGTTACCACAATCATGAAAAGATAAACAACGACTTCTAAGATTCGATCTTGTGGTGATTTCGCCTTAAGCCAGTTGTTTAATCGGCCGACTGGCGTACTGCTTTTGACAGCCTCCATGTCCTTTATCCTCCCTACATAATACTCTCGTTGGTATAGCGCTTAAAGATTCCGTTAGCCGCAAACAATAGGATCAGGCTTATCACCGAATTAAAGATATTAATTGCCGTTCCGAAAGAGTAACGTCCCATCGCCAGACCATAATTAAGCGCATACAAATCAAGTACTTCAGAGTAATCAATGACCAGGTGATTGCCCAGCAAAAATTGTTTCTCGAATCCCGTACCGAGCAAATGACCAATAGACATAATCAGGAGGATGATAATGGTCGGCCGGATCCCTGGCAGCGTGATATGCCACATTTGCCGGAATCGGCTAGCGCCGTCGACCCGCGCAGCCTCGTATAATTCAGGACCAATACCGGCGATGGCAGCCAGATAAATAATGGCGTTCCAACCTGTTTCCTTCCAGATGTCTCCGAAGGTTACAACCCACCAAAATAATTTACCTTGGGCCATAAACTGGATCGGCTGTTCGATGATGCCTAGACCCATGAACATATCATTCACGACACCGCCATCCGCTGAAAGCATTTTGGTGACAATGCCTGCAGCAACCACCCATGAAACAAAGTGCGGCAGATAAGATACCGTCTGAACAAATCGCTTTATAACCTGGATACGAACCTCGTTGAGCAGTAAAGCAAAGACAACCGGCACGATAAAACCGGCGATCAGTCCCATAAGACTCATAGCCAGCGTGTTCCGCAGCACTTGGTAGAAATGATCATCTCGGAACAAAGTACGAAAATGCTCCAAGCCCACCCACTTTTGCTCAAAAAAACTCAAACCGGGTTTATATTTTTGAAAGGCCATTGTCCAGCCCCATAGCGGCAAATACTGGAAGACAAAAACCCAAATAACAAACGGAATGGACATGTAGTAAAGATACCTCTGGCTTTTAAATACCTTCCAAGCATTCCTCTCCGTCTTTTTGTATGCCTTTTCCGAAACCACTGTTACCGCTTTCATTTTTTTCATCCCCTCTCTTAAAATCCATCATAAAACAGAGAGGAGTCCGGGCCCATACAACGGATTTCGGGAAAAATCATACACAAATTATGGATTTCTATATTCCGACGGTGAACGGCCTTCGTACCTTTTGAATTTGCTGTAAAAGTAGTTGACGCTTGTATAGCCCACGCTTTCAGCGACTTCGTATACTTTCATTCCCTGATCCAGCAGCTCCTTGGCCTTTTGGATGCGGACTCGGTCCAGATAAGTGTTAAAGTACTCCCCCGTCTTGTTCTTGAATAGCTGGCCCAAATAGGCAGTACTATAGTTTAGTAGTCCAGCCAGCGTTTCCAGCTTCAGGTTGTCTGTATAATGACTGTGAATGAAGTCGATCATTTTTTTGAATTCCTGCTCCTTTCCACGAGGTTCGGAGTCTTTCGCCAAAGCTAGCAGGAAACGGTAGGTCTCTTCCAAAAGATCATGTAAATGATCATGCTGGTATATCCCATTCAAAAAACGGGAAACTTCCTCCGTCTCTTTCAACTCGATACAGAAACCCGCGGTCAGCTTGTGAATGACCGCATTGGACAGAAAGAAGAACGACTCTTTGATCAACTTCTCATCTTGCCCCTGTTGGAGAAAAAATGCAGCCGCCTCGTTCAATAATGGCAGTATTGCGGTTTGGTTTCCTACTTCCAGACTGTAATACAGGCGGAAGATGAATTCCTCCATCGTTTCCTCAGCTTTATCAGCAGATAATCGGGGGGAATCCAGCGCAGGAGAAAAGAAAGGATACGGACCTAGCAGTCGGTTCTTCTCACTGAAAAAGGATTGTTTTACCGCTTCCTGGGCCTTTAAAAAAGATTTACAAATATCTTCAGGAGCAGATACTGCCCCTCCGGTTGCAGCGACGAACCTAACATTATCCGCAGCATTACGAATCTCATTGTGCAGAATTTCACGCCGTTCTCTTCCGCGCAGCGGCGCGTTGAGCAACAGGACTGTATACGGCGGGATTACTGTGACAAGCCCCATCATCTGCCCCTCGATCTTTGCCTTTAATCCATTCGAAAGCTGGTATGCGACATCAGAACGGTCCACTTCAGAAACACGCGAGTAGACGACCACGACTTCGTAGTTGCTCCACAACAAATCCGCTTCTATTGCCTTACTTCTCAACTTGGCCGGATCTTCAGTTCTCTCTTGAGGGACAAGCAGGCTATGCAGGTATAAATCCCGATTTATAACCTCTCTCTTACGCCACTCCCCTTGAAGACGCTCCTCTTCGATCCGCTCGCGTATCCGTTTTAAACTGGACGACATTTCATCAATGTCGACCGGTTTAACGAGATAGCCGAATACCCCATATTTGATCGCTTGTTTGGCATACTCAAAGTCGGCATATCCACTGAGGATCATAAAGTGCAAATGATGACCGCTGGATCTCAAGTGCTCAATCAACTGTAGGCCATCCATAACCGGCATGCGGATATCGACGATTACGACATCAGGGGCTTTTTCCTCGATGACTTCCAGTGCTTCTTTTCCATTGGCTGCCGTAGCTGTAACGATAAATCCGAGGCTTTCCCATGGGATCAGCGTTTGAAGCCCTTGGCGAAGCTTCGGCTCATCGTCAACGATGACTACCTTAATCATTTGGATTCACCCCCAGGTATGAAAAACTGAATACAAGTGCCTTTCCCAGGCTCGCTCTCAATATGTAAAGCACTTGAGGTCCCATACAGTAAGACGAGACGATCATTTACGTTTCGTAGTCCAATTCGCTGGACCTCCTGTTCATGTACGGATGCAGCAAGCTCTGCTTGTACTAGGGCGAGACGATCGGCCGTGAAACCAGCGCCGTTGTCACATACCATAACTCGAACCCCCTCCGGGATTTCCTTAACTTTCACTTCAATGACAGCTCCTTCTGCTTGATTATCCAGACCATGTACAATAGAATTTTCCACCAATGGTTGGATAATCAGAGGTGGAACCAACATTTCCTCCAAATTTGGATCAACGGTTAAGCGATACTCCAAACGGTCTTCATACCGAAACTTTTGAAGATCGAGATAACAGCACACTTGCTCAAGCTCTTTACGCAGTGGAATCTTGTCGTTACCAGCCTCCAGACTGCTGCGCAACAACGCGCTCAACTGCCAGACTGCTTTAGCGATATCGTCCTGTTGGCGAATGTGGGCCTCCATTCTGATAGACTCCAAAGAATTGAAGAGAAAATGCGGATTGATCTGGCTTGCCAGCATCTTGAACTTGATCTCGTTTTGTCTTTGCTCCACGAGACTTTTCTGGCGATTCGTCTCTTGAACCTCCTGAACCAAATCGTTCACGCTGCTGACGAGCGCGTTAAATTCCCTCGATAATAGACCCACTTCATCTTTCCCATCGATATGGAGATAGGTTTCCCATGAGCCCGTCCCTACTTGGGTCATATGCTTGCTCAAGCGAAGAAGCCTTCTGGATAATAGCGAAGCAGAAGCATAGATCAGCAAGGCTGCAAATATCAGGCTGGCTGTGATCGCGATTCCGCCAAGCCATATCACTTGATTAGCATCTCGGGTAATCTCAGAAACGGAAAAAATGGAAATAATGCGAAGTCCATTCCAGCTATTCTGTGGAGCTAGATTGGCGATAACCACCTTCGACGCTTTTCCATCGATGAGCATGTTATAACTTCCTTCCTGATGGAAAAGTATATTTTCGTCGGCATGAATTTCAGAAAGATTCTTCCCGAACAACTCTGCTTCATTGGACGCGACAATCTGATTCCGGTTATCCACGATCAAGGTAGGGAACGATTCCTGATTCAGGATTGAGTTTAATTGGCGTTGGTTAACATTTATGACCAGAACCCCTTTTCGTCCTGGTGAATTCACTGAGAATGATCGAATCAGGCTGAGATAATCGGCATCGTCCCTCTCATCCTTGATTAAATTCCAGCCGGCCAATCCTTTCTGCTCTATGGCCTCCTTGTACCAATCTGCGGTTGTCATTCTATCATCCGGTTGGATAAATTCCCAATTATTAAGTGCTCCAGGATTAGAGACATAGACACGGATGCCGGATATCTCTTTGTATAACTGGAGGTAGTCACGGATACCTGTATACTCCCGGTATGCCTGAATGACTTCGATGTAGCTGTCATACTTCTGGCTGGCTACCATTTTCATCCGATTGTCATTGGTCAGCCGGTACGAGATGTCCAGCGGCACTTTGATCAATTCTTCTGTACGATTTCGGACCCGCTCGACATTGTTGGACACTTGCATAAAGGCGTCTTTAATGACGGCCTCTCGAAGCTTCCCCGTCAGAAACAGGCCACATAACAGCAAGGGAAGAACAGCTACCGAAATGAATGTAAGCGTCATCTTCTTTCTCAGTTTCATGTCATTCATCATTCGTATAAAAAACATGGCTTGGCCCTCCCCAATCAGTACGGCTGCTGCGCGCAAAATGCCCCTTTTATACAAAAAGGGGCATGCATAACTCAATCGATTGTTTTTTATCTTTTGCCAATTGTACTGTTGTACTGATCCTTTAAGCCTTAAGCCTTGTTGGACCTTATTGCCCGGAGCCTGAACCATCCACTTTCATAGTCTTTCTGTCTGTAGACAAGAGGAAGCCCCAACTTCCTAAGCCTATCCCCCCCATGGATAGACTTTTGTCCGCTATTTCCTGACTGAACTTCATATTCGAGTTCTGGATTAAGTCCGTCAAGGCGGAGGGCTCGCCAAGGCGCGTTCGGGACAGCCATCACTTGGAAATAGTAGACGATGGCATCCTCTTGGTCTTCAGAAACAAACATCCAAGCCGACTCGTTATTTTCAAACGGACTCTTTAGGCGATACAAGTCACCCTTCTGTACTAAACCACGAATCTGCTTGTAGACTGCGATTTGGCGTTTGACCGTCTCTTTTTCCTCATCGGTGAATTTCGTGAGATCAAGCTCATATCCAAAATTCCCGGACATGGCTACATCACCTCGAAAATCAAGGGGCGTTATGCGTCCAACTTGATGGTTCGGAACTGCCGAGACATGCGCCCCGGTTGCGCTTACAGGATAGACAAGGCTAGTTCCATATTGAATCTTCAGGCGTTCCACCGCATCGGTATTATCACTAGTCCAGACTTGAGGCATGTAGTAAAGCATGCCTGGATCAAAGCGTCCTCCGCCACTTGAACAGCTCTCGAAAAGAATATGCGGAAATTCAGTGGTGACGCGCTCCAATAATTCATACAATCCAAGAACATAGCGATGGGCAGTCTCGGATTGGCGTTCCGGCGGCAGAGCAGCGGAACCGATTTCCGTCAGGCAGCGGTTCATATCCCATTTCACGTAAGAAACCGGCACGCTGGAGAAAATGGCAGCCAGCGAATCGTAGATGAAATCGCGCACTTCCTTGCGAGTATAGTCCAGCACTAGTTGCCATCTGGCTTCGCTGCGCCTCCGTCCCGGAACGTGAAGGCACCAGTCCGGATGCTCCCGGTACAACTCACTGTCTGGAGAGATCATCTCTGGCTCAAACCAGAGCCCGAACTCAAGACCCAGCTGATTGATACGTTTCGCGACATCCGCAAGTCCGTCTGGCAGCTTCCGACGATCCTCGTACCAATCGCCAAGAGACGAATTGTCGGAATCTCGTTTTCCGAACCAACCGTCATCTAAGACAAATAGTTCGATGCCTAGCTCAGCCCCCTCTTTCGCGATCGATACCAACTTATCTGCATTGAAGTCAAAATAGGTAGCTTCCCAGTTGTTGACCAGAATAGGTCTTTCTTCGTCCCGATATTTCCCTCGGCAAAGTCGAGTCCGATACAAGCGATGATACGTCCGCGACATATCTCCCAGGCCTTGACCGGAGTAAACCATAACGGCTTCTGGCGTTTGGAAACTCCCCCCTGGGCTCAGTAACCACGAAAAGTCAAAGGAGTTCACGCCGATGTTAAACCGTGTGGAGCCAAATGAATCCATTTCTGCTCCCGCCTCAAAGCCCCCGCTATACACAAGGCTAAAGCCGAATGCCTCGCCATAGCTTTCCGTTGTCTCCCGAGTGACCAATGCAGTAAAAGGGTTGAGTTGATGGCTGCTCATGCCCCTTTTACTATCAATTCGGGTTTCACCTTGAAGAATTGGTTTGCGGGTAATATTCCCTTCCCGAGCCCATGCTCCCGAAAGATACATGAATTCCAAATCGCTTTTACCCGAAACATCGACACTGGCACTTAGTGCACGAAGGAGCCTAAGATTCTTTTCCCCCGCATTACTCAAGCGAGCCGAACGAGCGATTACGTTTCGATCCGCGAAAACGGTGTAAAGAAGAACCACTTTAAGACCTGAAAAGGCATCTTTTAATTCCAGTTCCAGCGTATCCGCTTCGTCTTCATTCTCGGTATATACGGCCGGAAGCCCGCTTAATGATGGCTTTCCCTTCATGATACGGTAACCATCGTACTTCAACTCCGTAATACGAGTTCCATCCTCAAGTTCTACTTGATACGCCGGGGTACGGAAGTCTCCACTCCCATACTGCGGATACTCTTGCGGAAGCCGATCCAATCCAGCCGTCGCAGAAGTGTGAGGCAATAGATCGGCAGTTGATTCGCGATGCTTCAGCCTATCTCCCCAGTATACATGCACAGGAAATCCATCCACAACCTGAATAATATAACTCATGCCCGACGACTGTAGATGAAACAGCCCCGTTTGCTCTTGAACAATGATACCCATTGGGAAAATAACCCCTCTCTTAGATAATAATCATCGGAGATCCACACCAAAAAGGCACTTAGAAGAATCTTTATGTAGCAGGCATCAACTAAGCTCATATGGTGTAAAGCTTGATAAGATCCAACAATATAGCAGCAGGCTCTACAGAAATCATATATTAATTTTAGATATGAAGTACATGGCATGGTGCTCACTATTTATGTTATAATGCTTGATAATTTACATAAGGAGATTTTACCGTGATAGAGTATTTGCCACGTAGTAAACAGCACTCTGAATTGTATCTAACTCAGTTTGGTATAGAGAAATGCATACCCAGTCACTCTTTTGGACCTGCGATAAGAGATCACTATTTGCTCCATTATGTTTTGGACGGAGAGGGTACCTTCGAGGTTGGCGGGTTCAGTTATCGCTTGCGGAAAGGACAGTGGTTTCTAATCTGCCCCCAAGTCATCACTTATTATCAAGCCGATGTGGTGAATCCTTGGTCTTATTGCTGGTTTGGTTTTAACGGGGTACTGGCAGAAACACTCCTCAAGCAAGCAGGCCTAACGATGACGCGTCCAATCCTCAACTTTGAAGGAGACCATTTGATTTATCAGTATTTGCAGCTCATGAACGAATCAAGTGGATGCCATAAAGCTCGGGAAACCAGACTGACCGGTCTGCTATGCCTAATGTTATCGGAGCTTATAGAGTTCGGTCCGGTAACACCTCCTGAACAAAAGGAAAGCCGGGCGGAAATTTACGTGGAAAAAGTGAAGGATTTTATCGAAATGAATTATGCTCAGAAGATTACCATTGAGCACATTGCAAATTTTATCGGACTCAATCGGAGCTATTTATGTTCGTTATTCAAACAACAAGTGAACACAAGCATTCAGGATTATTTGGTTCGCTATAGGATCAACAAAGCATGTGAAATGATGGGAAACGCTGAACTTTCGATCGGTGATATTTCCCGTTCAGTCGGCTATAACGATCCTTTACTCTTCTCGAAAATTTTTAAAAAGATAAAGGGATTCTCCCCCAAACACTATCGAATCGAAACCCATGCTCAAACTCAAGCCGACTACTAACAAAAGAGGTCAACCCGAAAAACTGGCTGACCTCATAAGTTTATTTTGTTGTAGTTTGTCCTTCCAAATAAGAAACCGGCTCTTTAACTTCTACTTTGGTACCGCCAAATTCATCTTTAATGAATTTTTGAGTATCCTCGTTATGATAGAGATCCGCTAACTTTTGCAGCCCTTTGTTATTTGCCTTATCAGATGAAGTCACCAGAACGTTAATATTATTTTTGGTTGCCTGACTGATTTCCTCATGGAACAAGGAATCTTTCAGTACATTCAGGCCCCCTTCTAAAGCAATCGTATTCCCAATCAGCACCAAGCCTACATCTTGAATCACTCGTGGGCCTGTTTTGTCATCAATGAGTTCAAATTTCAGGTTTTTAGGATTGCTAGTAATATCATTGACTGTACCCAAGGCATCATTAAAGTCAGCCTTAAGCTTGATCAAACCGGAGGCTTCCAATAACTTCAAACCTCTTGCCGTATTGGCCGGGTTATCTGCCAAAGCTACCAGAGCCCCGTCAGTCACTTCATCGATGCTTTTGAATTTTTGCGAATAAATCCCCATCGGCTCCAGATAGGTTGTGGCTATCGCCTTCAAATCGGCTTTGCTCTCTTTGTTATAGCTAACCAGGTACGCCCATGATTGGAATGCATTCACGTCTACTTCGCCTTCTTTGGTTGCATTGTTCGTTTCGATTCCACCGTTAATTTCTTTCACTTCAATGTCCAGCTTGGCATCCTTGGCGGCCTGGGACTGGGCAATATGCTTCCATATCTGGGCGTCAGAGCCCATGGATCCGATGACTACTTTTTGCGTTTCCGAACCGGAAGCGGCGCCGGAGCCATTGCTGTCCGAACTTTTAGTACCACATCCTGCGGCAATTAATAATAAACTAATCCCTAATAGTAAAACGAACGATTTTCTCATGTTGTTTTCCCCCAGATCATGCTAGTATGCTAGTGCATCGTCATTCCACCTGTAACATTAATCGCTTGTCCTGTCATGTATGCAGAGAGCGGACTTGCCAGAAACAGCACTACATTGGCAACATCCTCCACCTCGGCCGTTCTCCCCAAAGGGACCTGTGAACAATCTTCTTCGTATATTTCTTGAGCGGTCATTCCGCGAATGACGCCTCCTTCAATCCGTTCACGATGCTTCATCGGCGTTTCTACAATGCCAGGGCAGACCGCATTTACCAAAATATTTTGCCGGGCAAGCTCAATGGCCATCACCTTGGTCAAGCCGAGAACCGCATGTTTGGAAGCACAATATCCGCCCATCGCCCGATATCCATTTTTTCCAGCCTGCGAAGCCATTTGAATAATTCGTCCTGCTTTACGAGCAGCCACCATTTCTTTGGCAAAACGTTTGGACGTTACATATAATCCGGTTGAATTGATCGAAAATACTTTCTCCCAATCAGCCAACTCACTATCAATGACATAATCCATCGTAGAAGTACCCGCGCAGTTCACCAATATATCAGGAACTCCCGCTTCGCTGATTAGTAAATCGCACCATCTTTCGATATCATCCGGTTTGGATATGTCCAATTGAGTTTCAACCAACTGTGGATTGACCACTCTATACGGCTCTTCATAAGAGATATCAGCAGAAATCACTTTAGCTCCGCTTTGAATGAAAAGCTCTACAATTCCCTTGCCTATGCCTGACTTACCGCCTGTCACTACCGCTGTCTGATGAGATAGGTCAATCGAAATCATAGATTTTACAATACTCTTTCGAAAGGATCGCGGCTAATGCCTGCTTCCAATACAATTTTCACATATTCCTGCGCAGAGAAAAGGGAGTGGTCCTTGTAGTTCCCACATTCCAAAGCAGTAACAGCCGGGACCTCTGTCGTTTCCAGAATTCTTTTCAAGGTTTTTTCCAAAGCGAGTGCAATTTCCTCAGGCTCATGTTCATTCCATAAAATCAAGTAGAACCCCGTTCTGCATCCCATAGGAGAGATATCAATAATTCCTTTGATTTCATCTCTCAGATACGTGGCTAATAAGTGCTCCAGCGTATGTACAGCTGCTGTCGGAAGTGCATCTTCATTGGGTTGCAAAAATCTCAAGTCATACTTTTGTACTGTGCTTCCTTTTTCGTCATGCTCTACTCCCGCTGCTCTTACATAAGGAGCCTTTACAATCGTGTGATCTAATTGAAAACTTTCTACTTTTGCCATTTTTCTTTTCCTCTTTTCTGTAATTTATATTTTTAATCTAATGATGGATACTCTACATTTGTGATTTTTTTCAAAGAATTAAATGCTCCAAATCAGCATTTTTGTAATTATACATCGGATTACTCGGTTTTACCACTATAATTCTTGTCGTATTTCTTTTTTTCTTTGTCCGTCTCTCCTTTGCCTGTAGGTTTTGACATAGTGTACAATGTATACGATAATGCATTTTTACGAAAAAGATCGAGGACATCATAAGCCTCATTTAGGAGAATGCTCTGTGAATGAACCGGATTGGAAGCACCTGAATGCTGTCCCATTACCCTTGCAGGAATTTCAGCTACAGCTGGATCAAAACAGTGTTGACGCCAAGCAACTAGAGGAGTGGAGAAAGATTCCCGTCCTTTATCAGCTGGCTCTGGAAGAATTAAAGAATAAAATTAAGCTGATCCAGACGGAATGGAAGCTGTTAGACGGTTTTAGCCCGATTGAACATATTAAAACCCGAATCAAAGAGCCCCACAGCATCGTGGAAAAGGTTCGGCGCAAAGGGCATGAAGTGACCTTGGACAATATATTGCGTGAAATTCATGATATCGCGGGGATGCGTGTGGTATGCGCCTTTGTGAAAGATATTTATCGTCTGATGGATCATCTACACACTCGGGAAGACATTCGTATTCTGGAGGTCAAGGACTATATAGCCCATCCTAAGCCCAACGGCTATCAGAGCCTGCATGTCATTGTGGAAATTCCACTGATCCTGTTTGAGGGCACACGTTGGATCAAGGTTGAAATTCAATTGCGTACATTGGCTATGGATTTCTGGGCCAGTATGGAGCATATTTTGTATTATAAGTTCGATAAGAAAGTGCCTGAACATGTCGTTAATGGATTGACCGAAGCCGCACGTGCAACCTACGAGCTGGATCAGAAAATGCTGAAGTTGCGCGGCGAAATTTTATCGCTTAGCGAGGAACAGGATGCGGAAGAAACCCCGGAGAAACCATCCGAAGAGTCGTCCATGAAGACACTCTCCCTCCCCGCAGATCACGCCACTTCACGGCCACAAACCTGCTAAGTTTTTGTGTGTAAGATAACTTAAGAATTCCGTCGAGGCTGCAAAAACGTTGGTTCAGTCTTACGCTGAATTCTGTAATGTACAAAAAAAGAGCCATCAAAACCACGTTCATCATGGTTTTGATGGCTCTTTTACACATTTTTTCGATCCAAATATTACTGTTTCTCACGGATTTCTGTGCTGATTTTCTCAACGATGTCCGCAATGCTGAGTGATCCCAGATCGCCTTCGCCGCGTTTACGAACCGCTACAGTACCAGTTGTTTTTTCATTTTCCCCGATAACGAACATATATGGAACCTTCTCTAGTTGCGCCTCGCGGATTTTATAACCAAGCTTCTCATTGCGAGTATCCACTTCGACGCGCAGACCCGCTTTCAGCAACGCATCCTGTATCTCATTAGCAGTCTCGATATAGTTCTCGGATACTGGCAACAGCTTCGCATGAACAGGAGCCAACCATAATGGGAATGCACCTGTAAAATGCTCAGTCAGGATGCCCATGAAGCGGTCAATTGAACCGTAGATGGCACGGTGAATAACGACTGGACGGTGCTTTTGGTTGTCCTCGCCCACATAAGTGAGGTCGAATTTTTCAGGCATTTGGAAGTCCAATTGGATCGTTCCGCACTGCCAGCTGCGTTTGAGCGCATCGAGAATGTGGAAGTCAATTTTTGGACCGTAAAATGCTCCATCTCCCGCATTAATACGGTAGTTTATGCCCAGGTGATCCAGCACGTTTTGCAGAGCTTGTTCCGCTTGATCCCACAGTGCTGGCTCGCCCATAAAGTCATCTGGACGTGTGGACAATTCCACTGTGAAGTCAAAGCCAAACACACTATACATTTCGTTAATCAGCTTAATTACGTCTGAAATCTCTTGTTCAATCTGACCTGGTGTGACAAAAATATGCGCATCATCCTGACAGAATGTACGAACACGCATCATACCGTTCAACGCACCGGACAGCTCATGGCGATGCACTTGTCCAAATTCGGCTATACGAATTGGCAGATCGCGATAAGAATGAAGCTCATTTTTAAACACAAGCATATGCCCTGGGCAGTTCATCGGTTTCAGAGCAAATGTAGTTTCATCCACTTCGGAGAAGTACATGTTTTCCTTGTAATGCTCATAGTGTCCCGATTGTTCCCACAGCCGGTTGTTCATCATCAGCGGTGTACGTACTTCCTCATAGCCATGCAGACGTTGAATGTCACGGGAGTAATCTTCCAATGCAGTGCGGACAACCATACCTTTAGGCAGGTAGAACGGCATACCCGGTGCTTCTTCGGAGAACATGAACAGTTCCAACTCTTTACCCAACTTGCGATGGTCACGTTTTTTTGCTTCCTCCAGCAAATGCAGGTGCTCATCCAGTTGTGCTTTTTTCGGGAATGCTGTTCCGTAGATACGTTGCAGCATCTTGTTGTTGGAATCGCCTCTCCAGTATGCACCCGCTACACTCAACAGTTTAAAAGCTTTGATGCGGCCAGTAGATGGCAAATGCGGGCCACGACACAGGTCAAAAAATTCGCCTTGGTCATAGATCGTAATTTCCGCTTCTTCCGGCAAATCACGAATCAGTTCCAGCTTCAGTGGGTCTTCCAACTCTCCAAAAATACGAGTGGCTTCCTCACGGCTGACCACACGACGTGTAATCGGCAGATTTTCCTGTGCGATCTTCGTCATTTCCTTCTCAATCTTGGCCAAGTCGTCAACGGACAAGGGGTTTTCGATATCAATGTCATAGTAGAAGCCGCTGTCGATGACCGGACCGATACCCAGCTTCACATTTTTCTCACCGTAAATGCGTTTGAGCGCCTGTGCCAGCAAATGCGCTGTACTGTGGCGATAAATTTCCAGACCGTCTGCACCGTCCAGCGTAATGATTTCAAGGTCAACGTTCTGGTCCAAAACGGTGTTCAGGTCTACAGCCTTCCCATTCACTTTACCTGCTACGGCGTTCTTTTTCAGCCCGGAGCTGATCGAACCCGCCACATCGGCGATCGTTACGCCCTGCTCGTACTCGCGTACGGCTCCATCCGGCAATTTCACTTGAATACTCACGATTAAAGCCTCCATTCAAATTGTGTGCTATATCAAAAATTGAACGCAAAAAAACGCCTCTCTCCCTCAAGGGACGAGTGCGTTCAGCTCGTGGTTCCACCCTAGTTCGGCCCGCTCCTATGCGTACATTTATGTTCATCGGAACATGCTTATACACGACATACGTGACCCTCCATTGGTATCCGTTAACGGGGATAAAGCGGTGGGCGCTTACTGATGTTACTGTCAGATTGCACAGCTACATGTTCAACGTCACGGCTACAAAGGGGTAACTTCACATGCGGTTGCCGGAAAAGCTCTCAGCCTCGTCTTTTCTCTCTGAACGGCCCTTCAAGGAAATCATGTCTTTGGTCAATGCCTTGAATATCACTATATGCTACAGCATTATAGAGCAAATTCGCGGGTATTTCAAGTGGGCGTTTATGTATCCATATTTACACAGCTCTGAAAACACTATAATATACACTTATCTAGACGACACCGTACAGAAAGGGAGAAGGAGAGATGCCTAGAATTATTGTCACAGAAGAACAATGGATTCGGAAAGGAATCGAACGTTTTGAACAGGGTGGAATTGATCAACTCGTAGTTGAAAAAATGGCCGTTTCTTTGGGGTGCAGTAAGAGCAGTTTTTATTGGTATTTTAACAATCGCAGCAGCTACATTAGACAGATTGTGGAGACATGGAAGGAACAGACGACACAACAGGTGATTGCAGCGTCCATCATCCATGCTGCTGCAGATGAGCGGATCAAAGAGTTGTTAACCCAGATGTTCGGGAAGACGAAACGAGGAGATTTTCTGTTTTATCTGCGAAAACTGTCATTGAAGGATGATAGTTACCGTTCCTTGCTCGATGAAGTTGAACAGATGAGAATGGAGTTTATGAAAGAGCTTTTAATACAGAAGGGAATGCAGGCAGAGAAAGCCTTTCAGAGATCATGGATGTTGTACCATTACTACTTAGGCTGGTATGAGCGTCACAAGCAAGAGACATTAAGTAACGAAGCCATTCAACAGCATATTCACATGATTTGGACAGAGTGGATTTCGAATGAACCCAATTAAGGAGGATGTGGGATGTTGGAATTACTTACATGGGCAGTTGGCGGAATTCTATGGGTACTGAGCGGCATGCATTTATATTGGGTATTCGGCGGACAAAAAGGCGCTAAGGCAGCGATCCCAAGCACGGGAACGGATTTACTCTTTAAACCCTCCAAAATAGGGACATCGACCGTTGCCATCTTACTAGCTTTAGCCGCTTGGTTCGTCCTAGAACTAGGTGGAGTAACACAATTCCTGTTTTTCAGGTCCTTTCATTCCTACGGTGCAGGCTTGTTGTCGTGCGTATTTATTTTACGTTCTATAGGAGATTTCAAATGGGTAGGGTTCTGCAAGAGAAAGAAAGGAACCGTTTTTGCAAAATGGGACAGTGTGCTCTATTCGCCCCTTTGCTTTCTCTTGGGAACAGCCATTTTAATCATTATGTTTTTGCGTACGGCATAACTTAAAGCTGACCTCTATCAGGTGGTTTGTTTCTTTCGCACATCTCCACTCGTTTCTTTCTCAGTGAAAAAGTACAGCAAAGCCAGCACAGGCAGGACGACTCCAATCAGAGCACTGAAATTCCAACCTCCTAACGCATACGACCAACCACCTAATGATGATCCAATCGCTCCGCCTATGAAAAAAATAGACATGAATAATCCATTCAAACGCCCTCTCGCTTCACTTCCCAAGGAGTAAATCACACGCTGTCCAAGTACAAGATTTCCCGATACAGCCATATCCAGTGTAATCGCGGAAATAAAGAGAAGTACGAGTGCAACCGTCGAATGACTTTGAAAAAGATAGATGAGTAAAAAAGACAAGGCTGCAATGATCATAGCTAACCCGGTTAATACTTTACTCCAGCCTTTATCCGCCAATCTCCCGGCAATCGGAGCAGCTACCGCACCACCTACGCCTACTAAAGCAAACAATGCAATCCCTTGTTGGGACATTCCGAAATCATCCGCCAAACGTAGAGGAACAACAGTCCAAAATAGGCTGAATGCACCAAATAGGCAGGCTTGATAGAGGGCACGGCGACGCAATGCAGGCGTTTGTTTTAGAAGAGTACCTAACGAGAAAATCAATTTACTGTAAGATACCGTAGGCACAGGCTTGCGTTCTGGAAGAGCTCGCGAGAGCAGAATCGTCAACAGCGTCAAGACAATGGCTGACAAAATAAATACGGCTTGCCACCCCCAGATGCTGGTGATAAAGCTTGCTACTGGCCGTGCGAACATAATGCCTAGCAAGAGTCCGCTCATGACATTCCCAACAACGCGGCCGCGTTGCTCTTCGGATGCTAAATAGGTGGCGTACGGCACCAGTATTTGGGCTACCACAGATCCAATTCCAATGAACAAGGATGCGGTCAGGAACAACGGGGCATTGGTAGCAAAAGCGGCAACAACCAATGCACAGACTGTAATGATTAGCGATACGACCATGAGCCGTCGATTTTCGATAATGTCGCTGAGCGGTACGATAAATAGCAATCCCACCACATAGCCGATTTGAGTCAAGGTGACAATGAAGCCCGCGGCTGTAGAAGAAAGACCCATAGCAATATGAATAGGTCCTACAAGGGTTTGAGCATAGTACAGGTTGGCAACAATAAGGCCGCATGCGGCTGCTAACAAAAACATCATCCAATTTGAGATACGGTTACTTTCTAAGGCTTGTTGTTCTCTTTGCATGATAATCCTCCTCATTAATTTAAATACTAAACGTATAGTTCATTAATTCGATAGTTAAATAATATACTGAACGTTTCGTTTTGTAAATAGGCAAAATCAACTTTTTATTTTTATATGGTATTTGATATACTGAACGTATAGTTTATTTTTTGTGGTTACTTATATCTATTAAGAAGGTGAGCATTCCAGTGCAGAGCAAAAGAGGACGTCCACGTAATGTCGAGACGCATAAATCTATCCTTAACGCTTCCTATGATTTACTGTTGGAGCAAGGCTTTGGGGCGGTTACGGTAGAAAAAATTGCTGAACGAGCGAAAGTTAGCAAAGCCACCATTTATAAATGGTGGCCTAACAAAGCTGCCGTAGTGATGGATGGTTTCCTGTCAGCCACCATAGCAAGATTGCCCGTGCCCGACACGGGCTCTGTATTAGATGATATTCTCATTCATGCCACAAATTTAGTGCGGTTCTTAATAAGTCGAGAGGGTAAAATCATTACGGAGTTAATAGGCGAAGGGCAACTTGATTCAGGATTGTCAGAGGCATACCGGACCCGATATTTCCACCCTCGGCGACTTGAGGCCAGGCTTCTTATTGAGCGCGGAATGGAGCGCGGAGAATTGAAGGAAGATCTCGATATTGAATTATGTATCGATCTCATTTATGGGCCCGTTTTTTATCGATTGTTGGTAACCGGTTATCCATTAGACGACTCCTATGTACGACAATTAGTCATGAATGCGTTCAAAGGAATTGGCTTGGACTGAATGACGTGGCATCAAGCAGCCCTCACAGAGTATCCTCTGTGAGGGCTGCTTTTTCTTTTACCTGCCACGATCCTCTGGCTAGTTCCTGATTTGTTTATTCGTCAGGGTCTATACTAATTTTTTGCAGCAGGTCGATCAGAAGGTCCTCTTCCTCTTCGGATAGATTGTGGACAAGGCTGACATTGGACTCGTCCAATATTCCTTGTAGGACAGGGGAAAATTCTAGCGCCTTGGCTGTAGGAGACAAAAGATGGGAACGGCGGTCATTTGGGTCTGTTTTCCGTTCAATATAGCCTGATTCCTCCAATTGTTTCACAGAGCGCGCCGTGGTTGCCTTGTCAAATTTAAGTTCATTCGTCAACTGCTCTTGTGTAATGCCCGGCCGCTGCAAAATGAGCTTTAAAAAGCTGTGTTGTCCTCCACTGCCGATTCCGTAAGGAGTCAGTTTTTTGGACAATATTTTTTGATTACGACGGTACAGGTGGGAAATTAGCTTTCCAATCGGTTGTTTTTTTCTCATCAAATACACCTCATTGGCTTAAAAATGACACATCCCCAGTTGGGACCAAAGCAAAGTTTACAATAATATTGTTGCACACGCAACTAATTTGCTGTACACTAGAACCGTTCATTTAGTTGCGCGTGCAACTAAATGAAAATTGTCAACGATAACGAGGTGTAATGATGAGTTCAACTGCTACAACGGCTACAACCTATCAAGAGAATATCGAAGTCCAGAAGAAACGTTGGCTGATTTTAATTGTTTTGAATCTGTTTACATTTATGTCCACATTGGATGGAAGCATCGTCAATATCGCTCTTCCTGTGTTGTCTCGCACATTACATTTACCCGTAGCACAGATTGAATGGGTGACAACCGCCTATTTAATGGCGATATGTACCGCTATTTTATTTTTTGGCAAGCTTGGAGATATCGTCGGTAAAATCAAAATATTTAAAATCGGCACAATCGTATTCATTCTTGGCTCCCTATTGTGCGGTCTTAGCTCTTCGCTCTCTATGCTGCTGATTTCCCGCATTATTCAGGCGATTGGGGCGTCCATGACCATGGCAAACAGCCAGGGGATTGTGACAGATGTCTTCCCCTCCAATGAACGGGGCAAAGCACTTGGCCTCATTGGAACCTTCGTTTCTCTAGGTAGTATCGCCGGGCCAAGCTTGGGCGGTATTATTGTCTCCTCGCTCGGCTGGCAGTACATTTTCTGGGTCAATGTACCGATAGGATTGGTCGCTGTCTTTCTTGGCTGGAAGCTTCTGCCGAAGGATTTGATCAAGGTGAAAGATAAAATTGACGTTCCCGGTAGCTTGGTATTTGCTATTTTTATTCTCACTTTGTTCGTCGGATTGTTGCTGGGACAACAGGTCGGGTATGGCGACAAACGTATCGTTGCTTCGCTGGTGATGGCTGTAGTTGCTTTTGCCATGTTTATTCGATTGGAACTTCGTCGTCCACAGCCACTGCTACAGCTCGCGCTATTCAAAAATCCGTTATTTTCGCTCAGTATTTTGTGTGCTTTTCTGGTGTTCGTCGCTAACTTTTGCTTTAACATCATTTCACCTTTTTATGCGCAGAATATGCTGAACTTGTCGCCTTTTCATGCCGGGTTCCTGCTGATGTTGTTCCCCATCTCTATGGTTATTGTGGCCCCACTCAGCGGTGCGCTTTCCGATAAAATCGGGTCTGAACTGCTCACATTCGCCGGGCTGGTCGTTATGGTCATTGCCCAGATTGGATTGGCCCAACTGCATGCAGGCAGCTCCATCCCGCTCGTGGGTCTGTGGATTGCCATGCTGGGCATTGGCAGTGGTTTATTCCAATCGCCGAACAACTCGCTGATTATGTCCACGGTACCCCGCACACAGCTCGGCTCAGCCGGTAGCGTCAATTCGCTGGTTCGCAACGTCGGTATGGTTGTGGGGATCACCTTGGCCACATCAATCCTCTTTTATATTATGAGTAAAGAGGCTGGTTATCGGGTCACCGGCTTGGTCCCGGGTCATCCAGAAATTTTTCTGGCAGGCATGCATGTAGTCTTTATGACGTCTGCGTCCATCTGTCTTGTGGCGGCATTGTTAACAGGCTGGCGGCTGATCGGGGCTAGACGGGTAAGAACGCAGCAAGAAAAGGGATAAAGAGTAACATTTACAATTTTAAAAATGGGATACAAGGGTGGAGCTCACATGAAACATTACTATGCAAGCGGAACAAAATTGATGGTAAAGGAGTGTGAAGGCGAAGGCCCTATAAGCGTTGCGATGCGAAAATGATGAAAAAGATGTCTTTACAGGTAATTGAATTGCTAAACCGCAAGATGGCTGCTCTTTCCAAGGAATCCTCTTGCGGGTCCCTACACTTCTACTAAACGTCCATTCTCTTTCCATGATTGCAGTATTTTCTCAAGTACCCACTGGTTTTTGTAGCCGTCCTCGAATAAGGGGGCACGATCCACAGACTCTCCCCTTGCCAGCTCAACAAAATCTTCATAGGCCGTATGATTATAGATTGCAGGGACAGTCCAAGTCTCGTATTCGGCATCCGGGTGTTCTAGGTCACGCAGCACAATGCGGATACTTTCCGGATTACTGAGGCTGGCGTGCAGCGTACCCAGTTCTCCATAGATATCGACTTCGATATCGTGCCGTATGCCGATGGCATTTTTATGTGTGATAAAGGTTCCCACGGTATTGTCGCCTATGATGCCATGAAAGGCAGCGAGATCTTCCACATCCACTTTTACAGGCAGGCCCGTGATCGGATCGAGCCGCTCGGGTGTAATGGTATGTAGCAGCGCTGCGACACTTTTAAATTCACCCACCAAAAAACGGGCCAGATCAATGATATGTGAGGCTGTATCCCCCACTACTCCAGAACCAGCCTTGGCTAAATTGTGACGCCAAGTATACGGATGCTGACGATACGGCGCAAATGCATCCATTAGATAACGGAATTGAATGTTATAGATTTTACCCAGCTTTTGCTCATCCAGCAGTTGCTTGGTATATTGGAAGGCCGCGCCGTAGCGATGCTTATAGTGAACCAGCAAAGGCACCGGATTCGCTGTATATAGCTTTTTCAACCGATCCGCTTCCTCCCATGTGAGAGTCAATGGTTTTTCTGCCAGTACAGCTTTGTGTTTTTCCAGCGCAATACGAATAATGTCAAAATGCACATCATTGGGTGTCAGCGACAGAATCGCATCTACCTCTGGGTCACGGATTAATGCTTCATAATGGGCGTACCGCTTGGAAGTAGGCAGTTGCAATTGTTCTCCGATGGCTTGAAGGCGATGGGGATTCACATCACTAACGGCCACAATAGATACCCCCGAGATGGTGTGCAGTGATCTCATGTGATATTCAGCGATAAGACCCAGGCCAATGATACCCATCCGAATTTGTTTGGTTGGGAAGGTGGTGGTACTCATATGTTCAGAACTCCCTTCTCTTCAATTTGGTTTGAACTCTGTAGCAAATTCCTTTTGCTATGCAGTATCACCCGTTGCTTTGTAGAATAGTCCCCACAGGAAGTGATCGTTGCAACCCTTAATTCAACAGTCTGATGCCGGTAGTGAATACAATGTCTCATAAAAAAAGGATCTGCAGCTCCGTTGTCCGGTGTTGCAGATCCTTGGTATTCCTTCTCTATATCGACTACATCAAAAATGTACCTACCACAAAAGAAGCCCCGACGATGATTGAACGCAGCAGCTGTGCCAGAGCCACATTGCCCTTGGCAATTTCCTCACACACCTTGGTACGCGGCGTCACCAGATCAAAAATCACATAGACGAGACACAGCACTACAATGCCCACAGCCGACCAGGCCAGCATATCGAGCCATGAATGACTGCTGTACGACACCATCCCCACGATGATACACAGACCTAGCAGCTTTGCCCCCATATAGATGCCTGCCGCCTCATTGCCGTGTGCGATTTCTTGATTATCGTTATAACGTGTCAGTAAGCTGAACACAAAATAACCTACGATTAAGATGGCAAACAGGATAAGCAGGCCGATACCTACATTGCCCAGTGCGTTGCCCAAACTGATATGAGAGTCCAATTTTTTTCCTCCTTATGATACTTCAGGATTTTGCAAAATCCTCACTTGTGAAAATGAAACAGATATGTTCGAATATTGTATATTTTTCAATTTAGCTTATACAACCGGCGGATTAGGATGTACGGTGGCAACGGCGGCGGCGCAATAGTAGGCCATATCACCTGTTACCTTTTCACCGATTCGCGGCAGGACACCCGCAAAACGCCCCCCAATTACAAATATGCCTGTTAACACATAGCCGTGAAATAGCCCTTCCTCGGTCTGTACCTCTGCGGTCTGCATCGGCCACAGCCGCTGATAAATCTTAGGCTGTCCTTCATAATAAGCGGCAACATGTGCGGCTTCCTCCTGCTCAGGCGTTCGTGGGGCATCAGCTTGGTGAAGCAGATCAGGATGGTCGGTCTTCGCATTTTGAACCTTTCCCAAGACGCCTTCTAGTCTCTCCTCGTCTTCGGTATGTTCAATCAAGTGCGTCCCTTTACCCTCCCGACCCCATATACCTTTGGCCACATAGGGCTCTTTATTTTGCATAAACACCGAGGGTTCAAAATACGTAGGCAGCAGGTAGGTTCGTATCACCTCCAGCTCGCGATCGTCAAACAAACGAAAACCACAGAACTCTGGTGTCTGCTCATTGCGCTCATACAGTGACCATACGGTTGCGGTGAACCCTTTGCTCTGGGTAATGATATGCTGCGGTGGGTTGATTAATCCTATTTTCCCGTCTGCCACCATATCCATTAGCGCCTGCCCCACCTCAAGCCCCGTATTCTCCTCCCGGTCATCAATTAGATACTCCAGCGGATACAGGCGATAGAGAATACGGATCTGCTCTCCCCGGTGATACAATCCTTCATTCGGGATAATCTCCAGTTCTTCCAAAGGAGCATAAACGACTTCGAATCCGGCTTGTTCACATAAACGCATAATATATTTGGTGTTCGTCTGATCCTCGATGTGCCAGTCATAGCAAGTGAAATACACCTTTGTCCCTAATCCCTTGCGGCTATAAAAATGGATGAGCTCCGTCAAGGCAGACTGAATCGCCTCGTCCATTCCAGTTGAGGGTCCATGTAGTGCATTGTCATCCTCCGACATTCCTCCCTTACTCAGCACCTCTAGCAGCTTTCCTTCGAGATAAGCCACCTCGGGAATTCCGGTTGGGGTATCGGTGTTATTCTCAATGCACTTGATACCCGCTTCCCCCACAATCCAGTCCTGGCGGGTTATCCCATCCGGCTCGGCCTCCATACGTGCAGCACGCAGCAAGCCCGGATGAATCCCCAACCGTTCCACCAGGTATTCATCCGGCATATAGCGCTGAACGAATTGCTGAACCTTGCGATAAATACGATGTACCGCCTCAGAAGCAACCTGAAGCTCTGCCAGCTCGCTTTCCCGATATACCGTTAAGGCCGGCACGCAATAGGACTTGCCATACATGCGGTGATACGGGATGATACGGCTGATTTCACCCTTAAAAAGCTCATCATGTTCATAAGGCAATTGCCGAATCGTGCGCATGCTCATCTTAACCCCCAGAGAAAAAGCCGCTGCGTGAGCCGCTGCTGCCAAAACCGCTGTGTGAGCTGGAAGATGAGGATGAGCTTCTGCGGTATGAGCTGGAAGAAGAACGACTGCTATGGTATGAGGAGCCTCCACTATAATAAGTCGATCCGCCATAGTAATACCCACTGCTGCCTGAATCCCGACACGCCGTTTGTTCCGATATAGGAAGCTCATCGCAGTCATAATACTCGTCGTCACCGCAACCCGTCAGAGCGGCCGGGACAGCCAACATCAGGGCAAAGGCCGCCATCCGTGTACGAGAGCCGGGCTTGGATTTCATTTTTTCCCAAGAATGCTCCATCACAGATCGACCTCCTTCACAAACAGATGTACCTTTTTCAGCTGAGGGTCCAGTACCGAATATATAAATTCATATGTTTTGCCACCCAGTACTATATAGTGATCTAATAGCCGTTGGGCCAACTCCAAAGTAAATACCGAACCTTCCCGCTGATCCATACTACGGAATGCAGGTTCATGCCATATCCAGTACATTGCACTGTATGTGGAAGTGTAACCTCCCTCACTGGCAAGCACGAGGTCTGTGATAGACGCACCGTAAGGCTTTGCACGTTCCCCTGTAAATTCAGTCACATAGACGGAATGATCCGTATGTTCCTCACTTTCATTCGAGATATGCGACCATAGTTTGTCATGGAGACGCGTAGCGTCTACAAGCTTGCGTAGAAACAGCTCATCTCCCGATACGGATTCCCGTGTCAGGCTGCGCAGTTCCTTTTGAGTGTCTTCCGACCATTCGCGATACGTTAATGAATAATAAATGATGATTCCCTTCCCTTCCTGTACGCTTCTGTCATGAGGTTTGCAACAAATCAAAGCGCTTCTGTCGTTGATCACTATACGAGATTCTACCTTGAAAAGGTTCAATTTGGAAGAAAAACACGACAAAAAGCCGCAATCCCTAGGATTACGGCTTGATTTTAGCTGCTACAGCTTGATATTGTTCTCGTCGAAATATTCCTCCAGCGTCATCCCCTGCTTGGCTACATCCTCCGCAATGTCTATTCCCACATAACGGATATGCCAAGGCTCGTACACGTAGCCGGTCACATCTTCCTTACCCTTCATATAACGAATAATAAATCCGTATTCCGGTGCATGTTGTTCCAACCATTCGCCTTCCTTGGAAGCTCCGAAGGATTGCTCCAGCGCATTACCTACGCTTGGGCTGGATACATCAATGGACAATCCCGTCTGATGCTCACTCGTACCCGGTACAGCGCTGACTTTAGAGGCATATTCCTGTCCCTTTGTCTTTACATTGTTGTCGAAAATAGACACCTGACGCTTATAGGAACGGTATCCCGATACCGCACGCAGCTCGATGCCGTCCTTTTTCGCACCGTCGAACAGCTTCTCCAATGCCTCTGCCGCTTCCTTACGCAAATGCCGCTTTTCGTGCGGTCCCTCGAAGGAAAATTGCACCTGCGGCTCCACCAGGTCGTCTGGGACATAGCCCACAGGCAAGCTGCGCTTTTTGTTCACAACGACTGTATCCGAAGTCGCATTGGTGACAATCGCGGTTCCATCCTCTTCCTTAACCGTGGCTTGCAGCGCACTCTGGCTCCGCAACGCCATCACTGGGTCGGCTTGTCCACTTTCTGTACCCGCAGAGGCTTGTCCAGCACTAGTGCTACCATTGCCCGCATCCGGCTGGGTGGAAGGCTGCACATTCTCCTGTACCGCTGTAGATGACTTTAACGGCTCGCTTTCCTGTCCACCTGATCCTCCCTGCTGGCAGGCTGCCAGTAATAGCCCTGGCAGGATCAGCCCTGGAATGAGCGCTTTGGTCCATCGCTGAGATGTGCGCGTCTGTTGTATATGTCGTTTCATGCTGGTATCTCCTCCAATATTGCAATTGATACATGACTTGCAGTGACTTTTCCGTTCCCCCATTGTAACTGAACTTTGGACACTCTTCGAAGCCGTTATCCCGTTCGATGAAGGCGAATAGACTCGAAAAAGGAAGTATATACCCGAATTGTTACGGAGTATGACGTTTTTGCGGAATTGCAGCTCGGGCCCGCTCGGCTACCCGTTCACGTATGAGTTTCAATGCCTCTTCCGCACGGGGTAAACCCGGCAGCAAAGCCGTAATATCCGCTTCCTTCTTAGGAACAAGCTTCTGCGGCAGATGAATCTCAATCGCATGAAAACCTGCACCGGGACGATGTAATGCTCCTTCTGCCGCTGACTCGGCAATCCATTCGCTAATCGCAGCCGATCCACTGCGTCCGCCTTCCGGCCGCGAGGTAGACTCAAGCGCGGGGGATGTCCCCTGCACATGAGATAACTCTCCAGCCCAAGCACTGAATACGTACTCCAGCAGTTCTTCCCGCGTCATTCCGATCAGTTCCAGACAGGTCTGCGGCTCGCTTTCCATCCCGGTCTGAAGAGCTTTCTTCACATCGTCGACTACACCCACGCCATCCTCCATGCTGGAAGTGGCTGTCTCAGCTGCTAGCTGAACGATCTCATCCAGCGATAGACAGGTTTTCCCTTGCAAAAAGCGGTAGATGTCCAAAGGATCTGCTTTTAGCTGCTCCAGCCATGCCTTTCGCTGTTCGGGGTTTAGTACAGGCGCTGGACCCATCCATTGGACAGCATGTGCGGAAGGTACACCCGTTGATTCGCCTTCCAAGCCATTTCTGTCTAATTCCGCTATCCATTGACCGTCAGTTACTTTCAGCTTCACTCGCGGCCTCGTCATCGCCTTCATCCTTTCTCTGCTCACTCAATCCATACATCATTTTGCAACGCTATCAGACCGCGCAATTCATCATCAGACATTTCGGTGAGCCAATGTTCACCGGAGCCGACAACCTGCTCGGAAAGTGCCTTTTTGCTCTCGATCAGCTCGTCGATTCGCTCCTCCAGTGTACCTTGACAAATCAGCTTGTGCACTTGTACATTGCGGCTTTGACCAATACGGAATACGCGGTCTGTCGCCTGATTTTCCACTGCAGGATTCCACCAGCGGTCATAGTGAATGACATGGCTGGCACGTGTCAGGTTCAGGCCCACACCACCTGCACGCAGGGAAAGTACGAATATATTCGGCCCTTCTCCCTGCTGGAAGTTGTGAACCATTTCATCCCGTCTGGTTTTCGCCAGTCCTCCATGTAGAAAATACGGCTCTTCCCCGAAGATTTTGGCCAAACGGGAGACCAGCAATTCTCCCATCGACACATATTGGGTGAATATCAGCGCCGATTCGCCGTTCTCGCGAATCGTCTCTACCAATTCCAGCAGTCGCTCCATTTTGCCCGAGTTTTGCGTTTTACCACTATCAGCCCGACCCGGAATGATCAGACCCGGATGGTCACAAATCTGCTTCAACTTGGTCAGTGAAGACAGAACAAGCCCTTTGCGAGCTATACCGATCTGCCCATCCAGTGTTCCCAATAATTGATCCACTACGCCCCGATACAATCCGGCCTGCTCTGGTGTCAGTACACAGTAGGATTTCAACTCCAGCTTCTCCGGCAAATCCTTGCGTATATCTGGGTCGCTTTTGAGTCGACGCAGCATGAACGGGGAGACGAGGCGATGAAGCTCACGCAACGCAGACCCCCGCTCCTCTCCCGCCAGACTGTACCGTTGGCGGAATGAAGACGCCGTACCGAGGTAACCTGGGTTCAGGAATTGAAAAATAGACCACAGCTCGCTCAGCCGATTCTCTACCGGGGTACCCGTCATGGCAATCCGATGTGGAGCAGACAGCTTCATGACGCTTTGTGCTTGCTTTGTTCGTGCATTTTTTATATATTGCGCTTCATCCAACACGATGGAGGACCAGTATACCGCAGATAAATCGCTACCGTCCCGTCCCGCCAAATGATAGGTAGTGAGGACGATATCATACTCACGTACACTTTCCTGAAACAGCTCGCCGTGGAGTCGCTGGTTTCCATGGTGAATATACAGTGACAAATCCGGTGAAAAGCGTTTCAACTCGCGCTGCCAGTTGCCGAGCAAGGACGTTGGACAGATGATCAACGCCGGACGTTGATCATCTGCGCCGATGCCACCGTCGAGTAGGCAGGTGATGACCTGAATCGTTTTACCAAGCCCCATATCGTCCGCAAGGCAGACGCCAAAACCTAATCCACGCATCGCGGCCAGCCATTGAAAGCCGCGCTCTTGATAGGGCCGTAATGCGCCGTGCAGCGTCTCTGGCACAGGTCGCGGCTCTACCGAACGAAGTACGCCGCCCTCAGCCAAAGACGCAAGCAATCCGGCGGATTCCGCGCCAAAGATGGACAAGCCTTTCCATGAGGCCTCGCCTGCACTTTCATTTTCTGCGGCCAGATGCATCCATTCGGACAAGCTCATCTCACCGTTCTCACCGCGCTTGATAAAGCGCAGCACCTGACGAATTTCCTTAGGATCGACCTCGATCCATTCCCCTCCGAGACGTACATACGGCAAATTAGCGGCGACAATGCTTTCCAGTTCCTCCATCGTCAAAGTTGTATCACCCAGCACAGCCTCGGCATCAAACGAAATCATGCGGTTAATGCCGACAGTCGATGTATCGGCAATCACACCATCCGGCTTGGCACCCTGCTCTGTCGAACGCATTTTGAGCCGCAAGCCTGCACGTCTTCGGCCCTCCCGGCTCCAGCGTGAAGGCATTTGCACGGTAATACCGTTCTTTTGTAATGCGGGAACGGCTTCCGTCAGGAAGCGGAAGAACATCTCCGGCTCCAGTGTCAGCCCTTCGGGATAAGGGCGGTTCAACGCTTCTTGCAATATAGGTGCCGCTTCAGCAGCCTGTCCGAGCCTCATTAGCAGTTGCGCCTGCACTTGACGATATACAATTCCGCCGCGAACCAGATCGCGTTCAGGATGCGCCCACAGTGCCAGAGCAGGCAGTCGCAACCCCGGCTCAGCATCGCTTTCTGCCCAAAAGGTAATGCGCCATTCCTTCACACTCTCTTCCAGCGAAGGCTCCAAACGAAGGCACAACCGCAGTTGCCCTTCTATCGGCTCCTTGTCTTCCCGCTCCGTGACAGGCATTGCGCTTCCCTTAAGAGAGGACGCTTGGAGAACCAGCTCCTCCATCTCCGCGGGCGTTCCCTGAATCGCCACCGGGCGGGAACCTGTCAGCAGACTGTTCCACCATAGCTCTGTCAGCGGCGATCCTCCGCGCCGATACTCTGCACGATATCGTCCCAGCTCACGGTCTGATGCTGCCAACACCGCGGTCGTTTCCGCATGGATGACCGCACACAAGAAGGAGTACAGCACGATTCCGGCTGCATCCTCGCGTGTTTCAGGCTCCTTACCCGCGAAAACGGCAGGAGCCGCCATACAAACAGCCGGCATTGCAGCAGCCAGCTCATGAAAGCGGCGTATGTCCTCCTCTTGATACAGACGAGGAATCCACACCCCGACAGCCGCTTCCGGACCGCGACGACGCGGTCCCGATGGACGCGCCTCTGTAAGCGATGGCGTAATTTCGCCCCGCTGCATCAGCTCTAGCGCAAAATAAGCGGCTTTTTGCCAATATTGCATTTCCTCGCCCAGCGTAATGCCCGATGCCGCACAGCCCTTCTCGTCCATGCGGGTCAGCAGTGCCATCGTCTCGCGCGGTTCCAGCGCCAAGCCCTCCAATGTACGCCCCAGCATGGAACGTCTTTTGCCACCTCTGCCCGCGGTTTCCACACGAGCAGTGTTCGGTATTCGTACCTCGGCAAGGCGCAACGCAGCCTGCCGAAACGGCCGAAGGTCTCCCTTTAGCGTCAGCCTGCGAATTACACTGCTCCACGCATCGATACGTGGTTCCGACGTCTCACCAGAAAAGCAAAAAAACACATCTCCGAGCCATATCCCATAAAGCGGTTGATTCATATCTGTCTCCCGTCCAGCCTTTTGAATTATTACTCTTCATCATATACGAAAACGGGCTCTTTTCAAAACTTTATCACAAAAATAAATGGAAAGTCATAAGTCAATAACCTTAAATATTCATGTGGTTAACTATAAATAAGAGAATCAATTTACAGGATTAATTGTCTTTTTCTTCATCATCCGCTTTTGCATCCTTCAGATAAGGGTTCAGGCTGTCTTGCAACAGTTGCTTGACCTGTACACGCAGTTCTTTGGGAAATACGACCTCGGCCTCTGGCCCGTATTTTAGCAAAAGTCGGGATACATATCTAAACTCTTCGACCGGAATATATCCCTGCCATTCCTGAGCCTGCCCTTCCTGATGGGAAACATTTTGGAAGAGGGCATCTGATCCGGCCAGCCTGACACCCAATGCGGTAAATTTTATTTTGGACGGAATTCCTATACGGGAATCCTCCGAAGCCAACCATTCTTGAAGTGTAGGAAGGGTGTCCAAGGTGTCGTCCAGCATCGTTATTGTGATCACCCGATCTGAACGATACAAAATGATGCGGTCTCTGCTATACGCTGGCATGTACCAATATCCGTGATCAAAATACAGTCCAATCGGATATACCTGAGTCCACTTTGCCCCGGAAGCGGAGCGGTAATGCATGTTCACCCGGCGCTTATTCAGCGCAGCCTCCAAAATGATTGAGGTGTAGGGTGACTCTGCGTGAGTAGGTAGCATACGAAAAGAAATGTACTCCTTTAATTGATCGATGCTGTCCTGCACATCCTGTGGAAGTTCGGCATAATAGTGCTCGGATAAATGCTCACGAACTGAGCCAAAAGGGATATCTGGAATGTTCTCCAACAGTTGCAGCATGAGAAAAAGACCCAAGGCCTCGTCACGAGCAAGATGAAGGGGAGGAAGAAGCCGATTGGGAAGTGCCCGATACCCGCCATGAGGACCCATTTCGGTATAAAGGGGTAATCCGGTCTGCTGCAAATAGTCGAGATCTCTCTGTATCGTCCTGACGGAGACACCAAAACGTTCAGCCAGCTCACGCGCCGTATATTTTTTTCGGGAATCCAGTATCCTCATAAGAGCAATTCTGCGTTCGTTCATAAGGTACCCCTCTAATCAAAAATTAATTTAAAATGACCGTTTAACTACGACATACGATGTCATAAATACATTGTAACATTAGGATATAGAAAGGAGTGAATGAACACTATGAAGGATTTGAAATCAAACGCAGTTGTGCTGTATATTGCCATGAGTCTCGACGGGTATATCGCTTTGCCGGACGGTTCGGTGGACTGGCTGTATGATGTTAAAGGGGATGGTGGGGACAATGGATATGCCGACTTTTACGATACCGTTGGTACGGTGCTGATGGGCAGACTGACGTATGAGGAAGTATTGAAGCTCTCAGATGATTTCCCTTATGCTGGAAAGCCATGCTATGTGCTCACACGAGCATTAACGGAGCAACAGCAGGCGCCACATATTACATTTACGGACGAAGCTCTGACTGAACTGGTTCCACGTCTACAAGGACAATCGGAAGGTGCGGTATGGCTAGTCGGTGGAGGCCAGTTAGTCCAGGCCTTCTTACAAGCTGGACTGCTGGAGAAAGCTATCATTGCGATCATTCCCAAAGTGCTTGGACAAGGAATACCGTTATTTCCAGAGGGAACACTACCAAGTACGTTTGAACTCCAAGAAATAGAACGCCGCGGGGATATTGTTCTTCTCCATTACCATATATAATTAATTTTGCAAAAAAGCCTTCGTATGTTCAGGATCATGCAATTTCCCTGACATACGAAGGCTTTATCGCGTGCTTTTGTTCTTATTTAGTCTTCAAATTTTCCCATGTTTTCTGGAAATCATCGAATAGCTTCCCAGCATCCGATTTACCTGCCACATAGGCTTGCATCTGACTTCCGAATTCTTGCTGTGCTCCTTCAGGATAGCGGCTAAAGAACCAGCCCAGCAGTTTGTTTTCCTTACTGTACTTCACCACTTCAGCACCCAATTGGCCCATATCAGCCTCTGCCCCCTCGATGCTCTTGAACGCTGGAATAAACTTGAATTCCTTGGTGATATACTTTTTACCCTGCTCGGATGTTACCATCCAGTTTAAGAACTCTTTCGCCTCGGGTTTGACAGACGAATTTTTATTAACCACCCAGTTGTTGGCGACACCTACAAACAGCTTATCTCCGGCTGTTGCGTCTTCACCAATCGGCATAGGCAAAATACCCAGATTCAGCTTCGGATTAATTCCATCAATTTGGACTTGAGTCCAGTTCCCCTGCTGCATCATGGCAGCCTTTCCAGTGGCGAAGTTCGTTACCTGCGTGTTGTAATCAGTCGTGAGCGGCTTCGTATTCCCATACTTCAGTGTCAGATCGAACAACTTAACCCACTCGGCAAATACAGCGTTGCCCGGAATCTTTGCAGTTCCATCATTCAGTCCCTTAACGAAGGCCGAAGGGTCTGGCTGATTGGCAAATGCCACGTTCAGCAAATGATTGCCCAGCACCCAAAACTCCTGATATCCATTAGAAAATGGAATAATCCCAGCGGCTTGGAGCTTTTGTGCAGCTCCCTCCAGTTCGGACAATGTTTTAGGGGTCTCCGTAATCCCCGCCTTCTTGAACAAATCCTTGTTATAAATAAAGCCGTATCCTTCCAGATTCATCGGCTGACCATACAGCTTGCCGTCTTTGGTCATCGGCTCTTTGGCGACATCGACCACATCCCCAACCCAAGGCTGGTCAGACAGGTCCTCCAAATATTCCAGCCACGTATCCAGCTCGCGGTAACCGCCGACGTTAAAAATATCCGGCTGCTCCCCGGAAGCAAACTTCGCCTTTAAAGCCGCTCCGTAATCACTGCCCCCGCCCACGGTCTGAATATCGAGCTTGATCCCTGGATGAGACGCTTCGTATTCCGCCTTCATGCGGTTCAGCGCTTCTGCAATCTCTACCTTGAATTGAAAAATGTGAATGGTTTTTTCCTTCACTTCCTCTTTGCCTGCGTTTTGTCCGCCACTGCTGTTACAACCTGCCAAAACCAGGGCAAAGGCCGCGAGAAGCAAGATTAATGCTTGAGCTTTCTTTTTAAAAGTATGCGTTTTCATTTTGATGTTCCTTTCTATTCTAAATTCATACCAGATGAACTCGAAAAATTCATGTGGAAACGGAGCTAACGGAATGGTGCTGAACAAGCGATAGCGCTCGCCTTTGTCTCTAGATTCTCACCTTTATTCGTTTATTCAGGGAAATCTGGAGGCTAACAGCGATGGTAAGCACCCTCCGTTTGCGGAGTGGCACACCGTGTACATTTTCAGCTCATCCCACACTCAACCCTTGACCGAACCCGCCATAATACCTTGTATAATATATTTTTGCATAGCCAGAAAGAATGCGATGACTGGCAAGATGCCCAGCACCAGAGCAGGCAAAGCCAAATCCCACTGCTTTGTGTATTGTCCGAAAAAGGCATAGGTCGCAATCGGAATCGTGCGCAGCTCAGCCTTTTGCAGTACCAGAGAAGGCAGGAGATAATCATTCCAAATCCAGAGCGTATTTAAAATAATAACAGTTACCATCATCGGCAGCATCAACGGATACACAATTCGGAAAAACACTCCGTAAGGCGTACAGCCGTCCACCGTAGCTGCTTCTTCCACCTCGACTGGCACACCTTTGACGAATCCATGAAAGAGAAAGATCGACATTGGAGCTCCGAATCCCAGATAACAGATGACCAGACCACTTATACTGTTCATTAAATCCAGTGTACTTACAACCTTGACCAAAGGAATCATCACCGATTGAAAAGGAATAACCATAGCAGCTACGAACAGGCTGAACAACACTCGATTATAACGCGTCGGACGCCGGACCATTCGGTAAGCTGCCATTGAGCTGATCAGTACGAGCAGCAGATTACTAACTACCGTAACCACGAATGAATTCCATAAAGCTTCGGGAAAACGCGTGATGCTCCACGCTCTAGCGTAGTTGCTCCATACAAAGGTTTGTGGCCAGGCCGCAGAATCGGTGAGCAGGTCACCAAAGCTTTTGACCGAATTCACGAATAAAAAGTAAAACGGGACGAGGAATAACAATGCGACGAGGATCATCACTATCTCGGTCGCCCATGTTCCAAAGCGGTAGCGCTTGCTTGTTTCCATTTACGCTTCCACCTCCCGACTTTTCGTCAGTCGTACCTGAAGGCTCGTAACCAGAGCAACAATGATAAAGAAAATGAGTGCTTTAGCTGTTCCCAGCCCATAACGATTATTCACAAACGCTTCATTGTAAATATTGAGTGCAACCGACTCTGTGGACCCGAAGGGACCGCCTTTGGTCAGTGACAAATTAAGATCGAACATTTTGAATGACCATGATATCGCCAGGAAAAGACAAACCGTAACGGCAGGCATGATTAAAGGAAGTATAATCGACCGCAAAATTTGCATCCGACTAGCTCCGTCAATTTCGGCTGCTTCTAGCATATCGCGGGGCACATTGGTTAGGGAAGAGATATAAATCACCATCAAATACCCGGCAGTTTGCCAGATAAACACGATTACAATGCCCCAGAAGGCCGTGATCTCATCTCCCAACCAGGACAGATTGAAGAAGGACAAGTTCGTGCTCTCTCCGATTGCTGCAAATCCCTTGACGAAAATAAACTGCCAGATAAAGCCCAGCAACAGACCTCCGATCACATTGGGCATAAAAAAGATGGTCCTTAGTACATTTTTTGTTTTCAACGGTTTGGTTAGAAAATACGCCAGCAGAAAGCCAAAAATATTCGCAGCCACCACTCCTACCACCGTAAAACGGACCGTAAACCAGAACGCTGTCCCAAATTTGTCATCATTCCATAAAATGTGACTGAAATTATCCAGCCCGACCCACTTTGCCTGATTGGCTACTCCATTCCACTCTGTAAAAGAATAGTACATTCCGAGCATGAAAGGGATTACAATAATGATAACGAAAAATAACGTCGACGGCCCTACAAAAATCCATTGCTGTAGCCATTGCGACGACTTGGCGCGATTCAAACCGATCCCCCCTTATGTTGTCTATTGGTGTCTGGAACGCTCCTTTACGGCTTTCTTTCAGCAGTATGATGTTTGGGCCGTAAGGATATGCGATTCACATGTTCATTATGTCGAATAAGCGCTCTCGAGAACACGTAGGATCGTGAACCATTAAGGGGGAAAATATTGACCTCTGGCTCGCCTTGAATTGTGAAAGGAGCTCACTGCATGAAATTTTACAGTATTCGTTCTCGCCTAATCTGGTTTTTGCTCATTGCGGTCACCCTGCCGCTACTGCTGTCGATGACCATGACCTTCGTTCTCACCAAGCACTCCTTGCGGGAGCAGGCCACACAAGAAAATGAGCGGCTTATTTTTCAGGGAATTACGAATTTGGATAACTATTTACAGGGTTTGAATCGCGCGTCCATCGGAGTCTATAATGACCCTCATTTTCTGCGTAATCTGGCCAAAATTCCGGATGATTACCGGGCCGTCGCTGAAATATACACCACTCTGCAAACAATGATGAATGCTACGTCAGGCATTGACCAGGTGTATTTGCATTCTTTTGAGGCCGGGCAATCTACGCTGATTACCAGCACGGTTCCTCTACGGGAATTCCGGCTGGAGCCCTTTACCGGTTTTATTCATTATGGGCCTTCCGGACTGTTCATACAGCCCACGCATATGAAGCATTTGTACGGCTTTTCGGCGGTTTCCTATGCGGAGCACAGCACAGAGCAGCAAGTATTTACACTTCATCGGGCGATTCGGAACATTCCTGCCTCAGAGACGCTTGGGGTACTGGCTATAGATGTTGATCTGGAGCCGCTGCGCAGTATTTGCCGTCAATTGTATGATGCGGATACAGAGGAGCTGTTTTTGATCGATCGAAACGGAACGATCATATATAGCGGAAAAGAAGCATCAATTGGAACACACTGGAAGGAATCTGACCTGCTCAATCGAATTTCTAAAGAAGGCGAGCACGGAGTGATTGAGGATGATACAGCACTGCACGTGTACGGCAAGCTGGATGCCAACTTGTCAGGCTGGACACTCGTCAAGAAAATTCCACATCGTACGCTGTATTTACGGGCTACCCGCCTGACTCAGATCAATGCGGTCATTACAGGCGCAGCATTGCTACTTGCCATTGTTGCCACGTTATGGATTTCGATAAAAATCACGGCACCTATTAAGCGACTGACTCGTTACATAAACCAGATTCAGTCCGGTCAACTGGATGTAGACATTCGGGCCATGAGTAACGATGAAATCGGAGTACTGTCGCGCCGTTTCAGACAGATGATGGATACCATCAATAACCTCATTTTGCGGGAATACAAGCTGGAGCTGGCTAACAAGACACATCAATTGAAAGCGCTTCAGGCACAGATTAATCCTCACTTTTTATATAATACGCTACAGTCTATTGGAACCCTGGCTCTACAGCATGAGGTGCCGCGAATTTATTCGCTGCTCTCTTCCCTTGCCAAAATGCTGCGCTATAATATGAGGGACCATACGGTCGTTACACTTAAGGAAGAAGCCGAACATGTAAAACAATATCTTGATTTGCAAAAGGAACGCTTCGGTGAGCAATTAGAAGTCACTTACCAGTGGGAGGATGAGGTCCTGAATGATCGGGTGCCTAAAATGATTCTCCAACCGTTGGTGGAAAACTACTTTAAGCACGGTGCCGATCCCCGGCTGGGGCCCGGTGAAATTCGCATTACAGGCAGCCGAATCCGGGAAGGCATTGTGAAAATAACAGTGGAAAATAACGGAACTAACATTCCACAAGCCGAGTTGGAGCAACTCCAGCATATGTTAAAACGTCCGCTAAAAGCCTACGAGGAGCCAGACACTAGCGAGCAGGACTCCATTGGCCTTCGTAATGTTCTATTGCGTATTCAGCTTCACTCGGAGGATGGTTCTAACACCCTGTGCGTAGACAACATTCTGCCTCATGGTGTCCGGTACACACTCGTAATTCGCACTGAAGCCCATACGGAGATTCATATTAAGGGAGAGTGATCTGTCAATGAAAGTCCTGATTGTGGATGATGAGAAGCATGTGCGCCATGCCATACGGATGCTCGTACATTGGGAAGCTTGCGGTGTGAGCGAGGTGATTGAAGCCGAGTCGGGCGATCAGGCGATTGAGGTCATTACCGCCCTTTCCCCACCCGTTGTACTCACGGATATGCGGATGCCCGGCAAGGATGGGATAGCACTGATGGAGTGGATTCAAGTCAATTCCCCAGCAACCAGAGTCGTGGTGGTCAGTGGCTATGATGATTTTGACTTGGTTCGACAGGTCATCCGCCGGGGAGGCATGGACTATATTCTTAAGCCCGTGGATCCAGTGGAGATTAACGAGGCTGTAAAAAAAGCCACTCAAGCCTGGCGGACAGCAGAGCAAGACCGGAACAGGCAGACGATGCAGGCCATGGAAGTCAATCGGATGAGGCCACACTATACTGATAAGCTCCTGACTGAAATCGTTTCCGGGATAGCGAATACCCCTCTTTCCATTACGCCCTTACGCGAGGAGCTACGTCTTCCCGCAGCTATTCAGATATGTAATGCAGCTGTGATGAGTACTACTCAGCTGGATGCCGATATACTGGACAAATATAAAACGCGGCGTGCGCTTTTGAGCTTTTCCCTCACTAACATCTGCAACGAATTTCTCGGATCTTCTCAAACCGGAGTTGCATTCCGTCATCTGGAGCGTATGGACGAAATTATTCTGCTATATTGGGGCGATCCATCTCGTTGGTCAAAGCTCTTGCAGGATATTCATACAGGAATCAAAACCGCTTTGCGGTGCTACATGCACATCGGGGTTGGCTCTTTTGGTGCCTTTCCCATAGCGGCAGCCACTGCCTACCAAGAGGCAAGGCAAGCGTTGTGGAAACGGGATGTGTTGCAAGCCGACTGGATGCACCAGAGTACCCAGACACGGCAGAGCATTCGTCTTCCCCAGTTACCTGACATGGAAGAGGAACTACGGCTTAGTGCGCTCAGCTGTAATGCCAGTCGTGTGTCTATAGCGGTAGGCCGCTGGATAGCAGCCGTAGCCGAGTTGCCTTCGGTTACAGCAGAGCAGCTAGCCAGTTGGAATCAAGAGCTGGACTGGATGCTGGCCCGCTGGTTGAATGACAGACCTGGAGATACCGATGGCGAGGAGATGGCAGATGAGTCCGGCTCCATTCATGCCTTGCCGGTCGACAACCGCGGCATGCTTTCGTTGCCCTTATGGCAAAGACAGGTCGAAAACCGACTGCTGGCAGCCGGTCAGGCACTTACACCAAGCCATAGTCCAAACAACCCGACCATCCGTGATATTGCCCGCTATCTGGATGCACACTACGACGAGGACATTTCTCTACAGGATATGGCGAGCCGCTTTTACCTCAGTCGGGAATATATTTCTCGTAAATTCAAGCAGGAGTACGGGGTTAATCTGTCGGACTATTTGTGCCAGATCAGGATGGGCAAGGCAAAGCTATTACTGCTGAATGACAAGCTGCGCCTTCATCATATTGCCGGTATGGTCGGTTATCAGGATGAAAAATATTTTGGCAAGGTGTTCAAAAAACTGGAGGGTGTCACGCCTGGCGAGTTCAGAAGACGCCATTCTGCAAATCCTCAGCCGTTATCGCATACAGCACGTGATCTTCCCACACACCATTAATCTTCAAGTAGTTGAGAGCTAGCCCTTCGCGGCGAAATCCTGCCTTTTCCATCACTCGATTGGAAGGCGTATTTCTTGGCATCACTCCAGCTTGAATACGGTGTAATTCCAACTCATTCAGGGCGTAGCGTACAATATCCTTCACTGCGGAAGTAGCATAGCCTTGTCCGTGGTAAGCAGGATCTACAAAGTAGCCCAGATTGGCGTTTTGAAAGGGGCCTCTAGCGACACCCGACAGCTCTATTCTGCCAATCAGCTTATTATTTTCCGGCAAAAAAAGTCCAAACGTATATCCCTGTCCGGCTTGTGCCGCTTCCAAACCGTTGGAAATCAGACGCGCCTGTTCTTCCAGGGTAAAGTAAACTTCAGGCCGTTCTGGCTCGAACGGTTTGAAAAAATCAAAATTTTCACGTCTGATCTCTAATAAACGTTCTGCATCATTTACTTGCAACAGTCGAATCTGTAGCCCCGGATGGGTTGACTCCATCAAAATCGCGCCATTAGCTCCATGTAACATTGTCAGTTTCCTTCTTTCTCAGTTATTCCTATATTATTGTGTTCACGGTCACAAGACAGGAAAATACCCCAGGTGCATGAGAGCAGCCTAGGGTATCTCCGTCATTCAAAATTTAGTCCGTAACAGGCATCCAGCCTGGAAGGGTCGTCAACGCACCCCACAGGTAGTCAGGAATGACTAGCTCCTGCTGGGCTTGCTTGGATAAGGTCGTGCGAATGGTATCTTCTGTGCCGTTTTGCACCTTCTGAACCCATTGCGGCTCCATCAAAAGTGGACGTCCCAGCGATACAAGCGGTACACCTGTCTCCAGTGCTGCAAGCGCCTCGTCCGGTGTATTCAGCGATCCGACTCCCATAATCGGCACACGGTTACCTACCTTCTCATGGATGAGAACGGTACGTGACCGTTCGTCACTACGGTCACGGAACGAACCACCGAAGAAATGATTTACGGAAATGTGCAGGTAATCCAGCCCTTGATCCGCCAGACGGTCTACAAGCACCATCGTATCATCCAGCGTGATGCCTGGCGTGTGTCCTTCCTCAGGAGACAAGCGGTATCCGAAAATGAATGGCCCCTTTGCATGTTCTGCGATCACTTTCTTCACTTCGTGAACAATCGCCAGCGGGAAGGTCATTCGTTTTTCAACACTTCCTCCCCATTCATCGGTACGAAGGTTGGAGTGCGGGGAGAAGAACTGCTGCACCAGGTAACCATTCGCTCCGTGCAGCTCCACACCATCATAGCCTGCTTCAATCGCGCGGCGAGTTGCTTCGCCATAGGCGCGAATGACGCGATGGATATCGTCGGATGTCATTTCACGCGGCACAGGTGCGCCTTCTTTTTCCTCAGCTACTGCGCTTGCACTAATCGGTTGTCCGTCTGGAATCTGATCCGGTGGACACAGGCGGCCACCATGATAAATTTGCAGGATCGCTTTCGCGCCCTCCTGATGAATCGTATCCGCCAGACGGCGCAGGCTAGGAATCATTTCATCCTTGTCCGCACCAAACTCATTAACAAATCCTTTACCATCTGGAGTTACATACACACAAGCGGTAATAACTGCGCCCACACCCCCTGAGCGTTCACGGTAGTATGCCAGTTCCTCGTCACTCACTTCACCATTTTCGTGGGAAGCAAAGTTAGTCATAGGTGCCATGGTAATACGGTTCTTCAACGTAACACCGGATGGCAGGGTAAAAGCTTCAAATAGAGAATTATATTTTGGGTTCATTCTTTCTCTCTCCTTCAGTTAAATCAGATCAGATAATATAAGGCTGTTGAGCATGAAGCCGAATACAAATTCGATGTAGTTTTTCTTCCATAACGAACTCAAACTACTGTTGCTTACTTAAATACAGTGGTTATAATAACCACAGTATAATGATCCGCAACTATAAAGTCAAATCTATCCTTTCTGACCATCCCTAAACTGTTCGAAAAGGCTGAACCGTAGCCACTTGGCACAAGCCACTAACAAAGCTTAATGCTTCCCGGTTGTACTTTTCTTCTCCTCCCGGCGGGAAAACCAAGTCGCGAGCAACGAGCCGGAAATATTATGCCATACGCTAAAAATCGCACTCGGTACAGCAGCAATCGGGTTAAAATGAGCTGCTGCCAGCGCAGCACCCAGTCCGGAATTCTGCATTCCCGTTTCCAGCGTAACAGCTTTACGCTTGGAAAGATCCATGCCGAACAGCTTGGCAAACCAATATCCAAGCAGGAACCCGATTCCGTTATGCAAAATAACCACACCAAAAATAATCGGACCTGTCTCCAAAATCTTGCCTTTACTGCCTGCAATCACAATAGCCACGATGAGCATAATCACCAGTGTTGATATGAGCGGCAGCGCCTGGACACTGGCTTCTGCCTGCTTGCGAAATAGCGATTTGACGATAACACCCAGCACAATCGGGACAATAACCACGATCAGAATATCCATGATCAGCGACTTCGCATCAATATTCATCCAACGTCCCGCAAGCAGGTTAATCATGGCTGGGGTAGCCAGTGGAGCAATCAGCGTCGACACCGAAGCAATCGATACCCCCAACGCCACGTCGCCTTTGGATAAAAGCGTCATTACGTTGGACGCAGTTCCACTCGGGCAACAGCCTACCAAAATGACACCTACCGCAATATCCGGTGGCAGCTGCAATACTAATGCCAATCCAAAGGCCAGAAACGGCATAATCAGATAATGCCCGACCACACCAATAGCCACATCCACTGGACGCCGGAATACTTCGCGAAAGTCAGCCGCAGATAAAGTTAGCCCCATCCCGAACATGACAATGCCCAGAAATAACTGTATGTATCCTTTCAACCCTGTAAACGCCGCAGGAAAGAAAAATCCCAAGCATGCAAATAAAAGTACCCAGATGGAAAAGGTCCCTCCTACAAATTTCCCTACTTTCTCCAATCTATTCATTCAACTTATCTCCTTACTTCTATATAAGTTGAATTTGAGGAAATACAGCTTATATAGTGCTTAAAATTTTTATCATTGTACTACATATGACTGCATATACATACCACTTTTTATGATTATGCCGGGATCAAGAAACTTTTACCGTTCCGACATATTCGAAAGTAAAGTGGGTATATTCATAGTAGAAGATTGTGACCAGTCAGTCATTTTGGATCATCATTCGTTGAGGAGGAGATATCCCAATGTCACGAAGCCATCCGTATAAATGGTGGAATATTATTGTATTTATTGCTGTCGTTTTCATTAACTTTCTGGCTTCTACACTTCCTATCGGTGGCAGAAGTACTGCTGCTGTATCCAACATGTACCCTACCTTGATCACCCCAGCGGGTTACGCTTTTTCCATCTGGTCGGTCATCTACGTGCTGCTCGCCTGCTTTGTTGTGTATCAAGCTACACCTACAGGGCAAGCCAAGACAAGCGTTCAATCCATCGGTATTTTTTTTATTCTAGGCTGTCTTTTCAATATCATCTGGATTTTCCTCTGGCAGTATGTATACGTAGAACTGTGCGTCATCGTTATTATTTTATACTTGCTTTCCTTGGGCGTCGTGTATGTACGTACCCGCACACCTCAGCCAACCCGCGGAGAAATGTGGTTCGTCAAGCTACCGTTCAGCCTCAACCTCGGTTGGGTATCCGTTGCTACTATTATCAATATTGCAGTGGCACTGGAAAAGAATGAATGGAGTGGCTGGGGACTCAGTGATACGACATGGGCGATCATTATCCTGCTCATCGGCACCATATTGGCGATCATGGTCAGCTTTCCTTATCGTGACAGCATTTATCCTCTCGTATTTGTATGGGCCTATGTCGCCATCGCCGTCGAGCATCCGAACCATGAAAATGTACGGCTGGCTGCATTGATCTTGGCAGCAATCATTCTGGTGTACGCCCTATGGCTATTCTTTGCCCGTAATCGAGACCGGGATTAAAGAAACTATTGATATCTACTAGCAAAAACAAGCGAGTTCGGGTCTGAATCATCTAGCCCAAGCTCGCTTGCTTTGTTTATTCATTTTATCCAATATGATTAGGTATAGACTTTGATCAAATCTATAAGCTTGCTTGTCGAGTGATCTGCATTTATCTTCTTCATATTGATAATGTAATCCGACCTTTTTTCATACAAACGAAGAATCATGTCGACAAACCGTTCAGATTCCAACTCTTCCTCTTCTAAAAATTCACAAAAGCCTTGCGCCTTAAATGATTTTGCATTTAGAATTTGATCTCCCCGGCTAACCGCCTTTGAAAGAGGAATCAATAGCATAGGCTTCCGCAACGTCAAGAATTCAAAAATGGAATTTGAACCCGCCCTAGAAACAACCATATCTGCCATCGTCATAACATCCGCCAGTTCATCGTTTATGTATTCAAATTGCTTGTAGCCATGCATATGAATGGAATGATTCACTTGATCTTTACCACAAATATGCACGATTTGAAAATAAACGAGCAAAGCCTCTAAATTCATACAGACCATCTCATTGATCTTCTTGGAACCTAAACTCCCACCCATGATCAGAATGATCGGCTTATTTCGAGTAAAACCGCAATAGGCCAAACCTTTAGCTGCCACCCCATCTTTTAGTTCATCTCTCACAATAGCCCCTACATACCGGGTATGCTTAGAGCGAAAGTACTGAGTGGTTTCAGGAAAGGTAGTACAAATTTCTGTAGCAAATGTGCTGGAAATTTTATTAGCTAATCCAGGGGTAATATCTGATTCATGAATGATTACAGGGACTTTATTTAACCACCCAGCCAGTACCACAGGAACCGAAACAAACCCGCCTTTTGAAAAAATAATATCCGGTTTTTCTTTTCTTATAATCCGGTACGCTTGAGAAATCCCCTTCAGCACTTTAAAAGGGTCCTTAAAATTATCCCAATCAAAATATCTGCGCAATTTCCCAGTTGAGATGCTGAAATAACACACATTTTCTAGTCCGGAAATCAATTTTCTTTCAATCCCTTGTTCAGAGCCTATGTATTGGACACTCCATTGTTGTTCCAGTAAGTGAGGAATCAAAGCTAAGTTTACTGCTACATGTCCTGAAGAACCTCCACCAGTGAAAATTATTTTTTTATTAATCATCTCCACCTCCACTCTGTATTCAACAAAACAAAACACATTAAATTTGAGCAACCGGGTGCCTCTATTTAATAGGGACACCCGGTTGCCATGCAAACTTTTTATTTTATGAACGGACCTTTCAGACTATTCGCCCTTCAATGCAATGACTTCAATCTCCACCAGTGCATCCTTAGGCAGACGGGCTACCTCCACCGCACTGCGTGCTGGATAGGGTTGCTCAAAGAAAGAACTGTACACCTCATTGACGCTGACAAAATCGTTCATGTCCTTCAGGAATACAGTCGCTTTCACAACCTGGTTCATGTTGCTGCCTGCCGCTTCCAGAATGGCTTGTACGTTGCTCAAGGACAGGCGTGCCTGCTCCTGTACATCCTTACCAAACTCACCTGTTGCCGGATTCAGTCCAAGCTGTCCCGAAGTGTAAACAAACCCGCCTGCCTCTACCGCTTGGCTATAAGGGCCGATAGCACCGGGTGCTTTTTCAGTCGCAATTGTTTTTTTCATATGGGTTGGATTCTCCTTCCTGATACTGGTTCACCGTATTATAGCATGTGAAGCCCAAAGCCACTATTCCGTGCGACGGATTAACGCACTTGATGAATTAGAGATTACGATCGATGTGCCGCAACATACAGACCACCCATAAAACACAAATAACGCCGCTGCTGCCCGAATCATCGGGCAACAGCGGCGTTATTATCATTTTTAATCCTAAACGTGGTTTTACACGTTTACATCCGCATCCGCACCCGTTCCTGAACCAGTTTCCTCAACATCGGATGTTAGCTCCGCACCGATGACCCGAATGATGTCGTTCGGATAAATATGTACGCCGCTCGCCTGCGCAAGAGCGATTCGTACCATGGCTCGTGCGATGACCGAAGCCGGGATGGCACGGTAGGAAGCCAGTTTGCCCGTCATCAGACCGTCCAGCGCTTTCATGACAACAGCGGCAGCGGCTTCGCCCAAACGTCGTTCAGGTCTCGCGCCCAAAATCAGCGACGGACGGAACAAATGCAGCGCAGGCAATCCGATAGCGGCAAGCGCCTCTTCAGCCTCACCCTTGGTGCGATTGTAAAACACGCGTGAGTCTGGATCGGCGCCCATCGCAGAGACCGCAAGCATCTGTACCGCTCCAGCCTCTTTGCCCAACTGGGCAGCTAGCACTGGATAGTCCACATCCACCTGACGGAACTGCTCCTTGGAGCCAGCCTTTTTCATCGTTGTCCCAAGGCAACAAAAAACATCATCCACCCCTTCGAAGGCGAACGCCGTTTTCTGTGGCTGTTCCCAATCGATAAGCGCCTGCTCCAGCTTGGGATGCTTGATGTCCAACGGACGTCTGCCCATAACCATGACGCGGTTGTATTCCTTTTGCACCAGCAGCTCTCGTACAACATAACCCCCGACAAGCCCTGTTGCACCCACAACGACCGCTTTACGTTCCATGATAGACCTCCTTTGTGCCATAACGCTCCTGCTCCTACAATTGCGATTAGGTTAATTTAAAGGGTTGTTCGTCCGCCTCCTTGCTTTTGGACGGACACATCGGTAGGTACAGGGAAAATGTACTTCCATTGCCCTCCTCACTCTCCAGACGGATAAACCCGCCCAACAAGCGGGAAAAATCACGGCTGATGGACAATCCCAACCCAGTTCCTCCATATTTACGATTAATGGAACCGTTCGCCTGCTGGAATGCCTCAAAAATAACGTGTTGCTGAAGCTTGGAAATGCCGATGCCCGTATCTTTTACAGCAAATACAACCCAATCTCCCTCCTGTCCCTTTCGATCCAGATGTTGTGTACTGATTTCCAGCAATACACGTCCTTCATGAGTGAACTTAAAGGCATTGGACAACAGATTACGCAAAATTTGCTGTACACGTTTGGAATCGGACCGAATTTCATTCGGTATAGGCTCATGCTCCTTTAAGCTGAATTCCAGGTTTTTATCCTTCGCAGTGACTTCAAACTGCATCATCATCACCTGCGCAATTTCACGCACATTGACCGGCTCACTTACGATTTCCATGTGTCCAGCCTCGACCTTGGACAAGTCCAGAATGTCGTTGATCAGTTGGAGCAAATCATGCCCCGAGGCATAGATGAGATCGCTGTACTGGTATAACTCGTCCTCATCCAGTTCCTTTCCCTGCTCGTTGATAATCTGCGCCAGGTTAATAATGCTGTTAAGAGGTGTACGTAACTCATGCGACATCGTTGCCATAAAATCCGATTTATATTGGGAAGCCATCATCAGTTGCTTGGCACGTTCCTCTAGAATGACCTTTGTCTTCTGCAACTCATCTCGCTGCTCTGATAACAACTCATTCGCCTGCTTAATCTGATGATTCCGCTGTTGCTCCATCTGAAAGTCCCGTAAAATCAGAGCAAATAGAAAACTGAGGACGATGCCGATTGGCAGTGTCAGAGGAACAACCTCCGCTACATAATAGCGCCAGGGAATGACGCCCAGGCAGGCTATATTTAACGTATTTACGATATTAACCGCTAAAATGGTCACCGATGCCTTGATAATCAGACGCCAGGTGGAACGCCGCATCCAGTAGTTCAATCCGGCGCACAGGACGCCCAGAATGCTCATATTCAAAAAGCCGACCCACGCCGCCATATGCAAACCGAAGGTAAATCTCGTAAGTCCGATTGCGACCCCAATAATAATAAGCGTATAGGAGCGGGGATACACCAATGCCGCGATAATCAGCGGTACAAAACGCAGATCAAAAATAACCGTTTCACTAAAGTTAAAACCAAAGCAAGAGCTGACCCATCCGCCAAATATCACTAGCAGCACGGAGCTGACATATTTGAACCGCGAAGAGGTACGACTCAAACCATATTTATAAATCACGTTCGCCACATAAGCAACGGCAATCAGCATCCCTAAATTCATTAAAAACATCATTGAAAATTGCATGGACTCACACTCCCATAGCGCAAAAAATTGGATGCCAGGCCTATGTTAACCGCGTTTGCCTTTCTTGTACATCATAACATGAAGCCCCATCTTTCGACATGTCAAAAGATGCTTAGCTCCCTATATAAAAAAGCGAACCTCAATGGCTCGCTCTAATGTGCTGATACCTATAGAATCAGCTTGTGATGCCTTTGTTCCGGCGCCACTCCTTGACAAATAATTCGGCAAAATAAGGGTCCCATTGGGTTCCCTTTCCCTCCTCCAATATCATAACCGCCTTCTCTTCCTTCATACCTTGCCGATAGGGGCGATTAGACGTCATTGCATCATAAGCATCCGCTACAGCAATGATTCGTCCAAATAAGGGGATATCTTCCCCAGCGAGCTGGTCAGGATATCCTTTGCCATCATAACGTTCATGGTGCGAGCGCACGCCAGGCAAATAAGGGGCCATAGCATAAGCCGGTTCAACTTGCCGGAGAATGCTCTCCCCCATAACCGGGTGCATTTTAATCTGATCAAACTCCTCGTCCGTCAGCTTGCCGTCCTTGAGTAGCACAGCGTCAGCCACGCCGATTTTACCGATATCATGCAGCAAGGCTGTTTTGCGCAGCAAATCGAGGTCCGCCTCATTCAAACCTCCCTTGCGCCCAATGAGTACAGAGTATTCAGCTACACGCAAAGAATGTCCTGCGGTATAGGCATCTCGTGCATCCAGTGCTGCCGCCAAGGTGGCGAAGTAACTGTCCAATAGCTGACCGTTCTTTTCTTCCCGTTCCTTTAGGCCCTCAATCATCATGTTAAATCCTTCGACCAGCTCCGCAAATTCGTCCGAATACAAATCGCTGGCATTACTGTTCAGGCGGCCTTCCTTCACTTCATTCATTTTTTCCAGCAGGTGGTGGATCGGCTGTTCGATCTCACGGGTCAGCAACCTGCCTCCCAGATAAGCAAAGGCTACACCAAAGATTAAAATCGCACCCGCCCATGCCCAATAGGAACTAGAATTCGCCGCCTCCAAACGTTCCAAGCGAATCTGTGTAGCTAAACAAAATAAAAATAAAGGAAAAGCACCAATGAGCGTCGCACTTAACTGAAATTTATGCCGAAGCGATAGCAGGACTCGTCCTCGCAGGGACAGGCTCAATCCATATTGCTGGTAGGTTCGATCCCGAATTTCCTCCAGCAGTGGTTTGATTGCTCTCATGGTCAGGAAAAATTCAACCAGTGCGTGCATGGAAGCGACCAGACAAGCTCCTATACAGGCGATTCCTACATAATAAAAGGGAAAAGTAAGTTGTCCAGTATGTATCATCCATAACGCAATGACGGTTGCCGGGATAGAGAAGCCTAACAAATGCGGTCCTACAATACGTAAAACTGACAAATTAGGCAGATGATGAACCCGGATATACACCGCTTCTACATCCTTGAGTGTTTCCTGGTTACCTAGAAAAAAACGATGAACCGGTCTCAAATGGATTCGAAACACTATGGTTTCACAAGCAATCATAATAACACTGGAAAATACAATAATTTTAACAAGACCCCAAATTTCATGGTGGGCTACATTTAAGGTGGAAAATACAAAAATCATACCTACCAACAATACAGCGATAAACGAACCTATAATATAGTTCAGGATAACATGCTGAATAAAGCGCTTATAGGTCGGCAAATTGCTACCCCTCTTTTCATCCGTACACTCTAAAATATCTTGTGTATTCAATATCGGAGTCCAACCATCAAAAGTTTACCTTCTTGCTTGAGCATTTTACAATACGAAGACGGCTTTTAGTCTGCAATTTATAGATGGGAAATCGTGCTATTCTTAATTAAGAAACCAAACACACCTTGTGTTTTAGATATATTCCTGCTATACTATTAAAGTATGTATTAACCCCATAAGATTCCACGCAACAAGCTATTACTCCTAATCACCGTATGGAGCTTCTCCAAATTTTATGTATAACCCTAATGTAGAATTTTGAGCTTTTGCCGAAGATTTTCACATTCACACTGGCGCGGTCATCGGAGCCGCAAGGACGAAAGAGAGGTAGGGCTTTTGTCGTTTGGAAAATGAACAGTGGAATCACACTGCCCCTTATGAACATGCTGACCATATATTGCAAGGTAGCAGGGGTTGAATATATATTATGCCATCAAACGATGAAGTTTGGGCAAGCTGTGCAGTACATGCAAACTGCACCCATCCTCCGGATGATCCCCGGGGGATTTTTCATTTTACGGAAACCGTATCATGAACAAAAAAATGACCCCGTCGATACATCGACAGGGCCTATAGCTTGATCAAAAAGGGGTTAATAGGGTCATTATAGTCTCGCTTTCTTAAAACTAAATGATATGCACCTTAAAAACTCATTAATTCTCCAGTTTTATATACCTTTTAATAATTCGTCCAATATTCTGTACCATCGGTCGGCATCGTTTGCGTAGTGGAACGTCTTGTTTCGGCTTGAGTGCGCCTTTGGGTCGAGGGACGCTCCCATCCTTCCAGTAAAACAACATGTTGGGTACCCGAATTGTTTTCCCAAGTGATGTAGCGCTCCTGTTCCATATGTCGCAAGGCGACTGTAATTTCAGCGTCTCGCTTGCCCGTTTTTACGGTCAATTCCGCCATTGTGGGCATGTGGCGATGCTGGGCGAAATAATTATACAAAATACGTAGCAGCTTTCGTTCCAAATCTGGCAACATCGTCTTCCCTCCTACAAAGAACATATGTTCCCATTATAACACATAAAAATGCACCCTCCTACTGGAAGATGCACTGGGCTTGTATTCCCATGTTGAATTCAGTTTTTTTCCTTCTCTTGACGACCGACAGAGCGCAGCCACCAAGCGACTCCACCAACACTTCCAAGTGCCAGAACCGTTAAGAAAATAATATAGAACAAATGAAATGCACGATCACTCATGGCAATCGCCTCCCTTACTTTATGTATACACTTTCCAGCTAAGCCTGTAAACCTCTTTTTGATCCCACATTCTAAATTTCCCCAAGAACTCGACAATAGATACTTGCTTGAGATCCATCGGTGCATACTAACTAAAAATGGTTAATACCAAATATGAGACAGACCAAGGAGGTTATCGAATATGAAATTCCTATTGATCGTGATCATCGTCGTGCTGATCGTTGTGTTGCTTATGAGAAGACGCAGATAAGCGGAGACATCCTGCATGGTTAAGAAGGAATACAAAAAGGGCTTTCGGCACATCACCGAAAGCCTTTATTCATATGAGGTTAGGGCTAAATTACGCCTTGTTCTTCTTGCTATATTTAATAAAAGCAATTACAAGCGCTACAGCAAACAATATTCCGCTGACTACCCATGTTGTCAGAAATGCCATACCCAAACCCACATTAGACCCCATCGTCGGGTGCTGCATGGCAGTAAACACCGAGCCCTGCATCATAAATATGGTACAGAATAAAACAACGGGCGCCAAAATAATCGTGCTTGCCGTCTTCCGACTACCAGATACTGCGATCACGCACAGAGCGGAAATCACCAAGATTACCCAATATATAACTGCTTCCCAAATCACTGAAGTGCCCACTGTTCAACCTCTTTTCTATCCATTCGTATATGCCTCTTCTATTGTAACAGACGTCACACAGTGAACCAAGCCATAATTTGATCAGAAAAGGGGTAAACTCTGCGAATAACGTAAATAATGTACAGTAGCAATCCTACATTAAAGACAGGAAAGGAAATGATTCCATGAGAAGTGCAAGCCCTTTTGTCATTGTAAACGACGTGCAGCAGTCAATTGACTATTACCAATCGGTTTTAGGCGGAAAAATCAAAGTGCTAAACAAGCAGGAAGGCAGACTCTTGCACGCTGAACTTCACCTGGGTAGCAGTCATATCCATTTTTCGGATTCCTACGGTAAGCCGCTGAAAGCACAGCATGTACAAATCATTCTCGACTGTGAAAGTGAGGACGAGCTTAAGCAGGCTTACCACGCACTAGCAGAAAAAGGTACCGTTACCGTGGAGCTACAAGATACTTTCTTTGGTGCGCTGCACGGCGAAGTAACAGATCACCTCAACCAGATTGGATGGGTGATGAACTATTTTAAGAGATGATCACGTTCAGCCATAACCGAATACGTCTTATAGCCACCATCAACGTTCCTCACCCGATAACCGTATTGGATCAAAATTCGGGCCGCAATATAGCCTCGCAGACCAACTTGGCAGGATACCGCGATCTCCAGATCACTAGGGATTTCCGCCATCCGCTCTCTAATCTCGGCCAGAGGAATATGAATCGAACCTGGAATGGCTCCTGCCTGTAGCTCCACTGCATCCCTAACATCAATAATAAGACCACCCTTTCGGTGAAAATCATCAACTTCATGCCACTGTATCGTTTGGACCAGCCCATCCATGATATTCGAAGCCACGTAGCCAGCCATATTCACAGGGTCTTTTGCTGAAGAATAGGGAGGTGCGTAAGCAAGTTCAATATCAGCCAGTTCTCGGACGTTCAAATGACCACGAATAGCCGTCGCAATGACATCAATTCTTTTGTCTGCTCCATCAGCTCCAACAGCCTGCGCCCCATAGATCATCCCATTCTCGGGATTAAAGAGCAGCTTCATAGCGATGGGTGATGCGCCAGGATAATAACCAGCATGCGAACCGGGATGAATATGAACAGCCTGATAAGGAACACCCAGCCGCTGTAATGTTTTTTCATTATTACCTGTAGATGCTGAAGTCAATGCAAAGGTCTTAATGACGGATGTTCCGAGCGCCCCATCATAAGAAATTGTCTGACCGTTAATATGATCTGCTGCCAAGCGCCCCTGACGATTGGCTCCCCAAGCTAGCGATACCATCGTTGCAAACCCATGATTGCGGTCCTTGACCTGGATGGCATCCCCCACCGCATAAATGGCCGGATCGCTGGTTTGCAGTTGGGCGTTAACCTGGATGGCGCCGCGAAAACCAAGTTCCAATCCGCTTTGCTTGGCCAACTCATTTTCAGGAACAACACCGATCGCCAGAATAACCATGTCCGTCTGAAGCACACCCCCGGAGGTCAAACGAAGTTGTGCACCCTGCTCTTCAAAAGCCGTGACTCCTTCCTCTAAACGCACCTCCACCCCGTTCAGTCTCATATGCTGTTCTACCAATTTAGCCATTTCAGGGTCCAGCGGATTCAATAATTGTTGTCCCATATCAATAATAGTTACTGCAAGTCCACGCTCTCGCAAATTCTCGGCCATCTCCAGCCCAATAAATCCGGCCCCGATCACCGTGACATGCTTTGGATGTCTTTCATCTACATATGCCTTAATAACGTCCGTATCATGAATATTTCTTAATGTAAATAGATTCATAGCTTCATGTAATCCGGGAATGTCCGGTATCATCGGTTTGGCTCCCGGCGACAATACCACAATATCATATGGCTGCTCATCTGTTTCCCCTGTAACCATATCGCGGAAATGGACGAGCTTCTGCTCCCGGTCTATTTGTATCACTTCTTTCAGTACCCGCACATCTATATTAAAACGGTCTCTTATCCCTTGAGGTGTTTGGAGAAACAGCTTCTCTCGCGCAGGGATTACCCCGCCAATATAGTAGGGAAGGCCACAGTTCGCAAAAGAAACATGCTCTCCGCGTTCAAACAGAGTAATCTCGTCTTCCTCATTCCATCTACGCAATCTCGCAGCAGCAGAAGCTCCACCTGCTACCCCGCCAATAATAACTATTTTTCTACCCACTTCTTCCCCTCCTTATATACCCTATGGGGTATAATATATACCTATGGGGGTATGTTGTCAACACGCAAAAAAAGACGGAGGTTGCCCCCCGCCTGATCAACCCTGAACGAATACCGATCTGGGTCGAAAAATCACTTGCGATGCTACACGAATGCTCTGTCACACTTAGTCTAAGAAGAGTCTACTGCTACTACTGCTGGCTGGCCGCGATCGCCTGCTCCAGATCATACAATATATCGTCTATTGCTTCTGTCCCGACAGATAGGCGTAACAGCTCCGGTTTGACTCCGGCAGCAACCTGTTCTTCCTCATTCAACTGCTGGTGCGTTGTGCTTGCCGGATGAATAATCAAAGACTTGGAATCACCTACATTCGCCAAATGAGAAAATAGCTTTACATTCGCAATTAGCTTGCTTCCCGCCTGGCTTCCACCTTTAATACCAAAGGTCAGGATTGCTCCTTGTCCTTTCGGCAAATACTTTTGAGCTAATGCGTAGGACGGGTGGCTCGGCAACCCGGTGTAGCTTACCCACTCCACATCCTTGTGGCCTTCGAGATATTGCGCTACCTTCAAGGCATTTTGACTATGTCTTTCCAGCCGCAGATGAAGTGTCTCCAAGCCTTGAAGCAGCAGCCATGAATTGAACGGAGAAATGGCAGCTCCCAAGTCCCGTAGCAATTGCACCCGTGCCTTGATAATATATGCGATAGGTCCCACCGCCTCGGTGTAAACAACTCCGTGGTAGCTCGGGTCCGGCTCAGTCAGCCCCGGGAAACGACCATTCGCTTTCCAGTCAAACTTGCCGCTGTCCACGATCACCCCACCAATAGACGTACCATGTCCGCCAATAAACTTCGTTGCCGAATGCACGACAATGTCCGCTCCGTATTCAATAGGACGCAATAAGTAAGGACTTGGGAACGTGTTATCCACAATCAGCGGAATACCATATTCGTGCGCAATCGCCGCTACTGCTTCCACATCCAGCACATTGCCCTGTGGATTGCCAATCGTTTCGGCAAAGATGGCCTTCGTTTTATCCGTAATGGCATGGCGGAAATTCTCTGGATCATCCGAATCGACAAAATGCACCTTAATACCCAATTTGGGCAGTGTGGTAGAAAACAGATTATATGTACCGCCATACAGGCTGGAGGCTGATACAATTTCATCTCCAGCTCCCGCAATGTTCAGAATGGAGAAGGAAATCGCCGCCATTCCCGAAGCTGTGGCCAACGCGCCAGCCCCGCCTTCCAGTGCTGCAATCCGTTGCTCGAACACATCCGTGGTCGGATTCATCAGACGCGTATAAATGTTGCCGAATTCTTTCAGCGAGAACAAATCAGCCGCATGCTCGGCATCCCGAAATCCATATGAAGTGGTTTGGTACAACGGAACGGCGCGGGAAAAGGTAGTAGGATCAATCTCTTGTCCGGCATGGACAGCGAGAGTTTCGAATGACAGCTTGCGTTCTTCTGACATGATTATTTCCTCCCTTGTTATACGTGCTGTATGAATCGTCTCTTCCTGTATGCGTAGTCATGGATGATTTTTCAATTATTCTCGCACAAAAAGAACGATTTGGGAAGAAAATTCTCATTATTCAGGTAGGATATTATCATTTTATTTAAAGCATCAGGTTTCGGATCGAAAGGTTTTGCCCAAATGCTCACCCAGACCAAAATAATGGCGGAAATTATAGATGAGCGGACTCCACTTTGTCGGATCAATATGGTTCTCGCCGAGGATGATATCCTGATGAACATGCACCTGTATGGCTTGAGTTTCGACGATAGCAAAATAAGGAGAATGGTCAGGAATTCTTACATCCCTCACCTTGGCTTCAATTTGAATAGGGCACTCCCTAATTCGGGCAGGCTTGACCCTATTCGACTCAATCGAAGTGAGTCCGCTGATCTCATACTTATCTTTATGGTACATAAATCCATGTCCCTTTTTTTCCGCTGGAACAGGATTCTTACCTGTATAAGGAGCCAAACGTTCTACATTTTCCCACATGGAAGGTCCCGGAACATTGATTACACATTCGGGATGCCGCTCCATATTTTCTAATGCTTTGCCACCTGTTCCAATGCCTAGTACCACACAATCTCCTAATGCCCACGAGGAGGAAATCGGGCTAATATTGGTCGTTCCATCCTCATTCACCGTATTGAGTAAAATCACAGGGGTTCCGTAATATAAAATGCTAGGGTTAATCGTTTTAACGTCTGGGCTATGATTCATTCCATTCATCTGATTTATTGGGTTCATTATCTCTTCTCCTTCTATTCAGATCTACCTCCCTATTGTAAAATATAAATATTTCAACCTTCATCGAAGTATGGATTACAAAGGGGGATAACCGTGCCATGAGCACCAAGTCAAATGTAGCTATGATTGCTTCTCTTGTTAGCGAGCCTTCTCGTGCAGCTATACTCACCGCTTTATTAGACGGCAGGTTCCACACGGCAAGTGAATTGGCCCATATGGCAGGCATCAAACCGCAAACGGCCAGCTTCCATCTGGCTAAAATGACCGAGGCACACGTCGTTACTGTGGAAAAACAAGGGCGTCACCGTTACTATGGCATTCAAGACCCCGAAGTTGCCCGGGTGATGGAGTCATTTTTATCCATAGCTCCACCTGTTCCAATCAAGTCATTCAAACAAGCCTCCGAAAACGAGGCCATACGGTTGGCAAGAACTTGCTACGATCATGTTGCGGGTCAATTAGGCGTACAGCTCATGAATTTTTTCATGCAAAAGGGGATTCTTTCCGAGGATCAGGACGGGCTTCATATTACGGACCAAGGAGAGACTTTCTTCACTGACTTTCAGATTGACCTTACAAAAACAAGACAAAAGCGCCGCTCCTTCTCACATAAATGCCTGGATTGGAGTGAACGACGCCATCACCTTGCCGGTGCTTTAGGAAGTGCTATTCTGGACAGATTATTCGAATTACATTGGATCGAGCGTCTGCCTACAACCCGAGCGATACGTATTACAGCCGAGGGTAAAAGAGGTTTTAAAGAGATATTTTCGATAGAGGTCGACTAGATCATCAGAGTCCTTTTATTTTTCGCATTACCTCAAATCAAGCAGACTGTTTGAATTGGGCAATAGCAATGGCGGAGTCCTGAAAGTTAACTCCTGTCGTAGTAAGCAGGATAAATTAAGAAGCTTTCCCGCTCTGATCCGCCGCTTTTGCCCCATCTGCCGGAGAAGGTTGAATGGTATTATGAAAAAAAGGTAGCCACAGCCACATACGTCTCCTTTTCATAGTCAATGATGTGTATACATATGACTAATCCGCATATCAAGACTGTGCGTTTCCCCAGAGTAATGAAACAGGTGTGGGCTGGATGAAGCTGTTCATTGATCAACCTCTCTTGAAGAACTCTACCGTTTCGTTAAATGATTGCTGAGCCGAATGTACGTTATATCGGGGAGAGTACGGATCACTGAATCCGTGCTGTCCGCTGAATTTATGTACCCGGATATTACGGTTATCTAAAATTGAAATGAGCTCATCCACATTAAATGATGGTTCTTCCTGTGGGAAAAAAAGCAGTGTTGGACAATGTGGAGTTATTTCTAAATAATTCCTAATACGAGAGCCATAGTATCCTACAATTCCATCAACATACTTTTCTTTACTACACAGCCAGGCAACCGTTGCCCCTATGCTAAAGCCGACGATAAATACCTTTTTATAGCGAGCTCGAATACTTAATAATAAACTTTCGATATGATAGAAAGAGCGTTCAAATCCTATATTTTCTATAAAATTGGTATAGGCACTTTCCTCTTGCGAATAGTCATAAGGCGTTTCTTTGCCTAGTAAATTTGGACAAATGACATCATAACCCTGATCTGATAATAGGCTACAAAAATTTTGTATATGCTTGTTAATCCCATAAATCTCATGCAGTACAACAATTAGGGTGCTCGACTTTTTATCTATGCTTATCATATTGTCCCCCTAACCAGTTTTGAATATGGGAAAATAATTCATCCGGATACGCGTATTTATACTTAGCTGCCACTTCCGAGGATAATCGTTTGAACAACTTTAAGGATACGACCAATGCTTCCCAACTATGATTGGGATCGTATTTCCCAAAAGATTTCTTCAAATCAGTAACAACATCTTGATCAGCCCATTCATTCATGAATTTCCCTGCATGCCAAGTATCATATTCCGATCCATGTACAGCTTTTGCATGCCACTCTATCATTTGCAGCAATAATTGTTTACAGTCCATATCTCTTTGCTTAGCTACCCACAGATCATTACGCAAAATTTGTTTAGCCACATATAGAGAGGCGAAGCAATACATGTTAACAACCTGTAGATAAGCACCTTCAGATATTAGAGGAGTATCCGGGATCGTTGTGGTTTGAGAAATGATTTGATTTCCATTCCCCGTCTTATCGAGCAGCATCCTGACCCCCCGCTGAAATCCTTCAGGAATACGTCCATTTTTGATTATATGATCCAGATCAGAAATATGACGGAATAGAAAATCAACCTCAGCCCCTTGGTCAAAGAGAACGAGTTTTTCCGGATCCCCTTTTGCCGTTCGAAACATAAAGCTGGTCCAAACTTTGCCGATGTTTAGTAACCATTGATCATTTTGAAGATAGTAATCTGGATTCGTTGAAAAGACGACTACATCCAAGTCAGAAAACTCATCAAAAGGCTTGTCCTCTCTTGCCCGGGACCCAACGATATAAACCGCAATAATTTCCTCATTAGAGATTCCCCATTCGGATATACGCTCCTCAAGCACTTCGTAAGCATTATTCATTACAATATATCCTCCTTTTTTAGAAAACATTATATCCAATCCAATAATTACGGTATATATTTTTAGTTAACATTCAAAGGAATGCTGCCTGATATACACCATTCATCAAATCAATTTCCCAATCTTCATCCTGTGATATAATTCTTTCAATATTACAGTTTGGAAGGATGGTGCAGATGTCGGAGCAGCGAGTATACATCCGGTTCTCTGAGGAGACGGACGCCGCAGAGTTGGCAGCAATGTACAAGCGCAATCGAGAATTCTTTGAGAAGTTTTCGCCAAACAACCAAGAGAAGTACTATACGGAGGAGCACCAGCTCCAGACGATTATTAAAAGCAAGGCCGACATGATGGAAGACCGGAAATATTCCTTCGTGGTATGCCACAAGGAGGACGACCGGATTATAGGCAGCATAAGCCTATCTTTTGTGGTGAGAGGACCGCTTCAGAGCTGTATGATCGGATACAGTCTAGACCAAGCATATAACGGAAAGGGTTATACGACGGAGGCGGTGAAGCAAGTGGTTCACTATGCCTTCGATGAGCTAAAGTTTCACCGGATCTTCGGGGAAGCCTCTCCCCAGAATCCAGGATCCATACGTGTGCTTGAGAAGGCTGGCTTTCACAAAGAAGGCATCTCTCGAAGCAACGTAAAGATCAACGGAAAATGGGAGGATCACCAGGTTTTGGCGATTATAAATCCATCTGAGGATATCTAGTTTTTCAGAGTGAACAATCATTTAACCATTGTAGGTGGTAGATAAAAGTACCAAATTTCAATATTCTTATTATTGTAATTGAATTTCGGGAAATTCCAAGGAGGTTATTATGAAGTATCAATCCATCAAACTGAATGAAAAGTTATCTAAGTTTAGTGATCATTGGTCTCCGAAAGTTATTGGTGAAATGAATGACTATCAATTTAAATTGGTGAAAATAGTTGGGGATTTTGTATGGCATGATCATCAGGATACCGACGAGGTCTTTATTGTACTTGAAGGTGAGATGTTCATTGATTTTAGAGATGGACGGGTACAAGTTTCTCAGGGAGAGATGTTTATTGTACCTAAGGGGGTCGAACATAAACCTTTCGCCCATGAGGAGTGCCATATCATGCTAGTAGAGCCGAGGGGAGTGGTAAATACTGGAGGATCAGAGTCAGAATTAACGGCAGCCAATGATACTTGGATTTGAATATATAGCAATAATTAGAAGTGAACAAGAAAAATTGAAGCTGATCGGAGATGGGGCGTATGCACTCCGTAGCTGTCTATTATTGCATTAAGCAACGGGCAGGGGGGATAGTTAAACAAAAATTTCGAGAAAGGAAGAGTATAGTGGATGATAAGAAACGCAGAATTTAAGAATAGTTATGCAGGATGGCGAGAAGTAGAAATAAAGGATTCCTCTCTAGGCATTACATTTCCCATGATGGTAATGTATCCAACGAACGAACCCGAACAAATAGAGCGATTGGGTCCATACCAGTTAGAGTTGGCGAGAGAGGCAGGGCCATCGGAAGGAAGGTTCCCTTTGGTTATCATCTCTCACGGTACTGGCAGTACACCGCTTGTGTATCGGATTTTGGCGCAGTATTTAGCACGTAATGGTTTTATTGTCGGCATTCCAGAGCATCCATTTAACAATCGAAATGATAATAGTCTGGAAGGGACTGCCCAGAATCTTATCTATAGACCTAGACATCTTAATATGGCCACCGATTGGTTTTTCGATAGTATGCTTTTCAAGGACAATTTGATACAGAATGCTGTGTCGCTCATTGGACATTCCATGGGTGGTTATACGGTATTAGCAGCGGCAGGTGGCGTGCCGACTTCTTTTCCTCACGAGACCTCGGACGGAAAGCCCCAGCTTATAGAGGTTACACCAGATTACCGAGTAAAATGCCTCGTTTTACTAGCGCCAGCGTCGGTCTGGTTTCGAGCTGAAGATAGCTTGCGTACGGTTAATCTACCTATCTTAATGATGGATGCAGAGAAGGATCAGTACACTCCTTCTTTACACGCGCGTATAATATTGGATGGCGTGCTGGACCCTAAGAAGGTACAATACAAAACAGTAAAAAACGCCGGACATTTCTCCTTTCTGAGTCCCTTCCCGAAATCGATGAGGACTCCAGCCTTTCTCCCATCGCAAGACCCTCCCGGCTTTGATCGCGAACATTTCCATAGGGGACTTAATGCTGACATATTGGATTTTCTATATGCTCATACACGTTAGTTGGATGACAACAGCGGCTGTCTAAGACTTTATCTTTCAAGTCTTGGTCCGCCGCTGTTTGATTTTTTGTTCAGTCTAAAGCTTTATTTCCACTGGATATTTTACAGAAACTGTGTTCTTTTGGCTGGGCTCTCTCAGTGCATGATTTCTCTCTTATTCACCTTAACACCTGATAAGGATTGATCAAACATATCGAGAATAAAAAGGAACCTCTCAGCTTCACGAAATACATGATCGGCTAATAAAGGATGGATAATGCTTTTTATTCGGCACTCGTCGATTAAATCACGCGCTGTTTTCTTAAAATCACGCAAGGACTTCACAGAGACACGGTTCTCATCAACAAATTGACTCAGGAGTGGAACGGTTTGTGACTGTGGTCGCATATGACTTAGGTCAATCGCTTGAAACATTAGCATATCAAAATCATTACTAAACTCCCTAGCTTGTTCAACCAGTTTACGTTCGGATGGATCAAGTAAATGGCCTATAAATTTTGCGTGATCGGCCATGATTTTTAAGAAAAATACATTTTCGTCCATAATAGCATCAGGTAAGGGTTCAAGTGTTCCTGAATTCAGTTCTCCTAAACGGTTTCTGAAATAATTTGCTTCCCGACTTACGTGATCTACCAGTAAAGGAAAATTGGTTTGTCCAGGAAGCTTGCATTGTAATATAAGGCCCAGTACCATCCTCTTAAATGCCCAAATATTCGTCGCCGCATTCTGAACTTCCGTATTAAACTCTTTGATTGTATAAGGATCTGTCTTGTTATTAAATTCATGCGACCTTTTCTCGATATCCTCGAAAATAGCGTAAAACTGATTGGCTTCTGTTTTAAGTTGAGTATCTTCCGCTCTAAAACCTAACCCCAGAAAAAAGGAATGCTCCTTCATAATCCTGGACCAAAATCGTATTTCATCTAATGAGCGTGAAACGAATGCATCCAATCATATCCCTCCTCTATGTGAGCAAAAAAGCACTTACTTAGTCATATGGGATATGCCTTGTCATTATGAATGATGAGGGATGTGTCGGCGAAGGGTATTGAATCTCTGGCCTACGCATAACGAGTGCGTAGAAATAGAGTTTTAATGGGTTTACAAGATACCTCTAGCCTATCCAACAATAAACAAGTTTCCGTCAGGTATTACAGATATCAGTATTTCGGTAAAAGAAATTAGCCAAGATAACAAGTACGAGACACGGATGAGAATACACTCGTCACTTCCATATATGGAACCCCCCCTTCGGAAACTGCTCCAAGTGGGTGTACAGCCGGTTATTTGCCCAAAACTTGATACTCGTACAATTGATGTCGGTTTAAAGGCATGGATGAAATCACCTTTCTTTGTTCGTTGTCGTTTGTTATTGTAGCCTTGTCTCTATCATATAATAGTTGCCAACAAAAATACGATTAATCCTTTTTCGATTCCTTTTATCAGACACCTCTACAATATTTAAATCTCCTCTATACTAATTGGGAGTCATGTCGAAGTATTGCTTGGCTTGTCGCAAAACAAAAAAATTCCTATTTTATCGAAGTGACAGAGAGTAATTGCTGTTCGGAAAATATATTCTATAATTAAACTCATATTTCAATATATAGATATTAATGTTTAGACAAGCTTTTTCGCTAGATATACTATTAATGTCATTAAACAACCATTAGGAGGAAAAATGAATATATTTAAAAAATTATTAATCTCCTTTTTACTAGGATTATTTTTCTTTACTAGCCTTAATCACAACACAGTTATGGCTGCATCTGTTGGTGACGCACTGAACGAACCCGAGTCTGGATGGACACGTCATAAATACGATTCAGAGAATATTACATATTTAGGAGGGAAGTGGGCGTTTAACATTGGAGTATCCACATACGCATCTCAATGGCAAAAGGAAGGTTCTATTCTAAAGTTTAATTTTACTGGGACAAAATTCCGACTTATTTCCACAACATGGTGGTCTTTCTCAAAAGACGTTGATGTATTTATTGATGGAAAATTCGTTGAAAAAATATCACTATATGGCCTGGATGATGGTACACAAAGAATCAAATTTGAGAAACTTAATTTAGATTATGGTAAGCACTCTGTAGAATTTATTAACAATACAAAAGAGTACTTATCAATATATAGTATTGACACTGACGGCCAACTAAATCCTAGCAATCCTGTTGATCCTACTCCAGAACCAACCCAACCTACTGATCCCAGCAAACCAGAGCAACCTACTGGTGACCGTGCAATCTTAGTTGTAACAATGGATACTGGTTTGAAAAAAGAATTCGATCTGAGCATGAAAGAGGTTAATGACTTCATTTCCTGGTATGAAGGTAAGCAATCCGGCTCAGGTACAGCTTCCTATGCCATTGATAAGCACAATAATAACAAAGGTCCATTTAGCAACCGTAAGGAATATGTAATATTCAACAAAATTCTTACGTTTGAAGTAAGCGAGTATTCAACTAAATAAACAACAAGAAGGGCTTTATACGGCTATATACCGTTGGAGTCCTTATCCTCTCCCAACGACTTTACAACATATACTCTTACAGGCTTGACACAGTTGCAAATAGTTCGATATCCGACGTTAACACTTTATATGCATGGTTCACTATTTTCCCCTAGCAACTTAATTTGTAACCTGTATACTTCCGATTATTAGTTTAGTAGCGAAGTTCAAACCCTGGAAGAATAAAGAGTATAAGAGAAATGAAACATTATTTTTCTTTATATTGAAAAATAGAAAAAGTTTTTACATAATAAAAATAAAGATGCTACCAGATACATATAAGTTGAGCCTTGTATTTTCCGAAAATTTAAATACATTATTAAACTTATATTTTAATATATAAACACAAAAGTTTAAACATTCCTGTAATCGAGTTTTATAATTCAGTTTGTTATTACATATAATCTAGGAGGAAGTCATGAATAATAAATTGTTCAAAAAAATTGGGAGTATCTTATTAACCTTACTTATTGCAGTGACTGTGTTCTCATTGTTCCCTACCGTTACAAAAGCAGAAACTACAAATGTGACTTGGTCAAATGGGTCATTGGATAACACTCTCACGAAAATCAATGAAGCTGACAAAGCATCTATAGGAAAAACCACAGGTAAATGGTATTGGGAGATCACTATAAAAGATACATGGGTTGAGTCCGCAGTTGCCATAGGAATTACTGGAGAGACAGGTACATTACCTTCATCCTCTTGGGATAGAATAGCAGCCTATGGTTTCACTCCTGAATTATTTGTTAAAACGAAAAACACATCAGACAGAATTCAAAGAACCAATTATGGTAGTAAGTTCGGCAACAAAGACGTGATTGGAGTAGCTCTAGATTTAGACAACGATAAGATCACATGGTATAAAAATGGGGTGTCTCAAGGATTAAGCATTGCTAAACCTTCGGATCTTGCTGGATTGCAAGTTTTTCCATTGATTATAAATGGTACAACATCAGAAAAAACACTTACTGCTAATTTCGGAGCAAGCGATTTTAAATATCCGATTCCTGAAGGATTTTTACCTTATCAAGATTCGGGTACATCTACAACACCTGATCCATCTACAAAGCCTGACCCGTCTACTACACCGGATCCATCCACTAAGCCCGATCCGTCTACTACACCGGATCCATCCACTAAGCCCGATCCGTCTACTACACCGGATCCATCTACAAAGCCTGACCCGTCTACTACACCGGATCCGTCCACTAAGCCCGATCCGTCGGATACAGATGGGGCCTCCCAACCAACTGGTGACCGCGCCATTCTGACTGTAACGATGGACAATGGATTTGATAAAGAATTCGATTTGAGTAAAAAAGAACTCAATGCCTTCATCGCATGGTATGACGCTAAAGATGCTGGTAGAGGTGCTTCTTTCTTTGCCATTGACAAACATAATAACAACAAAGGTCCATTCAGCAATCGCAAAGACTACGTAATCTTCAACAAAATTCTCACATTTGAAGTAAGCGAATATTCAACGAAATAAACATATGAAGGGCTTCATGTCGGCTAACATGCCGATGAAGTCCTTCTTTACATTTACTCTAATCTCGAGATCACGCCTAAACTGCTATACTGGACGATACATTTTTTCTAGACTAAAAGTTTGCAAATCGTTTTTTAAACAAAAAAAGCACGGTTTCCAAAAAGCCTGGAAGCTGTGCTTTGCTTATGTATTCAACCCTAATATTCGATAATAAAGGTAACAAGATAAAATGAGCAACTACCTCAACCGATGAGGATACTCACAGGAGAATTCGTCATGTTAAAAAAAGCTCTACTCATTGCTCTACTTTCTGTAGCTCTAACAGCTTGTGGAAGCAATTTCAAAGAAGCAACGACAAGGTCTGGGTCTTCAAGTACATCCTTTGCTACTGAACAAACAGCAAGCAATGAAAATACTGCTCAGCAAGCTTCTACAAATCAGGTCACAGATAAACAATATTTATTTGCTGAATTCATGAAAGATGGAACCCCCATGTTAACAGAAGATCAAGCTTCTATGGAACAAACGTCTTATGACTTCATTGCTAAAAACAGTGACTTATTTCCTTCCACAGATAAAAGCAAAGTCATTAATCTAGTAGACAAATCCGTAACAACAAAACACTTAAATAAAAATTTGAACTTATACTTAAACAAATTTGTAAAAATAAGCGGCGATGTAATAGATATAGAAGAAGATAACATTCCTATAGGAACAACGGCTATCGTTTATATTAGTGATGAAAATGATAATACAGTAATGGCAGTTTATCCGGGAGCAAGTGGGGAAATTTTTGAAGGAGACGTTGCTACAGTTATTGGAGTTCCTATCGCTAATTTTTCATATGAAAATATTTCAGGTGGCTATACGAATACTACACTGTTAGCAGCTTCTTTTCTCACGAAAGAAAATCAATAAATTTTAATCATGCAAGCCCTTAAGCGAGTATTCAACTAAATACACAACGATAGAGACTCTATCCGGCTAAATAAAGTGATTAGGAAATTGTTCAAATGCAAAAAGCTCTGCCGACCCATAAGGTTAGCAGAGCTTTTTATCTAATCTAATTTCGGACAGAATGAAAGAAGGTCGTTCAACTTGATTGATGGGTCATTATCATACAATTCTTTTCGCAAAATTAAACCCAACATGATTTAAGGATGATAACCAAGAGGATATAGAGCACCAAAATAGCCGCTGTAGAAGTCCACACACCGCAAACAGCTGCACCTGCACATCCGCTCATAGCTTTAGCCCTCCTTTATTTGTCTTCATCTTAATATATGTGTAAATATGTTTTATGACCGGGCATTCAGGTAAACATAAAAAACACTCCATTTACGCATGCCAGCGGAATATTAGGATACTTTCCGATCGCGTGCTGATATCTTTGTTAATATGGAAGATGAGATATACACCGCGAAAAAGCCATGCTTAATAGTTCCTGATTGTAAATCTGATACTTACGGTTTTGATCTAACACCCAATTTGCAAATCCCACAGCTTTAGTGTAGCAATTATAATCATAGGGATTAATTTTAAACTCAAGAATATTCAGCATCATCTGATTCTCTTCATCTGATAATTCCAAGCCCAACTGGCTAAACTGTCTTTGACGAATTCTCCGAGCGGTGTCGTCTTGTATGGCTCTGTGCTGAATGGACACTTGTCCTTTATGTTGACGATAATATAATAAGCTTATGGGGAGGTTTGCTATTTGTACCTGAGAGGCTAATCGGTTCCACAGTTCGTAGTCTTCGGCATGAGGATAACTACTATCATATTGAATGTTTAGCCGATGTATCATGCTATTGCGTAATATTGTAGCAGGATGGCAGATACAGCAATGAAATAACAACCATGTTCTAATTTCTTCATGACTAGCCGGATTCACCTTAAGTGCCCCTCCACTAGAAGTAGTAAAAGCAGCACCACATACATCAATTAAGGGATTTTGATCCATGAATGATATTTGCACATCCAATCGATCTGGCGTAGAAATATCATCGCTATCCATACGAACGATATATTCACCAGTTGCCCTATTGAATCCCTCGTTTAAAGTAGCAACCAAACCTTGATTGGTACTATGGAATATTTTAACCACTCTAGGATCTGTTATTTGTGAAATAACAAAAGCGGATCCATCTGTTGAGCCATCATCAATAATAATCAATTCAAAATCGGAATAGGTTTGAGCTAATATACTGTGGATTGCTTCCCAAACAAAGGACACAGTGTTATAAACTGGCAGTATAACTGAAGCTCGTGGCACAAGAAGTTCCCTCCATTCTACATTTTAAAATTAGAAAATATTATTTTGCATAAAAGCCAACTTCCCTATTTTTCTCGAAAACTATTTCTTCGAATGTTCATGCTCCAAGTATATGTATTGAAATATATTTTGAGGCGGCTTCTCGGTAAAAAAAGCTTTCCATAGCCACCCTTTGGGGTATTTATAGAAAGCTAATCTGCTTTGCAGCGTCTATAGCGCTCACTTAAAATTTTTCAGGAAACTGTTTGACAATGCCTTCTGTCAGAATGTCCGCTAAATGAATCATATGGATCTCGTTTTTGTCGGTTGGAATGGAATATATGATAGAAGTATTCATAGGCTTGTTTGCACTAATTCTTATATTATATCCTTTCAAAGTACTGGTACGATGGTTATTAGAATTCTTAAATTTTAAAAATGTCGTCACTTCCTTTATTACTTTTGGCACGCTTGCTTTGTCGTATCTAATATTTATTACAGTTAGATCACAATCAATAGAGGATATATTAAAAGGAGCTTCGATTGCCATACCTGTTTTTGTACTATACTTAGTAATTGATCTTCAAAAAAATAATGAAGAGAAGGAAACTGCATTACCCACTACTCCATAAAACAGTAAAGATACCCTGACGCTTTAAGTAAGTGAGTAATCAAATAAAGACTCTTATGGCAATATATTAGCAGAGTCCTTTCATTTACTCTAAATTCACATTGATCACGGAAAAATAAGATTAGTTAATCTTAATAGCTATTCGGTGATCGGTGTGTTGAATCTAAAAGTAAACAATCCCCGCTGACCAAGTATGGTTAGCGGGGATTGTTTAGTTGTTTTTGAGTTGTTGTTTACGATTATCTTTTACTGTGGTTTTCAGGCTCGCGACGTTTTAAACCTGCCAATCCAATTAACCCCAACAGACCAAGCCACCCCCAATTATTATTATTATCGTTATCATTATTATTAGTAGTAGTTAGCATTTGTGTTCTACCATTGTCGTTTGTGCCCATATTGTTTTGACTGTTTTCAGCAAATGCTACTGCCGCTCCAAAGCTTGAAATCATTAATGCAACAACAGCCATTATCTTCATTTTTTTCAACATACCTAAACCACTCCCTTAAATTTGTGCTTGCAATCAATTTTTTAATGTATTTAGCATGCCAATTGAACTTATTTCTTATACACACATTAAATCTTCACTACTGGGAATCATAAATTTGTACATCATTAAAATTAAAAAAGGAGTGGTTTTTATAATGGGTATCCTAAGCGGGAATCCAAAAGACGAGCCCATGCATTACGGAGAAGTTTATAGTGTGTGGCAGTTTTCAGCGTTAGCGAAAGGCAGCGTTTCATTTTACCAAGCATGTTTAAACCACGCAGGAGACAAAGAGCTCAAAAAAATACTGGATGATCTTATTGATCAAGCTAAACTGGAAATCCAAGAATGCGACGCAATGCTTACTGATAATGGGATTGCCCCAGCTCCTATTTTGCCTGAAAGACCCCCTGTGAAACTTGAGGATATCCCGGTTGGTGCAAGGTTTACTGATCCCGAAATCGCAGCTAAAATCGCATTAGATACCTCTGTAGGATTGACATCTTGCAGCCAAGCTATGGGTCAATCCATTAGAGAAGACATCGGGGCTTTATTTGCGAAATATCATCTAACTAAAACTGCTTTGGGAGTTCGTATTTTAAAAATGAATAAAGAAAAGGGTTGGCTAATACCTCCCCCTCTTCAATTAAAAAGACCTGAACCAGTTAAAGCCTAAATTTCCAGTACGATTCCTCAACACACTGTTCCCCTTAGATTGTTCAACAAAAATCCCCGCCGACCAGTTAAGGTTAGCGGGGATTGGTTTTGTTACGTTAAGCACCTCCGATGGTAACGTAAGGCTGAATACTATTGTGGTGGTTAAGGGCTTGATCCGGCACAGTAACAATAAACAAAAAGCTAGCCGCGATGATTAGCAGTACCATTTTTTTCAACATTGGTCATCCACACCTTTTCCATAAAATTTAAAAATGCTGCTTTGGTTTCAGGAGTCGCATAATCCCGAAAATGTAAAAACAAACCCAAACAGTTTATAAAACAAGTCTCATTATTTAGTGTATGATAACTTACTAATGAATACATCAAATGTTTAAAACCATCAATGTAAGAACCTCGATGTAAATAATAATAAGATAACTCGTAACCAAACCACGCGATATAATCCGGTATCACTTGTTGGGTATACATATCATCTGATGATAGTTGCTGTTGTGCAAAAGCATTTATTTCGGCTTCAAATTGCTGAAGTATACCTTCTACATCTATACTATATTGGTTTGCTGAAATTATAACATTCAACAGTTTTGAGATTTTCTCATTCTCGTTAGTGGCGGATGTTGCTGCAATATATTCAACATAATCTTGAAGCACACTTATATCTCCTGACAACAGTTTATATACGTAAGTATTACCTTCTGCCCAACTTTTGAACAAGCTAATCCAGTGTTGAGTATCGTCGTCAGTCTCTTTAACCCAATCTAGATTAGCGTAGGTGTATGTATATTCTAGAGCTTGTTGATAGTTGCCTTGAGCTTCACAGACACTCGCACACAATAAATCGGCATAAGAAATGTATACAAACAAGGGACGAGTTAGCTTCTTAGTAGATTCATTACGCTCTCGACTCTTCTGTTCATGTTTCAAAGTATATTGGATTTCCGCTTTATCTCTCATTTTTCGGGCTAGTTCATCAACCTTGTCCCATTTACGTAAAGCCCTATATACGTTAGCCAAATCCTTCAATGCGTCAAGCTGATCTAATTCATCTAGTCGCTCGACATAAGGCTCAAACAGTATAGCAGCCTTGATATTTCGGCTTTGATCATCTCCAATCTGAATCGTGAATATGCGATATTGACAGATGGCTAAACGTTCAGAATGTTGGTACTTCTCGGCTTCAGCTACGCCCTCATAGAGCAGCAATGCAGCATCATTTCGTCCCTGCGCTAATAACATTTCTGCAATCTCAAATAGTTTGGGTGAATAGAGTAGATTGTCCATGATGGTTCCCACCACTTGACGGATCGCGCCTAACTTGTCCAACTCCGCACAGCGAAACAAAAACGGCTCGATTCGCCTCATATTCGGTGGGGTGTCGATGATGTAGTTTTCTATGAATAAATCGTAAAAGTAGCCCTCCGGTAAACCCATAGCTTCAGTAATTAGGTCAAGCTGGTTAACAGACATAGACTTATTCCCCGTCACAATAGCGCTTACTATTCCCCTATTCATGCCTGCTATATGCCCGAATTGCGTTAGACTCATGCTCTCTTGTTTTAAGTATTTGTCTAATTCTGTTCGTATCGTAGGTGTATGCTTCATGCCATAGCCACCTTCCGCTTAAATATTCCATATTTTTTAAAAACTAACTTCATTTTTCACCAAAATTGACCATCTGTCAATATACTATGCAACTAATGTAAGAATTCGGTCTTTAGCATGAAACAAAGCAAAAAAACTAATTATATTTAGCATAATAATCCTACTAAAAAGACCTCAGCGTAGAAGATTGTCCAAAGTCACAAAAAAGCGCGACCTCCAAAAAGCTTGGAAGTCGCGCTGTGCTTGAGTTTCATAGAATGCTGGTGAAGGGAATTGAACTCCCGGCATACGCATTGATGCCTAATGCTCTCTAAAGTACCCTTCTCCGTCTCCTGCGTGCATGATATCTTCTGATTGCGATCCCAGTCCTCCAGAGGACGATATCCTGTAGTGTAGAATTATCCGCCTCCCCATCTTTTTCTCCAGATCCTTCATAGCTGGCATATTACAGCAGCCTACTGAAAAGTTGCAGACTAGTCTGCACGGCGACGTTAAGCTAACGGGTAGGATATTCCAATATGTAGCAAAATTGTACTAAAATGAGTTCGTCTAGGTCAACAAAGGTATCATCTTTTATGTGAAGGAGAGGAGTACGATTATGGTTAGTAAAGAAATAAGGGACATCATATTTCAGGAATATTTCCAATGGGGAAACCACCACTGAGACCAGAGGAAGACAAGCATTTAGGAAGTTGGCAGAGCAATCGTCAACAACAAAGAAATTTATAAAATTATGCTACTCAAGTCTCAAGACCTATTCACCAAATAAATTTAAAATTGAATAGATTGTTTTACAATCAACATTGGTATGCGGCGAAGAGGGAATTTAATCGCCCGGAAGAGGTCAGTTGTTCTCTCTCCTATTCAGACATCTTACAAAAGAAGAGCACGTTAAATTACTCAGTCGGGGGAATCACTATTTTGAGAAAGCTATCATTCTTTATTTCCATTATTATGTTGGGTGCAATGTTGTCCGCTTGTTCTGCCATTACATCCACCGTGGATCAAGCGACTGCAGGCGTTACGTCCGGCGAGAGCAAAGAAATCGAAAAATACAATGCGTATGTGAGGCTGAATAACTTGATGACAGGCAGAATCAATGAGGTTCTGGTTCATTATTTCGAGAAGTTCGGAGTGGATACACAGCCTGTAATCGAGAAGAACTTCAGCTTCATCATGCTCGGCGTTGCTGAAACTGAGCGGGAAGTTATTGATAAAGCGAACGGCTATACCGCAAGCCAACCTGCTTTTGCGAACGCAGATCCCGTAGTGATCAAACTGACACCGGTCATCAATGATCTGTTGTCCGTCCTGGACGAGATGAAAGCCTACTATGATACAAAAGGCTACGTGGATGATGACTTCGCAAAAGGAAAACAGCTGCATACCAAGCTGGTAAGTGCCAATCTCGCTTACGAGACTGTCTCCAAACAATACTTCACGGCTATGCAAAAATTGGGTAACGAGCAGCGTCTGGCTGAACTGCAAAAACTCAAGGATTCAGACCAGCAGATCAGGTATAATGCCTTGAAGTTCATGATAGATGCCGAGGCTACGGCCATTGAAATGGATGAGCAGGGTATCACCGCCGACAATGTGCTGCAGCTTGATATGACGAAGTTTAAAGCCAAATACGACATTATGACCGCAGATCTAAGTGCGCTCATGACAATCTCAAAAGACAAGAATCGAGTTCAAAAAGAAGGGATTAACAGCTTCAGTATCAGGAACTATGTTGACTCAGCCACTGAGGCAAAAGCGGCTGCTTCAAAAATTATTGAACGCATCAATAAGAAGGAACCTGTATCTGATTCTGACCTGAACGGCCAGTTCCTGAACACTACGGATGGCACACCTGAGAATTTCAATTATAAGCTAAGCAAGGCAGTCGAACGATATAATGAAATAAATTAAGCGTATCTAACGATAGGGGCTGCGAAAACAAATACGGAGTTCCGATAACGAACAAGCTCTGCCAACCATAAGGTTAGCAGAGCTTGTGCTTTAAAATCCTCCAATGGTAACTTGAGGGTGAATGCTATGATGGTGGTTAAAAGCTTATCCGGCACATTAACAATAAGATTTAAAAATGCTGCTTTAATTTCTGGAACCGCATAATCCTGAAAGTGTAAAAATAACCAACCTTACTTCTCAAAGCTGGTATTCATCCGAAGAACGTTCAAGAGCAACTTGGACATTCGTCTATCAATGTAACTCTGGATACCTATTCACATGTTCTTCCGAATCTCCAAGAGGCGGTGTTAAAAAACATTGGCGATTCAATTACAGGTGAGAGTATTAGCACTGAAAAACCCACTTTACTAGATTAAAGGGTTAGAAAAATGGTAGAAAAATGCTCACTCCAACAAAAAAAGCGCGTCCTCCAAAAAGCTTGGAAGCCGCGCTGTGCTTGAGTTGATAGCTATGCTGGTGAAGGGAATTGAACCCCCGGCCTACGCATTACGAGTGCGTTGGAATAGAGTTTTGATGGGTTTTACAAGGCTCCTATAGCCTATCCAACAATAAATAAGGTTCTGTCAGGTATTACAGATATCCGTATTTCGGTAGAAGATTTGGTAGAAGAAAATAATTGAGGCAACAAGTACAAGGCAGATGCCTTAATGGTCTCAAGTCCCTCCGTCTCATCTCCAGATCCTTCATAGCAGCATCCTACGGTCGCCTGCTGAAAACTGTAGGCTGAACCGCGACGTTAAGCTAACGGGCAGGATAGTTCAAATACATGGTATCATGTGGTGAGTAATTAATTGGAGCCCTCTTTTACAATGTTGAGAATGGGGGAAATCGTGGTCGGCTTGGAATGGGGAGGTTTGTATAGAGAATTGTTGGGAGATGGAAACCAATTGCTTATGGAAGGCGCAATGGATGTCTGTCATCGCTTACCAAAGACCCATCGAATGTTCGTAATCACGAATGGTATCACTCACACGCAAATCAAACGCTTGAAGCAGTCTGGGCTATATAAGTTTTTCGAGGATATCTTTGATTCGCAAAGCATTGGTTATCAAAAACCGAAGGAGGAATTTCTCAATTACGCCATAAGTCATATTTCAGAATTTAATAGGAAGGATGCGCTTGTCATTGGAGATTCATTGAATACGGATATCAAAGGTGGTCTTCAGTCGGGCATTGACACCTGTTGGGTCAACAGAACCGGACAAATAAGTCCGGCAGAAATTAAAAGCACATATACAATCTCAAACTTAATGGAGCTCACTTCCATCTGTTAGGCTGTAAAAACAAGCGCTTGTGCCGCCTCAATTATCACTTTTTGGTGACTATATCACAAAAAAGTGGGTACTGTTTTTCTTGTAACTTTTCCCCCATACTATCGTTCATAGGAGGTTCATGAAGCAGACAGAGCATCCTATACCATATAAATCATTATAAAAGGAGTGTAATAGAATGGGGAAATTTGACGGGAAGGTAGCAGTTGTAACCGGAGGTACAAGCGGCATCGGTCTCGCGTCGGCACAACAGTTCGTAAAAGAAGGGGCTTACGTTTTTATCACGGGACGCAGACAACGTGAACTGGATGAAGCAGTAAAGCAGATCGGAAAGAATGTTACAGGTGTCCGAGGTGACATATCTAAATCGGAAGATCTAGATATATTATTCGAAACAGTTAAGCGAGAAAAGGGACACTTGGACATTCTCTTTGCAAATGCCGGACTAGGGTCATTTCTTCCATTAGGAGAAATTACAGAAGCACACTACTACAAGACTTTCGATGTCAACGTGAAAGGAACCATCTTTACAGTACAAAAGGCATTAGCTTTGTTTCCAAATAAAAGAGGTTCGATTATTCTAACGGGATCCACTGCTGGCTCGACGGGGATGCCAGCGTTTAGTATCTATGGTGCATCCAAGGCAGCGATCAGACAGCTCGTCCGCAGCTGGATTCTTGATATGAGAGGGACCGAAATTCGTATAAACATCCTTAGTCCGGGAACAATCGTAACGCCGGCGTACGATGAGTTATTTGGCTCTAAACTAGATCATTTACTGGAACAGGCAAAAAATGATATTCCGCTCGGCAGAGTGGGGCAGGTTGAAGAGATCTCCAATGCTGTCATGTTCCTAGCCTCTAATGAAAGCAGCTATATGAACGGCGTTGAATTATTCGTAGATGGCGGAGTAGCTCAAGTTTAACCAGGACATAATGATTTTCAAACGACAAAGATTTTTAAATCAACTTAAATGCGATTGTATTATCCCCTCCATGTAACGTTCAATTTTTCCTTCAGTGATCCTTGAAGGATCAAGCGATACATGAAGGGGATATTCTTAGATCGGGAGATGATGCATTGATATGAAAACATTTTTCTGTGAACTGGAAGTTACACTAGAGGTTATCGGAGGAAAGTGGAAGGGGCTTGTTCTGTACTATTTAATAAAAGGACCTAAACGGACGGGAGAGCTTAAGCGACTCGTTCATAATATATCGCAAAAGATGCTGATTCAAACCCTTCGGGAACTGGAAACAGACGGATTAATTCGCAGAAAGATGTACAATCAGGTACCGCCTAAGGTGGAATATTCAACGACGGAACTGGGTCAATCACTTGAACCCATTTTGAGATCGCTTTGTGATTGGGGGGGGAATTACGCAGAGCAATCCTTCGCTCCGGGCGAGATTGAGATTTTGTATCTGGATTAACTGTCGGGGGACAAGAGCATAGTCCCATTTGAAGTCGCTATTTTAGCGGCTTTTTTGTTTTATCGTTTTACGTTGATGTTTTCGAGTGATGAGCAATATTCTAGTACAGGTTACTTCGTAATTAACAAGGTGCACTACAAAACTAAGGACACAAAACTTGTCTCAGAGATTAATAAGTACGTCTTGGATTATGGCAAAAGCATCATGCCCCAGCTGTTGCCAGGAGTCTGAGCAAACAGGTAAGCGGTTGAGGCTAATGACAATGAACCCATTACGCTAACGGGAAACGTTAGTTCAATGAAACAGATGAAGCAGCGACAGTCTAGGGCATATTTTCTCGTCCTAGCCTACCGTTGTTTCTTTTATTGTAGTTATCAAAACTCTCAACTAAAAAGCTCTGCCGACCCATTAAGGTTAGCAGAGCTTTTATATTTATTTAGAGTATTCACTTACTTCAAACGTGAGGATACGATCATAAAGCATGTAGTCCTTACGGCTGCTGAATGGACCTTTATTGTTATCGTGTTTATTGATTGCATATGAAGCCGATCCAGAACCAGCCTGTTTGCCTTCGTACCAGGAGATAAAGTCATTGACCTCTTTCATACTCAAATCAAATTCCTTCTCTAAACCGGTTGTCATGGTAACCACCAGAATAGCACGATTGCCCGTTGGCTGCTCAGGGTCAGTTTGACCGCCTCCCCCTTGTGGAGTCGCAGATGCTTCATTGGAATATTCTGAATCCACACCATTTACTTTAGCACTTACAACAAAGTAGTATTTCGTTCCGTTGGTCAGACCTGGAATAGTGAAGTTTCCATAAACGTCTTTTGTTGCTGTAGCAGTTTCAGTGTATTTACCTGATTCTGTTCCGTATTTTACTGTGTAGCTTTCTGCATTCTCAATTTGATCCCATTTTAAAGTAACCTGACTGTCTCCAGCTGTTGCTTTGAGATTAGTGGCAGTATTAACATCCAACAGTTTTCCATTTTTATCAATATCGATTGCATCCAAATCATAGACACCGGAAAACTGTGGAACAGTAATTGTTACATTATGTCTTCCTTCTGATAGTCCTGTTTTTTCAAATGTTAGATTTTGTCTTGAAAACGGTCCATTTTGAGAAAAAACTTCATTAATATTATCTATTGTAATCTGCACATTATTGGGTCTATCTGGATATCTTGTACCAATCAGTCTCAGTTTTGTTCCATAGAATGAGAACTTAATCTGTGCTCCTGATTGGCTCGTCCATTTTGAAGTGCTGTTGTATTCATCCCCAGAATAATCATGTACCCACGATCCAAGGTACGTAATACTTTTATTCCCATCATCATAACGTTCCCATCCTTCTTCTGGTTCAGAAAGCCTCTGTCCTACTGAAGCTGCATACGAATTTGAGCCTAAAAAGGTGACCATTACAAACATAAGAATCCCAAACAAAACACCAAATTTCTTAGTAAAACCGACTTTCACAAATATTCCTCCTAGTAATCTAATGAACAGTTACTAAGGTAATATATTCCTCATAACATGTCTAAACATAAACTTGCTGATCTATAAATATAATCTAAATATTTGCATTTTTATTTTTTATTGGACATTAAAAAGGACTCATACCAGCTTCTACACTAGTTGAGTCCTTGTCTTTATTTCACTATGAATCTTACCTTTGTGCCATCAGAATATTTATCTAACTGATGGCTTACCCATGATCCTGCTCCCCGGTTATCACTAGGGGTTATGTATCGAATATCAGCACCTGCGCCCCCTTCAGCACACATTGCCATTGGCCATTCATCTCGGTCATATCCTTTTTTAGTCGGATAACCCTTTAAAGATTCCTTTCTATTCTCCTCTGCCCCATCCCGATCAATGGTACATACAGCAGAATGTCCAGCTGCTATTGCATCTCTAATGTGCGCCCCAGTTTCAGGGTAACGTGAACTTGGGAACTCCAACGTATACCCAGCTGCCTGTTGACTGATTGCTGTTGGTTCAGCATAAACGCCTTGTACCGAGAAAATAGCAGCCAGAAAAAATACAATTAATCCTCTTACGATTCCTTTTATCATATGACACCTCCGTAGTATTTAAATCTTCTCTATACTAATTGGAGCGTCATGTCGAAGTATCGCATACGTTGTCGCAAAACAAAAAAAGCTCGCCATGTTACCCAGCAGAGCCTTTCAAATCTACTCTAAATTCAAACTGAACCACGAAAAAAGTTCACCAACCAATTATGGGGACTTATTCGCTTGTTGGCTTGAACAACACATAATTCCTCCCACCCAATGGCTAGTAGGACAAATTGTATAGTTAGAATAAGTTAGATGTCCCCAGGCTGTGAACTGGCTACTCCCCATGTTTCCCCATTAACTTTATAATCACCACCTCTCCACTGAAGTGTGTAGTTTCCAGAACGCAAACCGTTGGTGATACCTTCATCAGTACTTTTCCAAATAACTGTATCATGAGGAGCAATTACTAATGCTTCAATATATAGTTTGTTTGAACCGTTATGAGTTAAACTTACTTTTACTGGATGATTAGAATGATTCTTTATACGAAGTTTAACATGCCCCCATCCCTTAGGGACATCAAATGATTCTCCTACAGTTGCGCCTCCGCTCGATCTTTGATTAATTATTATGTTTTCGCTAGTCTTACTTGTTGAAGCTGAAGTAGCCCCTACCGTAATCGCCATGCTTAAAGACAAAACCGAGAACAGAAATATTCTTTTCTTCATCATTTTCCCCTTCTATTTTTTGATATATGATCTACCTTAAAGACTACCGTTACAATCTGGTAGGTCCTTTAAGATCTACTCTAAATTCAAACTGATTCCGCATATAATACGCTCCGGCAATCTTAATCGTATCGGGCGAAAACTTTTCTATAGTGCCACCATAGTCTACAACCGACACCATATCCTCTCTCAACGACTGAACAACGTACACTCTTGCTTGATTTAATGCAGCTGCAAATAGTTCTATATCTGAATTTAACACTCTATATGTATGTTTCATGCTGATCACCTCATTTAGCTATTCGGTGGATTGTGTAGAAATCCCTTCAATGTATAAACCCGCCGACCAGTTAAGGTTAGCGGGTATTTGCTTTACTTACGTTTAAGCACCGCCAACTTGGTCAAACAATTGTACGATTTGGCTATGGTTATTCGACTGAACAGGTATAGTACCAATAAACAAAAAGCTAGCCGCAATGATTAGCAGTACCATTTTCTTTAACATTATCTAACCACACCTTTTCAATGAATTTTGAGAATTTTTGCATTGTTTCAGGAACCGCATGAGTACGGAAATGCTCAAACAGCCCTATACAGTTTATATAATAACTCTCATTATTTAGTGTATGATAACTTACCATTGAATACATCAAGTATTTGAAGCCATCGTCGTATGTACCTCGATGTAAATGATAATACGCTAACTCATAACTCAAACGTGCATACTGTTCTGGTATAACTTGTTTCGTATACATATCAGATGACGACTGCTGCACAAAAGAATCAATAATCATTTCAAACCGTTTAAGTATATCATTCACGTCTAACTGGTACCGATTAGCAGCAAGTATTAAGTTCAACAGTTTAGTAACCATTTCATTATCGACCTTTGAGGCAGCAATGTATTCTACATAATCCGGAAGTACACTTATCTCCCCGGACAGGAGTGTATTAACATAAATATTGCATTCTGCCCAGTTTTGGAACAAGCCAATCCAGTGTTGGGTGGCCTCGTCCGTCGTCTCTTTGACCCAACCTAAATCAGCGTAGGCATATGTATATTGTAGAGCTTGTTGATAATCGCCTTTGGCTTCACAGGCACTTGCGCACAACAGGTCAGCATAGGAAATATATACAAACAACGGTCGACTTAGCTTATTGACAGACTCATCCCGCTCTCGACTCCGTTGTTCATGTTTCATTGAATATTGGATTTCTGCCTTGGCTCTCATTTTCCTCGCCATTTCGTCAACCTTGTCCCATTTACGCAAAGACCTGTATACATTAGCCAAATCCTTCAACGCATCAAGCTGGTCACTTTCATCCAGCCGTTCGACAAAAGCTTCAAACACCGCTGCCGCCCTAATGTTACGACTTTGATCGTCTCCAATTTGAATCGTGAATATGCGATATTGACAGACTGCCAAGCGTTCAGAATGTTGATATTTCTCCGCTTCAGCTACCCCCTCATACAGCAACAATGCAGCCGCATGTCTTCCTTGTGCAAGTAGGGTTTCCGCAATCTCAAATAGCTTGGGTGAATACAGTAGATTGTCCATGATGGCTCCCACCACTCGACGGATCGAATCCAGCTTGTCCAACTCCGCACAGCGAAACAAAAACGGCTCGATTCGCCTCATATTGGGTGGGTGATCGATGATGTAGTTTTCTATAAATAGATCATAAAAGTGACCTTCTGGTAAGCCCATAGCCTCAGTGATTAAGTCAAGCTGGTTCACAGACATGGACTTATTCCCCGCCACAATAGCACTTACGATTCCCCTATTCATGCCCGCTATATATCCAAACTGCGTTAGACTCATGCCCTCTTGTTGTATGTATCTGTCTAATTCTGCTCGAATCGTAGGTGTATGCTTCATGTCATAGCCACCCTTCGCATAGAAATTCCAGTATTTTATAATCATTTACTATTTTTGTCCAATAATTAACAGTTGTCAATATCTTTTTTGCGAATCATGTGGAAAAGCTGCGTTTGTCATAAGGCTACTCCTGTAAACAAAAAAACACCCCACCGGCATTAAACCAGCGGGGTGTTACCGATCATTTAGATTGCAGAGCGATGCTTCCATATGTGTTGTTGTCAGTATATTTGGTTTGGGTGATTCTGTAAATACTCGTATGTATTGTTCAAATTCATTACATTTAAGTGAACATAACTCTCATGTTATCATCGTTTAATATGTTTCAAACACCTAAATTCTTTTCATAAAATATAGGTATTTAGAGATAAAAAATAACACAATACACAACTTAATACCCACATATATATTTTTTTATAGTATAATAGTTCTACTCAGAAGACCTCAGCAATTACTTCAGCCGATGAAGAAACTTACGGAGGCAAAAAAATGTTAGAAAAGCACTACTATGTTCCCGTCTTAAAATGGAAGCAAGGTGAACAAAAAGCGTTGGAGGAGTTACCCATTTCTATAAAAGAAGCTACCTCTCCTATGTTAGAAGTCCCTCCAATCGATTGGGATTTTGAAAATGACACTCCGAAAAAAACAATCGATGAGCACCTCCAAAAAGTTGGAGAAACCTTGTCACGCTCTTGGGGATCAGATTCCCCCTTCTTCATTGATTTATACTATATTGACTCTACTGATCGCTTAGCAAACGGTCAGCATCCTCTTAGCTTCGTTCTTCAAGAAACCAGAACACGCGGATTAAATGCAATTCCAGTAACAAGTACTAATCGTGATGTCGCATACCAAGCCGAAGTAAGATCGGCCCATCAACAAGATCAAAATGGAATTTGTTTTCGACTAAAAGAGGAAGACTTCGGAGATTTACAGAATAATATCGGTTCTTTACTAACTCAACTGTCAGTAAATCCTTCTGAAGTAGACTTAGTTTTAGATTATGAATATGTAAAGCCAGATGAACGAGTAAGGACTATGTTATTTTTAACAGGTATCCTTAGTAGTATCCCTTTTTTAAATCAGTGGCGTAGACTCGTACTTTGCGGTACTTCATTTCCAAGTGACCTTTCATCAATAGATTCAAATTCAATCGGACAAATTGATAGAGCAGAATGGCTGATTTGGAAAAGACTCATTTATTCAGGATCAATTGAGAGAGTTCCTTCGTTTGGAGACTATGCAATTTCAAACCCAGCTCCTTTTGAAGCCGATCCAAGATTCATTAATATGAGTGCAAATATAAGATATACTGGTGACGATAAGTTTATAATTTTCAAAGGACGAATGATTAAAAGATATGGTGGAAATCAATATTATCAATTGGCCTCACAGGTTGTAACCCATCCGGAATATTCAGGTCCCAACTTCAGCGCTGGAGACCAATATATACAGAATGTAGCAAACAACACTGATGGTCCTGGTAATGCAACCAATTGGCGCAAAACAGGAACCAATCATCATATAACATACGTTGTTAATGAACTCGCCACCGTGACCTTGCCTTAAGTTTCCCTCTTACTTCATCTTGAAGTTCTTGCAATGGTAAGTTTTCAGCCAATGCTCTCCATAATACTTGCCGAGGCTTGCTCAGTAATCCTTTCTGTAAGCCTCTTTCTTTTAGTATCGAAATAGCTTCATCTCGCCAAAGGAGCTGTGCTAAAGAGAGCGCATCAATGTTTAAATTCTTCTGCGCCTCCCTTAATACAAAAAAATGAACCATTCCGTCCTCTTCTTTTTCGGCTTGTGTTATTCCCCACCATTCAGGAATTATATCTATAATCCCCTCAACAAACTTTGAAGCTGTCAATATAGTAACTTTATCAAAAACCTTATTGTAGTACTCAGATTGTGATGGGAGTCTACTTAATGTATCACTCTCACTTTTTATCTCATAGCCATTCATTTCCCCATTTACAACAGCAACGTCAATTCGTGCATCGCCTTGACATACAACTAACTCATCAAGTATCAGTGTATCCGGTTCAAGCTCATGCTCTTTTTGGAGTATACAATGAAGGGATTTACGGATATCTATATCCTTGGTTTTCATTATCCATCCTCCAGTAAACGAAATAAAATAATTAATGTTGATAAAAAAATTGATATTTTATTAGCCTAATACTAGCACAAGGTATTAAAATCTTCAAAATGAAAAATTGCCAGCGAACCGCTGGCAATTTTAAACGTTTATGATTATTCTTGATTGCACGTGCCTGTGGCTTCAGCCGACTTACCATCTACATAAGCTTCAGCCAGAATATATGCGACTACCGCGCCGAATGTTCCAATTACGCCAGTCACCTGGATAACTGTGTCATTGTTTGCACCAAAAACAGTGAGCAAGCTCGTGATCAATGCGGCCAGCAACGCCCAAAACTTACGACTGGACAATTTACGTTTCCAATCTGTCATTATGCGACACCTCCCGTTTTAAATATTCCAGCTCGATCGAGCAACGTAATCATACGGTAAAAGTCATAGGAACCATCGTTAGCTGTGTCCAAAGCTCCGGCAGCCTTAGCATTAATGCAGGCTTGCTCGGCCCACGCTGGAACCTTTGTTAGTTTATTTGCAGATTCCAACGCGATCACACGCTTCTGTAGCGCATTAAACTCTGCCTTTTCTTCTGCTGTCATTTCCTCATCCTCCTTATTCATTTTGTTCAATCTGTACAACACAGTATTAAGCTGGGCTTGAGTTGGGCGCTTACCTGCCCTAAATTGAGCTGTCGTGGTTCCAAAGACCATCTGCAGGTGAGGCATGTCTTTAAAGCTGCGCCAATCGCCTCCCCACTCAAGTCCAAGCCGCTTCGCTTCTTCAACGACCTCTGACCAATCCGGTAATGAATCCTTATCATCATCCTTCAGCGTGTCCCAGGACACTGTACGGCCATCCCGAAGCAACAATGCAAAATCGGCAGCAAATCCAAAATTATGATTGCTGTAACCGCCTCGCGCTTTGGTTACTCTAGGACGATTATCTCCATTCCGTCCCTGGGCATAGAGAGCATCCTGTTCCGCATACGTGCGGAGTCCTTGAGTAATTACTATCCAAACACCACACGCATAGCAGCGCTCAATTAATTTTTCCATTACAATTTTAAAAACTGGATTCAGCCCGACAAGCCGATTAAGAGACTTTTTTTGTATCTGTTCCAGCGTCAGTTGTACCATCCTGTCCATCTCCTTTCTCGTTAAGCTGCTTCAAGAAACTTTTTAGCTTGAACGGAAGCGGGATGCCCATTGCCCCCAAGTTTTCAGCTAGTGATAATCCTTCACGTCCAGCGTAAAAGTAAATGGCTGCTGTCCTAAAGAGGGGAGCTCCTGGTTGTAACCAATCATCCATTTGCGCAGATAATCCAACCACCATCAACACAGTAACTTTGCGAATACCTCCCCAAAACATCACGTCGCTGTCCATCTTTTTATTTTTAAAAGCAGCGATTACGCCAGAAGCATAATCCAGCAACATTGCTATAAGCAGCACCTGAAGCGGCTTGTCCCACCCACCCAAAAATGTAACAATCAGACCAGTCAGCGCCGTCACTCCCCCTGCCGCCGCCTCCTTTTCCGATGTCCCAACGATTGCGGTCCATACGGTGCTGCCAAACATTTTTATTTGGCTCACTACCTTTTCCCCCTTAAAAAATAAAGCCCCCGATCACTCCGAGGGCATAAAAATAGCGCATCCGACTGGATACGCCGCTTACGCTTCATGTTCTGTTGGTTGTTCTACCGCTTGTGTAGCTGCCGGAGTTGCCTGTGAAGGCTCAGTAATGCCCAAGTCAGCTTTAACCAAGTCTCGCAATGCTACTGGCACGTCCTCAATTTCACGACGGCCTGCAAGGATAAGATGTACAAGTGTAGTTGCAAAAGCTTTTTTAATCTGTTCATTCATGCTATCACCTCCCCTCAAGAGCTCCCATAATACAAAAAAAAGAATCCATTCACGGATTCTACTTAACATCGCCTTGTGACATGACGATCTGGATAAGTCCGGCTATGGCTTCTTTATTGTCCAAATCAGCCAGTTTAAGCTCCGCTACCTGATCCGTAAGAGGTTTAGTAGGGGGCGAGTCACTACCACTGTTGGACGGGTATGTGAATTCCATTGTCTTAGTATCTGGATTCACTCTGTAACTGGTCGCGTGGTAGAAGTCTTCAGTATACTTATCAAACTCAAGTTTGAGGACGTCTACCTGTTCAGGATCGTATCCTTTTAACTGAGGATAAAAACCCATATCATCTTCTTTAGTGGTCTCACGCGCAGACTCCGATTCGACTCGGGAAGTCATAAAAATAACCTCACCGCTTGATTTTCTCCAGTAAACCTTTGGCCCAATTTTCATATAAACCGCCCTTTCTATTCGTAAGCAAACCATTCATAAGCTTTTAGTACAGCCTGCGAACCGCCGCCACCAGTTCGCAGAGATCCGCTTGCTACATCTATAGTAAAACCTCCACTTTGTGGAGTTAGCCAAGGGGCATTAACGTAATTATTGAATCCACCATCTGTCAGCCCTTGTCTTCCGAAAGACCTTTCATCGTATACTGTTCCTCCTAAATAAACTTTATTAGAAGTGTCGCGCAGTTCAATTCTAAAAAACACCCCCTTAGGAGTAAAACCTAAACCAGATGCTGATAGTGTTAACGAAACGCCACTAGCCATACCCGGAGATGTGGCGCTTTGACCGTTAAAGTTCCCGCTTGCGAATCGTTTTACAGGTGCATTTGTGATTACTGCTGCTATCTGATCGCTACTCATATCAGAACTGGCGCCTCCAAATTTGCCGTTGATCGCGCCTACGATTTTATTTTTAAGATCAACGGCTTGCGTTAAAGACTGTTGCGCCAAATTGTATGCCTCGTTGGCTCGGTCATTAGCCGTTTTAACGGCAATCGGCGCAGCTGCCTGGTCTGTTGCTGTGCTGCTTACCGATGTGTTAATTTGCACAATCCCCCTCGCTTGCGTAGATGCAGACGGCAGATCGGATGCTGAGTGCGTATGATTTTTGCTTGCTAGTCCGTCCCAAGGCACCCAAACTCCAGCGGCTGTTCTAATCCGTTTGTATATCCCACCAGTTTCATCTACATAGAGGTGGACGATTACTATATCCTCTTCCACTTTGACCGATCCTACAAAAAGAACGCCTTTAGGATTTGCCCCTGGCGGACTGTGGTCCGAAGTAGGGTTTAAAGTTGCAACATCAATCCTGTGAGTTCCAGGTAGGGTGATGAAATTCCAATCGACTGAGAAAGGCTTCCCTCTATCGACAAACGATATACCGTACAAGTCAGAAAGAGCCTTGCTAATCGGTACAGTCACGGAAGAAGTAGACTTATAATCTGCACTGAGTCGGACTATACCCTTAACTGTAGTGGTTGCTTCATCTACCTTTATATTTTTAATTGCCTCGTCCAAAGCCTGATCGTTTTCATAAAGCGTAGTTATCGGGATGTTGAGTACATCTGCATGACCCTGATCCGTAGTAACAAACTTTCTCGGCTCTTTAATTGCCATTGTCCATTTCCTCCTTATCAGTAGATGTCGTCAATCTCAAAGATGAACTCCATGTCAGCGTCTTTGATTTTATTGGTCATTGTACGGATAGCCGTCAGCTTCCCCGCCGAATCAACCAACGCCAGCTCATTGATCGTTTTCCCGGCCAATTCAGTTTCAGCCAATGAGCATACATACCTAATAGTTGCAGGGGCAATAAATTCAAAACTGGAAATGTCCTTTTGCAGCAGCTCCGCTTTTAAAGCCTGCTCGGTACCATCCAACGGCAGTGGTTTTCCATCTGCATCCACACCACCGCTGCCAAATGCCATCTTAACCACCTTCGTCAGTGTACCGCCTTCAGCCCGTGCTCGGGCCATCTGCTCTCTCGCATAGGCAGTTGTTACCGTCAATACTTGTTCAGCCATAACTGACATCCTTTCTAAACTTCCATGATCGTTTCCGTCGAACTTAATGTCCGACTACCATCCAGCATAACGCTACCATTCAGCAACCAATAATTCTGCCGGACCTTTACATTGCCTTCCTGTCGATTTTCTATTGGATGCCGAACCTTCAACTCCAACCTTTCCCGGTATCGCTGGCGCTCCCCGGTCCATCCGGACAAAGAAGCAATTCCATCTAATAGCTTCACACCATCCAGATACCAAGGCTGCCCACCGAAAAATCGCACTCTGGAACGTAAACGGACACGGGAACGGATTTGGAACGTATGATGAAATGCAATGTTAAATGAAGGCAAAGCCTTATTGATGTGGACAGGTCGAATGTACTCAAAGTCTTCCATCAGGCTTTTAATATCCAAATCCGATTCGACTGAGTAAACAAAACGAATTTGCTTAACGAGAAAATCCTCTTGTACGTCCAACAGATTGCCATACTTGTTGCCGATCAGCCGTAACGTAGGCAGCGTAAATGGCCGCTTGGCCCAACGTTTGCGACGTATTGCGTCACGGCGCTGCTCCAGTGTCCCAATCTGCTCCTGTCGGAAATATATCCATTCCCAAATGGGTAATGACCAGGTAGCGGTCTTCAAAACAAATTGATTTCCAAGATCGTCAATCGACTTTTCTCGGTCATCCACCACCAGCTCCATAACACCAAAATGCCGCTCTGCCATGTCGATCTCATACATGTGCGGCGGCAGCATTTCCCGATAGCGCAGAGGTATCATGTCAGGTTCACCTCAATCTGTAATACGGACGTCACTGGAACCTCAACATCTTTAGTCGTTCCATTAAGGGTGAGATTTTCATAATCCTCTACGCCTTTGACCAACAAAGCTGCACCGACGTAATTAAAGAAAAGCTTTGTACGACCAAGGGCATAATCAGCAATACGCTGTCTGATTGGTTCGACCAGTTCAGTAAGCGGGAGGGATGTAATTAATTTCGCCTCCACACGAAGCGTAAACACTGGGGCAGGATACACTTCAAGATCGTGGCCACCAATCCGCTTGGTTTCCCACATATCCGCCTTAACCTTAGCAGCAAAATCTTCTGTGACTGGTTTACCCTGTAGATCAGTCAGATACAAGTCTATGGATACATCATTACGAGCCTTCTCAACAGCCACAGCACCACCGACACCCTCCAGTTCCTTCGCCCATGCCTCATAGTCCTTACGACGTCCATTGCCTTCCTCAGTAAACGCACGATCAAGTATTCGCAATCGGTACGTATCATCGTCCTCGCCCGCTTTACGTGGCATTCCGTCCGACCAGCCATGGCCATCCAGAAACTCGCCATCTGCCCAAATGGGGAAGCCCTGAAGGAAAGCATACGTTAACAGTTCCTGCTGTTCGGAATATTCCATAGCTATCGGGTACCACAGATCATAGAAATATTCTCCCGGATCAGTAGGAGGCGGGGGCAAGCCTTTTTCCTGTGCCAGTGTAATCGCACGGTTAACCCATCGGCGGTAGACTTCCTCGGGGGTTTCCTCCAAAATTGCCATCGGTGGCAGTGCCGGCAGATCCGTTAATTTCACATTCACAGTTCAATCGCCTCCTCCAGCTCTGCTTCTCCGGCCAGCCCGGTTAATTTAATTTTCAAGTACATGTTCTGGCTCTCCCGTTCCATAGACAGCACCTCTGCTTGAGAGATTTCCGTATGAGCTGTCAAAGCTTCCTCAATGTCGCGTTTTATTTCAACGTCCTCCCAATTGGCCCATTCAGATCGTTCGACACCGATATCAGCGTCATACACCACATATTGAAATCGCTCTGTATTGAGGATTTTGAGCGCTGTCTGCACTAAATATTCAGCATAGGTGGCTGTCTTCTTGGGACGTCCATCATCTGTGGTGACCATCTGCCGCGTGCGATAGTCGATCACATACGTCCATTTGGTTCCAGACGCTACGGTTTCGGTCAGCTCCACCTCGTCTAAAGTTGAAAGGTCCAAATCAGGAAATAAGCTTTCCTCGTCAACCATTGCCGCCCACATCCTTCCCGTGGACGTAGTAGCGCTGGCCGCTCAGCCTGGAGACAATCAGGCGATCTCCGACCTGCAAAGGGCTAGGAATAACCAGTTTGCCACGTAACGAGCTGCGTAGACCCTGCTTGTAAGGCTCTCCTGTCTCGTATACCACCCCGTCAGCCAATATGCCTGTGACACTGCCTTTGGCTTCGTCACCTTCCAGGTATTCGGCCACTACAAAATCCGCTTTAACTTCCCGATCCAACAAATACTCAGCAAACACCAGTTTATCCGTTGGATAGGGAGTAAGGTCACCATCCACCTCTATTGACGGACTACTTGGCCAACTTAGAAGCGTAGCCCTTTCGGTGTCCCGTGAGTCGATACTGTCTTTGGTTTGATCTTTTAGAAGCTTGAGCGCTTCATTCAGCACGGCTATTCCCTCCTTTCCAATTCCAACGTTACGGTATATGTTCCATTCTTGTAGCTGCTATCAGCCGTGACGACAATCCACTTTGAGGTATGATCCGTTTTAGTTAACACCAGCCAGCCAGAACGCAAACCAGACAACGTATGGTCTTCATGTCGGACAGTGATCTTCTTAATCTGTTTGGCAGCGGACAAAACTTTGAGCCGCTGTGTAGCAATCGTCTCCGGCTTTTCATCCTCACCAACCTCGATGATCTCTTCCATTCGGCCCATTGCCTTCACTGCACCCGCTGCCGTTTTAGTAACAGCAGAAGCGATCTTATCATCCTTCCATTTTTGCGCGGTTACGACTGTATAGGTTTCCTCGATGCTGTATCCTGCCGTGCTGGAGGTCATCTGTTCGGGTACAAAAATAGGGACCTTGGTATTGGTCCCTTCGCGCATCACTTGCAGATAAAAGCTCTTTTCCGTCCTAACAAGGTCTATATAATAACGGTAGCCGCTACGCTCATATGCCTTTTGCAATACGTCGAGGATGATTTCCGAATGAGCCATAGTCCCATAACGCTCGTCCAAGCTGAAGCCCAAAGCTGGGCAGCGAAAGTCAATGCCCGTGCTCTTGATGTATCGTTGCAGCTCCGCTCCGGCCTCGCCCTTTAAGTACGGCCGAGTCCCTTTGTTTTTGGACAAGTACCATCCAATTTCCCTCGCCTCAATTTCCCAAGCGTTTGTAAATTCGTCCTGCTCGTATTTGATAATAGGTCCGTGAAAAAATTGGTTTTTGTGATGATAAAGAGCACCACCGACCTTTTGCGAAAAGCACATCAGCATACCAGCTACCTTTATATTGCTCGCATTGCGAAGTCGTACCGTAGCGCTGCGGGCAATCTCATCGCGACCAGAGGACCAGGACACTTCTTCGATGCCATCCGTCAGCATCTGCCGGGCGTTCTCCTTGCCATATACAACCGCAAAGCCGTCCATAATACATCACTTCCCTTTCGCTTTGGAAACCTTGTCCGATATTCGCTTTTTGGAACCTGTATAGTCAAAAGCACCCCTAGCGTTTGGGTCCTCCTTAGCCTTCTTACTTTTATCATTTGCCTTCTTTTTTTTATCATCTTTTTTCTTATCGTTCTTTTTGTCCTTTTTGCCGGTAGTATTAGGGCGGCTTTTGGACGGTTTAGTGATCACGGTTCCAGGCTTGAGAACCTGTTTAGAGTTAGAATAAGAGATGATTTTAACAGGCTTATACTCCACAAATGAATAGTTACCATGAAGATTCCCCTGTCCATCCTTGTACGTCTGATCCATCCCCTCCAGGAGCATCGTTTGACTAAATAGGTTCTCAAAGTTAAGTACAATAGGCTTACCTTTCCATTGCTCCAGCAGTTTCCACGTTACTTCTGGTGTTTTATAGGTGACCGTCTGTTTGCTATCCGTCTCCCAAATCTCTTCCCAATAGCGTGGAAGGATAGCAGAAAAAGAAACCCGTTTCGCCTTCGATACGGGTTTCCCTGTGCGTTCCTGACCAGTTATGACAGTGAAGGTTTCAACTTCATTGCCTCCAGTTATTTGAATCTCTGCCGGGGTGATCGGAAAGGTAAGACGGATCTTTCCTTGCGATAGTGCCAGCATCGTTTATCCTCCATTCTCTAATGCTTTCAATACCTCTTCGCCAACCACCTTGCGGATCAGAGCTCGACCTTGCGGACTACTAAGCATTTTTGCAAACTCTACAAAGTTGGTGATTCCTTTCGCGAGTTCACCAAAATCAATATTAATATTCTCGATGCTGACTGACTTCGGGGCAGTCGAAGCTGATGGATTAAGCATCTGCGCCATCGGCATCAAACTGGATGCCCCTATCAGGTTTGGTCGTCCGACTTGGCCGCCGTTTGCATATGGGCGTACACCCATAATAATCCCGGCCCGCTCCCACAGCTCCCGACCACGATTGCGTCGGCTGGCCGACAACGGAATAATCATTTCCGGACCAGCTTCCCCAACCAAACCAACATGTGGACGATTGATATATCCACCTTGAGCATATGGTTTTGGCTTAGGTTTCGGTGTAATTCCACCGCCGCCAGAATTAGCATCTTTTGCTTCCTTCATCTTTTTAAGGACTACTGCAACGGAACTGACGACGGAAGACAACGTGGGGAACTGGCCGCGCATACCAGCAATAAAATGGGACATAAGATCACTTCCCCAGCTATTGCCTTGGCTCGATACGTTTTTAAGTGACAACAGATATTGTGTGGTCTTATCCACGGCCGTTTTTGCAGCAGCGCTGACACTATTAAAACTCTGTTTATTTTTTGCTTCCCCTTTGGCCACATCATCAGCGCTGCTCTTTGTAGCGGTTCCTACAGCCTTGACATCTTTCTGAGCCTTACTACTATCGCCCATCTTCCACACAACACCCCATGCATTTTTAAGTGCATTAAGGCGTTGCTTGACTTCTGGCTGTTCAGCAACAGTTTTCAGTCCCTCTTTAAGCCCCTTATCGATTATACTTTTGCGTACCTCGTCTCCAATTTGCTTGAGATGCTGCTGCTTTTGCACAGTGAGCCCGTTAATTGTAATCTTGGCTTCTGGCGGTGGACCAGGCTTCTCTTCCTTCTTGTCCCCCGTGAACCAGTTTTTCACGCCAGTCCAGGTATCCTTAGCAGAGTTAAAGATTCCAACCGCACCATCCACGACTTTCCGGGTCAATCCACTTTCATCGGCAAATTTCCCGATCTTTTCACCGACGATGTTTCCGATGTATGCACCGGCCATTGTACCGAGTGGTCCAAGGGCAGACCCTAGAGCCCCACCAATAGCACCGCCAGCTACACCACCAACCATAGCACCGCCCTGAGTAGATACAGCCTCACGCAAGCCCTTGTCCTTTGATGCTTGATAGAGGTCATATGCACCGGCTGCTACGCTTGCAACCGTACCAACGATACCGCCAACTTTAGCCGCTTTGCCTGCTCCTTTCAGGAAACCTCGCAGACGGCCACCGCCAGATGGCGGACTCGGTGGTGGCGGTGGATTTGGTGGAGCTGGACGACGAATACGATAAGGATTGTCACGCGATCCCCTTGGGCTTGGGTTCGGGTTAGGTGGATTTGGTGGAGTGGGACGGGGACCATTAATACGTATACGTCGTCTACCGCCACCGCCTCCCGCTCCCCTACGCCCTCCACGACGGTTTCGTCTACGGCGGCGATCTCTGTCTCGGTCGCCCCCATCGCCACCACCATCACCTGCCCCGCCGTCTCCGCCACCAGACACAGAGCCATTTATATAGACTTTCGTAGCGTTAACAGTCATGGAAGCGATAGAGCGTAAACCGCCAATACGATCATCGACAGGGTTACGGTTTCCACTCAATTGGCGTCTAATACCGCGTCCACCCATCCGCTCCCGTATTCGTGCAGCTCGTTGGGCTGGAGTTTCGTCAGGCGGTGGAGCTGGAGGTTCGGGAGGTTTGCGACGAATCCAATTCCAACCGGCTTTGACTCCTCTGCCAGTGGCATTTGCCCCCGCTTTGCCCTTCTCTCCTACCCATTTTGCTGCGGTGGTTAAGTCATCATTGAATTTCTTAACACTCTGAGCGAAAGACCATAATTTCTTAGCCACCAGTACAGCAGCCAGCCCCATCAGAGCAGAGTTTATGGCTTTAAAATGATCTTTATAGAAGCTGGTCGCTCCGGTTATCGCATTGGTTATCCCCGTACCAAGTGCCTGAATATTGTCCTTATTCTGTACCAGCAAGGCGTTAAATTCCTTCATAGCTGGAAGGGCTGCTTGAGCAATATTGGTTCCAATCTCTTGCATCTGCAAGCTCATTTCAGCACGAGTTTGCTTCATTTCCGTCATTGGGTCAGCAGTTTGCTGCTTACGAAGCAAATTATCAGTGGTGCCCTTCATGTTTGGTGCTTTTTGAAACGCTGTGCCGAACGTCTTCAGGATGGAATCAGCATTGTCTTCACCAGCGCCAGAACCTAGAGTGACAAGAGACTGTTTTAGCTGACTTCTGGTTTGAGTGGCCAAATCCCCGACTAATGCTGCAATGGCTCCTTGCGCACGCTGTTTGTCACCTGAATTAATGTCGTCAGTAAAAGCCGACGCCTGGCGTTGGGCTTCATCCTTCCCTGCCCCACGACTGATAAAGTAATTCGCCATATCCCCTGTATTCAGAGCTTTGACACCAAACGTCTCTTTGAAAAAGTCGGCAGGCTTGTCGAAGTTAAATGCGCCATTCTGGACAGTTTTCGTTAAAAAATTTGCCATTTGCGCTGAATCGGTGCCGCTGCTTGCAAAGTATGGACTGTACTCCCAAAACGTATCGAACAGATCCTGCTGCTTGTCACCTACCTCCTTATAAGCATACATCATGCTATCAGCGACTTGACTGTAGGATTCTTTAAAACTGTTCGACGTTTGAGACAGCGCCCGCTGTACTTCCTCAGCTCCGGCATCCGGGCGAATGTACTGGATTTTAGCAGACGCACTTACGAAGTCACTCATCTTGGATTTGTCCTGTACTAGGGGAGCTGCATCGGCAAGTTGCCGGGTTCCTTCTATACGATCTGGAATAATGGCCTTTTTAACCAAGTCATCCACCGTATTAAGACTCTGCTGACGAATGTTCTCGGGCATGTAAGCTGCACTTCGCGCCGCCTCACGGCTGTAATCGGACACGCCTCCAAACATAGAATCACTCACACCGCTACCGAGCATAATCCCGCCCGCCAAAGCTGCCAAGGCTGAAATCTTGTCAGATACCTGGTCAACGACTGGACTTATAGAATCCTCAGCACGTAATTTCACATTAGCATCACGAATGCTGCGGATATCCGCGTCTGCACGATCAGCAGAACGCCTAAGATCATCAGCTCCAGCACGTGCACGACGAAAGATATCGTTCAAGTGGATCTGATTCATACGTCGTACTTCATCGGACGCGCCATTGATCCGTCTGCCTAGATCGTCCGCTGATTCCCTCGCCCGACGGCTACCGGATACAAAATCATCGAACATGCTGCCCGATGCACGACGAAAATTCATCAGGTCGTCATGTGCGCCCTGAAGCATACGCCGCATATTCCTTACAGCACCGGTTATCATATCTCGGGCCTCAAACGGTACCGTAACTGATGTAGTTGCTATTGTTCCCACCCCCTTCCTGTTTTGACGTGACTATTTCCGATTCAAACGCGCCATTTCCTCCTCAGCAATCATTGATGCTGCCAGACAAAAATAATACTGGCGCTGTTCATCTATTTCATATGGCAAGACCTCAGAAGGCAGTTTTTTCTGGTTCACCCAAAAGTGAGCTATCCAGCTTGCTTCTCCGTCTTGCCGTATGAGTTTTTTGCTTCTTTCAGCAATTCTTCCTTAGTTTCTTGGAAGTTACGTACCGCCTTGCTGAGGATTGCATAATGGTCTGGGTTGCTGAACATTCGTGGCGGCAACTCATTCTTGTTTATGCAGTTGTAAGCTTTCAGAAGCTCTATGTTGTTCCAGTCGAAGTCATGGTCAGTCGCCCGCACAATCATAGCGTCGATTTCATTGAACGTTTCCTTTGGTGAACCATCGTCATTAAATGCCACATCATAGCAACGTCGGATGTCCATTGTCGTCAAACGACGTACAGACCATTTATCTCCTGCCACTTCCACTTCGATTTGTTCCGGCTTTGCCGCCGCCGTGCCAGCCGCAAGATATTTTTGTAATTTGTCGCTCATTGTGATTCCTCCAATTTATTAGTCTTCTTTCATCAAAACACAGGTATTTTGAATAATCACTGCATGTAAAAAGCCTGCAAACTACTCCTATTGGAGTCAGTCTACAGGCTTAAATGATCTAGGAATTTATTATTTTACAGTAATGTAATACTCAATTTGCCCCGATCCATCTGGTAGATCAGCCACAACCAAAGCGACTCCAGGCTTCAGACCAACTACTAGACCATCAACATTGAGATAGATTGGGTTATTGTCCCCCTGATCCCCACTAATCCAAAAACTTGAACCAGTCAGATACCTCGATTCGCCTACTTTAAGAGTTAATCGACTGATAACTGCGTTCGTAGTAACCCCTTGCGTAATTGCGGCTTGAGAATCTGGAGCGGCGGCAGCCGGAGAAGCAAATGATGTCGATCCTAAAGAGAAGCATGCTGCAACAGTTAAAAGTCCAATCAATAGTTTCTTTTTCACCTTACATCATCCTTTCATATTTGGAATACACACCTATTATATAGAATATATATCCAAATATAAATAGTTTTTGGTAAAATCATCGCTAAATTTTCGAATTTTTTATGGGCTACTTCATGGATGAAATCAAAACTTGTAAAACTAATATGAATATTCATATTTTTTTAGACCATCTTTGCTAGAGCCTATCAACATTGCGGAAAAGAACCCTTTGTTCCACTTAAGCCATGTAATCCGGAAACTTGTCAACGAAATCGAAATCCGTTGCTGTACCCGACAAGGTAATGTCTATACCATTGTTATCATCAATTTTCGCGACAAGAATATCTATTTCCTCATGAATGTGAATCCCTGTGATAAGGACACGTTCCGTGTTGCCCGTGATACGGTCTTCCAAGGAACCTGTAATACGAGGAAGAAACATTGTACGACCTGCTTTAAAGTCGTCCAGCAGTCGGTATCGCAATCGCGATTCAAGTTTTGACATGACAATTTTAACTGAAATTTCGTATCCTGTGAGTTGCTTCGTTTTAGCCATGCGCCGTGCTCGAACAATGTCCAAGTTTTCTGGTTTCAGTAGCACTTCCACTTCTTTCACCGTCTGTACGTCCTCACCGTTGTCATCCTGTAACGAGAGATTTCGTCCAATAAGTTCGCGTTCCATCTATTATTCCACCTCCCAGTCAGTATAGAAAATTTCGATAGCATCAAGCGGTTTGGCGCCGAGCTTGAAATAGGCATAATCGTTCTCGCTTGTCTTATCTGGATTTTCTGAGAAACTGAATTTGTCTGCAATGGCCTTCTGCTGAGCACGAATTTTAAGATATTCCAACACAGCAGCAATAAACATGCCGCGGCCTTCTTTGTCGTTATCCAGCTTGGCTTTCCAACGCTTGCCCGCTTCGTAGATATCGTTCATTACTTGGTCAATCGTAGCGGAAACGCGAATCTTCCCAAAGTCCTCACGCTCATTTGGTCCGATCGTGGTCAGAGTGTTAATAGCAGATTCGATAATGTATTTGTACCCATCTCGTGTAGCCATCAGCGTTCCTTCTGCCAGTCCTTTTAGTGCCTCAGTGTGACTCCAGTCCACTTTTGCCAATGTCATAGGCACTTCAACACCCGTAAATGACTTATTGGCAGGTGTACCCGCAACCAGCCCAGCCACCCATGCAGCCCATCCGACGGATGTGTAGGTCTTACCGTTGGTGTGATCGCCAGCAAGAGAGCAGTTAATTACATAACGGGCATTCATGGCGCGACTGCGTGCGTTGTGCGCCTCAATGTCGCCGTCCGTAGCTTCCGGGCCAGCGACAACCAACGTCGCCAGCTTATGACCCTTATCGCGACGATCTAGCAGCCATTGTTTGGCGGAAGCTTGTACAGCCGGATCAACAGCGGAGAGGTAAATAGTATCGAACGTCAGGCCGTACACCCGGTTAAAGATACGATTCCAGTCGGTCGCTGCCAATATGGCCGTGCCAGTTGTACCGCCATCCAGTTTGGTATAAGCCACGTCTGCAAGAGCAGTTGCGCCAGTATCCTTAAAACGGACCATAGCGGACTTTTTAAGAGCTTCCACAGCAGCCGCCTTGTCTGCAACTAGATACGTTTCTGTGTCATACACGCCCTTGGTGTCGCGAACTACGATCTCCTTCTTGGTGCCATCGATAAGAGCCGGACGCACCATGTATTCCAAATCATTGCCTCGTGTTCCTGGATAACGTGCCTCAATAGTGTAGCTGTCAGCAACAGCGACAGATGCAGCCTTTTCTTCCCCGTTTGTAACCCGGTAGCCGATAACAGTCGCCCCGCTTTCGGCAGCAAGCTCCAATACATCAACAAGCTTGCCGGACTCCTTCAGGCGCTCCGAATCATTAGCCATATCTACGGCTTGGTTCGGTGCGCCCCATTCGGCCTGATAGGGAATGAGTACGCGGCCAGTTGTTGGAACAACCCGAGACCGTGCCTTTACTAGCAATTCAATGTACGCGCTGGGCCTAACCCGCTGAATTGTCATTTGGCGTTTCCTCCTTTGGTTTTTTCACTTGTGATACTTCTGGTTTAACAGGCACAGAAGCAGGGGCTTCCTTGACCGGATGCAAATACGCATCCAGTCTTTGCTCCACTTCTGCCCGCGAAAGTAAGACGTCAGCAGCGCAATCAAAAAGAGCGCCCGCAATCTCGTAAGGCTCTGCCTTCAAGATCGCTGCGCTCTCTATCCATTCCTGCTTATTTCGTTTGTTTAAATCGTCAGTCATGCGTCAAATTCCTCCCCGTTGTGACTGATATAAAAATTGTTAATCTTCTCAATTGGGCTGCCATCGTCATTGACCAGTGGCTTCGGTACACTGAGCAAATACGAGTACCTAAAGGTGACCTCTACTTGGTCGGCCTTTTTCCGGGTTCGTGGCGGCTCAATGACCAGCACAACCCCAAAACGCTTGGATGCTACGTTAAACCGTTGCTGCCGCAAGTAGAGGAACAACGGGTCAAGATCAAGCGGTATAGGCTCCCCCTCGTCTTGCTCGTCCGCTCGTTCCTTGTCATAGTGGAACACCAGCCCCACATCTTCAATGATCCGATCAGCTCGCGGCGTGTGAACCTTGTCCGAAACAAGATCCGTCTCGATAAACACGGCAGGCAGCTTGAAGTCACCAGCCAGCCATTTAGACCGATCTCGCAGGATAGACAGATCAGGATAAACCCGCCGTACGATCTCAGCCCAGGCTTTTACTCCCACATCCATCATCAGCGCAACATCCTTTCGAGTTCGACTTCCAGGCGGCGCATGATGAGTTGGTTCATCCCGCCTTCCAAATGCTCGGCAGCAATATCAAAGTAGTGACGACCTATGAAGCTGCGCGGCTTTGCCATGAACCCAGTTTTGGCAGACGGATCGTAGACAAATGAGCCGCCACCATTCCAATAGCCCGGCACAAAATGTTTCTTCTCAATGGTGTAACCATCATTCACAAGTTGGGCATAAGGAAGATTGGAACCAAGCTCCAGCGTGATTGCGTTGCGGTCTACATCCCATTCCCATACGTTGTTATCATCACCACGGGAAAAGGACTGCCACATGGCCCCGGTGTCGATCAGATCCTGTCGGTCGATTTCATCAATGATCAGGTTGAGCAGCGTTTCCCCGGCTGCCTCCGCGATGTTACGTAAAATACGTTCCATCCCTTCATCAGCTATCCTACGGAATCGCCGGGCCAGTCCATCGAAATCATGCACGGTCATTTCCCTTCACCTCATATGTTACAAGCAGCTCACGCCAGTAACGACGCGGAATGGAGTCAATCACGAGGTATCGACGGCCTAGCAATACCACTTCGTCACTCAGCTTAATGTCGGTTACCAGCGGCACTCCTACCGTCTTTTTGACGATATATATTACTGGCTTAGAATCTGCTTTCGCTTCCGTCTGCGTTTTCACGACAAAGCATTTTACGTCAGTTATCTTACCGGATTTCCGATCGTCGAACAGGTCTTCATCGTCTCGTTTTTGACCAACACGATACACGGCCAATGGCGTTTTAAAACGGTGGTTCATAGCACGTATGCGGTGATGTTACCATCATCCGGTCCCGTTTGCTTCTTGACCCACAAGAACAGTATTGCATCCACATCTGGATTGCCCGTTGTTTTGCCCTCCACGGCCTGTCGGGTGTACGTCCAAGCTCCATCGCTCTCGGACGCATAGTTACGCGCTACCGATGCAAGATATTCCTCGCTGTCCTGTAGGGCCAGTCCCTCCGCCAACTTGGTCCAAGCCAGCATAATCTGCTTATCAGCTTCGGCCGGGAAGGGGACGGGCAGATACAGCTCAATTCGCACCTGTGCGTCATCGATGTACTGCTGTAGCAACTCTACCGATGCCTCTTGGATGGGGGTTACGCGGCTACGCTGTTGGAGTATTGTTGGCGTCAGCATTTTTACCGTCAGCCCCTTCCCGTTTCGACGGATCATCCGCAGGAGGCGTATTGTCGGAAGGCTTACCACCGCCACGCAAAGCAGCAATCAGATCAGACTTGTTCATGCTGCCGAATCCTTCAATCTTGGCAGCCTTAGCCTTATCTTTTAGCTGGACGAAGGTCAAGTCTTCCAGCGGAATAACCTTTTCTTCCTTGATATCAAAATCCGAGCGTTCACGAAAATTTTTAACCACAGATTCACTATCAACCAACACCGGGACTTTGGCCGGGAACCGGATGCCGTAAAGCATTAAAGAGGTGTTTTCTCCTCGATATGTGATATAGGCCATTAAAATTCCACCCCTTCGACGTATGCCACCGCTCCCGGCTCTTCGAAGATAGAGTCGTAATCGGAATGGATAGCGTAGAAACGCTTGTCTGCATAGATGGCCTCTCTGCCCTCGGTAGTTTTACGAATCTGCATATCGTACGTATTGACCAAGACAAAGTTCTGTTGGTACGTAAAGATGATAGCTCCCTCTGGCATATGAGCTACTTCCTCAACCTCATAGCTGTTTACCTTCTTCACTCCGCCCATGATTTGCAATTGAATGGATGCACTGGTGTCCTTCTCAGCCAAAGCCTGAAGCCGCTTAGAAAAGGTATTCGGGTGCATAAAATACTTGAATACACCACCAGTACGCAGACGAGTTGGAATCGCACGTTCCAGTTCAAACAGTACACCCTTTTTCTGAGGGTCTTTCAACGTCGTCCAGTCAATGTAATTGCCTTTGGTCTTCGCATGTTTCAACCAACCGTTATTCATACTTAGGAAAGCATAATCCGGGTCAGTATTCGGCGTAGCAGTATCTCCGTTAAACCCAATATCCTGCATATTTTCACCATAGTTTTTGGTCATGGCTGCCATAATAATATCCTCACCGTTCTGACCACGCACACGAGCGGTTTGACGGATAAATTCCTCGGTGATTTCGAATGGCAAAACAACTGGCTCTACGGCATACGGAACTTGCGGTAATGTTGGGGTAGGCGTATTGTCAGCCATAATATTTTCTTTTTTGCTGCGCAGGTTACGGCCAGTCACACCGATTTTGTCAATTGTACCTTTAGAGCTGATCTTGTTAACCGTGCGAATCCCCTTTAGAAACTCCGTAGATTCATAAGCCATTTCGGTAAACTTATCCACCTGTTGGTAATTCAGAGCTGTTTGATCCAAAGTGCTCGTAATAGTGGACTTGATAATTTGTCCGTTTGTTCTCATATTTGCTTGTCTCCCTTCTTGGTATTAAAGCAGGCCGCCGAAGCTTACGCCGCCAGATTTTTGAATTTCGTCTTCTCCAGAACCACCTTGAGCGGAACCACCACGGCTGTTCTTTACAACTTGTACGTCAGTAGCCAGCGCTTGGACCTTCTCAGTCAGCGGTGCTAGTGCCTTAGTAATCGCATCAGTCAGAGCGTTTGCTTGCGGTTCAGCAGGTGGTTCTGTTCCCGCTGGCTGCCCAGACTCTGCCCCTTCTTGTTTCTTTAATTCAGTAACTTGCGTCGACAGGGTTTCTACCTGCTTGGCGATTGGAGCCACGGCAGCCTGTACAGCCTTAGCAATATCTTCAGCGTTCAAATCGTCTTCCTCCTCGGACCCCTCATCTTTTTCAGGGTCGGTTTTTGTTTTTAATTCGGTTAATGCAGCAATGGCATCATCAATGTGCTTCAGGTTGCCCGCAGAAATCTTCTTCCCTGCTTTAGCAATCTGTTCAGGTGGGCTACCGATTGCCTTCACAATATCCTCTTGAAGGAGCACTTCCTGAGCGATGTCCACAAAGTCCTGAAGGGCTTCACGAATTACTTCGGGGTCGCTCTCCATGCCGCTCTCCCAACTATCCCAACGAAAAAGAACCGCATTCAAGGCATCCTGAGCAGCCCAAAATTCGCGGTTCTTACGGTTCTTATTGTATTTGTCAGCGACTGCGCCTTTTTCAATCAATCCCATTGCACCGAGCGCTTTAACGATTTTACTCAAGAGCCCTTTAGATACCTCCCCGTCTTCCTTGATCTCTTCCCGCTTACCGACACCCCACATCGAGAAGCCAGTAATCTCGCCTTTCTGAATATCATCCCAAGTGTCGTTATCCGTTACCTTTACCCCGGCCACCCAGGAGCCTTTAATAATAGTTTGTTCACCGATCTCCATGTCACAAGGAGCAATATAGGATTCGACTACATAGCCTTTGTCAGTGTCTAAATCATGTTGCTTATCGATGTTGTAAGTATGCTGTTTCTCCATGAAGAGATGGGCAGCCTTCTCAATTTCCTCCGCATCCATCTGATCCCCATGAGCGTCAGCCACGTCCGGCTGGTATACCACGCCGATTACAACCCTTTTGGCATCGTCAACCTTCGCAATCTGTACTTGCTTCTGGATGGCATTTTTCCCGGCAGATTTAATGATTGCAAATGGAACACCGTTCGCTCCTTTATCAACAAGGGAAATATGAGTAATCTTTGCATCCTTCAATTTAAAGGTCATATTCTCTTTCACCTCCCCTCACAATTAATCCAGTACCAACTGCATCGTGCAGCGACAGTTTACGATTTCCTTTGCCTCCCCGGACGGATCACCGGGATACATCAGTTTACTGTCACCAACTTTAAACGGTTCATCCAACGGAACCACCTGACCATTGGCCTTGCGATGGCTCCTGCGGGTACGTGTGCCAGCAGCAGACCGCCATTTCTTTCCCTTGGCAATCTCCGACTGCTTCCAGCCCTCCAACTTGCCACCGTTGGCGGCTGCTGTGCTCATGGTACGTGATACCCGCTGCGCACGCTGCATACTAAATGGACCATCTTCCCCGCTGGCTGCTTGAGCACTAACCTCCTGCACTAGTAATGCCCGCTCGGAAGGTGCAGCCCCTTCCTCAATGGCTTTGCCGAAGCTACGCAGCAACACATCCGTAGAAGCTTTGTTCATGTCTGGAACCAGCTTTTTAAGCTTCTTGGTAAAACGCCCAGCAGCCTTGTTGCTAGTGCTCCATACCTTTTCCTTGTCCAACGCGGACAGCTCTGTTTCTCCGGCCAAATGAAACAACGGTTCAAATGCTTCTTGGACGGCCTGCTCGAACAGCTCCGCGAATACATCCGTGGTATGCAAGGCAATAAGTACCTTACCCAGCTCCCCGATATCACCCAGGGCATCCTCGCTTAGTTCCGAAATGGCATCATGAAGGGCTTGCCCCTGTAGCTCCAGAATCTCAGTTATGCGATCCTCGCCCTGCTTGTACAGTTCTTCCAGCACCTTACGCTCAACGTACGACAATTCCAAACTATCCAAAAATTCATCGTCGTCTGCTTTGACAATCAACTTCCAGCAGGACTCACACATGTAAGCCAGCCTCCTTGTCAGCCTGTTTTAACAAGCGTTTGGCAATTGTAGCCATCCGGTTCTGAAGATCGTCTGTATCACCGTTTGATTCCGGATCGAGCAACGCCGGTTGGCTGCTGGCAAGTTGCGCAATAGGTGTGTCCAGGTATTCCTCGGTAAACTTGGTTTCGTCGATGGTCGTCCCCAACACATCCTCAGCAATCGGAATCAGATCCCGAACCAACATAATCCCACGGTCTGCGATAAAGTCCAGCATAGCCTTACGATCCGCAGGGTCTATAATCTTCGGCCCTCTCAACACGGCACGCACTCGGAAAATGTCCATAGCCGGGAACAGGCGTTTATTAAATATCTCTGCCATAATCCACTTGCGGTATGGTTCAAAAACCTGTTCCTCAGCAAAGCGTAAAGCTGCATCGGCGGTCGCCCTGTTATAATCCGAGCTTTGACCGACCAAGATTGGAGGCAGCCGGAAAGCGGACAAGATATCAGCTTTTTTCTCCTTCCCGTATTCCAGGAACAAGGCATCCTGCTGTAGAAGGTCATTCAGCTTGTCCAGCTTGATAGCAACCTTCTCGACTTTCTCATCCATCGGGCCGCCCGTCTCTTCTCCCTTGGCTTCAAGGTACAGGATACCTCCTTGAGATTGTGAGCCCTTCACGTTTTTCAGCAATTCCATCGATTGCTTGGTAAGGCGACCATTGGTGACGGTCAAAATCATGGAGAGCATACGCCCGTTGGAAAAATAGGACACGTTCAGTTCCTCAGCTTCGCGACTGCCAACCACACCAGGCGCATTGCCGAACCATCGTGGCTCACCATAAGGGCCGTCATGACCGATGCGAAGAGGGATGATCTGATTTTCCTCTTTACCTTCATCTACATCTGTCCCAAAAAGTCGGAACCACACGACAGATGTATTGCGCTTCATAGCATAGCGACGGGTATAGATTTCCTGCGAAAATTCCTCTACCTGCTTTGTGGAGCTGATTCGCCGCTTGCGTTTGATAGTCGCCTTGTTACTTTCCTTCGTACAGCGGACATATTTCGGGTTCATCCGGAAAATGGTCGGGAACTCCGAACCTACAGGCCAAGCTACCTCGACATGAGCCATCCCCGTACTTTCCAAATCGTCAATCAACTGACTGATGATTTCGTCCGGGGTATCCTCCAGATTGCAAGTTTCAAGGAACTTTTCGGCTTTGTTCCATTCATCCAGTGCAGTTTCGTCGCTCTCTCCTGGCAAATACTCTAAGGCAATGCCATAACCGGCTATGTTACGCTTGTATGCCTCAATGCACTGAGGTATGATATTTGAGTTTTTGACCAGCAGCTTACAGGAAGCAGGGTCATTACCGAGTGCAAAGGGTAACAGACCGTGAAGATCGTACAGATCGTCAAATAAATCCGGCAATTGAGCACTGGACGGTATATGCCGTTCGTCGTCTGCTTTGCTGATCTGAAACCATTGTGCATTTCCTTCACTCATTGTTTAAATCCACCCCACTTCCTCGTTGTAATCATCACGGGACTCTGCCCGCTGCTGCTGTTTCTTTTTGAACCATTCAAACCATTTATCAGCCACCTGCCGGACCTGCAACGCAATGGAATACGCCAAGATTCTGTCATCATGGCACCCACTGTCTGCCTCAGCCCTGCCGTTCTTGTCTATTAACGTCATGCACTCGCTGTACAACTCTGGACAGTAGATATCGAAAAGCTGATCCCTGATCGCTTCTTTAAAGTCACTGATCATGACAGGGCGAGTTGCCTGGTTGGTGTTCCACCCCATGGTTCCCTTCTTGTGCATGAACAATAGCGGATAGTGGCAAGTATTGAACAACGTATTCAGAACGGATTCCCCAGTGTTGTTGTTCTCCACGGCCAACAGTGCCGTGTTGTAATACAAACCAAGCGTGTTCAACTTTTTACCATACAAGTCGGTGTCCCATTTGCCATGCAGAGCTGCGCACATTTCCCCTGTGCGTTCCTCTATTACGTAAGCAGCATCATAGTCGCCATCTTCCTTACCCTTAGCAGTATCAGCCGCTAGAACGTACCTTTTTCCTTGCTCCGGCTGCCGATAAATAACCAGCTCGCCAGCATGCGCCAGGATGATCTTGTTTTTAACAAAATCAATTTCGTAGTGACTGCCAATGATACTGATTCCATCCCGCAATTGTTTGATAAATTTGTTATCAAAGATGCCTTCACCGGATAGTAAGAAAGCATCATCAGGCTCAGAAGGGTACTCCTGGTCAAACTGCCGCGGATCGCCGCCGCAATCGTTTCGAATGGTATACCGCCGCCATTGCAATTGTTCATCGTCCAAACTATATTTTGCTTTTAGCTCCCGTTCTTCTTCGGTTAACTCAAAGCCTGGCGGAACTGGCTTACGATAGTCAGGCATTTCGAACCACGCAAAAAAGAGCGGAGTAAAATCACTCTCGCCCTTAACGGCTGCATCCCACATTTTTTTGAACTCTTCCATGCCATTAGCTGTAGATTCGATCACGCCCAAACTACCAGGCTCTTTGGACAGAGCTGCCAGCAGGGACAATAGATGCTTCTTTTTCTTCTTGGCTGGCCAGAACGCCACCTCTGAAGCATGCAGGTAATGAATCGTATCCGAACGGGCAAGCACCCGACTTTCCGCAGTCTGTACAGTGATCTTCGATTTCAGCCCCGGATTCCTACGGCGGTCCGCTGTCCGAATCGTTGGATTCTCAAAGGTGAGTTTCTTAGCATTGTTCTTTCGGCTCATTGGCTTGATGATTGCTGGCACCTTTTCATAATAGAACTGGAACATATCATAAAGGTTGCTGGAGGCATCAGAAGACTGCGCAACGATAAATGCGTTCTTGGCTTCTTGCAGGGACGTGAAATAATAGATCAGCGCTTCCGTGACAGTGGAAAAACCCATCTGCCGGGCTTTAAGGATGATAATCCGGACAGGCTTGCCAGCTTCGATTTGCCTAAATACTTCACGGACAAATGTCCGTTGAGCATCATTGAGCGTCAGCGGCATAATGCGGCCGCTCTTCGTCTTGATCTTGAGCATACGCCAGCAGAACTGTTCAAAATCGGCTAGAATCCCCTTTAGCTCATCTAATTGTTTAGGCCGATCTCTTAGTCGCTGTTTTGCTCGTTTGCGATGCTCCTTAGCAAGAGTAATTACCATTCGTCGTCATCTTCCTCATCGTCTTCATCGCCTTCGTCCCCTTCCGGGCCACCATACCCTAACAACTTGCGTTTCTCCAGCTCCAGCCGTTCGCGCGCTATCTCCAGCTTTTCTTCCTCCTGCTGCAAGCTGGCAATAAGGTTAATGACCCGAAGCTTTTTATCACGGGTTTTGACCAATGCTTCTTCCTGTTTCAAAATCTTATCCAGCTTGGAAGTAGTGACGGTTGTAATTTCCGTGACCTTCATCCCTTCGGTTTCAACAGACAGACTTATTTGCTTACCTGTCTTCAGGCTAGTGTAAGGAACCTTGTCTTTACGCTGGTGTAACTCCTGTTTGATCTTCTTTTCCTCGTCGGTCAGGCCAGCTTCAAGCTGCTTGACCCGGCGCATGTGTCGCCGTTCTTGGATAGACAGCATAATAAGCTGTTCATTGAGCTGTGCCAAAGGAGAAGTATCAATCTGATCAAACAGCTCTTGCTCGTCTTCCTCCAAGGCATCCAGAAAGATAGTTTCATACATCCCTGTCTTAAGGGCCTTCTTGTTGCGATAGGGACCGCCCGGCCCACCACTATTACCCTTGGCGTTTTGGTTACCTGGGGGAGCACCGCCGCGATTGCCAACAGCATTTTTGTTCCCCTTTGGCGCTCCCCTTGGATTAGGAGTGTTCCCTTTCGTTCCATTTGGAACGTTCCCATTGGACGAATCAAAAACGTTCCCTTTCAATTGATCCTGCCAGCGGTCCATAGACTTCCATTTGCGTACCCTTCCCTCAGGAATAGAAAGAGCGGCGGCGATGTCTTTTAGCTTCATCGCTCCGCCGCTCTCCAGCCACATCTGTTTTGCTTTGTCCCGTTCAGGGCTCCGTTCTCTCGCCATGTTACACAATCACCACCCCCAACAAAAAAAGCGAGCCTCATTGGCTCGCTTTCCCAGCAATTATATTTAAAAATTCGTATTAGTACTAGTCCGAACTCCGAGCTTTCCAGACATGGAGCCAGAACCACTACTTAAACTAACATAAAATTTCCCTGCGGACCACGCCTTGCTTGAATTTAATATTTCATCGAATGTTTTACCCGGTTTTACCGTTCCACTGTACTTTTCCGCACCAGATACACTTCCCTGATTTACGGTAAAGGATATAGTAGTGTTTCCTGTATTTCTCAAGTACAGTCTTACATATCCATATCCTCCTTTAATGTCAAAATCAGCAGAATCATTAAATCCAGCTACTGGACGGTCGACAATTTGTCCATCAGTAGCTTGTGGAGTAATGACATGGTCGCCTGTGGGTGTAGTAGCTGGAGCTTGAGTCGCCGTAGTGGATGTATTTGCGGAAGTACTTACAGCATCCGAATCCGCAAAGATCGCACTGGGTACAGCAATAGCTCCCCCAATTAGACCTAGTGCCAAGGCTGGTACAATAAAATGTTTCTTCTTCAAAGCTTATTCCTCCTATATTTGTATATTTAACTACCACCTCAGTCTACTAAAAGATTCCATGTTTTTAATTTTCCTTACAATATAATCATAATCTTGTTTAATAAATCCATATTTATCAATCAACTAGCAAGATTATTAGGGGCTTTTACAGCTCGTCCTTCTGAAGCTTTATATCCAATTCAATCAGACGATCCAAGTCCTGGACCGTCTGCATTTTTATATTTCCAGCTTGCAGGTCTTTGACCCACTGAGCTATACCAGCTTTAACAATCTTCCGGTACTGCGCCTTGGATTCGAGGATTCCCTCGACGATCTCTATCTCACGTTGTAGTAATGCATCTTGTTGTTCGTTGTCTGTTCCCATTGTCGTATCCCTCGGCTTTCCTATATACTGGAATGCGAGACAGCGGATGTTCGCAAAATGCCACGCGTGGCGGGCCGCTGTCTCAGCCGGGGGATACCCTGGATTGGGGGGGAGGACGTTACCGCGTCCTCCTTTTTATTATGCTGTTGGAACTACACGATGAATAAGTACAGGCTCAATGCCGGTGGACTCTTGGTATCGCTGTTTGATTACATCGCAGAACTTCGGATCAATCTCCATGGTCCTGCAAGGTCGGTCCATTTGATCACAAGTCATCAGCGTGGACCCGCTTCCTCCAAAGAGATCGACAATAGTATTACCAGGTCGGCTGCTGTTCTTAATTGGTATGGCCAGGAGCTCAAGAGGCTTCTGTGTTGGATGAACGTACTTCCCGACATCTCCACGGGATACCTCCCAGACCGTCGATTGCTCAGGCTCTTCTACTGGCAGACCAGAACGCCAAACTGTAGTTTGCCGGCGGTCACCGTACCAAGAAGGGGCCTTTTTCTTCAAGTGGGCGTAGAAAACAGGTTCATGCTGCCAACGATACTGCGACCAGCCGAACGATGCCGCGTTCTTAACCCACACGCACTGACTCCGAACAACAATACCTGCAGCATTCATGGCGTCTTCGAATTCTCTCTGATAGGACGAAGGATGGAAAACGTAAATACCTGCTGCCGGATCCATCAAACTGGCATAACGTTCAAAAACGGAATGCAAAAAGCCCACAAATTCCTCTGCAGGCATGTCGTCATTTTGTATGCTGCTGCGGCCATCGGCAGCCAAGCGTGCCGAATCACTCTCGACAGCGACGTTATAAGGTGGATCAGTCACAACCAATGCTGCCAGCTCTCCATCCATCAAACAGCCGACATCCTCTTCACTGGTAGAGTCCCCACACATCAATCTATGGGGACCAAGCTGCCAGATATCACCCCGCTGTGTCTCAGGCACATGGATGTTATCCAATGCACCTTGAACATCGAAATCATCCTCAACGACTGGAACTTCAATCTCCGTATCTGGAACAGTACCAAACTCTGCGATCAGATCCTCAAATTCCTCCTGTTCAAAGCCAGACAACACCAGATCGGCTCCATCAGCCTGCAACTCACCCAACAATCTGCCCAAAGCCTCATCATCCCAACGACCAGACACCTTGTTCAAAGCGATGTTTAACAGCTTCTCCTGCTGATCGTCCAGATCCACGACAGAAACCTGCAGCTCAGTGTGGTCCAGCTCGTTGACCAGGATCTTATAACGTTGATGGCCACCGACCATATTTCCTGTGCGTTCGTTCCAGACGATCGGCTCTACATAACCGAATTCCTCTATGCTGCGCTTCAGCTTCTCATATTCAACATCGCCAGGCTGAAGGTCAGCACGGGGATTGTAGGCTGCTGCATTAATCTGATCGATCGACACGATTCTAATGTTCATTTCTATCACCTCGAAAAAGTTTTGTTGTCCTTCTAAAGTATCCGTGGACGCACCCGTATAAGGAAGTGCAGCAAGCTCCGCACCTTTTTTAGACCATGGCCCGACTATAAGAGTAAAGGCGGAATTATGCCAAAGAAACACGTTTCAATCCCCAAGAAAAGAAATTTTCAGATGGCCGCAACCGGACGGGGGGATAGAACGATAGTTAAGGTACAAAACACTAGGAGGAATTTCCACCATGACAACTACTGAAATGATTTATGAACTTGCAAAGATTGCTCTCGATAAAACGATACCTGCAATTTGTACTATGATGGGTGCATACTTCCCAGCCCATGCACTAATCGTGAAAGGGACGAAACAAAAAAGGACAAACCCTAAAGGTCGTCCTCGTTGATTATATTTAGGTGTATTAAAGTACTGCCTTAACCGCTAACCATAATGCATCGCGAAGTTCCGTGTGAACGATCACGCTGCTGAGTCTGCCGTCTGGCAATACAAATTTCGGAATATCCCATCGATCATAATTATACGTTGCAACATGACTATGTTTGAATGTGAATTCGCTTTTTGCTTTATCTTTAATGATTGCAATCATTTGACCGATTGATAGCAGAGGTAATGCTTCACCAGTATTGAAGTCTTCAACAAAATTCCTAACCCCTGAATTCACAAATGGTCCTTCATACTTCAATCCATCGTCATACTTGTACAACACGACGTAAAGGTCGAACCTGCCCGGGTTGCTTGAATACCACCATTCCCTGAGGTGATCCTTCTGATCTTGCGATAACTCTTCCAACTGTTCGATTGTGATTAGCTGCTCCAAATTGGACACCATCCTTTTGGGCAATAATACCACAGAATTGTGTTGAGTTGGTTTCAACGTTTGGGTGACCGTCATATACGTTCATACGCTCACTCAGACGCTGTTCTCCGCTCTTCAATCGACTGATCCCTGTAATCGGACGTTCTCATATAAACAAGCTTAGAACGACTCACATTCCATCATATGAAGGCAAAAGAAAAAAGCACCCTTATGGATGCTTAAACTTTGTAATACTTCCCGTTTTTCCTCAAAAGCAATCCCTCATCAAATAATTGATTAACGGTATTTTCGATATCCACTATTCCCAAACCTATTTCATCTGATAACATCTTTAAGGAAACACCTTTTTCACCATTTTCTATTATGACATCAAATATGGCACTTATAAGATTTTCTTTATGATAGTACCTTTTTACCCCGCTAGATTTCATTATTTCTTTAGAGTTCAATTTGTTGTTTAATTTTGCATTTTCAAGTTTAAGCATTGCTTCAGTAAGAGTGTGTTTGAGTTGCTCATTTGCTGTATTACTTTCTTTTACCTGTTCTAGCAAATCCACAACCTCAATGAGCTCATTTTGAACCTTTTTATTTTGAAGTAAATTCATAAAATTGCTTTCATCTACAAAATCACTCGGCGCATATAGGACTTTGTGTTTAAATAGTAGTACCAAGAAAAATGCTGTTACTAATCCAATAGGGAACAACATTACAAACCACACAAAGACGCTTTGGATTTCTAATGGAAGTCCTAGTAAAACTGTAGTACCAGCCAATTCTGCAATTCCCGCGAAGATTGCTATTATTGTAAGTGGATTCTGAACTTTGCTTTTATTGTTCACATTTCTCAACTCCCCCGAACAATAATAACCGGATTTCCAAAATGATACAATATGTGACAATCAACTATTTTTAATACAAACAGGTCTACTACAAAACTGTTTAACCCCATCCCATCTCCCCCATACACAACCTTTGCATTTCTTCGGCTGTTTTGGTGGGCTTTCAACGGGAGCAAAATTCCTTTCTTCTGCTTCTTCTTCAAACCAAAAATCCTTTCAAGGCAATAAAAAGAGCCACCCAAATGAGTGACTTGTATCTGCCTATGTATTTACAGCACCAAATCAACTAAGGCGCTTATTTAAAACCCGAAAAAAGAAACAGCGATAGGTTCTATTCCCGCAAGCGGGATGCAAAACGCTACGCTGTTGCATAAAAGCATTGTACTTAGTTACTAGAGAGGAAGAACAAGACCATTTTACTGAGCTGCCGAAATTCAAGTCAAAACACGAAACTTCGATGCAGCACAGAAATAGCGAAATAACAGAACAAAAGCTGCTCTTTCCTCACTTTTTCGTAATAATAATGACGCGTCGGGGAATTGAACCCCGCAACAAAATCTTTCGGACTGGGTCTGGTACGATGTTTCCGCCGGTTAGCAGTTTTCCCTCGGCCTGTACGAGCCGCAACAAAAAAGCCGGCACATTGACCGACCTCATCGCCGAAGTATTAGCACCTCGGTTCGTTCCTTATTTGATTTTCCATGATACAAATTTACCACATAAAAAGTCCAGTGGCGCTCCATAAAACGTTCATTTTTCATTCAAAAAACAATCACCTTTTAAATCCCCGATTCATGACCTTCCTCTTTGATCTTCTTTCTTCAACTTCTTCAAAAGCGCCATTTACATAAGCACTTATATACTTGTTCCATTTTTTTATATACAAGCAAACAAATATGATTGCGAAGGCCACTCCTAATACTACCCCTAGTGTAATATTTAGGTTTTGAAGGCCACCTCTCAAATCATCTAAAAGCGATGCTTGATCTTTCAAAATGTCTTTCGATAAAAAAGTCACTAACTTTTCTAAATCCTTTTCCTCCCCTATATTCTCTTTGTATAGCATCATCTTGGTTTCATGCCACCAATCAATAGGCTTAACCGATTGCTGCAAATAAAATGTTAATGGCATTAGGGCAGTTGAAAAAAATAATGAAATAATAGCCATTATTACACCAAGACTCTGACCCGAACTAGTCTGGACATTGATACTTGTCTTTATTGCCTTTAATTCATCATACGTATGATCGGCAATAAGTTTTCTTTTAAAAATCTCTCCTTTTTCCATCGAGATATCCCCAAATATAGATGGTTTGAGATCGTACTTGCCCTTTAAGTACCTGCTAGCTGGTCCTTTACCCGAAAAATTCACTCAAAAAAACTCCCTCTTTTATTGCTAGATTTTAAAAACTTGTTAACAAACTTCTACGATAGTTTTTTTAAAGTTTTGATGTCTTGTCGATAGCTGATTTAGTCAATTCAGCTAGTCTTAGATTATTTTGGCTCATCAAAGCTTTAACTTGTTCAAAATCCACATCACCATCTGTGTGACCAATTTTATTTCTTAACCAAGTAAAAATACATTCTCGTCTACTCAGTACCTTGTTGTGATGCTCTTTTTTATACCCGTTTCTAACTGCAAAATTGCAGACCTTATACTGTCCTCTCCCTGGCAAAATAAATTCTAAAATACTATATAAAATCATAAATTTAGCTATAGGATCAGTATTATTCAAAGCCGTTCTATATAGCTTCATATAATTTAAGTTTAAATTATTGTTTTCAAGGCTCCCCAATACATTTTCAATATCGCTCGATTCGATAGGCGACATAATTGAATAATTCACTTCCATCCTCGATATTATTTCTGACTCTACAAAACTGCTGCGGATGTATTCACTCCTGCCAAGCCCTATATCTTTTATATAAGAAAAATGGTTAAAAAATTGATCAGCTAGTTTATCTCCCAACTTCTCTGCCGACTCGAAAGAAATGCCTTTGGAAAAGTAAACCGAAATAATAACCTTCCCATTTTTAGGAGCATTCTTAGGATCACTAATAGGTTCATTAAGTGTTTTCACTTTTATGACTGAAATTTCAGTGGCTGAAGGAACAATCGAAAATTCTCCCTCTTGTAATAAAGAAACTGATTTAGCTGAATACATAATATAATTATCCATCTGGTCTCTCCTTTCATTCCATAAGTAATATCGGAAACTTTCCCATTGTAATATCTAGCGAAAAATGTCGAAAAAACAGATCAAAAAAAATGGTCTGTTTAAGATACTGCCACTCCATCATTCTCTTCCCTGATCACAGCTAATCTTAGCGCCACAGCAAGTATGCTTATCGCATCAGCCTTAATCCGTCTAAATGAGCTCTCACTAATTCCCATCTCGCCACAGCTAATGTAATCAAACTCGCCCTCATCATCCAGGTAACTCCGCTGAATCACCTCACGCTGCATGCTGGACAGCTTGCTCATCGCCAGCTCCAGCAGCCTATCTTTCGACTGAAGCTCCGCCTCTTTATCAACGTTATAAGTGGCGATGTCTTCCGTCTGCTTACTGATTGCATTAGTGGATTGATGCTCTCTATAAGTATAGGACTGCATTATAGCAGCCTCGCGCCTAACAAAACCAATCTGCCGATACTGCCGAATCGTCTCCAAATATTCCTCCACCGCAAGGCGGGTAGCTTTCTCATCGACCGGCAGAATGTTAAAAGTAAGCTGTAAGTTGTTTTTTCTTCTTTTCCCCATCATGTTCCCCTCACCCGTGGTATAATTGATGAGGTTTAAGAGTAATGACCCCCGCGAGCCCGGCCAAGGAATGCGGGGGTTGTTTGTATTCTTGTGGAAGACGAACAGCATTACATCTCTTCCTTTGCAATTTTCATCGTTTCTTGTACCAATTGCTTCGCATAGTCCCCATTTGGTCTCGGAGCATCCAACACATCGTATATATCCTGTAAATGAAGCAACACACGCTCGTTCGTCCCTGCCTGCTGACGGTCCGATGCTTCCGGGTCAAAACCGAGCAATCGCATCGTATCATCCAGTTCCAAACGCATATCCATGAGCCGCTCTATCGCTGCGTTAATGTTTGCCAAGGTTCACACCTCCTTAGTAGCAAAGTCCTCTGAATTTCAAACTTTAGTCATCACTCTTCCAAGATGTTTACCGTAGTCGTAGACTTCTTAGTAGTTGTTCCATGTCACTCACCCTTTCAAAATTCTTTTTGGGAAATATGAATCTTTCTATTAAGTCTGCCGTTATAACAAATGAGGTGATATTTATGACGTATAAAAAAATAAAACGCTGGACGAAGACCGTTTTAAAATTACTTTTTATCGTGAATGTAACAGGACTTGTTGTTTTTATAGGCTATCTAATATTTGATGTGCTTACTGACAAAAAAGCGCTAGTAAGTACTCCAGCTGTTAACTCAATTGCATTAATATTAGGAATGCTTTCACTTCCGGGAATAGTTGTTCAACTGGTATCTCTGCTTAACATCAATGAGAAGAAAACTTTTTCATTGACTTCCCAGTGCCCTCATTGCAGACATTTAGTTGAAATGAAAATGAAAGAGGATTAAGATCATACGTTCCGTTTTATAGGTGCAAGTGGCCACCATAGTCCGTGAGGGTAGGGGCCACGCTGCAAAGGATTTATATTAAACAGCAGTTGATTGAGCCATTTGCTCTTTAACGCGACCTTTGTACTTGGTCAGTTGAGTGTTGAGCTGACCTGTTGTCATACCAACATCCACTGCAATGTCGCGCCAGGTAACTCCTTCTTTTCGCTTCTGTTCATATAGAGCAGGGAAATCAAGGGTCAGATCTTCGAACACTGGGCGTTTCTCCAAAATGTAATTCTCCAAAGTATCCTTATCGATCTCTATGGTTTCGGGAGCTTCATGCTCTTGATCAGATCCTTCAGCAGCTCCGCTGGCCTCATCTTCACCAAAGTTCATTTCACGAGGGGCAGAATCATCGCCTCGCTGCCCATTTTCCTCACCAGTTTCACCCTCTTGATCATCTCCAACTTCGCGCATCCATTCCGGAATATCGTCGAAAGCTTCCTCGCCTTCCTGATTACCAGGCTGCTTGTCCTGACCAGCTTGGTCGGTTTGTTCCTGCTCTCCTTGCTCGGCTTGATCGTCGCCTGCAGGTGTATCGTCCTCTGCTTGCTCTGGGCCAAACATTTCCGCTTGGTTTTCATCGTGTTCTGGTTCCGGCCTTTGGGCAGAAATAACAACTCCAGATGCGTCCGCAGTTACACGGCGGCCTGTCCATTTACGGTACATATCATCGTCTTGGTCCTCAAAATCAAAACTGGCCTGCGGATCGCCCAGAAGCACCTGAATTTCTTTGTTTAAGCTGCTGGTCAGAAACTCAAGATTTTGCTGAGCAACCTTGTGTGGAATTGTCAGCTTGAGCTCCACGTCTTTGTCACCAAATACAATTTTGTTAGCTGTTGTAGCCATGAATTTTGCGTAATCTTTCCCCATGTTAAATCACTTTCCCCTCTTGGTTTTTTTAGTAGCTGGTTTCTTAGCTGGTGGATACAAAAGATTGTGAATTACTTCCTGCTGCGGTTTAATCAACTGAACCGGCTCATGTATGGCCCGGACGATTTGAGCCAATACGAATGCGTCACGGACGTTATCACTGGGGTCTTCAAATCCCCATCGCTTGTAGATTGGAAGAATCAAATCTTCTTTGCCGCCCCTTCCTACTCCAGTTGCAAACTTTTTAAGCGAATTAGGCGCTACCTCAATATAGGACTGCTTGCGTACGTAAAGGCCGATACGGATCGCCCAACCTATTGCATATTGCTGACCTACATAGGCCCCAGTCGAGCCGTGGGAAAAATTCTCGATAGCTACACAGTCCGTTCGTTCTATCAGTCGAAGGGTCCGAACAACAACATCGTTAATGCGTCCAGGATCTTCCCCTACCCCTTCGATCTCAATTTTCTTAAGCACATTCCCTTGTGCGTCCAATATCACGATGCCTGTCTTTGTGGAAGGGTCAACGCCTACATAGCGGCTAATCATTTCAGCACCTTCCTAAGCTCAGAAGCTGCATATTGCAAAGCCTCAGCCGCCCCGGATTCGGACGTTTCCGCTTTTGTCTCTAAATCGTCAATAACGCGGTAAATCTCATCAGTGCAAACTGTTTTCATCAATGTTTCCTTCCCCTCTTCTTGTGCTTGCGTGACATCTTTACTGGGAACATGGCCGAGTCAAGCACAAATACCTCGCCTATCACCCTGCCGCTTCGGTTTCGTACAGTTTGCTTTAACTGAGTTTGATACATCGGGTCCTTTATCTGGCGCTGCATGACCCGTCACCTCCAGCGATAGGCCAGTCACCAAGAATCAGGCGAAATTCGGCCATCCCCTCAGACAGCTCGCTCCGATCGATGTCCGGCAGCTCCTCGAGTAATTCCGATTCATTCGGAACTTGTCCAGTACGGACAAACCGATGTTTCAGGTACTCATAGACGCTCCAGCGCGTCCAGCATGACGGCTGCATCAGGCCCGTACCTTGTAAGGCTGCAATGCTCCATAGTGCTTATTTAGCAGCCACCGCTTTCCTGAGAATTTGTTTAGCAGCACGACCCCATCTGCTGTTTCCCGTTCTGAGACCCAGTTGTCCAGTGTCACACCTGGTCTGGCCTTTAACAATCCAATCTTTTGCTTTTTGGTGAGTCGTTTCCCCTGTTTCATGTCCGTTCCTCCCCTACGCGATTTGTTGTGTGTCTTTCTCAAATTTGAGTTTCACTACTCCAGTAGGACCATTACGTTGTTTTGCGAGGTTGATTTCCAAGATACCCGGGTCCGGTGTATCAGGATTGTAATATTCGTCCCTGTACAACAAGAGGATATCGTCAGCAACCGCGCTGATTGCGGCGCTGCCTGATAAGTCTGAAACGAATGGCCTTTTATTCTGCCGACTCTCCACATCCTGCTTGACCTGAGATAAGCCGATCAGTGCGCAGTCACAGTCTTTTGCCGCCTTCCGTAGCTTCTGACAAACCCTATGCAAACCAGAGCCGCTGTTGTCGTTTCGTTCAGCAGGCTCAACCACTTCCTGCAGGTAGTCCACAATGACCAAATCAAGCCCTTCTTGTCGCTTCAATCTGCGCATTTCGGAACAAATGTATTCCGCAGTCACGCCTCGGCTGTCGTCGATATGAATTTTTCGTAAAAACTCCATCTGCATAGAAATTCGCTCGATCTGTTCGGGTTTCAGATGCCCTGAACGTATGGCTTGCAGGGGAATACTGCACAGATTAGCGATCATCCGGTTATAAATCTGCGCCTTGGACATTTCCAAGCTAAAGTCCGCAACCTTATGTCCTCGCTGGGTGGCCCGCATCTTAATTTCATTGGCGACGGCTGACTTACCCATGCTGGTGCGGGCTCCTATGACAACCAGGTTAGTACGCTGGAACCCTAGCGTCAGTCGGTCCAATGCTGACCAGCCTGTCATAATGCCAAGCGCTCGGGAAGGGTCTTGCGTTTTAAGTACCAAGTCCTCATACCACTGGATGATGTCGTCAACCACCGTATCCTTTTGCAATGCTTTAGGACGAATATCCAGTGAACGCTGTTCAAATTCATCCAGTAATTCCTCAAACCCGCCTGATGACAAATCCAAAAATTTATCACGGTATTCACCGACCAAATCCAGCGCTTTACGACGAGCATCAGTTTCGATGAGCTGCCTGATATTCTGCTCCAGCATTGAAACTGCAACGGCAGAGCTGGCCAGTTTAGACAGGTAAGAAACTCCACCCACCTTTTCAAGATGCTTTTCGAATACCGTCACCAACATAGTCATGGATAGTTCCTGTTCAGTCCGATGTAGTTCTAGTATCATTTTCAGCAGATTGCGATGCCAAGGTTGCGTAAATAAGCTTGGTTCTAGTGTTACGGCGACTTCCCCAACAAGGGAGGGGTCTCGAAAAAAGGAACCTAATATTTCAGCCTCAAGTAACTCCGTATTCAGCAAGTCGCTGCTCATCTGCCTTTCTCATCAAGATCGTAATGGGGTCGTCTTCCCGAATTTCTGCTTCCGCCGGTGAAGCCCGATCCATTCGGCGTTCCGTTTCCGGTCCCCCGCGTTTACGGTATCCTTCCAGCGTGCCACGTACATAAGCCAAACTCTTTTTCTTCTGTCGAACGGCTTCCCTCATGGCTTTCAGGAGCCATTCTCCACCGTAATCGTCGAAAAGGGCTCCCAAGTCTTCGGTTTCAAACGGGGTCACTTTCCCGTTATCTGCAAAATTGTTTTCGTAAGCGCGGTAGATATAGCCAAAGGAATGATCCGAGGGAATCTCTCCTCCCCCACCCCTTTGTTCTGTATCTAACTCCTGTACAGTATCTAAAGATGTAGTAGTGTTTTTTTTAATAATTGCTTTAAATATTGTTTTAGAGAGCCGAAATCCCTTGGTATGACAGGAAAAATCACGCTTCACAGTTACCTTTTTAGTAACTGGCGAGTTACCTTTTTGGTAACTGAACAGTTGCCTTTTGTGTAACTGAGTTACCTTTTTAGTAACTCGGATCGGTTGCTTTTTTGGTAACTCAGTTACTTTTTTAGTAACTGGTTTGCCGAGATTTGGGGTATGAGTTTCAATGTTAATTTTGATTAAATCGTTCATCATTTTGGGGTCATATCGTTCCACCACATCGACAGTCCACATGTCATAGTGCTTATTGATCTGGAACACATTCATGTGCTCGTCCCAAAACAGAACATGATTTTCAACCAGCTTTTTTAGTTCCTTTTTGATATGTTCCTTACGAACACCACATAGCTCAAAATGTTTAAGCATAGGGATTTTGGCCGATGGCTTCCCGCATCCCCAGCTCAGCGTGAGGACAAAATCAATAATATCCCGCTGCCGCTGAGTAAACTTCCGCCGGATCAGCTCTCGATGTATTTCATGTGATATGCGTATATGTGCGTCCGTAGGCTGAGGATTTACATTGGAGTCCACCGGCTTCACCACCTAATCTCTTGCGATTTTTATATAAATACCGTTCGCTTCTTCACACCGCCCAGAATCATTTACACACTCTGCTCCCTATCATCCCGCAGAAATATATAAGGGTACTTAGCTCGAACCACTGTCCAACCTGGATAACCCCGCGCGAAGTATTCTCGTACCTCGCGTTTAAAGGCTACAGGGTCGGACTCTTTAATCCGCCAAATGTGTTCACCGATCATGCTGCGTAACAGCGGCTTGCCGGTAATCTCATCTATAGAACTCATTCAAATTCCAGTTCGTCCTGACCTGATCCATCAGCAGGCTGCTGTGAATCAGTGTTATTTGGCTGAACTGTGTCACCTGTCTGATGTGTTTCACCGTCTTTAGGTTCAGTTGGCATATCAAAGACAAAAGGTTCATCGTTTGGAGTGATATCTTTACGTACCGTTTCATCCTGAGTAACCGCAGAAGCAATTTCCACGCTGATGGGTAGCCACTTCCATCCGGAACGTACAACTGTCTTCTTGCACATTTCGGTATAGTCAGTCACCCAAGGCCCTTTACTAGATGCCTTGGAACGTTTCCTATGCTCCTCAATCTCGCTGATCGGCATGTAATGGATAAAATGACCGCCGTCATTAAACTTGGCAACCATATAAGCTCCGATGATTTTGCCCGACTCCTTCGGTTGTTCATCTTTGCGCAAAAACCAAGGAACGTGCTGCAATTTTTCCTCCAGCCCATATGTCAGCTCAATGAAATCATTTTCATAGACTTCATGAGCGGCAATAGACTTAATGTTTCCAGACCGTCGTGCCAGATCAATCATGCCCTTGTAGCCGATGATGAATGTGGCTTCTGTACCGTATGGGATGATGTAGCAATGACCGATCAGGCCTGGTTCCAGACCAAGCTGTGCCGCTTGCATGACCGCCCCCATGAGAGACGGCATAGAGCATTCCAGTAGCTTCGGATTCGTGCGAATCGTCGTCAGGGCAATACGACTGAGCCGATCAATGCTCATATGCTTAGGCATAGCCTCCGCAATCTGATACTTCATTTTGTCCATATAAGCGGCAATGGTCTGAGAAGGTGTAGGCGCATCGTTTTTTGCCCCAGCCGCCTTGTCCTGAAGCTTCCTCTCCAATTGATTGTTACTGCGTTGTCCTGCCATAATAGCCTCCTTACTTCACCAGAAAACGTCTTGAAGACGTGGTGTTTGCGTATTTTTCAAAGATGTGCGGTTGTTCCTGCTTCAAGCGCTTAGTGTCCAGGCGTGTTGTTTGACTGGATTTCCATGTCAGCACAGGTTCACCGTCATAAACTGCCATTTCATGGTCACCCATCACGGCTTTCAGCTCGTTCTCCAACCGCTTAACCTGTTCCGCAGCCACTTGTGCGTTCTCTTTAGCGGCAATGAGCTTGTCCACAAGCAATGCCTGATCTTTCTCCAGCGTAATTTCTGTCGCTGGCCGAGAAGCAGGATACAAGCGATTCAGTAGCTCAGTCGAAGCAGCGCTACCGTCTACCACCGGGGGAACCCTTGGAATTACATGCTTGTTCCAAAACTCGTCCTCGATCTGTATGAGAGAATCAATAATGCCCTCGTTTCGTTCGACCAGCTTGTATTGAAATTTCTGACCACCGATCAGAACGGCAAAATACCCGTAATCCACACCAAGTACGGCCATGTAATGTTGGAGCTGAATGGCATATTCATCAGGAACCTGATCGTCGGCCCATTCGCTCAGCTTATAGGCGCTGGCTGTTTTACATTCCAGGATGCCAAGTCCTCGACCACCCTTGTCTAAAATCAGGCGGTCCACGTTACCCAACATAAATTTATGTGTAGGGTGCTGATACATCTTATTGCTGCGTTGCACACGCAACCCAGTTTGGCTCATAAACTCACGAGCGACTAAATCCTCTAACTGGTTGCCCCAGTAAGCTGCTTCGCCTGGTTCGTCTGGTACAATCTGATCCGTTTTTTCTAAAAAGACACCAACGGGTGACTTGTATCGGTTCAGCCCAACGACAGCAGAGGCATCAGAACCACCAATGCCGCGTTTACGCAATTTCAACCATTCGTCACGTTCAATACCTTTTGTAATAGCAGCTACATTCATAGCCATATATATATCGCTCCCTCTTGTTAGGAACGGCCACCCATGATAAGATGGCCGTATTCACATATTTAGTTTTCAAAAGATCAGTGATAGCCCGTTGCCGCGGGCTATTTTTTTATAATGAAAAAGCTAACTCGTTTCGGTACAACTTCGCTATTCGCTATCTTGAGGCCAGTATCAATGATGCTTTTGAACTGCTCTGTGACTTCTCTTTGTCCCACTGTCTTGATTTTCAGCGCAGTATAAAGCCCCACATTTAACGCGATAGCTTCTAAAAACTCATTAACATCCACAGATTCGTCGATGCTAATTTTTGCAAAAAACTCCACCACTTTTTTATGAGTTGCGTTCATGCCGATTCTCCTTCCATGATTTCATCATGTTCTACGATCTGCCGATACTCGACGATCACTGGTGCATTCTCGATACTGACAATGAGCTCATCATTTTCATCTAAAATATGGAATTCAGAATGGACATTATTTTCATATTCCGTAGCGACTTGCTTAATCTCAATGATTTCGCTGCCGCTTAGCTCCGTTCCAATTTCAAAAATCCTTGTTGGATTAGAGACAACGGTCAAACGTTGAATAACTTGCACAAAGTTTCCTCCTTCCATATGTAATTTCAAGCAGACTGGATTCGAACCAGCAGTCAGGCGCGCTCCGTCGTTTTCCGCCTGATATTCTCACCATCGCGTGTACACGTACCATCGTGTCGCTGCTTTGTGTGATGCGTCAGCCGCATCTTCCGACGCCGAACGGGAGTAGGTTATGTTACCGTCCGACGCCGGAAGACAAGGCCGACATGGCCTGTCCGTTGCCAGCTTGTCCTATATCACTGGCTACATATTTCCGAAAAACTCCAACCGTTCTTCTGCTGGCAGAAGATTTAGGCTCAGCAAGGCGTTATTCCATTGAAAATAGGCTTCGTCCCGCTCCTGTAGTAGCTCCTGAAATTCAGATGAAAAAGCTGAACCGCCTGCTTGCAGAAAAGCATATATTGCATCCGTATTGGCTTGCGTCCCTGCCTTCTTATCCAGAAAGTTTTGAATGAGGCGTTCCTTTAACTGCTGCGTCACGCACCCTCACCCTTGCTTTCTCTCGCAGAAGGAGATAGAATAAGCAACACAAGAGACTTTAATCGAGTTCTCAAACCAAGCGTCCGGCCTGCCCGCCGGGCGTTTTTATTTTGTTCTTGAAAAGACAAGTGAAGATTCATCATGAATGCTGCTTGAGCAATACTTTTTTGACGATGACTCTCAGAAACGATTTCCGGATTTTGCAGTATCATGTTTAAATTATGCTCTGCGTTTGCTGCAACAAATTTGGCTTCATCCTCTAATCTCTCGATTTCCATTTTTGCTCCCTCATTTCATATATTTTTTTGCCTTCAGGTCAGCTCGGTGTTCCTTCCAAGTACCCAACCAGGAAAACGAATACTCCTTACATAACACTGCCGCAAAATGCGTAAGAGCAGTAATAGCTTCAACCGTCTCCATCAGTAGACGTTTCATATTTTGGCGCTCAGAATCAGTAAGTTGGTCAGCCGTTTTGCTAATTGGTACCTCAGCAGATAATGTAAGAACCTCTCGCATTTCCTCTACCGTTTTAAAAAGCACGCTTGCCCTATGTAGGTCTACATTATCCAGCCAGGGTGCAAAGGCACCGCCTGTTACTTCCCCGGCTGCTGCAATGTAAAGCTGGCCGTCATCATAATGCTCCGCAGCTTTTTGCATGAGCTCTTTCGATGGTTTGCGGGAGCCTTTGATGATCTTTCCAATTAATGAAGCATCCACGTGGGTAACTTGTCCGGCTGCGTTACGCGTTTCCCCCCGTCGTTTCAGAACCTCTTGAAGATTGGGACCAAACTGTCCAATTGACATGTTTTTTTCCTCTCCTTTGTCCGAATGACACGTTTATTACGGACAGAGGGCTGATGTAGTATTAGGTTGTAAGTTCTTCCCCCCCGTATCCCCTCAACCCGCTGGAGCCGGTACAGCCCGACGGGTTTCTTCTATTCATATGGACCCTGACTTGTTCTCTTTTAGCCATTCCAAAGGTTCCGGCCAGAGGACTCGTTTGCCGCGAGCACCGCCAATGTTATATATAGGGAAGCCTGGCTCCTCAACCATGTCATAAGCCGCCTGCTTCCGAATTTTCATTCGTCTTGCCATTTCAGGAACCGTGATAATCTCGCCAGAATGCCGATTCAATTTCTGCACCTCCTTTCCGTGTCAACAGACTTCTGTGGAACGAATCCAGTAAAAACGCATAGGCTAAACTTCCTATGATGCTTTATCTTTTTTTTACTCCCTATGTGCCGCTAATTCTCTACCGTATTTAATCCAGTAGCGTGCCAGCCATATGCGTCCGCCGCCAAGCTTTTTCGCTCATAGTTGACGGTTTACTCATTTAACCGGCCCCCTTTTGTGTTCTTGTACTTTTATTTTGGGATGTATACTGAACCTGTACTTTTAGTCCAAAAAAAAGATAGTTGATATCGGCTTTAAGGATTTCGGAAATTTTAAACGCATCTGTAAGGGAAGGATTAGAATAACCATTTTCCCAATTGCTTACCGTAGCCTTTGAATAACCTAGTTTAAATGCAAGTTCTTCTTGAGTTAGACCGCTTTTTTTTCTAGCATCTGCTAAGGCGTGATTTTTCAAATTTATCACCTCTCTTGTACACCAATCTTGTACCTATGGCTCTATTATAAGTACAAGATTGGTGTATGTCAACAATTAAATACAAGGTTAATGTACTTATTTTATATATAGGGTATATTAGATGTACAATATACATGTACTTTTATAATTATTGTTTAGGGGGAAGTTGTGTGTTTCGCGGAGATAGAGTTGCGTATAGAAGAAAAAAGAAAAAGCTAACTCAAGAAGAATTAGCTTCAATAGTTAACTTAACCAAGGCGGCTATAAGTAATTACGAGAATGGGCATAGCACTCCTTCAAATGAGACCTTGGTAGCTTTGGCGGACACCCTCGACGTTGATACGGATTATCTACTCGGGCGTACCGACACCCCTTGGAATGAACAAAGTGGCTCTAATTCTAAAAAGAATGATTTATCTCAAGAGACTACAGACTATGTACTCAAGGAGTTGGTGAAGAAATATAATATTGATCTAACCGACCCAAAAAATAAAGAAACATTGGAGAAGATGATTAAGTTGGTCTATGAAGACTTATAAGTGTCTATGTAATCAAGTAATTTAGTTTCTATGAATGCATAGACTTCTTCCGGCTTTTCTTGGTTCAGTTGTTCAATGTCCGATAACATATTTTTAAATTCGTTTTTCATAGTTGCACTTCCATTCAATATCTGGATTAATTTCATATTTTGCACAGTATAATTTTATACGTTAATTTCTATTCTATTGTTTCAAGAACATAGGAGATTGTGTTCATCAAACAATAGACAAATACAATTATATATCCATATGCCCTTCCCACGAAGAGTGACTTTTTAGCGAAGGATATTTTTGTATTTTTTCCACACTAATACAAATCAGCAAATTCCCCAGCCGATGGGGCAATACTAAGGAAGATTAAAGTGAAAAGAATTCTATTAACAATAATTATGGTAACAGTAGTTCTCGTAGGGTGTGGCACAGAGGGGGATACGCAAAGTCGATATAATACAGATGTTAAAGCTGCTTCTGCAGCTGGTTCAAACACATATGTATTCGATATGACAGTAGAAGATTTTACAGAAGCATTCAATGCCGTTGCTAAAAAATATAAATTAGATTACTTACACATATCCGAACTAAAAGAAGATTCTAATATGTTCCAGTATAAGTTCAATGATAATTTAAGTATGACAGGTACAGTTGATTCAACACATAAAATACAAGAAGTTATGTTAACAGGTTCTGGAGGTTTCCAAGAGAAAACTGGCGAAAATTTAATGGTTGCTATTGTTGCTCTAATAATGACAACAAACAGTGATTACAAATTTGAGGATGCAGAAGATGTCGTCAGAGATATAGGCCTTTTAGACAATAATGCAGATCTTCAAGATTTTGATTTTGAAGGGGCCACTGTTAGAAACAGAGTGAAGTATAGAATTAAGATTAAGAATAATGATATGACTACGTTTGGTATAATAGGAGCAAAGTAAAAATTTCCATACGCATGGAATTTCGGTACAATATAACCTAAAGCCCTTTTCGGGCTTTTCTTTTAAAATAAAAATAGAACATACATTCCCTATTTCAGTTAGGAGGTTCATCATGAGAGGACATATAGCCCAGAAAGGGAAGAAATACTACATCGTCGTGGATATGAAAGATGAGGTAACAGGAAAGCGTCGCAGGAAGTGGCTTACTGGTCCCAATGGAGGCTTCGATAAGAAAAGAGATGCTGAACGTGCAATGCCTGACATTCTCAGTGCTTTTAATAAAGGAACCTTTGTAGAACCGACCAAGAAAACTTTCGGTGAAATTATGGAGACCTGGCTCAAAGACAAAAAAACCTCTGTTAAACACGGTACTTGGAAGTCTTATGAGTGGCTTGTAAACACACACATTGTGCCGAATCTCGGGAAAGTGCAGATGACAAAATTAAAACCACAGCACCTCCATAATTTATATCACGAAACATTGCTACCCAAATTATCTGTAGCCTCTATCAAGAAAGCTCACGTCCTAGTTTTAGATGCTTTAAACCGGGCAGTAACCTGGGGAGTTATCACTCAGAATGTTGCCTCTTATGTAGAATTACCCCAAGGAAAAAAGAAAAAATTTGAAGTCTGGAATGAACATCAATTAAAGATTTTCCTCGATGCTGCATCGGAAGATCAATACTTCATGGCCTTCGAACTCGCTGCCTCTACTGGCATGCGTCAAAGTGAAATACTTGCGCTACCCCGATCAGAGGTAGATTTAAAGAGGAAAACGGCTTCGGTTCGACAAGCTTATACCATTTCTGAAATAGGACATGATCTTGATGATACTAAGAATGATAGTAGCGTTCGCTCCATCGCACTGTTTGCTAATACCGTTAATTTTCTGGAAAATCACTTTAGAAAGCAAGAACATGAGCAAGCCAGAAATAAGCTATACAATGATTCAGGCTTAGTAATTCAAACGAGTGTGGGAACGCCTCTCGGCCCCCGCAATCTTATGAGACATTACTATCGTATTTTGGACAGAATTGTAAAGGAACATCCCGATTTCCCTCGGATTCGTTTCCACGATCTGCGACACACTCATGCAACACTACTTCTCAAAGCTGGTATTCATCCGAAGATCGTTCAAGAGCGACTTGGACATTCGTCTATCAATGTAACTCTGGATACCTATTCACATGTTCTTCCGAATCTCCAAGAAGCGGTGTTAAAAAACATTGGAGATTCAATCACAGGAGAGAGCATTAGCACCGAAGAACCCACTTTACTAGACTAAAGGGTAGAAAAATGGTAGAAGAATGCTCAGTTCAACAAAAAAACGCGACCTCCAAAAAGCTTGGAAGCCGCGCCGTACTTGAGTTTTATAAGATGCTGGTGAAGGGAATTGAACCCCCGACCTACGCATTACGAGTGCGTTGCTCTACCCCTGAGCTACACCAGCAGGTCAGTGTAACTGACAACAAAAACTATTATACTCTTAGTTACATAAAAATCAATCACTTACATCAACTTTTTCAACTAGGATTTGGATTTAGTTCGGTAACATTTCCTGTCACGGTGCCAGATAGTTTCTCTGCTACAGAGCGGAGCTTTTGGTGACTGGAGGAAGGCTTGTCACGGCGATCATCAATTTTGACCGAGGTGGAAACACGCTTCGCTCCTGACAGGAATGGTGCTTCGTGCAGCGCAGCGATGGCGGTGAATACATCGTCCAACGAACCTTCAATAATCGTACTCATGGAGGTAAGCTCATAGGTAATTCCTTTTTGCGTCTTCAACACTTTTTGCATCTGGGCAACGTAGTCGCTCAGGCTTGTACTCCCCGTTCCAATCGGGATCACTGTCACTTCTGCAATAGCCATCGCCAGGTTCCTCCCTAAAATTAAAATCATCGCTTCTTTAAAAATCTAAAATTTCAGTCTATAGAGCGAGCAGCCTTATTTCACAAAAAAAGTTCATATGTATGCTGCTTGTTTCTGTAGGAAACATCTTTATCATTCATTGTACCGTTCAAACTGTCTCAATTCAAATACAGCCCGCGACTTCTCTGTATATTTTGATTTTCCATTCCTTTTCCTTTACGTATGGCTTCGAATGTTGCTATAATACTCCTTGCACTTATTTGAAATTTTAAGTTTTTACACACAATATGTTGGGTTAAATATTCATAACACGTCTAAATATAGTGATGTAGCCGATAAATCGTACGGGAACCATCTTTTCCCCCTTCATTGGCAGGTACATCGCTATTTCTATGTTATTGGATTACATACAGCCCCCAAATGCTGTCTGACCATCGCTTTTTTCGCCATTATCTTCTCATCATGATCATTTTCATGCCTATTCCCAAGTATGATTCCAAATCAGGAAAGCGAGGAATTAATCCTATGCCACAACTCGTAACCAAACCAAACAATCGCCAGTTGGCTTTTGACGAAATACGCATCTCCGTATATGCCGACCGTGTACTCAGCGGACTGGACAAGCTGGATAAGGATCGACTCATTCGCGGTGTAACTAGCAAGCTGCGCCGGGACGAAGTCACGGGGGATGACATTAGCAACGCGTTTGCAATGGCTGCCCTTGAATTGGTTAGTAAGGAAGAACCGGACTGGAAATTTGCCGCTGCACGTGCTTTGCTCACTTCCTTGTATAAAAAAGCGGCTACTCACCGCCGTTACAAATCCTATGCGGACGAGCCTTACGGCGCTTTTTATCCACTGATCACTGATTTGGTCCAAAAAGGAATTTACCGTCAAGAACTGCTCGACTACTATACCAAGGAGCAGATTGATGAGTTGGGCGATTCCATTTTGCCGAAAAATGACCTGTTGTTCGATTATATCGGGCTGTTAACACTGTCTGAGCGCTATTTGGCCAACGATTTTGACGGACGCGTAATGGAACTGCCTCAAGAACGCTACATGATCATCGCGATGTACCTGATGCACCAAGAGCCTGCCGACAAGCGGATGGAGCTGGTCAAAGAAGCGTACTGGGCGATGAGCAACATGTACATGACAGCAGCTACACCAACTATGTCCAATGCCGGAAAAAAGGTGGCCGGACAGCTCTCCAGCTGCTTTATCGACACCGTAGACGACTCATTGGAAGGTATTTTCGACTCCAATACGGATGTAGCCCGTCTTAGCAAAATGGGCGGCGGCATCGGCGTATACCTTGGTAAAGTACGGGCGCGTGGCTCCGATATCCGTGGACATAAAAATACAAGTTCCGGCGTCATTCCGTGGATTCGCCAGTTGAACAATACAGCTGTTAGCGTAGACCAATTGGGTACTCGCAAAGGTGCAATTGCCGTATATCTGGACGTATTCCATAAGGACATCCTCGCATTCCTTGACCTGAAGCTGAACAACGGTGACGAGCGGATGCGTGCACATGACGTGTTCCATGGCGTATGTCTGCCCGATCTGTTCATGGAGCGGGTCGAAGCACGGGGCGAATGGAATCTGTTCTGTCCGCATGAAGTGAAGAAAGTAATGGGCTGGAAAGATGACAACGGTCGTCCACTGGGACTGGAAGATTTTTATGATGAAACCTTCGGTTCAGGTACCTTCCGCGAGAAATACGAAGAGGCGTCGCAGCATCCGATTCTCTCTCGTATTACGGTGCCTGCTATCGACATCATGAAGCGCCTGATGAAGTCACAACTAGAAACAGGTACGCCTTACATGTTCTACCGTGATACGGTAAACCGGGCCAACCCGAACCGCGCCCATGGTATGGTGTATTCCTCCAACCTGTGTACGGAAATTATGCAAAACCAATCTGCAACTGTAGTAGAAAAAGAAGAATTGGTCACCAAGGACGGACAAACACGCATCGTTATTTCCAAAATTCCTGGCGACTTTGTGGTGTGCAACCTGAACTCCATCCATCTGGCTCGTGCGGTTCCGGCAGGTGTGCTGGATCGCCTCGTGCCGATTCAGGTACGTATGCTGGATAATGTTATTGATATCAACAACATTGAAGTACTGCAAGCACAATATACGAACAGCCAATATCGCGCTGTCGGTCTGGGTACATTCGGACTGCATCATCTACTCGCACTGGAAGGTATCCGTTGGGAATCCGATGAAGCGGTAACCTATAACGATCATTTGTATGAAAAAATTAACTACCTGGCCGTCAAATCCAGCATGGAGCTAGCGAAAGAAAAAGGCCGTTATGCCAAATTCGAGGGCTCTGACTGGTCTACCGGGCACTATTTCACTTCCCGTGGCTATACAGATGGTACACGCGAAGGCAAATTTGTCACTACCTCCGAGTGGAGTGAGCTTGCAGAAGAAGTCCAACAAAACGGTGTCCGCAACGCATGGCTGTTCGCCATCGCGCCTAACGGTTCCACGTCTATTATTGCAGGCTCTACCGCCAGCATTGATCCATTGTATGAGCTGCTTTCCTATGAAGAGAAAACAACTTACAAGATTGCTAACCCTGCACCTGACTTGAACGAAAAAACTATCTGGTACTACAAGACGGCTTTCTTGCTGGATCAACACGCTTCGATCAACATGGCTTCTGCACGTCAGCGTCATATTGACCAGGGCCAAAGCTTTAACCTGTATGTACGGCCTGATATTAAAGCAACTGAATTTTTAGAGCTGCACATCCATGCCTGGAAATCAGGTATGAAATCGACCTATTATGTACGCAGCCGCGCACTGACGATTGAAGAATGTGATAGCTGCGCATCCTAAACTAAAGGAGAGAAGCTCTCATGCAGTTACAGAAGATTTTTAACACGGAAGCGCCAAATCGCTCTACCCGTATTATTGAAGGCGAAAGCTCCGGTATTTTGAATTGGAACGATATTCGAATGCCGCATATGTACAAATTGTATAAAGTGCTACTGCTGAACCACTGGATTCCAGATGAAATTCCGATGTCCAAGGACGCGTCCCAGTTCCCTGTGCTGGATGCCGAAGAACAGCGCACCTTTAAAATTAACATCGGCCTGCTGGCTGTACTGGATTCGATGCAAACGATGTTTGTCGGGGATGTAAAACGCTATTTTACCGACTCGTCACTGGAAGCTATTTCAGCGATTATCGGGCAGCAGGAAGTGGTGCATAACCAGTCCTACTCCTACGTTCTGTCTTCTTTGGTGTCAGATCAGGAACAGAAGGAAATTTTTGAATACTGGAAAAACGATCCCGTCCTGCTGGAGCGTAACACATTCATCTCGGACATTTATCAGGAGTTCCGCGATGAGCAGAACCCACAGACCTTTTTCCAAGCGATGGTAGCGGATTTGATTTTGGAGGGCATTTTCTTTTACAGTACGTTTGCGTTCTTCTACAACTTGGCGCGTGATCAGAAAATGATGGCAACCAGCCAAATGATCTCGTATATTCAGCGTGATGAAAATCAGCATTGCTACTTCTTTGCCGAAGTGTTTAAGCAACTGTTGTCTGATTTCCCTGAGCTGAATACCAAGGAAAATACGGACTATGTCTATCGTATGATTGACCGCGCTGTGGAGCTGGAAACGAATTGGGCGCATTATACGCTCAAAGAGGTTCGCGGCATCGACTTGAACGAGCTGAGCGATTACATCAAATACATGGCAAATATGCGCCTGAGACTGCTTGGTATGGACAAAGCGTACGAAGGCGTAGATGTAAACTGTATGCCTTGGATTAAACCATTCTCAGATGAAGCGCTGAATGCGACAAAAACGGACTTCTTTGAAGCAAAATCACGCAATTATGGCAAGGTCGGAGATGACAACGGATTTGACGATTTGTAAGTCATAAGATACAGCCTTAGCTCGGTACTTACCGGGCTAAGGCTTTTTTCATGAGAATTTACGCAAATACGCAAAAAAAAATCATGAAACATCTGAATAACTATTCATATTTTCCTATTTGTACACGATATATATGAAGGTAAAAAAAACATAGTAAGGAGCATATTATGAAAAGAAGCGTTAAAAAAAGAATGGGATTACAATCCAAACTCTACTTCATCTTGCTCATTCCTTTAATAGTGATTGGCGTCATTGTTCTGTGGACGACCAATCAATCTATCCAGAATGCTTCTCTATCAACCATGCAGCTAAATAATGAAACGCTGGCAAAGAACACGGCCCAGTTATTGGACAAATCCGCAGTCAAGAGCTTAAATACGGATTCATCGGAGCAAAGTAGCGAGTATAAACAACTTCGTAACGAGTTAAATACGCTCAGGCTGCAAACTGGAATCCTGTACATCTATATGTACAACCGTGTGGGCAATGAGTGGAAAATTACGGTAGATGGAGCCGCATGGGACGACAAAGACTACAGTCCATTCGGAACTCCTGTAAGTTTTACCCTTAAAGAAACGGAAGAGAAATTGAAACAAGGGGAAACAGTGACTACAGATATTACAACGGACCCTGAGTGGGGGACGATGTTTTCCTCCTTTACTCCCATTAAGGATACAGATGGAACCATCATTAGTTATTTGGGAATCGATAGATCCCTGTCCTCTGTGACTGAAGTATACGAACATACCTTGCCCGAGGCCTACCGATTAGTTATTCCTGTTATCTCCATCATTCTGATCATCTCCATTACGGCTATGATGCTGGTAACCCGGCGGATACTGCGTCAGGTGAGATTTATTAAAAATACACTGGAGCAAGTAGCCGACGGCAACCTTACGGTTACATCGTCGCAAGTAACATATGATCAGTTAGGCGAAATCAGCGGATTGACGAACAAAATGGTGGAAGCCATGTCGAATATGATTGTGGATATTCAAAGCAGTTCAAGTACACTCCAGCATGCTTCGAAGAATATCGTCGTGACAACGGAGGGGACACTCCATCAGACTGAGGAACTGTCCCGTACGCTCCAGCAAATTGCCGATGTCTCTATTAACCAAGCAGAACAAGCGGTGGAATCAGTTCAACAATCTGACCGATTAGGACAAACGCTGGATGAAGTCGGAAGCCATGTGCAGCAATTCACGGATACAGCCCATCATCTCAATGAGGTTCGCAATCAGGTAGCCAGTGAGCATGAACTGTTATTAGAAAAAGGACGAGAAAGCGCCCTGCGTATCAAGCAGATGCAACGCATGTCCCACGCGTTAACCGAAAAATCCCGCGAGGCAGCTAACATCGGTCAACAGGTACAGGGCATCGTAAAGCAGACGCAGATTTTGTCCTTCAATGCATCTATTGAAGCCTCACGTGCAGGCGAAGCTGGCAAGGGTTTTTCTGTGGTCGCTCATGAAATGGGGCAACTTGCCCAACAATCCGCCATATCGATTCGTGAAATCGACGAAATCTTAAGCAGCTTTGTTGAGCAAATTGAGCAAATGGGTGATCAATTTGATGAAAACATAAAGACCGTCAATGAACAAGAAATCCAAATTTCGGTATGTCTACAGTCTGTTGACAAAGTCACCCAGGTCTCACAGGAAGTTCAGGAGTTAGCTGCACATCTGGCTCAATTGACGGCAGAGATGCAAGAGGTACGTCACAGCGTAGATCAACATTTAAATCACACAGCCAGCGCGGCACAGCAGACTGCCGGAATGACAGAAGATGTATCAGCAAGTGCTCAGAAGCAGGCCCTAGCGGTAAAAGAACTATCCGAAGTAGCCCGCAATTTGACCACACTATCAAACAATCTGCAGCGTCATGCCGACCAATTCCGGGTAAAAAACGCTGAATAGTAAATATGATGCTGGATTCGATTCAACTAAACAAAAAAAGTAAACTAAAATGGAGCATTCGCTAACGTAGCGAATGCTCCATTATTATGTTTTGAAAGCCGAGCAGAGTTCACCTTTATCCGAGTAGGTGCATACATATAACCTAGAAGTGTGTATTCAAGCAACCCAGAATCATACCCGTTCTTATGATGGAGGTAGCGCCGCTGTTTTCACCTGTTTTGTGTAAGAAGGATAGCCTCCCGTATGCTGGAGCATTTCGATTTCACGCAGAATACGCGGCAAGTCAGCGACCGAGTTCATCACGATGTGGGCTCCTGCTCTTTTCAAACCATATACACTCTGTCTGCGCCGTTCCTCAGCCACTCTGTCTTCCGCTTCATGGCTGGTCGTTTGAGCTACGGTCGTCACGCTTTCGTTATGGTTCAAGACACCAATCGTCCATACACCGGCGTTCCGTCCTTCTTGCATATCGGCTGCTGTATCTCCTACTTTCACAATATCGCTCAGCGGAAATACCTGCAAGCGATGTGCAATTTCATAGATCATCCACGGATAAGGTCTCCCCTGCGAAACTTCACAAGGGGCAACCATACAATCCAGCGTATAGGGTGACTGCGCAGGCGTAAATACGTGACTGAGCATCTCCATTGGACAGGATGCAGTGGCACCTGACTGAATGCGACGATCCTGCAACTCCTGCAGCGCCCTATCTATACCGATAGCAGGCTCAGCCCCTTGGATCAAGGAGCGGAGAACAGGGACAAGCTCAAGATAAATATGCTCAATATCCACTCTGCCAGGATGCGCACCAAAGCACTCCAGCCATTTTTTCCGAACCTCTGAAAGTCCCAGCACATTCGCAATATGATCCCGGATCGGCATTCCTCGCCCATGAGATACCTGTTCTTCAGTTACCTGTATACCTTTCCATCTGAAAATATCACGCATTCCCTGGGTTAAGCCTCGTCCTCCGGGGTCTAACAATGTACTTTCGAGATTAAAAATAACCGCCTGTATCATGCAATCCCCGCCTTTCCGTACCGCGGCTATCCGCAATCTTTATTTTGCTTAGGAACATGATACACAGCTAACGTAAACTGAAATGTCGTAAACGGTAAGCGGATTGTAATTGAAAATAAATTCCTTGATTGGTTGTGAATACCGAGTGTGATCAGAGGAGGAGTCGCAACATGAGACAGCCTTGGAATGAATTTAATTCCAAAATGCCTTGGCGGATGGAGCTTGGTTGTTATGCGCTGAATAAACTGGCCTGTGGAGGATTGGTTTTTGGTCTCTTATGGGTCTACTGCTATCTGACAGAGGAAGTAATAGGGGTTCCTCTGACTATAGCAGGCAATAGTGGTGAACTGACCGCGCAGCTGTGGGCCTATGGTTTTGCCCTTCCTGCCGCTCTTGTCGCTGATGCGCTATGCGATCTTTTACCCTGGCTTCGCAAGCCCGAGCAGCTCACCCTATACCTCGCTGCAGGATTCAGTGTCTTTCTCCTGCTAGGTTCTTTGATGTCGCCTGCCGGAACGGGCATTTCATGGAGCAACGGCATAGCAGGTGCAGGGATTACACTGCTGTATTATGGAGGAAGGCACTGGCTGAACCGTGAATATGGATTACAGATCATGCTGGCCTTCCTCCTGCCACTGCTGCTATGGCCTATAGGGCTTCAATAATGTCGCCAGCGATCACAGAGGCAGGATGCTGGCGATGACGTGCGGCTGTTTCTCCAGCCGCACCATGCAAATACACGCCAAAAGCTGCTGCCTGCGAAGCATTCAAGCCCTGAGCCAGCAAACCTGCGATGATGCCTGTTAGCACATCGCCCGCACCGCCTGTCGCCATCCCAGCATGGCCTGTGGTATTGACGTAGGCCGCTCCGTCGGGACAAGCGATGACCGTGCGCGCTCCTTTGAGCACCAGCGTGACCCCACGTGTTCGGGCGTACTCCCGGGCATGGGTGATACGGTCACGCTGCACCTCTGCTGTCGGTATGCCCAGCAGACGAGCCATTTCACCGGGGTGCGGCGTCAGTACGACTGCCGCACTTCTCGGCTTCCAAGCCTCTAGCTCAGGCCCCGCCGAGGCGAGGATGTTCAAGGCGTCCGCATCAAGTAGGAGCGGACCGCCGTATTCCTCCCACAGGCGGCGTAGCCAGCCGGTGTCCCCTGCAAAGCGGCCGAGGCCGGGGCCGACGGCCAGCACATCACGTGCCTGCGCGAGCTGTAGCAGCTCGTCTGCGGAGTCGGCGTTCCATTCGCCGTCTCCGCCTGCTGCTGCGGCAGCGAGCATTAGTTCCGGCGCGGCGCCAATGACGCGCGGCAGCAGCGCTTCGGGCACCGCCCACGTGACAAGGCCGCTGCCGATGCGCAGGGCGGCACGTGCGGCCAGCAAGCCCGCGCCGCTCATGCGCAGGCTTCCAGCCGCGACCAAAACGTGGCCGTAGGTGCCCTTGTGTCCATCCGGCACGCGGCTGCGGCTTACATCCACGTCCAGCGCAGCGCGCAGCGTGTCACGGGTCAAGACCTGCAGCTGCACGCCGCACTCACGGGCAAGGCCGGGTGGAATACCGATGTAGCGTACCACCACATCGCCTGCGGTCCCGGCGCCTGGATATTGGACGAGCCCACGCTTCAAGTAGGCGAGGCATACGGTGACGCGCGCACGAATGCACGGCTCGTGCAGTGCACCTGTGTCGGCGTCAAGGCCGCTAGGCACGTCTACCGACACCAGCGGTACGCCGCTGGCATTGGCCTCGCGGATCAGCGAGGCGTAGGGTTCGCGCGGCGGGCCTTGCGTGCCCGTGCCCAGCAGGGCATCGACGATGCCGGAGGCGCCGCGCAGGTCGAGGGTATCCCGGCCATAGAGGATCACCGGGATACCCAGAGCCGCGATGATATCGCGCTGCGCAGCCGCTTCACCCCGCAGCGTGTCTGGCGGCTCGACGTACACAACGGTGACGCGTAGACCTGCATCGGTTAAATGGCGGGCCGCCACCAGTCCGTCACCACCGTTGTTGCCTTTGCCTACGAGGATATACCAGTGTTCTCGTTCCCGTAAGTCATGTCGTCCTTGACTCCACGTCTCTGTCCGTATAATACCGCCATGTCCCGGTATATCCCCCGGCCCTGTGTGTGAAAGCTTCAATACTTCGTCAGCTACCGCGCGCCCGGCATTTTCCATCAAGGTAAGGGCCGGAATACCCAGCTTGTCAATTGTATAGCGATCCAATTCTCGCATTTCTTCGGCGGTCACCATATACATGCCTTTCGCCTCCCGTATGGCTATCCCTGCTTATTAATATCCAACTGTAAAACGGGAATTGACAAATTCCCCTTCTACTAACTCATCAATCAGGGCTACCGCATAATCTTCGACCGAGATACGGCTATGGCCTAATTCATCAACCACCAAATGATCCAAACCAATACGGAACTGTCCTGTACGTTTTCCTGCTTCAATCATTCCGGCAGGACTACAATAGGTCCAGTCTACATCCGCAGCGCGGTACAGCTCCAGTGCATCTGCATGGGCAGCCGCCAACGGCTTCACTTCCTCCGGAAACTCGGCGGTATCCATGAGGCGTTCACCGTTTTCTGTTTTCAGACTTCCCGCTCCGCCAACGACAAGGATGCGCTCCGCGCCGGAACGCCGAGTTCCTTCCAGCAAAGAACGAGTCGCTTCGAGCAGTTCTTCCTCTTCTCCAAACTTGGGACCGTATGCGCTAATGATAGCATCGTGCCCTTTGGCCACATCCGTAACAGAATTTGGATTCAGAATATCCGCTTGAACCACTGTCAAATATTCACTTTGCTCTGTCATATGTTGCGGATCGCGCACCGCCGCCGTCACCTCATACTTACGCTTGATAGCTTCCTTTACTAACGCTTTGCCGATTGTTCCTGTTGCCCCGAAAATAATAACCTTCATATTCACTGCCTTCTTCCTGTCTATAATTTACTTACTGTTATTTATCCGTTTTATCTCCAGCTTAAACCCGTGCAGGATATCGATTTGATGTCTCATGATGTTCTGTTGCATTTTCTATATTTTTATTCATGCCGAATCTCCTCTTCCTGCTTGTAATCTTGTCTATTTTACCAAAAAATACTTCATATATCCTGGTCAAAGGTATACAAGCCCTTGAAATGCCTGTGTAGTCTGTGCAATAGTGTAGAAAGAACAATGGAAGGAGGGATTGCGGGTGTCCCCGACGGACTTCGCGGCGTTAGTCGCATATATCTCACCCGGTCTGATCGCCTTCCTGCTGGCGTTGTCTTTGCTGGTATGGCTGTATGTTCACAGTGCAGCCCAGCTTCGAAATTCGCGTCAGCAGCGGTTGGAAGAATTACAGGAATCGCTGCGTATCTATGGACGATTAGCTGGTTGCCTCCAAACCACTACCCAGAACGGGTTCAATAACAGCGAAAAGCAGTACCAGAACGGACTCATCCACGCTCTCCAGGAAGCCAAAGCTGCTCCCTATTTGACCCCTCACCTTCAAGAGCAGGTTCAAGCATCCCTTCGGGAGTGTGATGCGTTCCGCAGAGAATTGCTTCTCAAATCACTGGAGCGTGAAATGAACAAACTCATTGAGGAACGGCGTCTTGTTCTGCTGGAATCTCATGCTCCGGGCTGGGGAACAGCATTGTGGAAGCTATTGCGTCCAGCAGCTGGTCCGCTGGCACTGGCAGGAATCGTCTGGTTGGTCACAAGGCTGGTTGTGGAACTGACAGCCTCCAGCCATGTTGATGTTAGTCTGCCCGACACTGCACAATCTGCCTCATGGCTCATAGGGTGTGCATGGATGAGGTTCGTTTCAGGCTTGATCGCCCTACTGTATGTGTACCGGCTGATGACCCTGCGCAGGCAAAATGATCTGGACGTGACGGCATCCCATTTTCCAACAAGCCTGTTGTGCTTGGTAATCGCCGCTGTCGCCCTGCTTCAATGGATCGGACCGGAAGCGTCTCCCTACATACTGGCTGTTCAGCTTGTGCTGTTCTTGATCGGCTTCCGACTTACCCGAGGCCGCTCTCGCAGTGATCGTCCTTATGTTGGTCATCCCGGCTTGATCAAGGCAGATGCTTCTCAACATCAGGATTTACGCGCAGCAGATAAAGATAAAACGGCTGACTCTTCTTTGGCAGAAGAACATATCCGATCCTAAACACCAATGGACATGCCTTTACCCGTATCCTACCTGCAAATCACATACCATCACAGGACATCCCAACAACAAAGAAAGAGTTTATGGGGTGTCCTGTTTTTTGAACAATTTTTGGATTTTTGTGGGGTTAGGCTTGTGCCAATGATCAAGGAAAGGGTATATTGTTTATATAAATGTAAATCATATCGTTTTTTATGTATTATTATTGAAAAAAATCCATATATGTTAAACTACCATCAATTTATGATGTGCGTTAGAATTGGAGGAACTATGCAACTGGACATTTCTGAAAAATCACTTCCCGTTTATGAGGCGCTGGCCAGTGAGGTTCGGCTAAACATGATTGTTCTGCTTGCGGAGAAGCCTATGAATATACGTGAGCTGGCGGAAGCTTTGGGGCTCAGCAGTGCGATTATGACGATGCATGTCAAGAAACTGGAGAGAGCGTCCATTATTTCGACCAAAATGCTGCCCGGACGAGGCGGGGTACAGAAAGTGTGCTCACTGGCAACAGACAAAATTGAAATCGCCATGCCACGCTATCAGCAGGATGTACGGCAATTCCATCAGACAGAGATTTCCGTCGGACACTTTACAGATTTTGAAATACAGGCGACCTGCGGACTGGCTACCGTCGAAAAGATCATTGGTGAATTCGATGAGCCTCGTTCGTTCTTGGACCCTGAGCGCTTCAATTCCAAAATTCTATGGTTCAGCCAAGGATATATGGATTATAAGGTGCCGAATTTCCTACTGTCCAGCCAAAAAGCTGAGGAACTGGAAATTTCGATGGAACTATCATCCGAGGCCCCTTTTACCAATGATAATTGGCCTTCAGATATCACTTTTTTCCTAAATGATGTGAATTTGGGTACATGGACCAGCCCAGGGGATTTCGGGGATAACCGTGGTAAATACACACCTGCATGGTGGCCTGATTTTATCAATCAATATGGTCTCCTCAAAAGACTTCGCGTTACCTCCGAGGGTACCTTTATGGATGGGAAGCAAATTTCTGACGTGACTTTAAGCCAAGTGCTGATTGATCAGAAACAATGGAAATTCCGTATTGCCATATTGGATGATGCCCAGCATGTGGGAGGGGTTACTCTGTTCGGCACCGGATTCGGTAACTACAATCAGGACATCTTGTTCCGTTTGTACTACAAACATGCAGAAAATCATACCAAAGCAGTAACGGTAGAAGCTGGCGATAGCAGCAAATAGTTTTAGGCCATTTCAAGACCTGAACACGGCGTTTTGCCCATGCCTTTCATGGGAAACAAAGCGCCGTGTTTTAAAGCGCCGTGTTTTATTTTTTCATTCACTTATATCGTACTCTTTTGCCACGTGCTATCCGATTAGCGTACAGGTTCAATACATACAGGTGAAGGAACCTCCAGCACATATCCCGTTCGGGTCAACCGTCCATCCTCACCATGGATTGCAAAGGATACGAGGTTGTTTCCATCCTGATTCGCCACTACCAGATAACCGGACAAGATGTTGAAGTTACGCGGTGTGCTGCCGAAGGTTTCCACCCATTCAACCGTCCTCAGCTTGCCGCTGTCCAGATCGACATGGTATAGCACGATGCTGTCATGGCCGCGGTTTGACACATACAAAAAGCGTCCACAGGGCGTAATCCGAATATCGGCTGCCGTATTTTCTACATTTATAAAGCCTTCTGGCAGTGTGGACAGGCTTTGCAGCAATGTAAGCTCACCATTACGTTCGTTATAACTAAACACAGCGACGGTATTGTTCAACTCATTGGCGACAAAAGCATATGGACGCGAAGGATGAAAAACCAGATGACGCGGTCCAGAACCAGGTGGCAAATCTGTCTCACGATGGGTCACCAGTTTGCCATCCTCTGTCAAACGGTATACCACAATCTGATCCAGCCCCAGATCACATATCAGGGCATACTGTCCTGAAGGATCTGGAATAATCGAATGCGGATGTGCCACATCCTGACGGTCCTGGCGAATACCTGAGCCGGTATGCTGAACTTGCCCCGACATGTCTCCCAATCCTCCAGCTTCCGTCACAGGGAACACAACGGCATTGCCGCCTGAATAGTTGGAAGCCAGCACATATCGTCCATCGGTTGTTACGGAAACATAGCAAGTATGTGCTCCCTCTGTCCCTTTGCGATCCAAAGGATGTAATTCCCCCGTCTGGGTATTCACCTGATACGCATACAGCTCGCCTCCTTCTGTTTCACTGGCAGCATACAGCTTTGTCCCATCCGGGTGTAGCGCGAGAAAAGAAGGCCTCTCCATCCCTTCCACACCTCCAACCATGCGCAGATCACCATGGGTCACATTCAAAGCACATACATATATTCCTCTTTCCTGACGAGACGCATAAGTCCCTGTATAAAATAACTGCTCATTCCGCTCTTCCATCGGCTCTCAGCTCCTTCTAGCTTTTTTTATCTGGCTTTTAGCTCTACTATTTGTCTTGTTGTAAAACCATCATGCATTATTACCCAAGATTCTGTCGTTTCATTAACGTTTCGCAATGTATGCAAAAAAATAGCCTCCTTCGGCGCCATCTGTGGTTCATAAGAACGTCACAGTTCACACCAAAAGAGACTAAATTTACGACAAGAACAACATTAAACCGCTGTGGTTTGCGTATCTCTGCTATTCCATTTTACAGCCAGCCCCAAACTAAGGATGAGAATGACTGCCCCAAAAATATATGGCAAATTGATATGCACATCGAACAATTTACCCGCAAGTGCAGGCCCCAGAATATTACCAATACTCATATAAGCATTGTTCATGCCGGCTGCAACTCCCTGCTCATCCCCCGCCATTTTGGATAAAGCAGTATTAATGGCTGGCCGCAGCAACGACGTAGCGGTAAAGAAGATGAGCGATACCCCGAGTACATAATAAAAGTTGCCGGAGAGCAGCATAAGCACAAGGGAAATCGCTGAAAACAGAAAGGAGCCGATAATGACACCTTTTTCGCCAAAACGATTCAACATCGGGCTAATGACCACAGCTTGAATCACGGTTCCGACCAGTGCTCCTACGGTAATAATGATAGCAATATCACGCTCATTGTAATGAAACTTGCCCGTCACGAAGAAAGGAAACATCGTTTCAAAATGCGTCAATCCAAAGGTTAGCGTGAATATCATAATCAGCAGCATAAAGTAAGGCTTGCGGAAAGAAAGGGCAAACTGTTTAATCACATTATCCCGTTTGGCCTTGACATTCCGAAACTTCAACTGTTTCTCCAGCGACAAGGTTTCGGGCAGCATAATCAAGGAAATCAGTGCAGCTACGCCCGATACGGCCGCCGAAACATATAAGGGCGTACGAATCGAGATATCTGCCAGCAAGCCGCCCACACCAGGACCGATCACAAAGCCAAGAGACATGGCGGCACCCAACAATCCCATTCCTCTACCGCGATTGTGGACCGTTGTAATATCAGCAATATAGGCCATCATCGGAGGAATCATAAAAGCTGCTCCTGCACCTCCCAGCAAACGGGAGATATACAGTATGGTTAACGATTCCCCAATCGCAAACAATACAGAAGACGCCGTCATGATTACCAAACCGATAATAATCATTTTTTTACGTCCGTATTTATCGGACCATTCTCCCGCTAACGGCGAAAACAGGAATTGGGTTAAGCCAAACACGGCAACCAAATAACCACCCGTTTCACCACTGCCTCCCAAGGAGCTCATAAACTTGGGAAGGATCGGAATAATGAGGCCAATTCCCAGCATGGCAATAAACATATTAATCATCAAAATGACCAGCGGCCCCATTTTCAACTGTTGTGAATCTGACATGTAGCGTTTTGTCCTCCTCAGGTTCTTTATTTCGTATACGAAAATCTTATTTTGCAACCATTCCAGCAAAACTCTTCATTATATTAATAGAGAGAAGGACAAATAACAATCATAAAATACTTCCGATAACCCTGAATCTTTCCTTTGGGCAGAACAGCAAAAAGGAACAATTTGAAATGGCGATGTTGTCCCTCTCATAACGAACGACCAGGATGAATTTCTGGAACGGTCTGGCGGTCCCTACGAACTTTATTGTGGATCTTCGAATAGCTCCTGTATCATCTTTTCCCTGTTATTCAGAAATTGTTTCGTAATGATAAAATGATCGGTTTCCTCTAGCGTCCGGGTGTCGATCCCTTCATGTGTCAGATGATACAAGATGGAATCTGGATAAGCCATCAAAATAGGGGAATGAGTAGAAATGATAAACTGTGAGCCCTGCTGTACCAGCTCGTGAATCCGTGCAAGCATGGCCATCTGGCGCAAAGGCGATAATGCAGCTTCCGGTTCATCCAAAATATACAATCCTTGCCCTCCAAACCGATGCACAAAGGCAGCAAAAAAAGACTCGCCATGCGACTGCTCATGCAGCGATTTACCCCCGTAGGAATCTCGAATCGGTCGCCCTCCTCCTTCTCGGTCCAGCTCGTCGATGTGAGTCGCCACATTATAGTAGCTCTCCGCCCGGAAAAAGAAGCCATCCCTTGGCTTTTCTACCCCTCTCACCAGCCGGATATGCTCATACAGTGAGGAATGCGTGGCTTGTGTAGAAAAATTGAAATTTTTAGTACCTCCCTCTGGATTAAATCCCCACGCGACCGCGATTGCCTCCATAAGCGTCGATTTACCTACGCCATTTTCTCCAATAATATAGGTGACGGAAGGATGAAATTTGAGTTCGTTCCACTGGTGTAAGGCTTTTAAGTTAAACGGATATTGGCTCTTGTCCGCATCTGGAGGCCATATCAGCTCCAGGCGACGTATAAAAAGATTACGGTCCCATATACTCATATCCAAATCAGCTCCATTGCCAAGCAATTCACTAGGTTTTCCATCATTATATTGGAATTATTTACAGCAATCAATCTGAAATCCCATTTCGTAACCCTTCTGTTGTTATTGAAGCGATTATTACAGGTATAATATATAGTAATGTTCATCGGGTATGAAATCTAAGCACCTCATTCCGTGTATATCTCATTCTTTTCCAAGCAGGTGAATCTATGAAATCTAATCACAAACCGATTCAATCTTTTAAAATCGTACAGTTCATAATGACCATCTACAGGCAGCGATTGACACGTATTTTGCTACCGTTGGCTGTACTGGCTTTTATTATATGGGAGGCCGGACGAGAACTAAAAGACTTTAATCTGGCGCGTATGCTTCATGAGCTGCGGCGAATGGATGCCACCTTTCTCATCGAGATTGGCTTGTTCTCACTGGTTGCTGTGGCGGCTATGAGTGCATATGATTACGTAATCAGACATCATTTCAAGCTTCAGGTCAAGCCTGGAACAACATTTCGCTACGCCTGGATCTCCAATACCTTTAATAATGTCTTTGGTTTTGCAGGCTTTACAGGAGCGGGACTTCGCACAGTACTGTATAAGAAAAGCGGTGTGCCGTTGGGTGTCATCACCTCTGCGGTCGTGTTTCTTTCGCCAGTCGTCATTACCGGACTATCTTTGCTGGCTTGGGGAGCCATTGTTCATCTGTATCCGGTACAGCCTGTACTGGATGCTCACCCGTGGCTTCATTGGGCGCTGTGGGGAATGGCATTGTACCTACCGCTATTCCTGATCATGCAGCGCTCCAAACGGTACTCCACATGGTTCAACAAGGGAGAAGGACAGCTTTCCTGGTCCACCATCTCCGCTTCCATCAGTGCTTCCCTGCTGGAATGGCTGCTGGCTGGCCTTACCTTTGCATGGATCGGCTCGCACTTGCTCCATGAACTGCCGATGCATGCTGTGTTCGGTATTTATGTAATAGCCGCGATTGCCGGGTTAATCAGTCTTGCACCCGGAGGGGTCGGGGCATTCGACATCATTGCCCTGCTCGGGCTGCAAATGGCGGGAGCCAACTCAGATCGGGCACTGGCTGTCCTACTGGTCTTTCGCGTCTTTTATTACATCATCCCGTGGCTCATCGGCTTGGTATTAGCCGCGCTGGAAATGATTCCGCGTAACGAGCGCCTGAATCAGCTAGCTGAGACAGGTTGGGATTACTCCCTTAATGCCTGGCAGAAGGTATGGGGCTGGCCTGGTCAATTCCGGTTTTTGGCCGATCTAGGGGTATGGGCGCTTGGTAAGCTGGTACTCATCTCCGGCGTGGTGCTTCTTTTGTCGGCAGCTACGCCCGGTCTGTTATATCGGCTTCGTTTTGCTGAGCATTTGCTCAGCCTGCCCGTCATGCGCTTGTCGCATGAAATCTCGGTCATCATCGGAATTATGCTTGTCGTCCTGTCCCATGGAATCTCCCTGCGTATTCGCAGAGCATTGCGACTGACATTGATACTGCTTCTGACAGGAGCTATTTTCACCTTCACTAAAGGTCTGGATTTTGAAGAAGCTTTATTCCTACTGTTTGTGGCTTTAATGCTATGGATTTCGCGTTCGCGGTTTTATCGGGTCAGTGCGCCGCTGAATCGGCACAACATTTTAATATGGGGTGGATTATCTCTACTCGTAACCGGGGCTTATTTTATCATTGGGGCAGGCTCCAACACTCCCTTTATGCGCCATTTGCATGCCAAGGTCCATCTAGACTTTTTTATGAACCGCAGCGATTACGGAGTTACCGCCGTGTTTAGTCTGATTTTGGCATGGGTATTCCTGACGGTATATTTCTTTCTTCGACCTCAGCGTAGCATCGCTAATCTACCCGACGAGCAGGAGCTGGATAAGCTAAAAGAATTTTTGGAACGGCAGGGTGGTAATCTCGTCTCTCATATGCTTTTTCTGGGCGATAAATATCTGTATTGGACCAAAAATGAACAGGTTGTCATTCCCTACGCTCGTAGCCGGGACAAACTGATTGTATTAGGTGACCCACTCGGTCCAAAAGAACGTGTGAGTGAAGCCATTCAGGAATTTCAGCGGTTCGCAGATCGGTATGCGTTAACGGCTGTATTTTATCAGGCCTCGCCGGAGTATTTGTCCATCTATCACGAGAACGGCTATCGCTTTTTCAAACTGGGCGAGGAAGCACTGGTGCCGCTGGAATCATTTACACTGACGGGCAAAAGCAATCAAGCGCTACGCAGCGCCAAAAACCGTTTTGACCGCGAGGGCTACTCGTTCGAAATCATCCAACCGCCTCTAGAGGCGTCACTGATTGAGGAGATTCGTCAGGTTTCGAATATTTGGCTGGATGGACGCAAGGAGAAGGGATATTCACTCGGCTGGTTCAAAGAACCCTATCTTCAGTTGGCTCCGATTGCATTGCTAAAGGACTCTGAAGGGAAGGTCATCGCTTTCGCTACGATGGCCCCTGCCTATGATCATGGACGGACGGTCTCCATTGACCTGATGCGCCACTTGTCTGACACGCCAAATGGCACGATGGATTATTTATTCACACGGGTCATTGAGTGGGCCAAGGAGAGTGGGTATACGACATTTAATCTGGGAATGGCACCGCTGTCCCAGGTAGGACAAAGTGAAAAGGCATTGCGCGAGGAAAAACTGGCTCGACTTGTTTTCCAATACGGGGGACATTTTTACGGCTTTCAGGGGCTTCGGCGCTTTAAGGATAAGTTCAAGCCGCAATGGGAGCCGCGCTATCTGGCCTATCCGGCTTCTGTCTTTCTACCGATCCTGACGCTGGAGCTGGTATATCTCGTATCCAAGCGCTCGGACTAAACAAAGGGCTGACAACAGGAACTTTAATAGCCTAACACGATGTAAAAAAGGGTGTTCCCCAACCACGAACGGTTGCAGGAACACCCTTTTATATTCACAAATCTTCTTAGAAGCTGCCTTTTACAACAACTTCAGAGAGTGGAAAACGTCCTGATGGACGTGCTGGCACTTGTGCCTTACCTACACTAATAAGCAGGGTTGGCAGGTAACGTGCTGGAATATTGAATTGCTCGATCAACTGTGCTGGAATGAAACCGCCCATTGCGCAAGTGTCGTAGCCCAGAGATTTAGCAGCCAACATAATATTTTGTGCTGCAAAAGCAGAGTTCAGGATGGCTGCATCGCGAGCTACTTGCGGGTTTTGGTACGCGCTGTTGATTTGACCTACCAATGCGTCACGGATTTCCGCTGGCAGTGCGCCTGCTTCTACCGCTTGATCATAAATGACGGTGTTGCGGTTCGCTTCCAAATCACCCAATACGGCAATCGTAACGGAACTTTCCGCTACTTGACCCTGATTGTAGGCGATAGGCAGCAATTTTTGCTTGTCCGCTTCGCTTTCGATAACAAGGAATTTCCAATGTTGAAGGTTCCAAGCGGAAGGAGCTTCTATCGCCGCAGTCAAAATAGCCTCCAAATCTTCCTCTGGCAATTTAAAATCCTTAACATAGCTCTTTACCGCGTGTCTTTCACTAATCGTAGATAGGGTTTCATTTTTTGGACTACTCGACATTCTGGGCACACTCCTAATTTCTTATGATATATATCTAACTTGAATCCTCATTAACTTCCCAAACTACTGCAATTATAAAAATGATAGTGAGTCATGTCAATATGTTTAAGTATGACCCTGCACTCAAAATACAGTACAATACGGATAAAGACATACATATCGGCAGATGCCTGCCGATGGGACAAGACATAATGAGTTCATTTTGTTCTCATTTGAATTAAAAAAGGAGCGTTACTATGATTGGATCTTTTAAAAAAACAGATATTGCTTTGTTTGCCGCCTGGGTTGTAGCTTGTGTGGCAACTTTGGGCAGTCTGTATCTCAGTGAGATTTTGGGGTATGAGCCTTGTAAGCTATGCTGGTTTCAGCGCATTCTGATGTATCCCCTGACCCTTCTACTCGGGATCGCCTATTTTCGAGGGGATTCGGGGATACGCCGTTATGTCATGCCGTTGGCTATTATTGGAGGTGCGATTTCGGCCTATCATTTTACCATTCAGCGCATCCATGCAGCCGCCAAAGCAGCTACGCAAACTTCAACTTCCTGCGGCAGAGTATCCTGTGAACAGGATTACCTAAACTGGTTCGATTTCATCACCATTCCTTTTCTCGCACTGATCGCCTTCATCCTTATTATTGTAGCCATGAGTTATATCATGCGAAAGGAGAAAAAATCAGCTCAGGGAGAGGTACAAGCAACAGAACTCGCATAAGTATGAAAGAGACCCAATTATAGGGCCAGTGTTATCACCAAGAGGCGTATAATCCGCTTGCCGGAGGAGAGACTGTAACTAAATATATCCATTGCATATGTGGTATAATGTGAAAGGTTTGCAGTCTGTCCAATAACGCTTATATTCCTTATAGAGGGGGCCAGTCCATGTTTCATATTAGCACCCCATTGCTGCAATATGGCGCAACCTTCGGTATGATCTTAATCGCTATATCGGCTATTTTCATCCGTATGAAGACAGGTCATCGCCCGATTAATGCCAAAAAAATCATCATCCCTCCGCTCGGCATGAGCACCGGGTTTATGATGTTTGTGGTGCCGGAAGTACGGGTTCCCTGGCTTTGGGCGCTGGGCGCTTTTCTGGTCGGCTGGTTTATTTTCTCTTACCCGTTGATCCGCAGCACCAAATTTGAGTTGCAAGAAGGGCTGGTTTTCGTGCAACGCTCACGTACCTTCTTCTTTATCCTATTCAGCCTGCTGATCGTCCGATTGCTGCTGCATGAATTTATTCAGCATTACATTACCATTCCGCAGACAGCAGGGCTATTTTTCATCCTAGCCTTCGGCACCTTGTTACACTGGCGGCTCCGTATGTATTTTCAATATCGTCAATTCGTTCCGGACGAGACAGAAGTCCGCATCTGACCAACGGTTTTTTAACATGCTTGCTAGCATATTGCTGTATAGACCAAAAAAGGACACGTTCTCCCAGCCAGGAGGCCGTGCCTTTTTGGTCTTTTCGTCTTTTTAGTCTATCGGAGGCTACATTTCCGTCTTGCCCGAACGCCGGGCGCTAGGCACTTACTGGGAGCTTTCTTTTGTAAACAGCGTGCTGCCGTTTATGTTGTTCTGCGGAGCATAAGCGCCGTCCCAGGTGATAAAGAAGCTTGCTCCAGTGTAGATTTCATTCAGGGCCTTGTTCCAAAGCGAATAATCGAATTCCTTGAGCTGATTATTGTTGCGATCCACATGGTCGCCACCCACGGCTGGTCCAATTTCGCAGAAGCCATAAGTTTTGCCAAGTCCTTTGATGTCATTGTAAGCCATCTTAATTTCATTGTCATTGGACGGATCGTCGCTGTAAGCGTCGATGCCAATCCAGGTGACGTAGCTGGGGCCGGGGTAATAAGCAGCCGCGTTGGCTCCTTTATTTGGAGCATAGACAAAATTGACGTTGGACATGCCATTGGTCGTCACAATGTAATTGTACAGATTGATGTACAGGTTCTTATAGTCCGTCGTGTTCTTGTCTCCCCACCAGAACCAGCCTCCGTTCATTTCATGGAAGGGTCTGTAGTAAACGGGGGATGAGTTAAACTTTTGCAGGCCGTTCACGACGTTGTCAACCTGGGCCTTATAATTTTGCAGCCATGCGGGGCTGGACGAATTGATGGATGAAATGTCTGTATTAGCCAAGATCTCGAAATCGGAATCAGACATCGGGGCGTTTACATTTCCACCCTGCGGATTGGGCATGTGGGTGGAAACGGTGACGATTTTCCCCAAGGCTTGGATGGCGGAGGCGCTATTGGAGGTAATGGAGGCTGCATCGGTTCCCCCCTGGTTCCAGTTCAGCAGATCATAGGAGACGATGTCAGGGTTGTAGTTCCAGACAGGACTGGTGTTTACACTTCCGTCATAGCCCAGGAACATGCCAGTATAGTTGATATTGCTCTTCGCGCCTGCCGTCATTGGTAGCGAGAATAATAATGCAGCCCCGGTCAGGGCGCTGATCAAGCTCTTCGTTTTCTTGAATGAATTCATAATGGTTATCCTCCTGATGTTTATATCTTGCTACTTGTAATTGCAGACTTAAGATGTGACCGATATTCCCCTAGGACAATTCTGACTCGCAACCTACATGTTTTTCGTTTTAGCGAGTGGATCTCCATCTTCCTAAAGGAATACGTTTTTTGTGATCCTCAATTACATCGACATCAAGGAAAAAAGTTGAAATAGTTCTATTAGAGCAAAAAAGTAATTCATATAACAATGAACAAACAATTTATGCAAAATGTGGTAGGGACTAAATGTGTAATAAAGGATTTTTTTTCATTTCATTCTTATGAATTTGTTTTCAAATTATTGTTATTTTTGTACTATATAGAAGATTCATAATCACACACTTAGCGTATCCTAGCGTCTAGAACTAAGCTGATCACTCTGATGGCATAGTGTATATTTCGTTAAAATGGTGGCCTGGCACTCATGAAATGAAAAAAACCGATATTCGCCTTTTGGCCAAAATCGGTTTTTGGAGGTGAAACCATTATTCCCCGCATGTACTGGACCTTTATAGAATGCACGTAGCAAAAGGGACTGTCCTCTGGACAGCCCCTTTTCTGTAATATGTCCAGACCATTCACCACGGTAGTCTGTATGTTTGCGGTGGATGCCTGCTTTTATTGCTGGGTCAAAATGATCGGACCCTCTGCTGTAATGGCCAGCGTATGCTCGTATTGCGCAGACAAGCCGCCGTCCAACGTGCGTGCGGTCCAGCCGTCCGCATCAATTTTACTGCGGTATGTGCCTGTGTTGAGCATTGGCTCAATTGTAATGACCATACCCTCTTTTAAGCGTGGTCCACGGTGTGGAGGTCCGTAATGTGGAACCTGCGGTTGCTCATGCATCTCTTCTCCGATACCGTGCCCAATAAATTCGCGTACGACCGAGAAGCCTTCCGCTTCCGCGTAGGTTTGTATCGCATGGGAAATATCACCGATCCGGTTACCGATAACGGCTTGCTCAATCCCTTTATACAGCGATTCCTTGGTAACATCCAGCAGCTTTTGCGCCTGCTCAGACACATTACCCACCGCATACGACCAAGCGGAATCTGCCAGCCAGCCATTCAGGTTCACAACCATGTCGATCGTCACGATGTCCCCGTCCTTCAACGGTGTCTTATTTGGAAATCCGTGGCAAATCACATCGTTAGGTGAGCCACAAGTTGCAAACTGGTAGCCGTTATAGCCCTTTTGCTCCGGTGTTGCGCCATGCTTCTTCATAAAGGATTCCGCAAAGGCGTCAATTTCCAGTGTCGTAATGCCCGGCTTGATCATTTTGGCAATTTCCCGGTGGCAAGCAGCCAAAATGTCTCCAGCTTTTTTCATATTTTCAATTTGTTCTTTGGTTTTAATGATAATCATTAAACGGTCTCCTTCTTTTCCGTGTTCGTTCCACTTTTCACTGCTTCTTTTTTCTACTTCTATTGTAACGCTAAAAGCAGCGAAATGGAACCGATGTCAACTGATACCGTTTACAAGGATCTTAAACGGGGTATATAATATTCCATAACTTGTATACCAGTATGCAAAATCATTTCCTAGATAGGAGTATCCTATGAAATATCCAACAACCTGGTTACAGGGCGCATCGCTTGGGGAAAGGATTGCTTGTGAACTTCGGCTTCAGATTATACGCGGCGTTCAGACACCAGGCACTGTGCTATCTGAGAATCAGATTGCTGCCGATTTTGGTACCAGTCGTTCTCCGGTGCGTGAAGCCTTGAAGGCACTCTCGGGCGAAGGGCTGATCCGTTTGGAGCGCATGGGGGCGATTGTCGTCGGCATGACACCCGGTGATATGGAGGAGCTATTCGATGTGCGAATGCTGATTGAACATTTTGTTGTACAAAGGTATGTACATAGTGATAATGCCACATTGGTGACTGTTTTGAATCAGATGATTGACAAAATGGAAGTCGCTCTCAAGTACAGGGATGTCGTTGAATTTTCTCTTCAGGATTTTAACTTTCATGAAGCTCTGGTTCTGGAAGCAGGCCATACCCGTATTCTTCATACCTGGAACGGCATGAGACAGCTAATCCTGACGGTCATGTTAGCTGCAACAGAACAACGATTTGCGTCCAACATCGAAGAATCACAAGTCACGATTCACAAACATCGAACCTTTGCAAACGCTTTAAATCAGAGGGATGCTCAGGAGTTGTCAGGATTTATTGAGGATCATTATCGAGATACCCGCAACGCGGTTAACGATAGCGTCCTGTCTCCCTACAGAAGAAAGACATCGTCCTAGCCACAATATGCGTGACAAAGAGCAGATGTACCGCGCTTTATGCGTTTCTCGCTGGCGCGGCTCTCTTTTAATTGAAGTTGTCGACAAGTATACATTTAACTATGCATATAAGAATAAGGAGGCATACCTTCATGAACACGTTATTCGGCTTAAGCCATAACGCGTCCCTGCTCATATGGGCGCTAGTTACCGTCATTCTTTTGATTTTGCTGATTGCTAAATTCAAATGGAATCCCTTCGTTTCACTGCTGCTTTCGTCGGTATTTCTCGGACTGGTTAACGGGATGTCTGGACATGAAGTTACTGCCTCCATCACCAAAGGGCTCGGCAGTACACTCGGCTCCATCGCCATCGTGATCGGTTTAGGCACAATGCTCGGTAAAATGATGGCAGAATCCGGCGGCGCCGAACGCATCGCGACTACACTGATGGATCGTTTTGGTGAAAAACGCGTTCATTGGGCGATGATGATCGTAGGCTTTATCGTGGGAATTCCGGTGTTTTTTGAGGTTGGTATTATTTTATTAATTCCCATCCTGTTCACGGTTGCCCGTAAAATGAACATGTCTCTGCTGAAAATCGGTATTCCAATGCTGGCAGGACTATCGACGGTACACGGCCTTTTACCACCCCACCCGGCTCCGATGATCGCGATTGAAGCCTTTAACGCCAATATTGGACGCACGATAGGATATGCACTCATCGTGGGCATCCCATCCGCCATTATTGCAGGCCCGGTCTTCGGCGCTTGGATTGGCAAAAGAATCATGGTCAGACCTTCCGAGAGGCTGGACGAGCAGTTCAGAAATACGACGGGGCGGTCGTTGCCTCCCTTTTGGATTACTTTGTTCACCATTTTGTTACCTGTTATTCTAATGCTTAGCAGATCAGTCGCTGAAATTGTAGACCCGGCCAATACACATCCGCTCACTGTATTTTTCAAATTCATTGGTGATGAGGTTATGGCATTACTGATTGCGGCCGTGTTTTCTTTTTTCTCGCTAGGCTATGCACGTGGTCTAAAGAAAGAGGACTTGTCCCGTTTTACCAGTGAATGTCTGGCACCAACAGCCTCTATTATCTTAATTATCGGGAGCGGTGGTGCATTTAAAACGGTATTGATCAACAGCGGTGTAGGTCAGGCCATTGCAGCGGTCGCTACAGGAGCCCATATGAATGTGATTGTATTTGCTTTTCTGGTCGCTGCGCTCATTCGTGTAGCCACTGGGTCAGCGACAGTCGCGATGACGACAGGCTCCGGTATTGTTGCACCTGTGCTGGCACTTACACCCGGCGCGAATGTCGAACTGGTCGTCCTTGCTACAGGAGCAGGGTCGCTGATCTTGTCTCATGTGAATGACGCCGGTTTTTGGATGATTAAAGAATTTTTCAATATGACGGTTCCGCAGACTCTAAAATCATGGACCGTTATGGAAACCATCCTCTCCCTGGTCGCTTTCGGTTTGATTATGCTGCTGAGTGTGTTAACTTAACGATAATGAGCTAATAACGGTAAGTGAAGGGGAGATTGAATATGACAGACACCCGATATATGATCGGCGTCGATATCGGTACGACCAGTACCAAAGCAGTTCTTTTCGAAGAAAACGGCAATATTGCCGCCCAGCACCATGTGGGCTATCCGCTCCATACACCTGAGCCGGATGCGGCAGAACAAGATCCGGAAGATATTTTCAAAGCTGTTGTGACGACGGTGCAAGAGGTCATGAAACAAAGCGGAGTGTCAGCTGAGCATGTACTGTTCGTCTCCTTCAGTTCGGCCATGCACAGCGTACTGGCAGTGGATAAGAACGGCAAACCGCTGACCGCCTCTATCACTTGGGCAGATAACCGTAGCGCCAAATGGGCCGAAGCGCTCAAACATGAATACAACGGACACGATATTTACTTACGTACCGGAACGCCTATTCATCCTATGTCACCGCTCACAAAACTAATGTGGATTACACGGGATTTACCAGATGTTGCGACCCAGACGTACAAATTCATTTCCATTAAGGAGTACGTTTTTGCCCGGTTATTCCACCAATATGTCGTGGACCACTCGATTGCCTCTGCAACCGGACTCATGAATTTGCAGCAGTTGGACTGGGACGAGGAAGCGCTGCATATTGCAGGTGTGACGAAGGAGCAGCTATCCGAGCTGGTGCCGACAACTCATGTGCTCAAAGGGCTGGATGAGACCTATGCACATGACATGGGCCTACTGAAGACGACTCCTTTTGTGATCGGGGCCAGCGACGGTGTCTTGTCCAACCTCGGTGTGAATGCGATCAAGCCTGGAGTTGTCGCTGTTACCATCGGCACCAGCGGAGCCATCCGCACCGTAGTTGATAAGCCGCTCACGGATGCCAAAGGGCGCTTTTTCTGTTACGCCTTGACCGAAAAGCTGTGGGTCATCGGCGGCCCGGTGAACAACGGAGGTATAGTCTTCCGCTGGATCCGGGATGAATTTGCAGCCTCCGAAGTGGAAACGGCCAAACGACTGGGACTTGATCCATATCATGTGCTGACCCAAATTGCGGAACAGGTACATCCTGGCTCCGACGGTCTGCTCTTTCTTCCGTACTTATCCGGTGAACGTGCGCCCCTATGGGACCCGAATGCTCGCGGCTCCTTCTTCGGTCTGTCCCTGCGTCACAAAAAAGAGCATATGATTCGCGCCGCTCTGGAGGGTGTGCTGTTCAATTTGTATACCGTCATGCTCGCCATGGAAGAAGTCATCGACAGACCGTCAGTCATTCACGCCACGGGTGGATTTGCACGCTCGGAGCTATGGAGACAGCTCATGGCAGATATATTTGATCAGGAAGTCATTATTCCCGAAAGTCTGGAAAGCTCATGTCTGGGTGCAGCTATTCTAGGCTTGTACGCACTGGGACGGATTGATTCGCTGGATGCTGTGTCTGGTATGATTGGTACCACTCACCAGCACAAACCGGTAGCAGAACACGTGGATATTTATCGCGATTTACTGCCGATTTATATTCGCATTTCACGTAAATTCGAAGAAGAATTCAAGGATATTGCGGAATTTCAAGCCAAGTCCCTACAGTCTTGAGTTACAAGGTAAACCGAATGGAGTTACAGCAGCGAAGCCATAGGCCCTTAAACTTGTAAAGCGAAGACCCTTCTCATCAAGGGTCTTCGCTTTATTGTTGTGCGCCCTTCGTCACGTAGAGCAGCATTCGTGCATTTTACAGGAAATCGGCCAAGACCGAAATTACAGAAACAGGGTTTTAGAGATGATCACCAACAAAATAAACAGAACCAGAATCGCTCCTACAGAGGTCCATGCGCCTACGCCGCAACCCATACCGCCTACTCCGCACATATGACTCATTTACAACACTCCCTTCGCTCATTTACAGGATCATTGTATGTAGACCTGGTCAAATGCGTAAGGGGGGCATTCCCCCATTTTTACGGCGAATGCCTGTTTATTTTGGAGACTAGCATTATGTATTAACCTCAAAATTATAGAACCCCTCAAGTGTTGCTCTCTTCATCATCAATACTGCACAAGTCCCAAGGAATCCACTCAGCAAGCCACACCTCATGCCCTGCATAATAAAATGCGATTCCCTCTTCTCTTGCTTTAATCGTGTTTACCTTGAGCATGACCAATTCACCTCTTCGGCTCCCTGCTAATGCTGCAAAGTTAGTGCTTTCAGATAAATGTACATACTTTCTGCCAACAGGATCTAAACCATCCGCCATAATAAATGGCAATGCTTGCTTATTCGTACCATGGTATAGTACATCTGGTGGATTCCCGGGAGTATACTCTATCTTTTGATAGCTATGTCCATATCTAGCTCTGATTCTACCGTTATGGATTTCAAAACGCTGCTTATCTGAATTGCGCACGATCCGCTCAATATCAGTCTGCTTTACACCTGACCAGCCTGGCAAGCTTTGAATGATTTGAAGTAAGTGTTCCACAGTACAAGAGCCGTCTGTAATGTCTAACTTTAGCCCGGATTCCTCGGGTTTGTGTCGCAGCATTTTGCTCATTATTTTACTTAGCTTCATATCTTCCTTTTGTTTCTTCATTGAATTTCTCCTTCCTTTAATATAGTAGATCAAAAGATATTTCTACATAAAATTAAGGATTCCTCTTATTTCTTCTTTATACGCTAAAAGACCATCAGAACCGGGAAGGTCTGATGGTCTTTATCAGAAAAGATGCTAGTTATGCCTCTCTGCGTCTGCGTGGTGTCAGACCAAGCCAGGACAACAACGAACTGCGCGATTTTCGTTGTCTGCCCTGGTAGGTACGCAAATTCGTAATTAACTGCCGATCCCGTTCCTCGTCGATCTTTTCTTTCATCCAGCGTTTTTGATCCTCCAGTTGGTTAGACAAGTTGATATTCTTTTCCACCAAACGGCTGTGCTCTGCTTCCAGTTCCTCCAAACGGCTCCGCATTTCCAACAAAGCGTTTTGCACCATGTCCTGCATCTGCGCCAGTTCTTGTGGCTCTACGGACTCCTGTGTTTGTACAGATACAGGCGCTTGCTTCAATCTATACTCAATAGTTGATGCCAAAGTCTGGAACTCTTCCTGCAACTGTAGCTGCATGGGTTCTTCTGACAGTGTCTGAGCATTCATTTCATCCTGTAACTCTGTCAGTTCAACCGTAGCAGCGACTTGAGCCTGCATGACCGTCTCTTCCCTGCCTTCAGCCGCCGCCATTATTTCTTCCCAGGTTGCGGTCAGTGACTCAGCATCCGAGATGGGTGGCAAGCGGAATTCCTCATCCTCCATTGGAAAGGGAGCGGTCACTCTCTCAAGCACCACCTGAACCGCCTGCTCCATCGTCATATGCTGCTCACGCAACGCCCTCCGCATCACCTTCAAGCACTCAACATCCTCAGCACTGAACATTCTTGATTGATTCGCGGAACGCTGAAACACATACCCCTGCTCCTCCAGCGCCGCTGCATATTTACGAAGGGTACTCGCCCCGATTCCCAACTGTTTTGCTGCTTCCGTCGTCGATTTGATTTCTTCCATTTAATCATTACCTCCCCGGATGGTATGGAAAGAAATAAGCTTGTATATGTAGAATTCGCGAAATCCATTGGAAACCCTTTGGCAAAAATGTTCTAATATTGCAGACTGCTAAGAACCTTTGTCATAACGGAATCTTTGTAGAAATACAAGAAACGACATTGCAGAGAATACTTCGTTCTATGTACACTAAAGACTCTTTAAAGAGCATCACATAAATGTCATACTTTTATAATTCCTATGGCACTATTCCTTCCATCAACATAGTTCATGTTATAATTTATACAGCGGTCACCTTAAATATAAATTGAAATGCACTCTCCTACCTTCCAGTAAAAGTATTGATAATTTACGTTCATTCTACAATTAATCGCAGAAAGACACCTCTTTCACAGTTCATTTTTAATTTTCCGGAATGGAGACAAAAAAATGGATATTTCCAAAAGATCAGCAATATGTTATGTTATGTAACGTAAAATGGATTTCAGGCATAATTTGTAGCATATTAACGTTCGCTGGAACGAGGAGGCAACATAGATGAAGGGGAAGGCAAGGAAAGTAGCTATTGTCGGCGCGGGAATGGTCGGTTCGAGCTGTGCCTACTCAATGGTTAATCAGTCCATTTGTGATGAAATCATGATGATTGACCGCACGTATGATCGGGCTTTGGCCCATGCACTGGATCTGTCCCATTGTATGGAGTTTACGTCCACACGCACTAAGGTACGTGCAGGCACGTATGCAGACTGCACGGATATGGACGTGGTGATTATAACGGCTGGAGCCAACCCTAGACCAGGTCAAGACCGCCTGTCTGTACTGGACGACGCAGTGCTTATCACCAGAGAGATTGTAACAGCGATTATGGAGGGTGGCTTCGACGGTATATTCGTCATTGCCGCTAATCCTGTCGACATTGTAACGTATATGGTACAAAGTATATCCGGTCTGCCGCGCAACAAGGTGATCGGCACGGGCACCTCTATCGACTCATCCCGGCTCAAGACGTTGCTTTCTGAGGTGTTTTCCATAGATCCACGCAGCGTACAAGGATATGCTCTTGGCGAGCATGGCGAATCCCAATTCGTTGCCTGGTCACACGTAACGATTGGCGGTAAGCCGCTTTTACACATTTTACGGCAGCATAAGGAACGATTCAGCCACGTCGATCTGGACGACATTGCCCGTAAAACCAGGGATGCAGGCTGGGAAATCTTCACCCGCAAAGGCGCCACTTATTTTGGTATTGCCAATGCTCTGGCATACATTACCCGTTCCATTTTAAATGATGATGGTAAAATTATAGCGGTCTCTGCTGTATTGGACGGCGAGTACGGGCACACCGATGTCTGCACGGGCGTTCCAGCGATTATCGGCAGCGGAGGAATTCAAGAGGTCATCGAGTTGGAACTAAGTCCAGAGGAACAAGCGAAGTTCGACGCCTCTTGCCACTTTATCAGCAATAATATCCGTGCCATTTCAGACTTAGTGTAAACCAATAGCATAGAAAAAAACTCCTTACCCTCATTGAGGATAAGGAGTTTTTGCAATCCCCGTATTTCGCCCTATATCTCTTTATAACGAAATACCGTCAGTCCCGCCAACGTAAATACGACAAAGCTGCCCATTATAACCGTCAATAGTGTATCAGTTGGCACCATGAACGCCCCAAAGTTATCTCTTCCACTCGGCATCATCGCCAATAAAGGCTGTGTCCATGGATAGTACGGACCGTAGGCTTGAGAATTGGCGACCAGAATATTCGGCACGGTGAACACAAAATTCAACGCAAGCGGTGCGGCAAAGCTGGACCACAAGAAGGATACCATCAACTGCAACGCAGCCAGCGGCAGGCAGGCTACCCAGCCTGCGAGCAGACTTTGAGCGATCACAGCCCAAGGAATCGGTCCGTTCATCCCCTGCACAGCTCCAACACTCAGCAACGCTCCCCCGAACAGTAGCTGGGTCAATCCGACCAAGGCCATAATGATAGTCAGCTTAGCTGCGTACAGACTGGTGCGGGACAATGGCAATGACATCAGCTGCTTCCAGCCGCCGCCCCCATGCTCGAAACGGCAGACCAGAGACCCAAACACGGCCGTCAGCATCGGCAGGAACAGCAGCGCATGAACTGTAAGCATGGCTGACAACAGCAACAGCCAGTTCCCTCCCGGATTCGCCAGCAAACCAATCAGGACGGCAATCGCCGGGCTGACGAGCGCGAGCAGCCAGACGGGCGATTTCGCCATTTTCAACCGTTCAACAGAAAGTAACCGTGCATATCCTCCGAACATTACGCCACATCCTTTCGGCTAAAATGGGCCGCTGTCAGCAGGCTGAGAAGCATACCCGTTCCGCACCCGACGGACGCAAACATCCACGCTTGAGGTGCAACCCAGGCGAATTGAGGCCAGGCCAATGGAAACCATTCGGACAGCTGTGAAGCAAACAAGCTGCCGATGCCTAACGTAATGCCCAGTGTTACAGGTAGCGCTTGATTATGGAATGTGACTGTTAACCACAACAATAATACGAGCATAGGCAACGTGCCGCCTAAGGGCCAAAATCCGAGTCGTAGCAGTTCTCCTACGGGTGCAGGTTCTCCCCCGAAGCCAAGGATCATTCCCAACACCCAAGTCCCTACCGTCAGGAGTAGACAGGACACACACAGCATCCCAATCGCCAACGTCAGCTTGGCCATATAGACGCTGAATTTGGAAATCGGCAAGGCCAGCAACTGCTTCCATGAGTTAGATGTATGCTCCACATTCGCCAACATGGAAGCCACCATAGTAGCTCCTAGCACCAGCGCAAGGGGTACAAAAAGAGCGATGTTATCCATCAAAACTTCCCACAGATGACCCTTGTTACGCGGAATCAGATAGTCATATCGAAGTCCAAAGTTGAGCGCCTGCATGGCCACCAGCCCAAGGGGACCGAGGAACACCAAGAACCAGATTCCCTTTCTGCGTGCTTTGAGCAGATCCGCCGTGAGTGCTCGCAGCATCATAAGGAAGCCCCTCCTTTGCCCACCACCTGCATGAACATATCCTCCAGCGATTTGCGGCGTTCCTCCACACGGTATACGGCATGCGTATTTTCGACCAATCTTCTGACCAGCAGCGCAACAGCCGCATCATTCATGTTCTCGAACTCCAGCGCCGATCCGTCCTTCACCGAATGGTAGCCCTGCTCACGCGCAATCAATTGGGCTGCTTCCGGTTCCGACACGACGATCCGAATTCCGCCCGCGGATTCCTGACGGAGATTATGAATCGTGTTTTGAAAGACCAGCTCTCCTTCACGAATAATACCTACGGTATTCGCCATATGCTCTACCTCGCTCAACAGATGGCTGGATACCAGTACGGTGATCCCCCGTTGCTTGGGCATCGCCTGAATCAATGTGCGCATTTCCTGAATACCCTCCGGGTCCAAACCATTCGTAGGCTCATCCAAAATGAGCACTTCTGGATTCCCAAGCAGGGCTGCTGCAATACCAAGTCTCTGCTTCATGCCCAGCGAGTAGCCTTTGACTGGACGTTTGGCATGCTTGGTCAGTCGGACGACCTCTAACACTTCCGCAATGTTTTGCTTGGGTACATTCAAAATACGGCGAATGGCCTCCAGATTTTCAATGGCGTTCAAATGACCATAATACGAAGGATACTCCACCAACGAGCCGACTTTACGCAAAATATCAAGCTTATGTCTGCGAATATCTTTGCCGAATATACGGATCGTTCCTCGAGTTGGGCGAATAAGTCCAAGCAGCATGCGGATCGTTGTCGTTTTCCCTGCTCCATTTGGACCCAGAAATCCGTAAATATCTCCCCGAGCTATTTTCAGGTCCAGCTGATTAACCGCCGCGCAGCCTTTGTATATTTTGCTGAGACTGTTCGTTTCAATAATGTATTCGTTCAAGTTCCTCACCTCGACACCTATCGTAACGTGCCAAGTTTAAAGCCAAGGGAACTCTGAGTTTAAGTTTTGTTTAAAAAACGGATTCGGGTCCCGGCTGATGAACTGAAAATCTCCCTCTCCAAATTCATTTCGCGAGCCAGCAGTTCTGTAATCGCCAACCCAATCCCGGCTCCTTTTTCACTGGACTGTTGCTCCATACCAGGCCCTTTATCTGTGATAACCAATGCCTCTGTCCCATTATCCTTCTGGACTTGAACACCAATATATCGGCCTGAGGCAGCATGGCGAACTACATTTTGAAAGAGATTGTCCAGCAGACGACGGAAGCCTTGCTCATCGACATTCCACACCATACTATGCTCAGGCAGGTCGATATCCACTTCAAAGCCCTCCTTCTCCCACACCGGATACCAGCTGGCTACACACTCCCGCACTAGCCGCAGGATATCACGCGGTGTGTTATTCATGGTGTATTTGCCACTGGATAGGAGATTATAGGTCAGCAAGTTGTCGATCAGACTCCCAAGGTCCTTTAGCTTGTTTTCCATTAGTGTAATCGACTGTTTCCCTCTGCTGCTGAGATTTTCACCATCTAGTGTATACAGATGGCTACGCACGACCGTAAGCGGCGTCCGAATATCGTGTGACAGATCCGCGACCAGTCTCTTCCGTAGCTCTTCCTCCTGACGCTCACGTCCCCGACTCTCTGCCAACTGCTCGACCATCTGATTAAATGCTTCTTCCAGCTTGCCGATTTCATCCGGGCGTCCAGTGGCAACAAGAATAGGCAAGCCGTCCTCTCCTCGCTGCGACATGGCGGCCTGAAGCTGCAACAGTCTACGCCGAATGTCTCCAAAAAACAGAAGAGATACGGATATAAAAGCGCCCAAAATCAATACAATAAAAAAGAAATAGTACATCAACATACTACTATCAGTAGGTGGCTGTTCAAAGAACGAACGAGGCACTTTTAATACCATATAGCCCTGATTTACATCATTCTTGCCCCCGCCAATAAAGGCTACTACCGTAAACGGCCCCTCATAGCTTGCTTGCTTCATAAAAGCTATAGCCTGCGCAGCGTTCCATTGTTTTGGCAGGTTAGGTTGGGTCGGTAACTCCAACCTAGTTAACCCTGCGGTATCCACCCAAAATATTTGGGATTTAGGGAACATATCTTGTTGTATTTTGCGCAGATGGACTGAGATTTGCTCTGGTGTGGCTCCCTTCAAGGCTACAGCTTCGCGATGCCAGCTATTTTCGGTATGGGTAGCAGAGGGATAGTAAGCGTTTTTAGGCTTGGACCCCGCCCCCCAATTGAATAACACGCTATATATCAAGGCTGTAGCAGGCAACACAATGGGCAACAGCATCATAGCAACCACAATGATGACCAGATAACGGAACAACAGTGAACTGCGAAACCGACCTCCCTGATCCGGCTTAGAGCTGGGATGCAGCCTCCTCCAACCCTTGCGCGTCCTGTTCATTATGCTTTCACCCGATATCCTACACCACGGATCGTCTCAATGATGCGAGGTGTCGCAGGATCAATCTCCAGCTTTTCGCGCAGGTGTCGGATGTGAACCATTAAAGTTTTGTCTCCGTCGATATATGGATCTCCCCATACCGCTTCATACATTTGCTCTTTCGTCATAATCTGGCCCAAATGCCGCAGTAAATAAGCAAAAATGTGATATTGCTTGCCTGTCAGTGTAATTTCCTCCCCGGTATCACGGTTCACAATACGGTTATCAGGAGAGAACACAGAGAGATGCCCCAGTTGTAAGGATTCTTCAGGCACGGTTCCTGATCGGCGCAGCAAAATCTCCATACGTGCTATGAGCTCGTCCGGGTGAAAGGGCTTGGTTACATAATCGTCGGCGAAATCCAGTCCTTGCAGTTTATCGTCTATGGAGGTACGAGCAGACAACATGAGAATGGGAAGCTCCGGGTACTCTTTCTTGAGCCGTTTCCCTATGGTGAATCCATCCAGACCAGGTAACATCACATCCAAAATCACGAGTTGGCACGTACGGGCTGCCTCCACAGCCCCATCCCCGCTGCGAAGCCATACTACAGCGTAATTCCGCTCTTCCAAATACTGATGCGTCCAAGCACCGATATCCTGGTCATCTTCGATGTATAACACATTTGTTTTCATCATGAGCACCTACTTATCGTTTTTCTTTTATGTAATGGGCATTATAGCATTTATGGTACATAACCCACTTAAAAAGGTTAATAACTATCTTATACGACATACGCTTCACATTTTCAAATTTGAATGCTTATGAAAAAAGGAGGCCGACCCGATGCTGCTGGAAGCTATATACCATCACCCGAAACGCAATTGGGCTTTTGGTTATAATGATGAAACGATATTTCTACGGCTACGTGCGAAGAAAAATGACCTGAACACCGTTCATGCTCTCACCGGAGATAAATACGATTGGGACCGCACCCAACAGCTTGTCCCGATGTCCAAATTCGCTACTGATGGCAGGTTTGATTACTATGAGTGCAGTATAAAACCTACTCACCGTCGGCTGAAATATGGATTTTTGCTAGAAGACGGTGAGGAACGTATTTGGATGAACGAGGACGACTTTACTACCCAAGAACCCGAAAATGCAGATAAACTGTTCCAATATCCGTTCTTGAACCCGATTGATATTCTGAAGCCACCTGCATGGGTGAAGGATGCGGTATTTTATCAGATTTTCCCGGAACGATTTGCGAACGGTGACCCCTCCATCAGCCCAGAAGGTGCAGAGACATGGGGTGGAACCCCACAAAGAGACAATTTTTTCGGTGGCGATCTACAGGGGATTCTGGATCACCTAGACCACCTGAACGAGCTGGGAATTAACGCCATATATATGACTCCTGTCTTCAAGGCGACGACCAATCATAAATATGATACAGAGGATTATATGGAGGTGGACCCACATTTCGGGGACAAAAAGACATTGAAAAAACTGGTCGATGCCTGCCACGATCGAGGAATTCGGGTGCTGCTTGATGCGGTGTTCAACCATTCAGGGCGTACTTTCAAACCGTTCGTCGACGTCCAGGAAAAAGGCGAAGCCTCGCCTTACAAGGACTGGTTCCATGTACATAGCTTTCCCCTGAAAGTGGTGGATGGCATACCGACGTACGATACATTCGGGCTGGAACCGATGATGCCCAAGCTGAACACCGAACATCCTGAGGTAAAAAAGTACCTGCTGGATGTGGCAAAGCACTGGATCGAAGAAATCGGCATCGATGGTTGGCGGTTGGATGTGGCAGACGAGGTGGACCACGCCTTTTGGCGGGAATTCCGCACTACGGTCAAGCAGGCCAATCCGGATGCGTACATTTTGGGTGAAATGTGGAATGAATCGTCTGAATGGCTTCAGGGGGACCAATTCGATGCAACGATGAATTATCCGTTCACCTACGCGGTGAATGATTTTTTCGTCAAAAAAGTGACCGATGCCCAAAGCTTTGCCTACGCCATCGGACGACAGCTGGCCCGCTATCCACAGCAAGCATCCGAGGTTGCTTTCAATCTGCTGGATAGCCATGATACACCGCGCCTACTGACGCTGTGCGGGGGCGACAAGCGACTGATGCGGCTGGCTGCTTTGTTCCAGTTCACGTATATGGGCGCACCCTGCATTTTTTACGGCGATGAGATCGGCCTGGATGGAGATGCCGATCCAGGCTGCCGCCAGTGCATGGAGTGGGATGCCGATAAGCAGGACCACGAGCTGTTCGACTTTTACCGCGAGCTGATTGCGCTTCGTAAGGGGCACCCGGTCCTCCGTGACCAAGGAAGCATCACTTTCCTGGAGGCACAGCCGGAGGGTGCCTCACTTGCCTACGAGCGCCGCAGCGGGGAAGAAGTGCTGCTCGTACTGCTCAATCGTTCCGATGAGGATCACGTTTTTGAATTGGACATTCCTGAGCAGGAATGGCAATTAGCCTCTGGCGAAAGCCAGTGGTCCGTAGGACCGAAGGGACTGCATGCCGAGCTTCCTCCTTACGGATATGCTGTGCTGAAGGCAACGCCTGTGCGATCAATCAACTCTGCAAAAGAAGTCGACAACAAGACGCAAAGCAAGGCATAGGCTATGTAGACGCGGATGCTGATGAAAGTACCTGCCGAATACGAAAAAAAAAGCAAAACCACCAGTAACAAGATAGTTAACTTGTTCCTGGTGGTCTTTTTACGTTAAATATGAGCTTCTATCCAAGTCGATTATTTGTTTTTAACATCTGTTCTTACTACCCCAACGTCTGAAGCATTGATAGAAATGGGGTTGCCGCCTTGCCCTGTTTGAGCTGAAGAAGATTGTCTAACGTCCACCCTAATTCTTTTGCCCTTAAAGCCAGTTCGTCTCCTTTTTCCCAATGCAGTGGCCTCCTTAAGTCTTCATGGCTTCATAAACCTCTCAATATGACCTAACTGTGGAGAGATATGCTATATGCATATGCCGCTGAAGAAAACAGGTCTCGGCGAATATCAGATCATAGAGAAAAGAGGCTATTAGTACCCGAGCTGGCAAGCTCCTCCAAGAAATTGCAACGAACATACTAACAGCAAAAGAGCGGAACCTGCTTTTACAGGCTCAATGTGGCTTTAAAACCATCATTGAGCCTGTAATGATTAATGATATAGAATCATTGCTTATATCAGCTATCAACAAGCCAGCAGCCTTTCATGACTATCGTTGAACGCTAGCAGATTCGCTTGTAGATAATTGAATATTTTAATCCGTAAAATTTAAAGCGTTTACAAGTTAAGCGGCAGGTTGCCGGTCAGAGACGGCTGCTTGACCGGATCACTTTACAAATTGGCTTAAGCCAATACACCAAGAGCGTATCCAATAATTCCTATTGCGAATAAAGCAAAAATCAGAGCTATAGCATTTACTTTCTTTTTGAGCAGTCTCATGCATAAAAAAGTCAGCAAGAGAGGTAACAGACCAGGTATCAATTGATCCAGAATCATCTGTATCGTCGTAACAACCTCTACTCCATCCGAACGGGTATATCGGGATACTTCGAGTGGTATATTCAGAGTAGTCCATTTGGATACGAGGGCGCCCATAACAAATAGTCCCAGGATGGAGGCCGATTCCGTAAGCTTTTGCAGTCGGTTTCCGGACATGTCGGACACAATCTCCGTCCCTTTTTTGTAGCCGTATTTCAGTCCGTACCACTTAGTGGCCAGGCGAATAACATTAAAAAGCAAGAAAAATAGGACAGGCCCGATAACGCTTCCGGACAACGCAATGGAAGCTCCTAATGCAGCCAGAACGGGGCGTAATGTTCCCCAGAAAATAGGGTCTCCTACTCCAGCCAAAGGTCCCATTAAGCCAACTTTCACACCACTTATGGTAGCATTATCAATCGGCTGGCCATTGGCTTTCTGCTCCTCCATAGCGGCCGTTACCCCCATAATCGGTGCAGAGATAAACGGTTGAGTATTAAAAAACTCCAAATGCCGCTTTAGTGCTTCTTTTTGGTCTTCCTTCTTGCTGTATAACCGCTTGATTGCCGGAATCAAGGTGACACAAAAACCAATCGACTGCATACGCTCAAAGTTAAACGAGCCCAGCAGGAACCATGAACGGAAAAACATTTTGTTTAAATCGCTTTTGGTCAACTTTTTTTCTTCCATAGTACCCCACTCTTTCATTAAGAATTTCTTTAGAGCTCTTCAATTTCACCCACTTGATCTTTGCGCTGGCTATATTTAGGATTGAGCTGGATATACAGCAGAGCCAGAACCGCCCCCATGATTCCAAAGCCAACCAGATTGATGCTTGTAAATGCTGCGATGACAAAGCCCAAGAAAAAGAAAGGCATCAAATATTTGGCTGCCATCATGTTAATAACCATGGCATACCCTACAACGACGATGAATCCCCCAGCAATTTGCAGCCCTTTTGTAATGACCTCCGGGATCGCGTCCAGCAAAGTCGTAACCAGACCGGTTTCTGCTGCAATAGCCACCAATACGGCAGGCAAAGCGACGCGTAATCCCTGAAGAAGGAGGGCTATGAAGTGACATAATTCAATTCCTTTGAAATTTGAAGATTCGGCATATTTATCTGCCAGATGCTGAAAGAACACGGTAATCGTTCTAACAAAGATAGTTAACACTTGTCCGCCAGCCGCAATCGGAATCGCAACGGCAATTCCCGCACCGATCGATTGGTGCCCGACAATAACCAATATGGTTGAGACTACACTGGCCAAAGCCGCATCCGGAGCCATGGACGCTCCGACATTCATCCAGCCCAAAGCCAACAATTCCAGCGTACCGCCTAGAATAATACCGGTTTTGAGATCTCCCAGGACCAGACCGATCAGTGTACACGCAACTATAGGACGATGAGTCTGTCCTTCATCCAAAACACTGCCCATTCCGCAAATGGCTGCAACCAGCGTGACCATTACGATTTCAAAAACACTCATGTTTGACCCCCTCTCTTATGCGTACGTGTTGTTAAAACTGGACATTTTGGAGCTTGTTAATCAAATTAATTTTAGGATCACTGGCCACTTTTCTAATCTCCAGTTCTATCCCCTTTTCGTGCAATTTATAAAATGCCTCTACATCCTGCTTGTCTACGGACACTGCTCCGGTAATTTGTGTTTTGCCTTCTTTGAAGCACATTCCACCTACATTTACCGATGTAAACGGTACCCCACCTTCTACAACCCGCAGTACATCCGTGGGATTGGTAAACAGGAACAAGGTCTTGAAATCGTTATATTTAGGATTGTTATAAGCTTCAATCGCTTTCGCAATCGTGACAACATAAGCTTTAATCCCCGGCGGCGCCACTTGTAACAATAAGGTTTTGCGCAGCGTATCCGCAGCGACCTCATTGCTGACGGCGATAATTTTGTTACACTTCGTTTCCTTCACCCACACAGTAGCCACCTGACCATGAATTAGACGGTCATCAATACGAACAAATGATATTTCCATACCTATAATTCCTCCTCTGTTTGTATGTCCCGGATGACACGAAAAGACTTCATTGAATCCTGACCCGCACGGATGGCCAGATCACTTAGATTCTCCACGTTCTCCAGCCCTCTATTAGTCAGCAGGTCTACGATCATTGGCAGGTTTACCCCTGTTACAATGTCCATTTTTTCATACCTGGCCACAATCCTACTGGCCGCATTATAGGGACTGCCACCAAACAAATCGACGAGAAAAATCAATCCGTCCGTCCAATCAATTGTTTCCAAGGCCGCTTTGTACTTCTCAACAAGTCCGTTAACACTTTCACCTGGTTCAAACGTTACACCCACCACATTTTCCAGATGGCCAAAAATCATTTCCGTGGATCTTAGGATCTCTTCAGAAAATTTTCCATGAGTGCCAACAATAACACCTATCATTTGTTTCACCCCCTCCTTGCATCCTTCGCCTATACTTATATGCAAGTCTCATGCCAAGATTCTGTATGATGCGATTAACTATCAAAAAAAAAGACCAAACCCTCGGCTGCTCCGGGAATTTGGCCTTTTCTCACCAACTACTTATTATCCTTATCCGCATGATTAATACACATCCAGCATCGTTTTATACACTTGCGCCACTACTTGGGGATACAGTTATATACTTCGCTTAGGATTTCGCAAATATAATATTTTTCATCATTAGTCAGCTTAATGTTAATACTGGAGGCAAATATATTGCAGGAACGGTTCACCACATCGATTAATCGTTGGTCAAGCAAGGATACATCCTCCTGATACACTAGCCCTTCTCCAATGACCATTCGTTCCAGCGCATGAGCCGTATGAACAGCAAGCTGAACCTTCTTTGCATAATGGAAATCAGCCTCCAGTTCCTGTTCCAGCTGCTCGATAAATTTCATCAAAATCCCCAAAATTTTGTGAGGATTCAAATAAGTCATAAACTCCTTTAGCGTATCCTCACATAGATCTCTTACGATCACGCTTCCGTGTTCATGCATAACAGGCAACTGATTGTTGAGCAACAATTCTCTTAATGCCTGTTCACCGCTTGCCTCGATCAGTTTTTCCAAAGGGATAAACGGTACATTGAGCTCGCTTGGCCGCTTAACCCCAATCACCGCAAGAAGCGTAAGCTTGGCCCGTAAATCCTTCACCACTTTATCCAATTCCCTGACCTTTGCCGGTACAACAACTATTTTCTCTTCGGTTAAGTCATAAACAACCTTCTCTACAAACTCCTTTAGCTTGGCGGCGGCACCTTTGCCGGAGGAACAGACCGTCACGATTACCTTATTACTGGTCTTTTCCGCTTTCACTCCAGCATTTCCAGTGTTATATCCACGAAAATCCTTCAAAGATTGATAAATTTCCTCTATATTCATATCAAAAATACTGGCCTTTCGCACAGCCTCCAACACAAGCGGGGTTGAAACCATATCGATAGTCTTCACCTTAATCCCGACACGTTCCATAATGGTTGCTTCAAGATTGAGCAAGGAGCCCATATCAACCAGCAGCAATACGCCTCTGCCATTGTCAATGTCCTTCACTTTTTCCACAATAACTTCCAGGATTTCTCTGGGGCTAACATCCAAAGGCATGTCTACTGCGCAAATATTTGAGCTCCCCAGCAGGCTGTCGACAACGCTAACGACACTGCTTGCCGTACTGTTGCCATGTGCAGCTACGATGATTCCCACATTTCCCTGGTGCTCCTCTTCTACCGATTTCAGAAGAATCGCCACATAGGTGGTCTCGGCATCGGGTACGCTGACTTCAAACTTGGACTCGATCAAATCCTTGATAATGAGTGCCAGTCTGTATTCTTCATCCTGATCATTCATCGGTTCATAGATTTGTTTACTGACATATTTTTTCTCCCGGATTCGCTTTAAAAAAGCACTTAAATGAAGACTGAAGGCATAAACAAACCTGTCGCTGTAATTTCTGTTCAATTCTTTTTGAGCCATCTCTTGCACCTGTTCAGCGAACTCTAGGATATTTCTGCCTACGATCTTAAGGATCCGTTCCCTTCCCCCTTTGATGTTATAAAATCGGTTATAGAAGCTTTTGATGTGAATATTGACATCTGTAGTAATAAACTTATTGATAAAACTGTCGTCGAGTCCTTCTTCTTTGAGCATCCCTATCTTGTCTTCAATCAATTTGTACAAGTTGAACGGCAGTTCAAAAGCGTCTACTTCATCCATTCCTTTGCTGCCTTCAGGAGTAATATACAGCGAGGAGTTGACCATCTCCATTTCGGCAATCTCCTTGCGGTTCTTCCCCATATTAAATAGACCTTCCTTGATATTTCCGGGCAAAATTTTAAAATCAAGTTCAATCTCTTCCTTATTTTCATGTATGCTGTTCAAAAATCCTTTGGCACACACAAGCTGAATGTTCGATTTCAACTGACCGATATTTCCATAGGTTACGCTGCCAATCAGTGCTTTTACAGTTTCCAATTCAACCCTAATAGGCTTGTTCACACGATGGGCTTCGTTTGCAAAGAGATGCTTCAGGATCAAAAACCTCTCTTCAACAGTTCGCTCTTGCAAGGAAGGAATGTTGATCGTAATCGGTATCCGTCTGATAAAGGTTTTCAGCATGGAAGAACCGGGATCTTCGGTCGTAGCGCCGATGAGCAGCACATTCGCTTCCCGCTTGCGCTCCGACTCGCCCAATTTGTTGTAACTGTTCGTGTCCATGAAATAAAATATCATTTCTTGGCCTTCTGGGGGCAGCCGATGAATCTCATCCAAAAACAGAATGCCCCCATCCGCTTTCTCGACCAGTCCCTCTTTCTCCCGATCAGCCCCGGTAAATGCTCCTTTTACATGACCAAAAATGTGGGAAAGTAGCAGCTGAGGGTTATTGTAATAATCAGCGCAGTTAAATACGATAAACGGTGCTTGCTCTGAAAAGCGCTTCATATATTTCCCATAATTATACATCAACCTAGCGAACATTGTTTTTCCAACGCCAGTCTGTCCCACAATCAGCGTATGTAGGCCCTTCGGCGGGTATAATATTGCCGCTTTTCCCTGCTCAACCTGGTTCCTCATACTCCCCATGAAACCAATTAAGGCGTGAAACGGATCCACTTGCTCTCCAGGCAGCAATATTTCATGAATACTGTTGACTTGGATTTGTTTCTCTTTAAGCTGAACCCGAAAGGTCTCCTCGATCACCTGCTTGTGCAAAAACTTGACGGGTCTCCCCTTGATTTTAATAATCAAGTCGGCGCGAAGTAGGCTATTAAGCTCCTTGCTTACATTATTTCTTAACATATTCTGTTGATCGGCTATTTCCGCAGCCGTAATTCCACCGCCGTCCTGCAAGGCCTCTACCGACAGTTTCTTTGTCCCATTGGCAATATACTCTAAGATCTCATCAATTCGTTTCACGGTATTCCCCCATGCTGACTAGTTCTTATTTAATTAGTATATAAAAAAAGAAATAATCCTCTACAAGAAAATAAACTGACAAGTTAATCATTAATCTGATACCCTTTTTATTGAATCTATCCAAAACTCAAATTCAGCCCATTCCATTCACTTCTTTTCCAAGATCAAAGGTTGGCAGTATAATTGCATAAGCTTCACGAATAAGCTGCATAAAAAGTTATTTTTGTTTCCCAGTAAGGAGCTGAGATAAAATAATGCGCTACGGATTACAGCAAGAGCAAACATTCAGGCTGGCTATGACTCCAGAATTACGACAAGCCATCACGATTCTTCAATATTCTTCGGTCGATCTGATGTCATATCTTCATGAGCAAGCAAATGAAAATCCGATCATTGACTTGGCAGAGATCGATATGTCCATCGAAAGAATCAACACAGAAGAAGAATATTCGCTACGAAAAAATGATAATCCGGTAGACCTTCTGGACTTTGTCTCTAATCCCGCAGATAATTTATATAGACATCTCAAAGCGCAGCTTGGGATGGTCCGCGGGCTATCCAAACTACAACAGATGATTGGCATGTTTCTAATTGGGAATTTAAATGAAAAAGGCTACCTTGAGCTGGATGTAAATACAGCTGCCGGAATACTTGACGTCCCCACCGATGAGGTTGAAAATATACTTGCCCTGATCCAAGGCTTTGAACCGGCAGGAATCGCTGCCCGCAGTCTGGAGGAATGTCTTCTTTTGCAGCTGCGATATGCCGGGAATGATGATGTTTACCTGGAAGAAATCGTGCGACATCACATGGTCAATCTTTCATGTAACCGCATACAAAAAATCGCGGATGCTCTAGGGATCGACATTCACATGGTACAACAAATGACCGATCAGATACGCAAGCTGAATCCTTGTCCGGGAGCGGCATTTGCTCCATATGAACGCCAGTATCATATAGCAGATATCTCAGTGGAGAAATCCAAAAACGACTACGTTGTGACAGTTAATGATATCACAGTCCCACGCGTCGGGATTAATCCTTTTTACCAAAGTATGCTTCGAAAGCCGGCAATGGAGGAAGAGAAACGATTTCTTCGTGAGAAGATGAATACAGCATTATGGCTTATTCATAGCCTTGAGCAGCGCCGCCTGACCCTGATGCGTGTGGCCCAGGCTATTGTTGATAGGCAGCGGGAGTTTTTTGAGCATGGCGTTTATCATCTGAAATCGATGACCCAAAAGGAGATTGCTGGAATAACCGGCCTGCATGAATCCACGATCAGCCGGGCGGTCAGTAATAAATACATGCAGACGCCCCGTGGATTGTTTGAACTCAAATATTTCTTCACCTCCGCCCTAGGATCGAAAGACGGAGATGCTACTTCATCAGAGAGCGCAAAAATGCGGATAAAGCAGATCATCGACAGTGAAGAGAAGCAAAAACCATTTTCAGATCAGGCAATCACAGAGCGGATGGCAAAGGAAGGACTAGAGCTGTCACGCAGAACGGTAGCCAAATACCGTGAAGAATTGGGGTATTTATCCTCCGCCAGGAGAAAAGTGTATTAAAGCTTCAGCAAACGGTTGTGAAAACTAAAAAGCAGCGCTATCACATTCTCCCGGCTGCCTCCCTCGTAGAATCTCCAATAGAATAGGCCAACCAGTAATCTCCGGTTGGCCTATTCATACGACCTGAGCCAGTACAGCCGTTTACGCAGGTAGCGTCTGTGTTTTTAATTGCACGTATAACTGATGCGTCACCTGCTGCGGTTCAATACCCAACTCATCTTCCAATATTCTGACGAAGCTTTCATAATGCTTTTGCGCAGCGGTATAATCGCCCAGTTGGGCATAGGCGGTCAGCAGCAGACTGCAGATATCGTCTGAGTACGGCTCCCGCTGCTGTAGGCTGAGCAAGCGCTGAACAGACTGCCGGGTACGACCTGAGCGAAGCTCTTCTCTCGCCAGCTCAGAAGCACATGCCAGATACATACTGCGCAGCTTCTCCCTTTTTGCATACGCCCACGGGTAATCGTGCTCCTCCAGGTAGTTGCCACGGTATAGAGCCAACAGGCTATCAATACGCGGCGTACCGCCGCTACCGGATGCAGCCCATTCGGATATTCCCCGCTCGAATAGCTCCACATCTGTAATCCAGCCATTGCGGTTCAAGCGGTAGCGATCCAGATTGTATTCCAGCTTCGTATCTTGCATCCGTTCTTTCAACGCCTTGCGAATTTGATAAATGGACGTGTGCAGGTGAACAACAGCCTTGTCCAAATGATATTCAGGCCACAGCGCATCCAGCAATTGTTCTTTGCTCACCCATTCCCCTTCATGGTGTAGTAAAAAGGAAAATAGCTCCTGTGACTTTAATGTGCGCCATTTGAGTGGTTTCGCTCCTACTGCTTCCTGTCCAACCTCCAAAATTTCAAGCTTTTGAAAACAACGTACCTTGGGGGATTGCTCTCCCGCAATTCCCTTGCTGGAAGAACGGGAATCAGCCAGCGTGGCTGCAATCCGATCTATCGTTTTGGATAGCCGCCGGGCATGAACAGGCTTTAACAAGTAATCCAGTGCTTGCAGCTCGAACGCTTCAATAGCATATTCCGAGTACGCGGTCACAAAGACGATATGAATATGGGAATCCAGCTGTTGAATCCACTCGGCGGCCTCCAGACCGTTCATCTCTGGCATTCCGATATCTATAAAAACAATATCCGCACGTTCTGACGCCAGATGATCCAGCCCCGCTTGTGCAGACGTATATTTCCCCATTACCGTTAACCGTCCGTCCGCCTCCAGCAACCGTTCCAAGTAGGTTAATGCCGACCTCTCATCATCAATCAAAATCGCCTTCATTTGTGTCCGTGCTCCCTTCCTGCTGCAACCATCCATCATGATGCTCTATCTACATGCTATCTGCTTTATCCTTACGAATTTTAATCTCTTATATTTTATATATCGTATCGTCGCGGGCGTGACATTAGCTTTTCCGACGAATGTACTGTACTTTTTTTATTCATCGGTATTCCGGGGCGAAATCGTTTCCGGCACACGGAAGCTTACCGTCGTCCCTTGCATAGGATTACTTTCAATCCGCAGTCCTTCTCCATACATATGGATAAGACGGCGATGGATATTACGCAGTCCCACGCTGGAAGATATATGATCATCCGACAGCAGTTGTTCCAGTCGCTCCGGTGGAATCCCTACGCCGTCATCGGTCACGCTGACCACAAAATCGGTTCCATCCTCCTGCACAACCACTCGCACGGTTCCACCTGTTGCCCGTTGCATCACACCATGCCGTATCGCATTTTCCACGATGGGTTGAATACTTAACGGCGGGATGAGCGACCGGATGTTCCTCCCTACCTCTACGGTTACCTGCAAACGTTCTTCAAATCGTGCTTTTTCCAGTGCCACATACGATTCTACCAATTCCAGCTCCTTGGATAACGGTACCGTATTCTCCCTGTTCTGAAAATCAAAGCTCCCCCGCAAATACTGGCTTAGCTCCATGAGCAGCTCCGCTGCTTTGTCCGGGTCTACGGCTACGGTGGAAACAATGACATTCAAGGCATTGTACAGAAAATGCGGCTTGATTTGTGCCTGTAAAAAGGCCATTTCAGAACGCACCGCTTCCTCCGCTGAATGGCGCATGTTCAGCAGCGTGCGCACACGTGCCTTTAATTCCTCAGCATCAACAGGCTTACGTAGAAAATCATTCGCTCCGGCCATAAAACCTGCGCGGATATCGCCGGGCAGATCGCGTGCCGTCAGGAGCAACACCGGTAGCTCGGACAGGGAATACCGTTCCCTTATCCGTCGGCACAGCTCAATACCGGACATTTCCGGCATCATCCAGTCCGTAATGACCAGGTCAAATCGGGTACGGCCATTCAGCATGTGAAGTGCCTCCTCGGCATGATCCACAGCCACCACGCTACAACCTGTGGCATATAATAGTTCCTCCAGCACCCGAAGGTTAACCTCGTCGTCATCTACAGCCAGCACTTTGTAAGGGACAGTCTGGACTCGCTCCAGTGCATCCTCTTCATGCGGAATCACATTCTGACCCGACGTCACGCCAGGCTGCAATATAACCGCAGGCGAAACATCTTTTTGAGCTTCATGTCCCAACGTTCCGGTCTGCGCCAAGGGCAGTATAAAATAAAAGGTCGAACCCTTACCTAATCTAGATTCTACCCGGATATGACCCCCATGCAGTTCCACCAGACGACGGACTATGCCTAATCCAAGCCCTGTCCCACTGTATCCTTCATCCTCAGCATTCGCCCCTCGGTTAAAAGGTTCAAATATATGCGAAAGATGCTCCTGGGCAATACCGGAGCCGGTATCCTTTATACTGATTTCCATTTCACGGGTCCCCGCTTTGGCAGAGATTACGATTTTGCCTTCCTCCGTAAATTTCACCGCATTACCCAACAAATTGTATAAAATCTGAATCAGCCGATCCTCATCCGCATCTACTTTGGGCAACGAACTGGGCCATTCTTTGACGAATTGAAGCTTTTTCTTACCCACCGTATGCCCCAATACCTCAAGCACGGAATTCACAGCTGCCTGTACATTGACAGGCCGACGATTTAAGGCTAATCTGCCATTTTTCAAATTAGAAAAATCCAGAATATCGTTAATTAAATAAGAAAGTCTGCGTCCTACATTCGCAATCAAGGCCAAATTGTGCTTTTGCGGCTCATTGAATTGTGTCCCGTAGCGGTCTAGCATGGATTGAGCGATATTAATAATTCCATGCAGAGGAGTGCGCAGTTCATGTGACGTGTTCGCCAGAAATTCGTTTTTCAACCCATCCAGTGTGAGCAATCGTCGTGACAGGTTCTCAACCTCCATAAACGAATGTACAAAACGTTTGGCCAGCAGCAGCGTTTGAGCCAATACGAATATGAGCATTTCATAGGCTGTCACCCCACGTACATCTCCCCAGCCCAGAATATACACAAAACTAGTCACTACAATCATAAGAATGCTCATAATACTAATGACTAGCAGTGCAGCGTCATCCGTCTGTTGAAGAAGCCCACGAATCAAGATTAGTAACACGTATCCCACACTGACTACACCAAAAAGAAGAATAAACAATTCAAAGGATGAGAGTACCAATGTAGGCAAAAATAGCCCCATACCCAGCATCAGTGCGGTTGTAATATGATAGAAGCGCAGCACGATCCGATTCATAACAATCTGCGTCGAAAGATGAACATAGCGGATCAGAAAATAGTAGAACAGCGTTGAAGAGAACGACTGTATTTTTAGTATCCATTCATAAGGTAAATCTGGTATTCCCCAGGCTAGCAGCTTCTCTCCATGTGTCAGAATGTAAAATAATGCCGCGATGCAAGAGCATGCTAAGTAAAGCAGTGCCTTCTCTTTTTTACGTAAAAGGTACAGCATGATAAAAAATACGGTAGGGATAAAAAATCCTGCTACCAGTACGGTGTCCTCCGCCATCGCTACTTCCCGGCTATGCGTAATACTGGCATAATCCCCAAACAACAGCGGATAAATGATCCCACCGGAGGAATAGCTATAATTAGCTACATGCACGGTAATATCAGCCGAATGTCCATCTACCGCTGCAAATCCAACATAGGGAGCATTGCCCTGCTCGCCCTTGTCGGCTGAAACAGAGGGAATACCACTCGCCCCCACCTCTGCTCCGTCAATCCATACTCGGCTGGAGCTGCGAATATTTTGCATATGGATGCCATACAGATTTTCCACTTTTTCAGGTAACAGTAGACGGACATGGTAGGTGCCATATCCCGTCGCCTGTCCCTCAGGCATCCACTGATTCCATCTACCAGGCACATCCACAATCTTGGCAGGAGATCTCGTTTCCATCCCCAACTCTGAAGAACTCTGATGATTTTCCCAATCCTTATCTTGTATTCCATGAAAGGATGGAGGTTGCACAAGCTGATTGGGATAAAATTCCCATTCCCCTCCCAGCTGTACAGGGCCTTCCTTTTTGGGGTCCCAATTACGCAAATCAATAACGCCGTTGTGAGCTTTCCAATGACTGTTCCCGGATAAAACACCCGACACTAACGGATACACCGGCAACGCAACCGCAAGCAGAAGTATAATAAAAAATAAAACACCCTGTTTTTTCATAAATTCTCCGCTCTTTTCAATATCATCTATCTTCTAGTATCGGTTATTCTACCCAGCTGTATTAGAAGCGCTGCCCATGCAAAAAGGGACGCCCGCCGCAGACAAAAATCTGTGCGGAATCGTCCCCTTCTATACACCCTTGTACTTCCTGCATTTCCCTTATTAAGGAATCATAACGTCATCAATACTACCGCCAGGAATCGAGCTTGAATCGTCTCCACTGTTATCGCTCGGTGGCGTTGTTCCACCACTGCTGTCACCGCTTCCTGTTCCACTGCTATCGCTTGGCGGTGTTGCTCCACTGCTGCTGTCACCGCTTCCTGTTCCGTTGCTATCGCTCGGCGGTGTTGCTCCACCGTTGCTATCGCCGCTTCCTGTTCCGCTGTTATCGCTTGGCGGTGTTGGTCCACTGCTACTGTCGCCGCTTCCTGTTCCGTTGCTATCGCTCGGCGGTGTTGCTCCACTGCTGCTGTCGCTGCTTCCTGTTCCGTCGCTATCGCTCGGCGGCGTTGGTCGACCGTTACTGTCACTGCTTCCTGTTCCGCTGTTTTGTTGCTGGCTGGCTACAAAATCTTTATACTCCTGAATCGCATCTTCCAGATCCATGTAATTTTTCTTAAGTTCTGGCATAGGCAAATACTGGTCCAAACGATTGAATGCATCCACTACTCTGTGAAAGTAGACCGTCGTAGGATCTGTACCATTTACTGTAAGCAGATTGTTCGCAATGTTCTTAAGCTCATTGATATCAAGATCAGTTACGATCCATTTGAATTGGTAGTTCGCAAACGCTGTAATCAGATCCGTATTAGCTTGGTCTACCTGTACCTGTGTGCTATCCGGATTATTAAGCACAAGGTTTGCCAGATTAATCTGCCCTTGAAGTTCTTCGTTATCTTGTTCCGTATAATGACGGCCGAACGTCAAAATTTCATTATTGGCCAAATTGATATTGTGATTCAACAACGTAGTATCCACCGTTATAGGTGCAGCATACTGGCTCTGTACTTGTTGCAGCTCCTCATATACAGGAACAACGTCTTGTAATTCAAAGCTGGACAAGCCTAAGAAAGTAGAGGCATGCTCTGAAGCAGAAGACAAGGCTTGCTGAGCCTCAGCGCTTAATGCGCCTGAATTTTGCAGCAAAATTCCATTGATCGAAGTCTGCATTTCAATGACTTTGTCTCTCAATTGTAGTCTTTTCTCGTTATATTTTTCAAGATAGGTCCCTTTAGCCTGACTTAATTGATTATAAGAGATGACCAATTGCTCCTCAGGAGTAAATGGCATAATGAGTGCAAAGTTGGCTTGTCCTGTTTGTTGCTCTAAAGACAGCATTTCCGTATTCAAGTAATTACGAGCCACAGGGTTAGACAGCAGTTTTAGTTGAATATCTTGAACCAGCTGCTGCAGTTTTTCCCGAGTTGTAGCAGGCAATGGCACAGTGAACTCCGTAAGCCTTTGACTCAGCTCCATGTTCAAGTTCAATACGTCCTGCTGGGTCATAGCAGTGTGCATCTTCTCTGTATATTCCTGAATCAAGTTATCTAGTTCAGCATTTTGAGAACCATTCTGATCGTAGATAACCTGCGCTTCTTGTAAAGTATTCTTAAGCACCGAGAAGTCCGCTGCTTGCAGTGCCAAGAATGATTCTGTAGCAAGATCTATTTTTTGTGTCCATTCTTCCAACTGCTCAGTTGTAGCCAATGGATTCACATATACATTTGATCCTTCTCTTACTAAGGACTTGTAACGCGCTTTATCTGTTTTCAAATTATCCACACGATCCGTTACATCGACAAAATGCAGATAGGCATCTCTGAGTTTTACTGATGCTTTGTATACCTTTATTACTCGACGCAAGCTTTCTGCTTCCCGATCCACAATATTTTGAGGCGCATTTCCTTCCAACACATTGTTGCCAAATTGAATCGCTTGACTTAGTGAGTCGTCCCAAAGAGGTGGAAATTCATCACCAACCATTCGGTTTTGTTCAAGGGTAGTCGAAGCTAACTGAACCAGTCTAGTTAATTCCTGTGTTCCAATCACCGGCTCTGTGGCTGAGGTTGTGTACACAGAAACATCCTGTTTCAATGTGCTGAGCGCTTGATCTACTTCTGCCTGTGTAGCTGCCGTATTGTTCAGTACCAGCATAGCCTGATTGATTGCTATGGACAGGTTTTCCTTCGCTGCGACCGTGTAAAGCGCCTGATCCAGTCCACCCTCACCTGCACGCTCCAACAGTTCTTTGGCTGCATGGACTTCCGTCTCCAACTGACTGCGGTCTATACTGACGATATCACTGTCACGTTTTTTCTTATCTTTGCTATCTGTGTCCGTGACAACCGATCCAACAGAGGATGAGTTCTTCGTACCATTTACGAGACTAACAGCTTCCTTCATCGCATTATAGTTAACAATAACATCCTGCGGCTGTTTTTGTTCCGGCAGATTGAGCTGGTTGATTGCAGCCCCCTTGGCCAGTGTGATAAAAGGAACACCCACATATTGTGATGCATCCAGCAAACCAATACTTCCGCTCACCAACAGCTTGCCTAGTCCCTGTTGCAATGAAACACGACTAATCGCTGCATCCCCCTCGGTCCCGATCGATGCATCATTTTTCAGCGTAAGGTTGTCAATCTTTGTCGTCCCGGTTGCAGTCAGTTTGGCATCCTTGGAGCCCAGTTCTACACCGGACCATGTCGTATTTTCCAAAATGGCCGATACAGGCTGGGTCCCTGAGCCTTTGATTTCTAATACGCCTGTGGAGGACATGTTTTTCAAGGTTACCGAACCATTGACGATCAGGCGTCCATCAAAAGACACACCCTTACCGTCAAATACACCACCGTCTGCGTTAATTTCCAGCTTATTTACACCTGTGAGTGTACGCAAATTACGGTTAAGATCGATTTTTGCCCCTTTTAATACAGCTTTGTTATTTTCACCAAACAAGCCTTGCAAAGATCCTTCCAACTGGTACGGGATATTTCCGATTCGAACGGTATTGCCCTCTGATTTCACTTCTCCTACCGGATGATCCAGCAGGCTGACGAATACTTCTGCACCACTCTCCCGGTTCAATGGATTTTTCAAATCCGTTGCAGAAGCATTCTCTGATAACAGACCGTAGGAGCGGGCAACCTGAACTGCATTTTGCTGTGCATCCGCAGTACTTGTATCCTGCAAGTGCATTGCACGTACGAGCGAAACAATCAGTTCTTCCTTGGTAATGGCATCCCCCGGACGGAAGAGTTCTCCGTTACCTGTCATATACCCGGCTGCACGTACGGCCTCAATATAGGGAGCGCCCCATGCATCGGACGATACATCCATAAAGGAAGTCTGCGGCTGATTGTTAACTTCCAACTGGAACAGACCGCACAAAATTTTGGCCGCTTCAGCGCGGGTCAAATTCTTTTGTGCCATAAAATCGCCCTGATTACCACCTGTCATCAAACCCAAAGTACGAGCTTGTGCTACAAATCCAGTTTCACTTTGTGTATCTGCTGTCGCTGCATAAGCAGTCTGAGCGCCCCCCAGCCAAGGCAAAGATACGATGGAGCCTGAAGCAATCCCCAATACCATCGCAGATGCAATCCATTTATTTCGATTTTTAAGTTTCAACATTTCCACTCCTAGATGCTATTTATTGGCATATATCCTGTTTTATCAAAGTCTTTAGTCATGTTTAGTTCTACGGATTATGCAACCAAGGAACTATGCTAAGAGAATTATACGAAACCCCACTGAACCGATTCTGAACAATTAGTCCTATATGAAGGCATCACGCAACAAAATCGCTTGACTTGGAGTGAACTCCAAATGTAATAATATCCGGTGTAAGTAGCTGGAGTAGAACATTTGAAGAAAACAATATCTAGGAAAGAGAGGTATAATCAAATGGACTATATGAAACTTGGAAATACCGGCTTGGATGTATCCCGGCTTTGTCTTGGGTGTATGGGCTTTGGGGTTGCAGAACGATGGATTCATCCATGGATATTAGATGAAGAGCGCAGTCGTCCCATTATAAAAAAGGCCCTGGAGCTAGGCATCAATTTTTTTGATACCGCGAATGTATATTCAGACGGAACTAGCGAAGAAATCGTCGGACGGGCTTTAAAAGATTTTGCGAATCGAGATGAAATTGTCCTTGCAACGAAGGTTCATTTCCGTATGCATCAAGGCCCCAATGGTGCGGGACTTTCTCGAAAGGCTATTATGAGTGAAATCGATAAGAGCCTTAAGCGACTGGGGACAGATTATGTGGATCTGTACCAAATTCATCGCTGGGATTACACTACCCCTATTGAAGAGACGATGGAAGCATTACATGATGTGGTGAAGGCTGGGAAGGCAAGATATATCGGAGCTTCTGCCATGTACGCATGGCAGTTTCTAAAGGCTTTGCATATAGCTGAGAAGAATGGATGGACCCGGTTTGTATCGATGCAAAATCATTTAAACCTCTTATATCGTGAAGAGGAGAGAGAGATGCTGCCGCTTTGTAAGGAAGAAAAAATCGGTGTGATTCCATACAGCCCGCTTGCAGGTGGAAGATTGACGCGTGATGCGCAGGAAACAACACATCGTTCCGAAACCGATCAAGTGGCGAAATCTAAATACGATGCGACTGCAGATACCGATCGATTGATCGTGGAGCAGGTTGCGGCCATCGCAGAAAAACGTGGAGTTCCACGCGTTCAAATCGCACTTTCCTGGTTGCTACAGAAAGAACCGGTAACAGCTCCGATTATCGGTGCTACGAAAACGTCTCATCTTGAAGATGCAGTAGCTGCTCTTTCGATTACGTTAACACCTGAAGAAATCGCATTGCTGGAAGAGCCGTATGTTCCTCATCCGGTAGTTGGCGCCCAGTAAATATGGAGGAAATGACAGTTTCGAAATAAGAAACGACAAGAACGCCCTATCCATTTACATAGGGCGTTTCTTGATCAGAAATCAGGAGGTGAAGTCTGCATGTTGATCGCAGAAGTAAGCAAAAAATTCGAACTATCTCAGGATACACTCCGCTATTATGAACGCATCGGACTTATTCCGCGTGTGAACCGTAATAAAAGTGGCATCAGAGATTACACGGAAGAAGATTGCAGATGGGTTGAATATATTAAATGTATGCGAGAAAAGAACTCCTAATAGAGCAGCGCAAGCAGCTCATTGCAAAAATGAAAGATATGAACAACGTATTGGAACGCATGGATTATAAAATTACAAGCTATGAACAGACAATAGGTGAAAAAAAACATCTAATTTAACCCCTGCGTGCTTTACGGGACAATAGGTTCCCCAAGGACTGAACACCTTGTACAAACAAGACTAGAATGATGACGGTAATCAGCATAACCAGCGTATCAAAACGTTGATAGCCATATGCGATCGCCAGATCGCCAATTCCGCCTCCGCCGACCGCACCAGCCATAGCAGTAGCACCAATCAGACCAATGGCTGCTGTCGTTAACGACAAAATCAGAGAACTGAATGCCTCAGGAAGCAAAAAGTATCGAATGACCTGGAACGGGGTCGCCCCCATCGCATCTGCTGCCTCCAATATCCCCGGATTCACCTCCAACAGCGAGTTTTCGACCAGCCTTCCGATATATGGCGCAATATATATAATCAAGGGGACAATTGCCGCGCTGGTCCCAATGGATGTATGCACAATCAGACGGGTTAACGGAATGATCGCAATCAGCAAGATAATAAACGGTAAGGAACGAACAATGTTAATGATCGGATTCAAAATATTGTGCAGCCATTTGTTCTCCAGAATTCCGCCCGGGCGTGTGATGACGAGTAAAATACCGATAGGGATACCGATCAGGGCGCCAATGAATAAGGATATGCTGACCATGAGCACGGATTCATACAAAGCTTCCCACAGTTGATCCCAGGTTATCGTGGTTCCTGTAATCATCATAGACTCTCTACCTCCTGAATGTGGACTCCTTTGCTCTTGATAAAATCAACAGCCTGCTGAATGGAATGCTGCCCACCACGCAGTTGGATTGTCATATAGCCAATCGTCGTTTCTTGAATCTCCGTCATATTGGCAAACAAAATGTTCACATGGATATCATGCTGCCGAATTAATTCATGAACCACCGGATCAGAAGCAACCTGTCCTATAAATTCCAGCTTGTAAATCCGCTGTGATTCTTGCTGTTCGAACGTTTGTAGCACACTCTCGGGTACTGCATCGTGAATGACCGTGCGTACAAAGCTCTGCGTCGTTGGGTGCTGCGGCTGTCCGAATACCTCCAGGACATTGCCCTGCTCGATGATTTCCCCTTTTTCCATTACGGCAACCTTGTTGCAAATTCGCTGAATCACCGACATCTCATGGGTAATGATCAATATGGTGATCTTGTATTCCTTGTTGATTTTGCGAAGCAAGTCGAGAATAGACTGCGTGGTCTGCGGATCAAGTGCCGAGGTCGCCTCATCACAGAGCAAAATGGACGGGTTGCTCGCAAGCGCCCGTGCAATCCCGACACGTTGCTTTTGTCCGCCGGAAAGCTCGTTGGGATAGCTGTTCGCCTTGTCCGACAATCCTATGAACGCCAAAAGCTCTTTCACACGCCCCTCTATTTCGCGTTTGTTGCGCTTAAGCAGCACCAACGGAATTGCAATGTTGTCGAACACCGTTTTTGATTCCAGCAGATTAAAATGCTGAAAAATCATTCCAATCTTTTTCCTTACCTTCCGCAGTCCAGAGGTCGAATAGGTATTTAACTGCTCCCCTTCAACAAGAACCTCTCCGCTGGTTACTTTCTCAAGACGATTGACCAGACGGATTAGCGTACTTTTCCCTGCGCCACTGAATCCGATAAATCCGAAGATGTCCCCTTTATCCACTTTGATATTTATATTTTTTAACGCTTCAATACTTAGGCCTTTTCTCACGTAGGTTTTAGATACATTCCTAAGTTCAATCATGAGTCCTAACTCCTTCCGTTCTTACAAGTATGTAGGATATTCTGAGCTGATGCTTTTCTTCGGCATAAACGATCGAATTAAATCCGAGTATTCTAGTGAGTTTTATAAAGTATACTACTTCGATTTAATATTCATGTCAATATGAGTTTTACATTCGGTCAAAGCATGTCCTTGCATAAATCAGTACGATATTGCAGATGGTATGAAATATGTCGAAGCATACACACCTTACCCGAACGGGACGAAAGCGGAGGAAAATAGATGAAGCGAATATTTACCTTGTGGCTATGCATTGCAGTAACGGGTATGTTGGCAGTTACGGCGGAACCCGCATGGGCTACTCAGACTGTTGACGGACAGCCTTATCATTTTGGGTTTAAAAAAAGTAAAGGAGGGGAGCTGCCTTCCATCGCACAAGAAGGCTTTATGCACCTGATCGAAAGACAAGATGGCATCTTTCTGGGGGATACGACTAAAAAAGAATTATTTCTCACTTTCGACAACGGCTATGAGAATGGGTATACTCCGAAAGTGCTGGATGTATTGAAGGCCAAAAAGGTTCCGGCCGCCTTCTTTGTGACGGGGCATTTTGTAAAAGACCAGCCAGCTTTGATGCGACGCATGGCGAGTGAGGGCCATATTATCGGCAACCATTCATGGAGCCATCCTGATATGAGCACCATTTCTTCGGCAGAGATCCGGTCTGAGCTGGATCGGGTACGAAATGCATCGGCAGAGCTAACCGGGCAAAAAGAAATGAAATATGTCCGGCCGCCTCGCGGCATTTTTAGTGAAAAAGCATTGGCTTCCTGTCGAGAAGCCGGATATACGAGCGTATTCTGGTCTGTGGCTTACAAGGACTGGGACACAAAAATTCAGCAAGGAACGGACTATGCCTATCGTCAAGTCATGCAGCAGCTCCACCCTGGAGCGGTCATTTTGCTCCATTCCGTATCCAAGGATAATGCCGAGGCGCTTGCTTCTATCATCGACGAGGCTCGCAAGCAAGGGTATGAGTTTAAAAGTCTAGACGACCTTAAGGTGAAACATTATCACTAAAAAGTAACTACATTTAATGAGACCATATCATAATGAGCCCGATCCACACCTGCCCATGGTAGCCAGTGTGGATTGGGCTTTTTAGTTTACTCCAAGGAAGGGAAGGCTCTATGGGCCTTCCCTTCCTTTTACCATTCTAAAGATAGCAAAGCCTAATGCATGGTTAGCTTATACACTCTGGCTTCATAAGGCCGCAGCTTCAAGGCATGCAGTTGTTCCCCTTGTACCGGTTCGTAGTTGGAGAGAAGTAGTTCCGCCTTGGCGGCAGGAAGCTCCTCACCTTCGGGCCAGTGGAACACCGGATCACGGTCAAAGAAATTCAAAATGACCAGCAAACGCTCTTTTCCCAACATACGAGTGAATACATACAGCTCTGTATCCAGTGGCAACAGAAGCTTGTATTCGCCATAGACTATGACCTCATGTTGTTTGCGCAGAGCAATCAACTTACGATAATAGTGGAAAATCGAGCCTGGATTATTTCTTTCAGCCTCTGCATTAATGTGTGTGTAGTTATCGTTAATCTTCATCCACGGCTCTCCATCGGTAAATCCGGCCGCAGGACCAGCATCCCACTGCATAGGAGTGCGTGCATTATCCCGGCTTTTTCGCCAGATTGCCGCCATAATCTGCTCCTCCGGCTCACCAATCTTTCGTTGCTGCTCATAATAGTTTAACGTTTCCACATCCCGATAATCATCAATCGACGGGAATGCAATATTCGTCATCCCAATTTCCTCACCCTGATAAATATAAGGCGTACCCTCAAGCATATGTGTGAAGGTTGCCAGCATTTTGGCGGATTCCACACGATATTGTCCATCATTCGCAAATCTGGAGAGAGCCCGAGGTTGATCATGATTGTTGAGATAATTGGCATTCCATCCTTCCTGATGAAGCACTGTCTGCCAACTGCTCATTATTTTTTTCAGCTCCACCAGCGTCCATGGCTTGGATTTCCATTTTTCCGTCCCTAGCCCTTGTGCATCAATAAACATGTGTTCAAACTGGAAGACCATATTCAATTCATGCCGCTGGTCTCCCACATAATCAAGCGCCTGTTCCGGTCCTAAGCCAGACGTTTCGCCAACTGTCATTAAGGGATAACATTCCAGCACCTTTTCATTCAGCATCCGTAGAAGCACATGTACCTGTTCCAGATTGGAAAAGAGCTGATAAGCCCGTACCAAGGTTCGTTTGTCGGGATTATCGGCATCCGGCAGCCCTTCGGCTTTGACAATATGGGCAATAGCGTCAAAACGGAAGCCATCGACTCCCTTTTTCAGCCACCATTCCACCATGCGGTAGAGCTCGCCCACCATCTCTTCATTTTCCCAGTTCAGATCCGGCTGATGCTCGGAATATAGATGCATGTAATATTCGTCTGTAAGCTTGTCATATTTCCACACTGAGCCAGAAAAATACGATTCCCAGTTGTTCGGATATCCGCCATTTTTGCCTGTTCGCCATATGTAGTAGTCCCGCTTCGGATTATCCTTGGACGAGCGTGACTCCGTAAACCACGGATGCTCATCCGATGTATGGTTTAATACCAAATCCATCATGATTTTGATACCTCGTTCATGCGCCTGGTGAAGCAGTTCATCAAAATCCTCCATTGTTCCAAACTCATCCATAATGGCATAATAATCGCTAATATCATATCCATTATCGTGATTGGGCGATTTATATACCGGACAAATCCAGATAACATCAATACCCAGTTCACACAAATAATCCAACCTGGACAAAATGCCTCGCAAGTCCCCTTTACCGTCTCCGTCAGAATCCTGAAAACTGATCGGGTAAATCTGATATACAACGGCTTCCTTCCACCATATTTTTTTAGGCATGTTTCCCTCCTGTAGCTTCTCTGTACATCCAATAGCTTATGCTCTTAACATACACGCAATACCTGGCTGCGAATCGTTGGTGATTGGGAACAAGAGTCTTGTAAGCTTGCTTCGACGCATTAGCAGATCCGCTATAATCTGCGGAGGTTTATTTTAAAAAAATATTTTGTAAAACAGGTTGTATAAATGGATCTGGCGTTACCTATATTTATGAACTGCCCATATACATGTACCCAAAGCGGTGCCACTTTTGAATAAAAGGAGGAATTTACATGAACCATCGATCCAAGGAGCCAAAGGATCTGATTGTGGAAACTGCCGTGATCCCGCCCAACATCCATGTGGATGTGGAGTCAGCCACTGAGGGCGGAACACGCCGCCTGATGCTTAGCGATAACCCGGAGACGCTTACCCATGTGACGGTACCTACCGAGCAAGCCACCCTGTGGCATGACATGGTTCGCTCGACAACCCGAACAGTCAAACATCGCATTTTCGGCTGGCATTATAACAAAATCGACAGCCCTGTTAAACTGGGCATCACTGTAGAGAACAGGAGCGCTGCTAAACTGGAAGTACGCCATATTGAACGCGCTCTTAAGATTGTGCCTGAGGACGGCAACTGGATTATTGATGTCGGGCAGTCTATTGCCAAAAGCTGTTTGGCGGGTACGATGGAACGTGTGAGGCCAGCAGACCGTCATAAATTCGGCAAAGGCACCGCTCTGCTGGAGGAATTTGAGCTGCCCGAGGGATCGCTGGCCGGATTCATCTATGACCTTACCGTAGAATTTGCTGAAGGCCACGGTACGCTGGATTATGTGATTCGCACCGTGATCAGCAAGGACACGCAGACCGATCTGCGCCAGATTCATATGGATGCGCTTCCTCCCGTACCTCCACCACAGGCGCATCCACGAGGGGTGTGGTCCTTTTCCGAAACGAATGCGCGGATGCCAGAGTACGTGGTGGGACAGAGCGCAAACTATCGGGCGTGTGCCACCAAAAAGCTGAACGGTGAGGCTCCTGCCGATCTGCTGTTTACCGGGGCACGCAGCGAGCTGGGGCCTGCGCTAGATAATCGCGGACAATTCGGAACCATATACAACGCGACCATTCCCATCGTTAACGACAGTGACGAGGTACGTATCGTCAGAATCTACGCGAATCCACGTGGGGGCGCGTTCGCCGGGGCTGTACGCGTGGATGATCGTGTATATGGTATCCCTTTGCTACGAGATAATACCAAGGTATGCCGATTAGCTGATATCAGCGTTCCCCCCGGCAGATCCAGCTATTCTCTCAGCTTCATGGTTGCAGGTAGCGCAACTACGCCGCTAGGTCTGTACGTCATTACACTATAGCTGTGCTCACGATGACTGGATGAGCGAACGTGGGGCCAAAATGTTACGGGATATGGTCTCCTCTATAGTAAATGGAGCTGTCCCAAAGTGGTTTTAAACTTTATTGGACAGTCACGCTTCATCATTAGTATAAAAAAGCGCGAGTGCAAGGGTTATTCCCCCCCGTAGCTCGCGCTTTGGTTCATGCTCACCCATTTGAGCAGGTTATGGTCAAGCGAAGGCACGAGCCCTCTCGCCGCCATACCCGGCATCGGCGATGACCATACCCGGTCACCCGGTTTGTGTCAGAATAAATATCGCTCTATTTGAACCGCTGGACCTGCCTCGAAGGCATAATGGTCAACTCTGGAATATTGACATGCTCCGGCTGCTCTAGTGCATAAAGGGCAGCTTCTGCAACATCATCGGGATGCAGCGGCAAAACGCTCGAAGCAAACGCCCGAATTTCCTGCTCGGGATATCCGGCCACCTGCGAAAACTCCGTCGCCACCGCCCCGGGGTGAATCGCAGTTACACGAATTCCTTGCGTACTGGTCTCCAAACGCAATGCAGAGGCTATGGCGCTAACGCCGTACTTGGTAGCGCTGTATAGTCCTCCTCCGGCAACCACTTCCTTCGCTGCAATAGAGGAGACAATGACAACATCCCCCTTGGCCTGTTCCCTCATTGGCTGAAGTCCGTACTTCAGTGTCAGGACAAGACCGTGCACATTCGTCTTGTAAAGCTCCTCCCAGCGTTCCAGTTCCACCTCTGCCAGCGGACTTCGATACCCGAAGCCGGCATTGGCAACGATAATGTCAAGCCGCCCCCAGCGTTCAAGAATGGCGTGGACCGCCTGCTGTATGTCTTCAGCCTTTTGGATATCGGCAGGTATTGCCATGACCTCATACAATTCCTCTTGGTGCAAGTCGCGAACCAATTCATCCAATCGCTCCTGACGGCGCGCCAATACAGCTACATACGCGCCACGCTTTGCCAGTTTTTTTGCAATCGATGCCCCAATGCCGCTGCTTGCGCCTGTTACCAAAGCTACTTTCCCGGCCAGGCTTTCCTTCGCTTTCCAGGATAATTTCAACTCATCCAATATCATGTTAAACCCTCCCCAAGCTTATTTGGTTAAAAGCACTCGATGAACACCCTGGCTGCCTCCAGGAGCTGTACCTATATATAAATATCCGTCATGGTTTACAGCCGTGGTTACCCCATAAAGCGAGCCTTCAGGATCATGCCAGCTTCCGATGAATTTACCCTGCGGATTAAGCTCCACAGCAAGTCCATGCTTCACAGGTGCGCTTGCACCGCTGAGCAGCGATTGAGGCAATTTGGCCATCATTCCAGCCAGCCACGGGCTTCCATGCATCTGATCTACAAAGGGAATACGTGTCGTGAAGAGACCGACCCAGAAATGGCCTTGATCATCACGCGTAATGTTATCCGGAAAACCGGCGAGATTATCCGCAAAAATATCCGAAGTCCCCTTCTTCGGCCCTTTGAGCCAGTATCGGGTCAATTGGTAGTGATACGACTCTGCCACAAGTACAAAATCTTCGTCCGCAGACAAGGCAACCCCGTTCGCAAAATAAAGGCCTTCCAACAGAACTGTCGTCTGCTTGGTCGCTGGATCATATTTCAGCAAACGTCCATGCGGCTTGTTCTCGGCGATTTCTTTGAAGACTACACTGCCATAATTGGAGGTGTCAGAAAAATAAATAGTACCATCTTTGGCAATATCCAGTTCGTTGGCCAAATAGATCGGTGTGTCGTCGACTTGATTGGCCAACACCGTCACGTTTCCGGAAGGATCTACCGACAGTAGCCCCTTCTTAACATCCGTAACGATCAGATTTCCACTTGCGTCAAACATAAGTCCATTGGGCGTTCCTTTGGTATCTGCATATAGCTGGGCCTTTTGCGGATTGCCCTTTGTATCAAAGGCAACCTTATAAATTTTCCCGTCGGAGTCTCCCGTATATAAATTTCCTTCCTTGTCAAAGGTGATAAATTCCGGAAACTTAGGGGCATCTGTAACAAGCTCGGCGGAGCTGAGTTTGTTGTTTTGTTGCCATGGACCCGCTTGTTCAAAAGAGGGGGCCGAAGGTGCAAGCCATTTTGCAGGCTGTACAGGGGAAGGGATGAGCATAAAAATAACCACTCCCAGAAGGATTACCGACAGCAGCGATAATCCGGTTCTGCGTACCCACTTACGCGGTTTTTTATTCTTTCTTTCTTGAGAATCTTTGACAGATAAATCAGGTTTACTGGGCATTAGAGTGCCTCCTATGTAATGTGAATAATATTTCAGCATTTTGCATAATTCAATTCCCAACGCTCGAAAGTACACTATATAGACGAACTAAACCGTTTCGATCTATATAGTGCTGATTTGAAATTGCTCTTGGGATTTATGCAAAATGCTCATTTATATTTGAACGACGATTTTACCGAAATACTGTTTTCCTTCAGCCAAAAGTGCGAAGGCTTCGCCGATTCGGCTGAGCGGGAATACCCGGTCGATGACAGGATGTAAACGATGGCGGGAAATGGCACGATTCATGTTTTCGAAATGTTCCCGGTTACCAACCTGGCTGCCGCGAATCGTCGCAGCCTTCTGCAAAATGCTGGTGACATCGAACTCAGGAATGGTCAAGCCCGATAAGAATCCGACCATGCTCACAGTCCCTCCAGTACGAAGTGCATTGATGGATTGCGCCATTGTTGCCGCTCCCCCTACATCCAGAACATGGTCGACTCCGCCGCCTGTCAGCTCCAGAGCTACCTTATCCCACTCTGGAACCTCCGAATAGTTGATTGTCTGCCATGCGCCGAGAGCCTTTGCCCGTTCCAGCTTGTCATTGCTGCTCGATGTGATAATTACCCGTGCTCCCGCCATCAGAGAGAATTGAAGCCCAAAGATGGAAACACCGCCTGTTCCTTGCAAGAGCACCGTATCTCCCGCTCGTAGCCCACCGGATTCCATCAGCATGCTCCATGCGGTTAATGCCGCAATCGGCAAAGTGGAAGCCTCCTCCCAAGATAGATGATCCGGAATGGCGACGACCCCTTCTTCATGCAGAACGATATATTCAGCCGCCACTCCACTGAGCGGGCCTCCCAGACTGTCCTTTAAGACCTCCGCTCTCGTGCTCCCGCCAATGAATTTCTGTTGTAAATTTGCCGCTACCCTTTGTCCAACCTGAAATTTTGTCACCCCTTCGCCCACAGCTACAATTTCACCCGCTCCATCGGATAACGGAATGAAGGGAAATTGAATGCCGATCGGCATGACTCCGTTGATAACTACCAAATCACGGTAATTGAGGGACGCTGCCCTTATGCGGATCAGAACTTCCAGCCGTCCAGGCACCGGTGTGTCAAGTTCCGTCAAGGTTAACTCTTCAAAGCCAAAACCGTTTTTCAGTTGCACTGCTTTCATTTTGGTTGTCCTCCCTCTATTGTTAAACCTTTTACCTAATATAGATACATCGTATCACCAAGGAAACAATGTTTCCTATATAGTACACTGTATCCAATTGTCTTCAAAACGTCAATCTTTACTTTTAAAAAAAACGGTCGTAAACTGCTTCCGGGCTTTTAACGTCCCTTACCAAGTAAAATTGGAGACTGGATGGCTTTGCTTGCCAGAGCTTGTTCAGGTGGGCAAGCATGACCAAAAAACGCGAGTTGCAGGGGTGAAATAACCTCTGCACTCGCGTTTTTTACATTAATGCTTATACGACAGCCTTATTTAAGCTCCAATTTTTATAAACTACATCTACTTAAATTTGTTCCTGACTATATTACGCTGCTAAGCATAAAATTGGAGGGCGGACCGGGCTCCGGCTTTCCAAACAAATAACCCTGAGCCAGTGACACACCTGCTTCACGACAAAATTCAAAATCCTCTATCTGCTCTACTCCTTCAGCCAACACTTGGCCTCCAAAACGAAAAGCCGATTCTACAATTCCTGTGATTTGCCGCTTCTGATTACTGTTACTATGACAGCCGTCAATTATACTACGGTCAATTTTGACATAATCCGGCTGAAGGCAATTCATAAGCTCTGTCGTAGAATAGCCTGCCCCCACATCGTCCAGGGCAACTGAAACTCCTCGATTACGATACTGCTCAAAGATATGATGCAAAAAATTAAGGTCGTCTATCTCTTCCGTTTCTACGACCTCAAATACAAAATCCTTCGTACTCATGGATAACCGATCAATCGTCTCAAAGGTGTGATTCAAGCAATAAGCCGGATTATAAATGGTGGAAGGGAGAAAGTTAATAAAACGTTTAATCCCCGCCGGAAGGCATGTTGCACTTTTTTCAATAGCGGAAAAACGAGCCGAGCGATCCAGATGAGCATGCAAGCCAGCTTCACGGGCGATTTCAAACAGTCGGAAAGGCTGAAAAGGTCTTTCCGCATGTGACGGACGCAGCAAAAACTCAAACCCGATAATATCCAGCTTGTGGTCAACAATAGGCTGCATATGGCTGGAAAAACTTTGATCCTTAATAATACTCACGATATCCGGATGTTGCAGTCTGGCTTGCAATTGACTAAATAAAAGCCAGTCCTCATATCCTTCGACATGATGCAAGCCAGTCACCACAACTTGTATATGGTTCAAGTATTCCTGCGGCAGACGAGCCAGTCCGTTAACCAGCTGTTCCAACTCTGAACGGCTCTCATAGCGAAACTCTATGCCGCCCTCACGCTCATGTTGCTGCTTCATTTGTTCCGATAGCATACCCAAACCATCTAATGCTGGAGTAAGCGACACCCTGGAATACCTAATTCTAAGCAATCCTTGATCCTTTATAGGTAATATGATGCTGCAATTGCTGCATGTCATAATGGTCCTCCTCGGAACAATTTTCCGGTTTTTTCACCATTATATCACAAATAACTAGAACAAAAGTACTATATAATTACGTTTTTTTACAAAAAAGCAGCTTTTTTTAACGATAACTTAGGACTTAAGTACATATTCGACAAAAACAAAACCTTTTTACACTCATAATAATTCGGGGCTGTTTTTTGATATTAAAAAAAGCAGCAAATCTCTTGGTTAAAGAGACTTGCTGCTTCATTCTGATATTAAACGAAAACTAAAATTCGAAGTTATTTGGATGCCTTTGGCTTTGTTGTTTTAGCTGGTTTAACAACCGCCGGTTTGGTCGTTTTAACAGCTGGCTTTGCTGTTGCTTTCGCGGGAGCCACAGCTTCCTTTACAGAAGTCGTTGCTGTACTAGGCTTAGCGCCAGCTTTTAAGCTGTATTTGGCAAAACCGTCTGCCGCGCTGCTCAAGTATGAAATTTGTTGATTGCCTGCCAGCACGTCTTTGGCATCAGGAGAGGACTCGAAAGTAACCTTTGCCTGACCAAAAGAAGCAATAGACCAGTTGCCATCCGCCGATGGATTAATCGTTCCGTTCGTACGGATATAGTCAACAACGACTTGACGACTTTCATCCGGTGCTGCCATCACAATTCGTTTGCCATCTGGGTTGGCCAGTTTGGATGAGGAAGCACGATAGTTATTGGTGGCTACGATAAATTTCTGTGCAGGATCTATAGCCTTTCCATTGTATTGCAGATCCTTGATACGATGCGCTGAAGAATCAATAATAGTTCCCTTGGCATCATACCGTGCAGGCTGCGTTACATCAATCTGATAATTCACACCATCAATGACATCAAAATTGTAGGTTGGGAAATCCTTGTTGATCAGCGATTGCTCCTCAGTTTGCTTTGGATCAATACGGTTGAACTGACCCGCAGACCACTCCAGCCATTCCTGAATTTCAGCACCGGTCACTTCTACAGCATGAACCGTGTTCGGGTACACATACAGGTCGGACACGTTTTTAATCGCTACCGTACCTTCAGGAATATTAGTGTAATACTCGGCTCCGTTTCGACCGCCGGCCTTGAATGGAGCGCCTGCCGACAATACTGGAAGATTTTCGTATTCAGTTCCTTTGAGATGGTTTTGAACATACCATTTCTGTGCATTCGTCACAATTTGAATGGAAGGGTCGTCCTGCACTAATGCAAAATAGCTGGTAATTGGCGCCGTCGTTGTTCCTACAGGCTGGCGAATATAATCCAGCGTTCCTTGATGCTCTTCTTTGACCGCATCAATCAGTTTAAATTCAGGGATAAACTGCACAGTCTGATTAGTGGTGCTCACAACCGGACGCACTTGAGATTGAGAGTTAGTCACGTTCCACTCGCGATTTTTCTTTTCTAGGCTCAGGTCAATGATACCCAGATCCTTGCCCCATGAGGAAGCTTCCACGGCCGGTACGCCATTAATGGTTCCCTTATCCAGATCTACACCCTTCATATCTTTAAAATCAGGGCCAGGGAAAGATTTATGAGCATGCCCAAACAGAATCGCGTTAATTCCGTCCACCTGGCTCAAATACTTAACGGCATTTTCCATCAGTGGCGTTTGTGGCACATCTTCATAACCGGTATGCGCAAGCACGACAATAATGTCAGCACCTTCCGTCTTCATTTGAGGAATAAACTTTTTCGCCGTTTCCACAATATCCTTCGTAACGACTTTATCCTTCAAATTGGCTTCATCCCACTGCATAATTTGAGGTGTGACCAGACCGATCACACCCACTCTGAGTGTATGCTCTTCGCCCTTCTCGTCCGTTACTGTTTTATCAAGAATCTGATAAGGGGTAAAATAATTTTTAGTAGCTTGGCCCCCTTTATCAACATAAACGTTCGCATTTACATAAGGAAAATCAGCTCCCTTGAGCGATTTGTCCAGAAAGTCGAGACCGTAGTTGAATTCATGGTTGCCCACTGTAGCTGCATCATAGCCCATCAGGTTCATCATCTTGTAGACCGGATGGACACCGCCTTCTTTCTCAAAGGTTTTGTTGCGGGCCATATAATCGCCTAATGGGTTGCCCTGCAGCAAATCACCATTATCGAACAGCATACTGTTTCTTGTTTCACTACGTGCCTTCTGGATCAAACTAGCTGTACTAACCAAGCCATATTCGTTGGTTTCTTTGTCCGAATAGTAATCGTAGTTCATCAGGGACGCGTGAATATCCGTTGTTTCCATGATCCGCAAATTCACCGTAGCGCTATCACGAGAATCAATAGCTGCCCAGGATGGAGCGGCTGAAAACACCAGCATGCTACAAGCTACAACTGCTGCTGTAAACCCTTTAAACCAATTTTTACGAAATAACAAAATATACCCCTCCTCATTAAGGTGTATGCCTCATATACATACTTTTGCACATATATGTAAGCCTTGAACCCACCATTTCTATTTTAATCCAACGCCAGACAAAAGAGTAGTCATTTACTTAAAATTATTTATGAAAAAATAATTATTTTTCTCAAACATAAAAAAACCAGCAAACCTCCTAATAAAAACTCGGAGATTCACTGGTTTATCCATTTATATTCGTATTATTTCTTCCACACCTGGCGCTCCGTTTGCTGACCCACATACTCAATGCGAGTCGGATTCACGTCCAGAATGACATAATCGGGATCATCCGGTCCGGAGAACCATTCCTTCAAGGAATCGTTCCACACTTGTTTGCGCAGCCCCTCATCAGCTGTAATCTGGACGGTAGCCTCCACTTCTACAACTTCCTTCGTACCGCCAACCTCATAACCCAGCAGCAGATAAGCATTCGGATTGTCCTTTAGCTCATCCACTTTATGCGTTTTGCGATCTGTCGCCAGATGAATGTTCATTCCATCGTTAAAAAGGGCCATATAGCGTACTTTCGGTTTGCCACCCTCTACCGTACCTAACGAACAAAATTTGTTGTTATCCAAAGCCTTCACAATGGCTTGTTCCAGTTGGTTGCGATCCAATGTTTCCGTTTTACCCACAGTACAACAACTCCTTTTCACGAATTAGAATTCTCTACGGCCATGCCATTGGGCACCAGCCCATCTGAACCTACCTGCGCAGCTGTTCTGAAAATAACATGACCGGATCGAATCGGATTGATTCATACTCATTTTCAGATCAAAGCTCACAGTAAAAGTGTACCCTGTCGTTCGGCAAATGAACCGTTATCTCTCCCTTCATGCTGGACAGACCCGCATTCAAAGCATATAATCGTCGTAGTAAACCCGAATAAATGAACCCATTAAACCATACAATGCCAGGGGTGCTGGAATCGGCCGGCTGAGAGTGTGTCCCAAGACACTGACCCTTACAACCTGATCTGGGTAATGCCAGCGTAGGAATGCTTAAGCAAGATGTGCCTTCTTTACATAGGACCATCCCTTACTTTGGTATATACAAGCGCAAGCGTCCCGGAAACTCGGGGCGCTTTTTTGTTGAGGATTAAGTTGTTGGAAAGATCGCGTCCGGCAGATGTTATTTTTATGAAAATGGGAAACTTAAGCTGTCTGATTGGATGGATAACGGGTAATCAAAAGGAGAGAACACTAACGATGAAGCGCATGAAAATATTAAGCCTGGGACTGATCAGTCTGTGGCTCATGGCCCTGACCCTGACCGCTTGCGGTGGAAGTCCCCCTACATCCCAAGAAGCAGCTTCCGCTACCGACACTCAAACGTCTACTCCGGCAAAGGGGCTCAAAGATGTTAAAATCGTGCTCGACTGGACACCCAATACGAATCATACGGGACTCTATGTCGCCAAGGACAAAGGATTTTACGAAAAAGCAGGTTTGAATGTCCAAATTGTTCAACCTGGTTCAGGCGGAGCCGATCAAATGGTTGCTTCTAATGCTGCACCTTTTGGTATCAGCTACCAAGAAGGCGTCACACAGGCCCGCACGCAAGGTGTGCCGCTTGTATCCATCGCTGCGGTGATTCAGCATAATACCTCAGGCTTCGCAGCCCCGGTAGATCGCGGAATTAAAAGCCCGAAAGATTTTGAAGGTAAAAAATACGGCGGTTGGGGCTCTCCCGTAGAAGAAGCGGTCATGAAATCCATCATGGATTCAGACAAAGGCGATGTGAGCAAAGTGAAGATCGTCAACATGGGCAATGCAGACTATTTTACAGCCGTGAAGCGGGATATCGACTTTGCCTGGATTTTCTACGCATGGACCGGAATCGAGGCCCAACTTCGAGATGAGCCATTGGATATGCTGTATGTAAAAGATTATTCCAAAAGCCTCGACTACTATACGCCTGTAATTGTGAGCAACGAACAGACGATAAAAAATGATCCCGAGCTGGTCAAAGCGTTCATGGACGCTACCGCCCAAGGCTATGAATACACTATCGCCCATCCGGAAGAAGCCGCGGACATCTTAAGCAAAGCTGTACCGGAGCTGGATAAAAAACTGGTACTTGCCAGCCAAAAATGGCTAAGCCCACGTTATCAGGATGATGCCGCGCAATGGGGCGTGCAAAAAGCGGAGGTATGGCAAAACTATTCGGACTGGATGTACGAACGCAAGCTGCTCAGCAAGCCTTTGGAAGTCGATAAGGCCTTCACAAACGACTTCTTGCCCAAGCGCTGACCATTTGTTAAAACGCTAAATAAGACTGAACTAGACAAGTGAACGAAGCGCCACTACGCAGTCGGATGATGCTTCCCATCGCTGTTGTACCCAGATTTCTTAATAAAAACTTATGATTAGTGTAGAAATCCGGGGAGGTTATGCTTCCGAAGCGAGCTTTCCTACGGAAAGCTTTTAAAGCGAACGCTAACGCTTGTACAGCACCATTCCGCCCACTTCGTTCTCGTTCAACTTGGTTTATTCTTTAGTTTCATATTATCTAAGCGCTAAGTAGGTGCGCTTGTGTGTTAAAAATGCCGCACAAACCAGCTTTAAAAATAGGGTGCTTTTAAGGCGGGCAGCAGCGGAGCGGTTCATTTGAATCTGGAGAAGCGGAGCGTTCGCCTTTGCAGGGGAATTCTTACCTTTGAAAACTTAAATAATCCAAGAATCCCCCTGCAACAGCGATCGTAAGCCCAAATGAAACGCGAAGCGGTCTCAAACGCCTTAAACCACCCTATTTTCTCTAAAACACTCCAAATGAAGGACAGGTGAATTTGCATGGCTAATACACTGCTCAGTATTCAAGTAATCCCTAAAACTCCTAATAACGAGGACTCTTACCCGTATGTAGATAAGGCGATTGAGGTCATTCAGCGCTCCGGTGTCAAACATCAGGTGAACCCATTGGATACGACCATGGAGGGCGAGCTCGACGAGTTGCTGAAAGTGGTTAAAGAAATGCATGAGGCTTTGACGGAAGCGGGCAGTCCCAGCGTCATTTCACAGATCAAAATCGCACATAACCCACAAGGCATCAGCATGAACAAGCTGACCGAGAAATATCGCCCATGAATCCGAAAGGCAAGAACGCATCCTGGTGGAAAAGCGTATGGCCGCCCCTTGTGGCGGTCCTCTTCTTTTTAGCAGCCTGGCAGGGGGCGGTTTCCTATTTACATATTGAATCCTGGCTACTGCCAGCTCCATCCCTCATCGTACAGGAGGGCATGGCCCAGACGGCGCTGCTTGGTGCCCATACATGGGCTACAATTCGCCTGACACTTGTGGGATTCGCTATAGGGACAGCAACGGGACTGTTGATCGCCATCGTTCTTCATACCATTCCTTTTCTCAAATCCGCCCTGTATCCGCTGCTTATCCTGAGCCAAAACATTCCGATCATCGCCCTGGGGCCGCTGCTCATGGTGTGGTTTGGTTTTGGCATGCTGCCCAAGCTGATGGTCATTACCTTAGTATGCTTTTTTCCCGTGGCTGTAGCGACCATGGACGGGCTGACACGGACGGACCGTATGATGATGAACTATATGCAGATGTCGGGTGCAGGTCGCATGGCTATTTTTATGAAGCTGGAGTTGCCACACTCGTTGCCGCAAGTATTCTCCGGCATCAAGATTGCTGCCACCTACAGTGTGATGGGCGCAATTATTGCCGAATGGATTGGTGCGAGCGAAGGAATCGGATATTATATGCTGCTGCAAAAATCGGCCTATCGCACGGACCTCATTTTTGCCGCCATCGGCATCATTGTCGCGCTCAGTTTACTGATGTTTGTCATCATAGTACTACTGGAAAAATGGCTGGTTCGCTGGAAACCGGATCAGGAATAGCTTCCTCCTTGAATTAAATACAGCAAAGAAAGGACGTGGCACATATGAGTCTGCATCCGACTGACTTATCATCACACAACGTGGCTAATGAACAACGAGCCGGGGACCAGCAGAGTCCTTCGACTGCCCCTTCTGCTCTGGAATTGGACGGGATCAGCCTCGCCTTCCGCGAAAAGCGAAGCTTACTGCCCGTGCTGCAGGATGTATCCCTCACAGTCAAGCCGGGAGAATTCGTTTCTCTCATCGGTCCGTCAGGCAGCGGCAAAAGTACGCTGTTTCACATCATCGGCGGGCTACTCAAACCACAGCAGGGACGTATCCGTATGCACGGACGAGACATGACTGGTGAACGTGGGCATATCAGCTATATGCCACAGCAGTCCGCCCTTTTCCCGTGGCGCACCACGCTGGATAATGTACTGCTTGGGCAGGAAAATGCTCCACGTAAAAATACAGCAGTCCCCCCTCAGTACGCCAGTGAACGCGAACGTCGCAAAGAAGCCCTGCAATGGCTCGAGCAGGTTGGACTAGGCAAATTCGCCAAGGCGTATCCACATACGCTGTCTGGTGGAATGCAACAGCGTGCAGCCTTTCTTCGCGCACTGCTCAGCCCGCAGGAATTAATGCTGCTGGATGAGCCGTTCAGCGCACTCGACGCGCTGACACGTGCAGATATGCAGCAATGGTTATTGCGGATGTGGGAGAAGAACCGCCGCTCTGTGCTGTTCATTACCCACAGCATTGAAGAAGCGTTGCTGCTCTCCGACCGCATTTATGTGCTGTCAGCGCGACCTGCTTCGGTGGTGCATGTCGTAGATGTCCCTTTTCCCCGCCCGCGTAGGGAAGAAATCACCCTCGATCCACTCTTTATTGAATGGAAGCGAACCATGACCGGCTGGATGCGTGAGGAAAAGTACAAACTGGACGGCGACATGGACAATGCTCAGAGCGTTCACAAGAATATCCCGGAAGATGGATTGAATCGGCATGAGTGACGTAAAAGTTCGATGTGCATCGAAATGGAACAGCCAAACAAAGCTAGGCTTGGATTTGACCACAACAAGACCCGCTCCATTAATCGACGCGCACATTCATGTAGACAGCTACCCGCCCGAACAACAGAAGCTATTGCTCGCTTCACTTGCTGATAGCAGCGTCCAAGCTGTGATAGCCGTGTCGATGCATCTGGACTCCAGCCGAGCCAATCTACGGTTAGCCGAGCGTTACCCTGGGCTAGTACGGCCAGCCTTTGGCTTTCATCCCGAACAGGCCCTTCCACCGCAAACTGAGCTTGACCTCTTGTTCGACTGGATGGACGAACATGTACAGCAGATGGTCGCCGTGGGTGAAGTCGGCTTACCCTATTACAATCGGCTAGAAGCCTCGCAGAGCGGTTCACCTTTTGACCTCGCTCCCTACATAGTGCTACTGGAGCGTTTCATCCAGTTTGCAAGCAAGCATAGCAAGCCCATTGTCCTGCACGCCGTTTATGAAGACGCAGACATCGCTTGTGACCTTCTGGAACGTCACGGCGTCACGCAGGCGCATTTTCACTGGTTTAAAGGCTCTGCCGCCACGACCGAACGTATCGCCCGGAACGGCTATTATGTCTCCTTCACACCGGATCTCCTGTACGAAGAAGAGATCCGCAGTTTGGCAAGGCAGTATCCGTCTGATCAGATCATGGCAGAGACAGACGGTCCCTGGCCGTTCGAGGGTCCTTTTACCGGACAACAGACACATCCCCGGATGACTGCCGACGTCATTCGCGCGTACAGCAAGCTGACCCAGCAAGATGAATCTGCCGTCCATCAATTATTTTATGAAAATACGAGACGCTTTTACTCACTATCTGATGGATAAAGGTATACCAGCTGTTTACTGACTGGAAGGTTTACAACCACAACATGCAACCAAAGCAAAGAACCTCCTTATTTACGCGGAACTTCATCATACGTAAATAAGGAGGTTCTTGTATTTTCAAACGTATATAGCTCAAATACTACTTGTATTTTGCAGAGTTTTTTATCACTACTCAACTTTTATTGCTTCAAGAAACCCTTCTGTTCCAAAAATGGCTTCAACTGCAAGCGTGCTGGCTCGGTCAATCTTCCGGCCATTTGCTCAGACCATGGCGTAGAGCGTTGACCGCCCGTACGTTCCTTCAAATATTCCGCTGATGTGTGATCGTATACCTCTACAGCTTTCATCGTCTGATTTTTGTCGTAGCCGTTCATATGCAAAACACCGGACAGCGGAAGACGTGGACGCAAGCCCGTTTCCTGATCCGGTACACCAATACACATACCGAATACTGGATACACCAGCTCTGGCAACCCTAACAACTCAGACACCTCTGCTATGTTAGTACGAATGCCGCCAATGTAGACGATGCCCAAGCCCAGTGATTCAGCGGCTACCGCTGCATTTTGTGCAGCTAACGCGGCATCAATGGTCGCAACCGTATAATTTTCAACGGACCCTTCATAGGAAGGCTGACCTGGCTGATGGTGGAGCGTGACCTGTTTCAAGCGATACAGGTCTGCGCACCATACCAAAAACGCAGGGCATTGCTCAACGTAAGCCTGCCCTCCTGCCAACTCCGCCAGTTTTGTTTTCAAAGAAGGCTCGGTAACGGCGATAACAGTATATGCCTGCACATTGCTGGACGAGGAAGCCATTTGGCCAGCTGCCACAATAGCTGCGAGCTGCTCGTCGGTAATGGGGTCTGACTTGAATTTTCGCACAGACCGGTGATTCATCAACAAGGAAATCGTATCATTCATGACTGCTTCACTCCTAATCCATGATATAAGCTCTTTATCTACTTCAAGCTGTGAGTATACGAAGAAGTTCTTGCATGCTTGCATGGCACTCCTACAAATATTATGAAACTTTCGCGAATGATAAGCAACCTGACGTAATGAAAGTTGAATGGTTTTAAAAAACCAAACACAACAAAAAGCAAGCACGCAGAGAAACCAAACCAATTGCGCGTACTTGCTCTATACTCTGATAATAACTTTATCTCGATACAGAAGTCCGACAGCACGCTATCCTGCCGATACATCCATACACTTACAGCTTTACTCGTTGGAGACGCAGCGCATTCAGCACAACTGATACAGAGCTAAATGCCATGGCCGCTCCCGCCAACCATGGGGCAAGGAAGCCCAAAGCGGCAATCGGAATACCGATCACGTTATACCCGAGCGCCCAAAACAGATTTTGCCGTATGTTTGTCATGGTCCGGCGGCTCATTTCAATCGCGTCAGGAATGCTGTTCAGGTTGCCGCGCATGAGGGTAATATCCGCCGCCTCCATGGCCACATCCGTTCCCGTACCCATCGCCATACCAATATTAGCAGTAGCCAGCGCAGGCGCATCGTTAATACCATCCCCAACCATAGCTACGATCATGCCTTGCTCCTGAAGCCGTTTCACTTCCTCAGCCTTTCCTTCAGGTAGCACCTCCGCCAGCACTCGTTCAATTCCGGCCTCGGCGGCAACAGCCCGCGCAGTCCGTTCATTGTCACCAGTAATCATAATGACTTCAATGTTCATCGCCCGCAGACGAGCAACGGCCTCCCGTGACGTTTCTTTAATCGTGTCCGCTACGGCCACCAGTCCGGCATAGGTACCGTCCACAGCGACCAGCATCGCGGTTTTCCCTTCTTTTTCCAGATTGTTCATATACTGCTCAGCTAAGTCATCTATTGCGATGCCTTCCCTGCTCATCAATCGGCGTGTACCGGCCAATACCTGTTTACCTTCCACATGTGCCTTCACACCATAACCCGGAATATTTTCAAAATCTGTCGGTCCTACTAGCTCAATGCCTCGATCTGCAATCCCCTTTACAATGGCTTCCGCCAGCGGATGCTCTGAGCTTTTTTCTGCCGCACCGAGCAACCGCAGCAAATCCTTTTCAGCCATGCCGCTTGCTCCAACCATAACATCCGTCAGCTCTGGCTTGCCATTCGTAACTGTACCTGTCTTATCCAACACCACTGCGTTGACTGAACGGGTCATCTCCAAATGCTCGCCGCCCTTGAACAGAATACCATATTCAGCGGCACGTCCCGATCCTGCCATAATGGACGTTGGAGTTGCCAATCCGAGCGCACAAGGGCAAGCAATGACGAGAACTGCAATCATTTTCTCCAGTGAGCCTGCAAAATCAGTCGGCGTCACAAGGAAAAACCAGACGATAAAGGCCAACACAGCGATAGCAACAACAATGGGGACAAAAATACCGGAAATCTGATCCGCAATCCGCTGAATGGGAGCCTTGGAGCTTTGCGCATCTTCCACGACCTTAATAATACGGGACAACGCCGTATCACCACCCACACGCTCAGCCTGGATACGTAGAACCCCGTTTTTATTGAGCGTCGCCCCTGTAACTGCGGAACCAGCTTCTTTTTCAACCGGAAGACTCTCACCACTTAACATGGATTCGTCCACTGCCGAACGTCCGTCTACGACCACACCATCGACAGGAATTTTCTCGCCGGGTCGTACAATAAAGATATCCTTCACACGTACCTGTTCAATCGGAATATCAAGCTCTTGCCCATCACGTACTACACGTGCCGTTGTCGCCTGTAGACTCATCAGGCTCTTGATCGCCTCGGACGAACGCCCTTTGGCTACCGCTTCGAACCATTTACCAACCAAAATAAGCGTAATTAGCACCGCGCTTGTCTCGTAATACAGCTCTGGCATGGTCATGACAGGCATTCCCGCCATCCCCTCCATAACATCAGCCGGACGCAGAGTAAGGTACAAGCTGTAAAAATAAGCCGCAGACGTTCCCAGTGCAACTAACACATCCATATTCGAACTGCCGTTACGAAGCGCTTTGTACGCGCCCACATAAAACTGCCAACCAATGATGAACTGAATCGGCGTTGTCAGCACTAGTTGGAACCATGGATTCAAGAACAGTTCTGGCACATAAATCCATGATGTAAAGGAAAAATGAGCCACCATCGCCCACAACAACGGCAACGACAGCACTGCGGACACAATCCACTTCCATTTTTTACGATGGATATCCTTACTGCGGACATCCGCGATATTGTCCTCAGCGCTCTGCGGGATCGCTCCGTAGCCTAGCTGTTCAATCTTGCTCACCAGATCACCAACCGCAATACTCCCCGCGGCATATTCCACATGAGCGGTTTCCATCGCCAAATTTACCGTGGCACCTGTTACACCAGGCATCCGATTCAATCCCTTTTCAATCCGGGTTGCACAGGCCGCGCAAGTCATGCCCGTTACATTCAGATTGGCTTCTTCACTTACAGTTCCAAACCCAAGAGAAGCAATTTTATCGCGGAATTCAGCGATCTCCACCTGCTTGGGATCATAGGATATCGACGCCTGCTCCAAAGCCAAATTCACATTAGCCTGTGCCACACCATCTATTCGCTTTAAACCTTTCTCAATACGGCTTGCGCAGGCGGCACAGGACATCCCTGTAATGTGAAGCGTTGTCTGCTTGTCACCGTCGGTCGCACGGTTTTCCATGGTATAACCCTCCTCCTATACCCCAGTGGGGTATATCATATCCAAAAAGAAAAAGCTTCTAATACGGAAGCTTCTCCTTCGAAACAAGTCTTTTCACACATAAAACACCTTCATTACTTAAACAACATCATAGCCTTGGTCTTCAATGGCTGTTTTCAGCGCTTCAACGTTCAGCTTGGACTCGTCATATTCTACATTTACTTGCTTCGTTTCGAGGCTGACCTTGGCGGTAGCGCCAACCTTCTCCAAAGCCCCTTCTACTGCCTTCACGCAATGATTGCAGCTCATGCCCTCTACGTTCAATGTAACTTGTGCCATTTTCTTTTCCTCCTCAGGGGTACTTCCGTACCCATAATGTGTATGAATACTACTCTTAACGGATTAGCTTTTTGACCGTAACCAGCAGCTCGTCAATCACTTCCTGCTCTCCTGCCTGCATGCGCTCAATGACACAGCTTTTCATATGCCCTTCCAGCAGCAGCTTACCGACACCATTCAGCGCGGACTGGACAGCCGCAATCTGGTTCAGTACATCGTCACAGTAGGTATCCTTCTCAATCAAGCCCTTAATTCCGCGAACCTGACCTTCAATACGGTTCAACCGGGATACGAGGCTGTTCTTGAACTCTGCCGAATGATGACTTTTTCTAATTGTCTTTTCCCCATCTGTTCCACAGTGATTCTCATGGACTTCAGTGTGGGAAGCAGATTGCTCCTCAGCCATACATCAGCCTCCTGTGTGGTGTATATATGCATTCATGCATTTATTATAGTTCCATCATAATATACCCCCATGGGGTATGTCAACCTTCCAGATAAATGTCACTTTTTCGCCCTATTTTATACTTTTGAGCGTGCTTCCTTAGCAAGTACGATAAAGCTTAATAGAGCACCAACCTCGGCTATAGCTATAACGATCGCCATCGGTACGGGGGTGGTTCCACTCCCCAAACCTACTAGCGGTGAAGCGATGGAACCAAGCAATAGAGGCAGCAAACCAAGCATGGCGGACGCACTACCTGCGGAGCGCTGCTGACTCTGCATTGCCAATGAAGTCGTCGTTGTACTCACAATCCCTACGCAGGAAACGACAAAAAATAGCGGAACTAAAACAGCAAACAATTGGCCTCCGGTAAAGGCTACAGTAAGCAAGCTGATTCCGGCTACAGCCGCAATGACCAGACCCGACAAGAGTAACTGTCGTTCGCTGAAGCGACCCACAAGTCTACCCGTTAACTGGGAAAACAGTACAATCCCCAAACCATTCACTGCAAAAATGATGCTATACGTCTGAGGGGAAACCCCGAAAATATCCTGAAGCACGAATGGTGAGCCAGCGATATACGCGAACATCGCTCCCGTAATCAGCGCCTGTGAGAAGGCATAGCCCATAAAGCGTCGATCGGCAAACAGATGACCGAGTGTTCCTAGCGTCTGCTTCAAACCACCGGATGAGCGGCGGTTCGTTGGCAACGTTTCTGGCAAACCCAATACGACGGCAATCAGCATAGCCACGCCGACCACACAAAGTACCATGAATACACCACGCCAGGAAACAAAGTTCAAAATGGCACCGCCCAGTACTGGTGCAGCAATGGGGGCCACGCCGTTCACCAGCATGAGTAGTGAGAAAAAGCGTGTCAATTCTTTGCCCGAGTATAGATCACGGGCTACAGCTCTGGAAATCACGATCCCTGCCGATCCTGTAAGCCCTTGAATAAAGCGAAGTGCAATGAGCATACCGATATTCGGCGCAAACACGCATAACAGCGAAGCAGCAGCGTACAGAATGAGCGAGATCACCAGCGGTCCTCTGCGCCCCCTTACATCGCTAAGCGGACCAGCAACGATCTGTCCAACGGCCAGGCCCAACAGACAGGCGGTCAAACTAAGCTGCGCCAACGAAGTAGTCGTATGCAAATTGTCGGCTAATGTAGGCAGCGACGGCAAATACATATCTATGGACAACGGCCCGAAAGCACTCAATGCACCCAGGACAAAGGCGATCCATAATATTCGCGATTTGGTCATATCTGCGGCAACCATAACAGTATTGGATAACCGGTTCATAATAATAATCATCCTTTTCACAAAAATATAAATAATTACTTCAATATATCATGATATCACTCATTTCGTCTGGCTTCGAATCATTACACGCTAATCCGCAATTTTTTTTCAAAACTGCTATATATCAGGCAGGAATTTACCAATTTCAGGTCGAATTATACGGTAACCAAAACAAAAAATTTGTGGAATCTGGAGAATGATAATGGTCTATGATGGAGTGCTACTGGGTCTCATTGTAGGTCTGTTCAGAGGAGGCTGGCGGCAAGGTCTGATCCGTTTCAGTCAAATTCGCCTTATAGCCGGCTGGATGTTCCCCGTGCTGCTACTGGTACAATTCATTATTTTTTATTTCCAAGAAAAATGGACTGGGCTGGCAGCCATTAACGGGTATCTATTTATGGGAGTCTACGTGGTTGGATTGATATTTCTCTGGTTGAACAGACATCATAAGGGATTCAAGCTTATTATCATCGGCGTATTGATGAATTTTATCGTTATGGCGGTGAATGGCGGCAGGATGCCAGTCTCGTTGAGCGCTTCGGAGGTGCTGGGTCCCTATTATACAGATATGCTTAAATCCGGAAGTGTCATCTCGAAACATTACATGATGGATGCGAGTACGCGTCTATCATTGCTTGGTGACATTATTCCTCTCTCCAAGCCCTATCCCCGCACGCAGGTAATTAGTATTGGAGATGTTGTCATGAACTTCGGGATGTTTCTGTTTATCCAAAGCATTATGGTCGTGAAAAGAACCAAGGATAAGCAGCAAGAAACCAATCCCCGTCACGCCTAGTGCGTACCTTATTCCAAGGAAGGGAGGGAACCCTATGAAAAACTTGAAATACTCCCGTGTGATTATCAATGCTATTATTGTAGCTTCTGTCATAATTGCTTTGACTTCCGGTTACAAAATCGGGGGCTAGTCACCGATAAGAAAAAAAGGAAGCACAGGCTCAACAAAACAGGCTGGATTCCGGCCTGTTTTTTCATGTGAAATTTTCGATTATAAAATTGTAAATTATCCCATTCACCCCTGGTAGCTTTGACATCAAGATACGACAAGGCAGGAGAAGAAATGATGAGTATAATAAAAAAGCTGCAAGAACGGGTTACCGCGACTGGAATATATGTGTTTTTCATATGTTTGGCAGGCTTGATCGTTCTCCTGTATACGAATCAGTGGTCCTTTTTGCACTATACGACAACAGAGTGGGTCACGATCTATTCCCTATTGGGAGCAGTTCTAATTCTGGAGCATTTTACATTCCAGCTACCACCGGCCAGTAACAAGCAGTCCATGGATTCCTCCGTGTATCTGGCTTGTATTTTTGTGCATGGCACCGAAATTGCTATTCTGATTTTGCTGTTAAATGTAATCATTGCTATGTTCCGGCACACAGAACTGTCCTGGTGGAAGCATACCGTCAATTTTTCTATTTACGCCCTTTCCATTTTCCTGTCTTCAACAGTATTTGAACTAAGCGGCGGAACGCAGGGAGCTTTAAACCAAGAGCATTTCGCTTCCTACCTGCTGGCGTTAATTTGCTACTTTGCGGTGAACACAATCACACTGGGCATCTACTTTTATATCGCATACAAAGGGTCCTTCAATGAGCTTAAACAGGCTTTTTTGGCTGAATCCCTGCTCGTATACTTATGTACACTCATTCTGTCTTTGGTATTGACTACACTGATTTATAACAATGGCATTCTAGGACTTTTGCTGTTCCTTGGGCTAAGCATGCTCCTATCTCACGCATTCAAGCAAATGTTCACGCTGTATCGGGAAATCGAAGAAAAAGCAAACATGGATCGCAGAACAGGGCTATACAATCACAGCTACTTTGAAAATACACTTGAAGCTGAATTAAATATATCGAGATCCGAGAATACTCCCCTCAGTCTGGCGCTGATTGATATTGATGATTTCAAAAAATACAATGATCATTTCGGTCATCTTAAAGGCGATCAGCTACTGGGATTTCTCGGTGAGTTTCTTAAGAAGGAAACCTCCGACACCCCCATCACCGTATCCCGCTACGGTGGAGAAGAATTCACCCTGCTTATGCCTGATCATACCGCTGAACAAGCTTATGAAATAGTCAATGCTATTCGAAAAAGATTAAATGATTCTCGTTATGAGGGTGTCGAAATTTTTCCACATGGCTGTCTGTCCTTCTCCGCAGGTATTGCCCAAAGCCGCATTGACATCTACGACAAATCACAGCTGGTCGATCTGGCGGATAAAGCTCTGTACTACGCCAAGAAACAGGGCAAAAACATCGTTCATACGCATGGAAGCTTAAATGAAGTGGAGCGTGAGGTCGATCTGGGGCAGGATATTCGTGATCTTGAGCAGCAGCTTAATTTGTTCTTATACAAGGATATTAATACCTTCAAGCATTCAAAACGGGTGTTCAGATATGCAGCAGACATGAGCGATGTGCTTCAACTCGGACCGGAGGATAAGCGGCGTTTCATACTAGGAGCTCTCATTCATGACATTGGTAAACTGGAGATTCCCTGGAATATCCTCAATAAAAAAGAGAAGCTGTCCGGTGAGGAATGGCAGATGGTGCAAGCGCATGTCATGTGGGGCAAGCGTATTGTAGAAGCCAACGAACGATTCGTAGATTTGATTCCTTTTGTGGAGCTGCATCATGAACGTTATGACGGAGGAGGCTATCCGTTTGGCTTTAAGGGCGAGCAAATTCCACTTTTATGTCGGATGCTGACGATCATCGACTCTTTTGATGCGATGACAACCGAGCGTCCCTATCAACCCACCAAAACGTTCGAGGAGGCCATTGAAGAATTACGTGCTTGCTCGGGTAGCCAATTCGATCCCAAACTAACGGCTATTTTTATCCATTATATTCAACACAAGCAACCTGCTTTCACGGATCTCATGGAAACAGGGCTCTAATTCCTTCATAGGCTCTTCCTCTTTCCCCTAGCATGGTTGAAATCGTCCTGAATTCAACCACACTAGGGGTTTTCATATGATTGGCATTTTGTATAATGCTTATTATTTCAAATTTCATATAAATGTCATAATTCGCTCCATCTATTCGCGCTATATGCACTATGATTAAGATAGGAATGGATTTGTCCGTCAGGCAAAATCCTCCTGTATAAAATGTTATAAATGGGGATATCCTCGCTTCAAGTAATCGAGAGAAGGTGACTTCACAAGCATGTTGTATCCGTCCAGACCAGCCCGTGTGGCTTGTCTTTTATTGCTGTGTCTCCCCCTTCTGGTCCTGTTTCCTCACTCTTCGTGGGCTCATGCATTTGTCATTGAATCCAGTCCGACCGAAAATCAGGTTTTGGACAAGTCGCCTTCTCAGGTGACCATTACCTTCAATGAAGATTTGCAATCTGCCTTCATGTCGATCAAAGTGACCGACGAAACAGGCAAGCGGGTCGACACAGGAAAAGCACAGCTTGACCCGAATCACAAAGCCACCATGGAAATCCAATTGATCCCAGGGATGAAAAATGGAATTTACTCTGTTAGTTGGAGAGCTTTATCCGCAGACGGACATCCAGTTAATGGAGTTATTCCATTTCAAGTAGGCAGCGGTTCCAATGCGCCTACCCATCAAGCTACCGCACCTGAAGGCTCAGGGACATCACGAATCGACTTAATCGCTGTCCGTTGGTTTCTTTACATAGGACTATCGCTGCTTTTTGGAGCGATTTGTTTCCGGCTGTTCATCTTACCGAGCATAAGCCAAGACAAGAATCAAAGTGAACAGCATAAGCAAAATCAGCGGCCCTTTGAAACATCGCCCCGCTGGAATAAACTGCTATGGAGCGGCTACGGCATAACGTCTGCCGCCATTCTGATCAGCCTGCCACTTCAGGCTTCATGGGATGCCGGGGTTTCCATCAGGGAGGGCTTCTCACTCCCGATTCTGGGAGAAGCTCTCCAGTTTACTGGAGCCGGACAAATTTGGTTTATCCAGATGATTCTCGTGCTACTCCTAAGCGTAACGCTGATTTACGCGCTGGATTACAGCATTTCGAGTCGCCAGCGCCGTCTTTGGGGCTACAGCTCGGCTCTCCTAACGCTATGCCTCATGCTGTCCAAGGCCTTTGTCGGTCATCCGGCAGCGGCTACGCATCCAGCTCCAGCTATTGCGGCGGACTTCGTCCATCTCGCGGCAGCAACCTTTTGGATCGGCTCACTTGCCGTCATGGTCGTGTGCCTGCCGGTTGCCGGAGCAGAGTTGCCCGTATCCGAGCGGGCAACTCTACGACAAGCCGCCTTGCGCCGCTTCGCCGGCTGGGGCATTGCTATGGTGGCGGCGTTACTCGCCACCGGTATATATGGAGCCGTGCTGTACATTCCGGCTCCCTCCATGCTGCTGAACACGTCCTATGGACTCGTTCTGCTCGGCAAAGCAGCGCTGCTGCTAGTCATGCTGGCCTTCGCGGCCAGCCAGTTCCGCAGCGCACGGCAAGCGGCGCCCAGCAAGCAAGCCGCCCGGGGATTGCGTGCCGAGTTGTCCGTCGGCCTGCTCGTGATGCTGTTGACTGCGGTGCTCACTCACCTGTCACCCGGTCAGGCACCTGCTGTACCGTTTGAGGAGACTCGCACTACGGGTGGATATAACGTTACCCTGGCAGTCAGTCCCAATGCTGTGGGCAGCAATGAATTTAAGGTATCCGTTCAGGACAGCAAGGGTGCTGCCGTTTCAGGAATCCAGCAGGTTACATTAACGCTCACTCCAGCAGACCCTGACCAAGATCAACAGGAATTTGTTCTACCTGTGAAGCAGCAACAGCCATTCCGCAGTCAGGAATTGATGACCTCCGAAGGAACATGGGCGGTAAAGGTACATGCTCTGACGGCTTCACTCGATGCGGTTGATGCTGAATTCACCCTGCATGTAGGCGGTAAAAAATAATTATTTTATACTTCAGGATTTTGTGAAATCCTCACTTAAAAGGAGTGAATAATTGAATATGAATACAACAATTCAAACAGCAAAATCCAGATTTTCCAGGTTTGCGACCTCTGTGGGTCTAATCGCAGCGGGTGCCTTACTTTTTGCAGGTATGGCCAGTGCACATGTGACAGTCAAGCCTTCTGTTTCACAACCTAATGCGTGGGAAACGTACACATTGAAAGTACCCGTGGAAAAAAACATTCCAACCACCAAAGTCGCCTTGAAAATTCCGAAAGAGGTCGTTTTCAAACAATACGAGCCTGTACCGGATTGGAAGGTAGCCACCGAAAAAGACAGCTCTGGCAAAGTAATCACCGTGACCTGGACGACTGAAAAAGACGGCATTCAAGCAGGTCAATATCAGCGTTTTAGCTTTGTAGCGCAAAATGCAGACCAGAATACCGCAGCAGCCTGGGACGCCTTCCAATATTATAGTGACGGAAGTATCGTGGAATGGACAGGCGATGAAGGAAGTAACAGTCCTCATTCTATTACCGAAATCACGGCGTATGCCACGTCCGCAACTCCTGTCCCTGCCGCAGACAGCGGACACGATTCGGCGGGTACGACAGCAGGTCACGCGAGCACAGATACGACTAAAGATAGCAGCAGCCCCGCACCTGCTTCAAACAATGCTGTAGAAGCTGCACCTGCCGCTTCTGTTCCAGCCAGCTCTACTGCACAAACGACAGCTCTCGTCCTCTCGATCATTGCAGTCATTCTTGGTGCCGCAGCTGTTGGTATTGCACTCAAGCGCCGCAAGTAATCTGGGTTACGTATAAAGTTAAGAGCGTTTTAAAAAGAAAAAGCTGATACCTATTTAAAAGGGGTCAGCTTTTTTGGTATGAAAGAAAACGATTAATATTCAGCTTTAACACATATTCAGATTCATCTCATCCTATTATTTCACATTCACCTTTCTATCATTTTTTTGGTAAAATGATAGATACCTCACGATTCTAACATGATAGCATTGCAATCTATTGAGCATAGGAGATCATAGGATGAAAATCGTAAATAAGGCTTTGTTATCTAGTGCTATTTTTCTGAGTACCACAGTGGGCATCTATAGCCCCTTGGCACAAGCTGAAGCCGGCAAGATCAGCATTATGCTGGACGGATATCCATTACCGTTCCCTGTACAACCTGCCATGATGAACGGCACGACCATGGTTCCCTTTCGTGCGATTTCTGAAGCTCTTGGCATTACAGTGAAATGGGACCAAGCCAGCCAAAGCATCACCGCTACCAAAGCGCAAGATTCTGCTACCAAGCAGGTGATTCTAAAGATGGGTAGCCGCAATGCCACAGTGGACGGACAAGCGGTTCAACTAACAGCCGCTCCGCAAACCGTGCACGGCAGCACCATGATTCCGCTGGGCTTTTTCGGGCAGCAGTTTGGAGCCACGGTGAACTGGAACCAGGGAACACGGACGGTCTCCATTACATCGCCTCGTGAATCGATGTATACAGTAGGCTTCTATGCGCTGTCTTCCTTTGACCAAAAATCCAAAATACCGGATTTTAACGTCGTTGCCTTCGGCTGGAGTCGAATTGATACGAACGGACAATTTACCACAAACGGCAAAGAATACAAATGGCCTCAAGCCGCTGGAACTGTAACGCCAGAGTCCATTGTGCAGGAGGCAGACAGCCAGGGGACTTCCCCTTACCTGATGGTCTATTCCGGAGATGGCAATCACGAGCTGACCAAAGTTTTGGAAAATGCGCAGCTTCAAGAACAAACCATTTCCCAAATTGTCAGCACCGCCACCGACAAACAATTTAAAGGCATTTCGCTAGACCTGGAAGGATTGGGCTGGAGCGGCGACAAAGCCAAAGCTCGTTCAGACTACAACACCTTTATTAAAAAGCTATCGACCAAAGCGCATCAGGCCGGGCTCAAGCTCACCGTCGTTCTGCATCCGCTGAACAGTTCTTACTCTGGCTATGACTACAAAACGCTGGGCAATCTGGCGGACGATCTGATCATCATGGCTTATGATTACGGACAAAAGGCTACACCTGAGCCTTTGGAAAAAGTGGATGAAGCCATCCAACTGGCCTTGAAGGAAACCTCGCGGGACAAGCTCATTTTGGGGATTTCGATGGGTAGCGAAAAAGACAGCACCGTTAACGCCAAGATCGGTTTAGCCAAACGTTATGACCTCAAAGGAATCGCTATCTGGCGCTTGGGCATCATTGGAGAAACGGCCTGGTCACAGATGAACGAAGCCATCGAGTTTAAATAAGTGTACATTTTATCCAAGTAAAACCGACCTTATTTCGCCCGCCAGATGATTTCTTATGAGTCTTCTATGAAATCATCTGGCGGGCTTTCTTCATTCCCTTTAACAAAAGTGCTTGCCTGATTTGGAAGTTGTCGTCACAGGCTCGCAACCCTGTTCTCCATAGAAGATCCCCCAGTCTCTCATAAAATCCAGCAATGGCCTTAACGTATCTCCTAACGGGGTAAGCGAGTATTCCACACGCGGTGGGTTCTCGTTATAAATTTCACGGTGCACAATGCCATCTCTCTCTAATTCACGCAACTGCAAGGTTAGCATCCGCTGTGTAATATTAGGCAAGGTCCGTCGAATTTCGTTATAGCGCCGCGGTCCTGTGGTCAAATGATACAAGATGACTCCCTTCCATTTGCCGCCTATAACCCCGACGGTTTTCGCTACCGGACATCCAAAATTAACGCTAACTGCATGTTCCATCTCCTGTGCCATGTATACCCTTCTTTCTGTAGAATGTGTAAACCAATAGCCTCAGACGTATGACAAGAAACAAATATGTGCGTACTTGTTCCCTGCAAAAACTTTCTATATGATAACTATATATTCGATATCAGCTCTCATTATAGTAGCAGAAAACCCATAGAGCACCAACTAAACCCATACCCAAAGGAGTACATTTTATGTCTAATACATCAGCTAAAAAACAGGAAATTCTGGACGCCTTTCTGTTCAGGCACGCCACGAAAGAATTTGATCCCAATCGCATCATACCGGAAGAGGATTTTCAGTTCATTCTCGAAACCGGGCGACTTTCTCCAAGCTCCGTCGGTTTTGAACCATGGCAGTTTGTAGTTGTACAAAATCAGGCATTAAGAGAGAAGCTGGCTGCGGTTTCCAGCGGTGGCCAAAAGCAGATTCCTGCGGCTAGCCACGTCATCCTGATTTTGGCGCGCAAGGATGTTCGTTATGATTCTCCTTACGTGGAGTATATGTATAAAGAGGTTAAAGGTATGTCTGAGGAGGAATTTGCCTCACTGCCAGGCCGCTATAAGATTTTCCAGGGTGAAAGTCAACACCTGCTGGAAAACGAACGTACGCTATTTGACTGGGCTTCCAAGCAAACCTATATTGCCTTAGGCAATATGATGACCGCGGCGGCTCAGATCGGTATTGACTCCTGTCCGATTGAGGGTTTTAACTACGATCAGGTGCATGCCATTTTGGAGGAAGAAGGACTGCTGGAGAACGGGCTGCTCGATATTTCAGTCATTGCTGCCTTCGGTTATCGCGCTCATGAACCCAAACGTGAAAAATCCAGACAACCCCTGGAAAAGGTCACACGCTGGATTCTGTAATCTAATATCCCGATTCTCTCCCAAACGATGAACATTGAAGCATCAAAAAAGCGGGCTTGCGGCACTTCATCTGAATGATGAACCTACCACAGCCCGTCTTTTTTAGGTCACTTCAATTTCTATTAAAATCCCCTTGGAAGCCAGGTTATCCAGGCACTCCTTCATATACTCATCGTCATGCTCCACATATGCACCCGCGCCTGCCAGTTCCTCACCCAGCTCTGCCTCCCAAGGCTCACACTGCTTACCGCGATACAAAGGCTGTTCCCATAGTGGGTCAACATTGTACCCTCTGCTTTTCATTTCGTCCATAATGAGCCTATGATAGCGCACCAGCAGCATGGGGTGATAATCGAACACATAATTCACCGTGGCGTGTGGCTTGCCCCACCCATTCCCGCGCAGGGCACAGCACTCACGATGTTGCCCCAGCAGTTGCGGACGGGGTAACTTGTCGATTAAATGTTCATGCCAAAGCCTCATGCTTCCACAACCCTATCTGTAGCTTTTTCTGATCTATTGGATTAGCATACGGATACCTGTCAGCACAATGCCGATCAGGAAGCCTGTAACTGCGCCATTAATACGTATCCACTGCAAATCCTGTCCCAGTTTGTCCTCCATCAGTGCAATCAGGGATTTGTTATCCATTTTGTCTACATTTTCGCGCACCAAGTTACCAATCCGACTATGGTTGGCTTCCACCAGTCCAGTAATACCTTCCACAATTCGCACATTAATCTTGTCCAGCAGCTCGGTATTCCCTCTTAAATCAGTCAACATTCGATCCAATAGCGGTAAAATATAGGTCTGCACATAGCTTCCGTCTTCCATGTAGTCCAATAAGCGTATACGCAGTTCCTCCATTTTTCCCAGCACCGACGCATCACCTTCCCAGGCTTCAACAAGGCTATCCTTCCAGCCGTTCAACCCTTCCTGAACCGTATCTTTCGTCGCCAATCGGGTCACCTGTGTTCTTAGACCATCCAGCACGGCCTGACGGCGCGGGTGCTCTTCCCTTTGCAGTTCTGCTACCTGATCCAGCAAAAAATGACGAATCATTTCACCCATACGCTCTTCGTTCAGATAGCCGAGGAATGCGTTCAAGGCAAACTGCATCAGTCCGCTCACCTGCAAACCGCTGACAGCCTGCATACCTAAGGTACCCAGCGTATAGCCCGTTTCGGGTCGCAAAAGCCAGGACTCGGCTTGTTCCAGCGTGTAATCCAGCGCGCGGCGATCATAACCCTTCTCGCTGGTCTGACGAGCAAGCGCCTCCAGCAGCGGTCCGGCGTCAAAGTCAGTCATCTGCCGCTTGAGCTCTGCCACGATGACCGGAGCCAATTCCGCGAGCGGGAGCGACTGGACGAGCCGCTTGGCAAGAACATCTATGGATGCCGCCGCCTCCGGCGTGCGCAAACCTTTTTCCACACCACCCAGCACCAAATCGGCCAAACGAATATCTGCAATTTTAGACGCGATGCTGTCTTTGTTTAGCAAGTTATTTTCCACCGTACTCACCAAGGCATTTGTGAGCTTGTCCCTATTTTTAGGAAGCAGCGCGGTATGTGGTATCGGAATGCCTAGCGGATGACGGAACAAAGCAGTGACAGCGAACCAGTCCGCCAGTCCCCCTACAAGTCCTGCCTCAAAAGCTCCGGCTAACAAACGAGCCCAGCCATATTGCTGGAAGGGCAATGTGGCTGCAAAGCCTGCCCCTAGAATAACAAGCGACCAAGCCGCTGCGGTTTTCGTATTTTTGGGTTTTCCCATCCTGTAATCCTCCAAACTGACTGTCGAGTAAGTAAAGCACTATACCTGTATTACCCATCATATCATTGCCCGTGTCATTTCCAAAGTTGAAAGCACTCTTGATGAAACGCGTAAGGCCACTTTTTGCGTAATTTTTTATGCATATATCTCTCTTTTTTACATTCATGTTCGTGAACTAAATCACAACACTAGGCCCAAAATCTCATTTTTAATAATAAGCCTTACGAACCATTTTATCAGAACCAAGTCCTAAATTTCTTAAACCGAAAGGAGAAGTGAAGGGAAAAGTTGAATGGGCATGTAAGATATCTTTTTCAGCACTAATTCTATCTTTGACCCCAGAAAGGATTTGAATCCATGATGACCTCAGAATTCTTTCAACAATATTCGACCTTTTATACGGACGATCAGGTTAGATGTCCATAAGAGCGAGGCTTCTATAAAACTTACAAACATATTTTGATATATAGACATATTTCATGTGATAAAATAAACTTTTATATATAGTAAATCATGTTTAATCAGCCATTATATATTGGTTAAATCAAACCAAGATAAGCTAGATAAAATTGCTTCTTTGTAAAGGAATTGAATATGACAACAGACCAAAAAAACAACGAGGGCCTCTGGAACGGCGAACCTGTCGTAATTGTGCGCACTCCCTCCGCTTTTGCCAAGCAATCCCTTTTATATATTCAGGAATTAGGCTACTTCCAAAAAACTTCTGCTTTTACGGTGGAAAGAAAAGAACTCGCCTCTTTTTTGCTTGTTTTTACGTTGTCTGGTAAGGGAGAATTACTATACCGGGACAAGAAATATATTTTAAAGCCTCATGATTTGTTTTTTATTAATTGTGAGGAGTATGTGCAATATAGCACCTCCGGTCATGAAGCCTGGGAGTTTATCAGCTTATACCTGTACGGCAACCTGATCGGAAACTTTTACGAACAATTTGCCAAGCATAATAAACCGGTAATATCCATGCATAATCCGTATATTATATTGGACAAACTGCATGCTCTGATTTGTGGGCAGTCTGACAGAAGTCTTTCCGCTGAACTGCTAACGTCCAGGCTCATTGGTGAAATACTGATGTGCATCTTGCAGCATCCCTATGATCACCAGCATGTGAATGCTGAAACCCTCAGCGAAGTACGTCGGGTACAGCAATATTTGGATCAGTCCTACTGTGAGCGAATAACACTGGACTCGCTGGCAGACATGTTTGAATTAAACAAGTTTAATTTGGCTAAAAATTTCAAAAAGCAGATCGGTTTCTCTCCGATTGATTATCTCATTAATGTCCGTATCACGGCCGCTCAAAGCTGGCTTAAAACCAGTGACATGTCCATTGTGGATATCGCAAGGTACGTAGGTATTCCCAATACGAGCCATTTTATTAACCTGTTCAAGGAGCATGTAGGAGAAACACCTCATTCCTTCCGCAAGAAGTGGGGGAACCGTTCCAAGCTGTAAATGAGAGGTTACATGAAACCAGTTTGATAGATGATAGACGCACAAGCTATTCAAGTTAATGGCAAAGCTGTCGAAAGGCAGTGACGCAAAACTATAGGGCCTTCCTATCCGGATGGCAGCCAGCTACCAGATGAACGAGCTTTTTATTATGCCCTTTTTTACATAGATCCACCACAATTTGCTATGCCTATCTCGAAAAAAGCCCTGATCGCTATGATCAGGGCTTTTTTTCTATTGGGATAGTCATGTCAGCCTAGCATGCTGAATATACTAATTTCGAACGAAGCATTGCCATATTACGATGAATAGGAGAATCACTTGGAGCATGAGAACAAAAATAAATGTAATGATCATTGCCTTATTGCTCATTGTCCAAAGCTTTTTCAACGCAACACTGGCTTACGCAGATGCTCCAGCCCCAGAACTGCCGCAGAGTGCTGTATCCGATCCTACACATACCGTTACGGATACTGTATACGGTGTCCCAAACCTTGAACCTCCCAGGGAGATTCCTTCAAATACGCCCCCCTTCGTTCAAGGAGCAGTCAGTTCAAAATCTCAACATGATGCAACTCCGCAGAGCATACTAACGAAGTTGAGCCTGACCGACGAATCAGGGCATGTCATTGATGCAGTATATAGTCCCGACAGCCAATTCGACATCGGATCAGCCATCCAACTAGGCTATGAATGGGAGCTTCCTGACAATACCTATAAGTCAGGAGACACTTTCACCTTTCACTTACCAGAACAGTTTGTCATCTACACTGATATCTCATCTCCGTTAGTCACTACCGACGGAACCGTGGGATACTTCACAGTAGATCGTCAGGGCAAGGTGATCATGACCTTTAACCCATATGTAGAGACTCATTCCAATGTCAGCGGCAAACTGCAAATCAAAACCGAGTTTACAAAAGAAATAGTGAAAGGTAGTACAGAGGTCATCATTGCGATTCCGATCAAAGGCGGGGTGCAAACGGTCATCGTGAATGTAAAGCCCCAGTCAGGGCCGTCCCTAAGCAAACAAGGGAAACTAGCTGGCACAAATCAGATCGACTGGACCATTGATGTGAACAAACAGCTAAACACCGTAAAGCATGCCTTCATCACCGATCCAATTCCTTTAGGACTGGAACTCAGAAGAGACTCTATCCGGCTCTATCATCTCCAAGTCAATATCGACGGATCGACCGTTGTTCGAGACCTAGTAAATGCGAGTGAATATGCCATTGAAGCAGATCAGGCCGGGACAGGGTTTGTGATTCGTTTTCAAGACGATAGCATGAACACGGCCTACCAGATTCAATATTCCACGCGCATTACTGGCGACGAAACTCGTTTTTCCAACACAGCAACGCTTTCAGGAGATGCGATAGAGAACGTTGCTGCTACCGGTACTGTTCAGGTAGAACGTGGTGAGTTTTTGTCCAAAAAGGTTGAAAAATATGATCATGCCACACAAACACTCTCGTGGGCCATACGATACAACTTCGGCGAGACAAAAATCCCCGAAGCCAAAGCTCTTTTAATTGATCATTTCAACAAAACTCAAGAATTGCTACCCGGTTCCTTGAAAGTATTTAAAGGAAACACGCTGGAGGAACTCCCATCGTGGGCGTATACTGTCATCCCAGTTGATTATCCGGACCGCAACGGCTTCAAACTTCAATTTAACTTTGACGTAGATTCAGCCTATACCATCCGATACCAGACTCAAGCCAGAGGCCGTGTCTATGAAAATGGAAAAGTTATAAACATCATAACCTCAGATGGAATCCAGAAGATCGTATCGACAGAAATCACAAGCGGAGTTATGACTAAAATGTATGACACACCCAATTACAACACCAAAATCATACCTTGGGTGATTACCATTAATACAGACTTGTACACCATGAAAAATATTGTCATTCACGATGTGTTTCCAAACGGGGGCTTGGCCTTGTTGCCGGACACCCTGAAAATTCAAACTGTTGACGGAACAACGGAGCTACGTGCCCCCACGGATTATGAGCTGATTCCGCTATCACAGGACTATAAACAAGGATTTACGCTCAAATTTCATAAAACCATTCATAAAGCTTATACGATCAAGTATTCAACCACCTATAACAATGACTGGAAAACGGATACGACGAAGCCTGAGTTTCGTAATAAATCCATTATAGAATACCAGTTTGAAGACGGAGAAACATCATCGCATGCCGTGGAGTGCCCGATCTGGCCGGACTTTATGACACAACGAAACGGTGCCAAGCAAGGAAGCTATAATGCGACCTCCAAGCTCATTACCTGGGACATTAAAGCCAACTACAATCGCAAGATCCTAAACCACGCGGAAGTGAGAGACCCCTTGCTGCAAGGTCAGAAGTTACTGCCCGGCTCCGTGAAAGTACACGATATGACCTTGCTGGGATGGTGGGATGGCGTACAAAAAGGGGCTGAAATCCCGGCAGATCAATACACCATTATCCCTCCCTCCGAGCAAAATGGGAATGAATTGCGTATCCAGTTCAAGGAGCAGATACAGACTCCCTACTGGATTACCTTTCAAACTTCATTGGAAGGAGAACTGATTGACAAGGAAATTCATAATCAAGCCCTTCTACTGGATGGACAAAAAACAGTCTCCAAATGGGCAGCGCAAGTCACGGTACCTCATGGTGGAGAATATGTATCTAAAGTCGGTACACAAAATGGAAATAAGATCGACTGGAGCATCCGCATCAATGAAGGACAGTCACATGTATCCAACGCTAAAATTATAGATCAGCCTAGCAGCAATCAAATCTTAATCGAGGATTCCTTTCATTTGTACTCTACAATCATCGCTGCCAACGGAAATACCACCAAGGGCACCGAGTTGATTAGAAACCAAGATTACAAGCTGTATATCAAAACAGATGCTCAAGGCCAGCAAACTTTTGAACTTGCTTTTGCCAAGGATATTTCCTCTGCTTTTATTCTTGAATACCAATCATTCATTCATGCTGAGGACAAAGCCAAAGTGAGTAATAAGGTTGCCTTTGAGGGGGATCGCTTGACGACAGAGATACGGGAAACCAGCCAGGAAATCATCGTACGAACGTCTTCCGGCTCCGGTTCCGGCGGGGGTGTGACCGAAAGTCTTGAGTTGACCAAGGTAGACCAGGATATGCCTGAGAAGGTACTGCCTGGCGCACAGTTTGCACTCTATGATAAAGGTCAAAAAAGAGCCCCTCTCATTCAGACCACCAATCAGGAAGGCAAAATCATCTTTTCCTCCTTGCTTCATGACGATTACATCTTGGAGGAATTGGCAGCACCGGAGGGCTATAAAATCACCGAGAGCAAGCTTGAGATCAAAATAGACGCAACACTGCGACAAAGCTCTGGTGTAAAAAAGATTGTGATCACCAACCGTAAAGAAAAGAAAAACGAACCAGGAACGCCTACTCATCCAGACCCGTCACCCCCGTCTGGAGGCTCAGGTAAGAAACATGACAGAGATCCGGAAATACCCGATACTCCGTCTGTAACCGTTCCTCCGTCATTCCCAATGTCTCCGGAGGACATAGCCCTTCTACAGGAGGAACCTGCACCTATACCGCCGGAGCCGCCAGCCGTCATGCCTCATCAAGATCCTTCTCCTCCGGTGGATTCGAAAGACGATCCCAAACCTAAGATCCGTGTCAAGGTTCCCGGGAAAGAGCCAGAAGAGCCAGAGGATCCACCTGCGGTACATCAGTTGCCCCAAACAGGTGAAAGCAGCCCCGTTCCGTTCTATTTGACAGGCATAGCGTTGGTTATGTGGGGCGTATTGTTGAAATTCACACGGACGAACAAAAAATAAAATGGATCACCTGCCCTGATCTCTCGCCTCATTCCATTTCCGATTGGAATGAGCCGGGAATGGGGCATTTTTCAAAAAAATATGTATAATCCGTACTTTGCTTAGGGGAGGCGAGATTGCTGAGTCTGCGTAAACTTTCCTACGTATTTATTTTGTTAGGCTTACTTTTTATTTTGTTTCCTAAAGCGACGGAATGGAATGAGGATCGGGAACAAAGCAAGCTATTAAAAGCAGCAGAACTACCATCAGGAAAAAGCGATGCGCTATGGCCCCCCAGTCTTACGGACAGCTATGCTCGCTTGTCCACTACTCTTACGGAAGTCCCGGCTCGTGAAGCACGACAAAATACTTCCACACCCCCTGTTACCATTGGAAGCGCTAATGAACAAACTCCCATAGCCACTATTAGTATAAGTCGTATTGCTTTAAAGCTCCCTGTATTGGAAGGCGCAACGAGGATAAATATGAGACACGCGGCTGTACATATGCCGGAAACGGGGACGCTGGGACAGGCGGGGAATGCCGCCGTTGCTGCTCATCGAGCCCGCACCTCTGGACGTTTATTTAATCGTCTAAATGAATTGAAGATCGGGGATAAGATTGTTGTTAACACTCGGGGTAACCAATATGTATATAGCGTTTATAGCCTGAAGATGGTCGATCCTACGGACGTGTCTGTTCTGAAAAGCTTCAAAAAACAAAAGCTGCTCACCCTGATTACATGTGACCCTCTCATAAATCCCACCCATCGTCTCATTGTTCAGGCCAAACTAAGCACCTAAAGCCATTAAAGCGCCTATTTTTATGAGTAAAAATAAATCAGGCGGGCCATTCCTGTTCATTTACAGAAATACACCCGCCAATGTTCACATTACGATTCAGTTGGATTCTTGGCAATCAACTTGAAATCATCAAAGTGGAATCCTGGTGCAACCACACAGGTTACCAGTACGGGCTCATCCCCAAGCGGACGTGCCGTTTGCCATACTGCTCCTGGGACGAGTGCTTGTGGATGCTGTCCTGCCTCCACATCTGCACCAACAATAATCACAGTTTCTTCACCAGGCTCTTCTCCGCTTCCACCCAATTTCAACTCTACAGGGCTTCCGCTATGATATAACCACAGCTCATCAGAATGGACCACATGCCACTCGGAGAACTCGCCCGGATGCAGCAAGAAATACGTAGACGAAGCTGCAAAGCGCGGACCAGAATATACATCCGGCAATACAGGCTTCGGAATTTGAAAATTGGCCTTCCACATCTCTTTGTACCAGCCGCCTTCTGGATGGGGCTCCATGCCCAATGCCGTGACTAGCGGTGAAATAGCTTTCGTCATTGTCTAACCTTCCTTTACCCTAAATTCCTTCTTCCCTACTGTAAAACATAGCGTTGCTTTTGTCACGTTTCTCCCTTGGCTTGTCGGGGATCAATAATTTATGTGAAATTTAATAACATAAAAATACGGATGTTTACTCATTTTCATCATATAAATAATAGTTCACTAGTAAAAATCACACCAAAATACATTACACGTGAAGTTTTATGACATAAAATCTTGTTTTTTATTGTAAGCTTATAGTATCATGAGAGAAATTTTTAAATTCTAATAGAGCTTGGTCATGTCAATCCGTCTACTAAGCTATGTATCCAAGCCTAAAAGGGGTGAGCTCTCTGATCCAGTTTCGCAATGTCAACAAGCATTACGGTCACTTTCATGTACTCAAAGACATTAATCTTCAGATTAAGGAGGGCGAGGTCGTCGTCATCATCGGTCCCTCCGGCTCGGGTAAAAGCACCCTGCTTCGCTGCATCAATCGTCTGGAAACGATATCGGATGGGGAACTGATCGTTAACGAGATCCCTGTACATGACAAAAAGATTGATATTAATGCCTTCCGTCGCAATATCGGAATGGTGTTCCAGCATTTCAATCTGTATCCCCACAAAAAGGTAATTGAAAACATTGTACTGGCACCTATGAAGGTACTGGGCATCTCGAAAGAAGAAGCTACTCAAACAGCCATCACTTATCTAAAGCGCGTCGGAATCGAGGAAAAGGCACAGAGCTACCCCGCCCAATTGTCTGGTGGGCAGCAGCAGCGGGTCGCGATCGCCCGCGGGCTCGCGATGAATCCAAAAATTATGTTGTTTGACGAGCCTACCTCAGCTCTTGATCCCGAAACGATCGGAGAGGTACTGGATGTTATGCGCTCGCTCGCCCATCAGGGCATCACAATGGTCATTGTCACTCATGAAATGGGCTTTGCACGTGAAGTGGCGGACCGCGTGATTTTTATGGACAAAGGACAGATTTTGGAAGACAGCCAACCTGCCGAATTTTTTCAGAATCCGGGTGAAGAACGGGCCCGCCTGTTCCTGAGCCGTCTGATTCATCATTAAACAGACTACCAATGTAGCGTAAATCGAAAGGGGAATGTTCTGATGAGAAAAAGATTTCAATGGAGTACTTTGGTGCTGGTAGCTTTATCTTGTCTGCTCGTCTTGGCAGGCTGCGGAGGCAAAGAAGGAGCGGCAACGTCGGGAAATGAGCCGGCAGCAGCCAACGGGCTGGAAGCGATCAAACAGCGTGGCAAACTAGTCGTTGGTGTGAAGTACGATACCAAGCTGTTCGGACTGAAAGACCCGGCTAGCGGAAAAGTAGAAGGTTTTGATATCGACATCGCCAAGGCTGTAGCCAAACATATTTTTGGCGATGAAACCAAACTTGAACTAAAAGAAGTCACGTCCAAAACACGAATCACCTTATTGCAAAACGGGGACATCGACGCCATTATCGCGACGATGACCATTTCGGATGAACGTAAAAAGCAGGTTGATTTTAGCGACGTCTATTTTAACGCCGGGCAATCTCTACTCGTGAAAAAGGGGAGCCCCATCACCGGGCTGGAGTCCCTGACCCCGAATACCAAGGTGCTCGCCGTGAAAGGCTCTACTTCCGCCAAAAATATCCGTGAAAAAGCACCAGAAGCGACGATATTAGAATTCGAAAACTATCAGGATGCTTTCAATGCCCTCAAAGCAGGTAAAGGAGAAGCGTTAACTACCGATAACTCTATTCTGCTCGGCATGCAGAAGCAAGATCCGAATTATATTCTTGTAGGCGGGAACTTCACAGAGGAACCTTACGGCATTGCAGTAAAGAAGGGACAAACCGAACTGCTACAAGCCATTAATGATACGATCAAGGAACTGAAAAGCAACGGTGAATACGATAAGCTCCACGAGCAATGGCTTGGGGTTAAGCCCGAATAGTATTCTTGTGAAGGAGCCGCGCTTGCGAGCTCCTTCCTTTCTTAAGTCTGGATAAGGAGGTATACCTGTAGATGCTTACTTTTGATATCAACGTACTTTTCGATCATAGCGACCGTTTCAGAGAAGGCTTGCTTCATACCGTTCAAGCTAGTGTCATTGCCTTGATCGGAAGCTTTATTCTGGGGGCTATTATTGCCATCCTCCGAATTGCGCCTTTTAAATGGCTAAACTGGATCGGTACCGTCTATGTAGAGGTCATCCGCAATATCCCATTGCTGATCGTCGTGCTGTTTTTTTATCTCGGGCTTCCCACTTTGGGCATCCCTTTGGACGGATTCGTATCTGGAACGCTTGGATTGACCGTATACACAGCCTCCTTTATTGCTGAAGCCATACGTGCCGGCATTCAATCTGTGCCCAAGGGGCAATTTGAAGCGGCAAGGTCTTCCGGGTTGAGTTACAACCAGACGATGATCAGCATTATTTTACCGCAAGCCATCAAAATTGTACTGCCTGCGATCGGCAACCAATTCATTAATCTGGTCAAAAACTCTTCCGTGCTGGCTATTGTGGCCGGACTGGACCTCATGTATTACTCGGACCTCATTAACTCGGATACCTTCCTGCCCATCACAGTCTACGCCATCACGGCGTTGTTGTATCTTATCTTGACAGTTCCGCTTAGCTTTCTTGTACTGTACATGGAACGGCGTCTGTCCAAAACATCCTAAGGAGGGAAGCCTGTATGGATTTCGGTGGATTGTTTGTGTGGCCTAATGTGCGTTTTATACTGGAGGGCTTCCTGCTCACGCTGGAGGTTGCTATTTACTCTATCGTGTTCAGCTTCGCTCTTGGTATCTTATTCGGCATTCTGCGCTATACCCGCTTACCTGTCATTTCACAGGTTGCAGCCTTTATCATTGATCTCATTCGTAATCTTCCATTATTGCTCATTATTTTCTTCATCGGTATGGTTTTACCATCTATCGGTCTTTCCATTTCCCTCAAGTGGGCAGCCATTACAGGCCTGTCGATCTTCGAGGGAGCCATGATTGCTGAGATTGTGCGTAGCGGTCTGAATTCGGTCCATAAAGGACAGGTGGAAGCCGCACGTTCCTCTGGTCTAAGCTATTCTCAAACCTTATGGCATATCATTCTGCCCCAAGCGCTTCGTCGCATGGTGCCCCCGATTGTCAGCCAGTTCATTTCCCTATTCAAGGATACCTCACTGGCTGTCATTATCAGTTTGCCGGAGCTGACGCATAATATTCAGATTGTCGGTGGGCAAAATCAATCCTTTGTCATTCCAGCCCTGCTGTTCGCAGCTTTCCTGTACTTTGCTGTCAATTACAGTATGTCACTGATTGCACGCAGGCTGGAAGTTCGTACACATTAAAGCTCGTGATACTCATCAGGGTTGCCACTAGTTGGAACGCACGGTTAGTACAGCTTGTATCTCTTTAATCAATTGCTTCAACGCTTCTCCCTGATAACGGCCAGACCGATAAACCAGCTCTAGCTGACCCTGGAGCACGTCGCACAAAATAGGTACAGTGCAAAATTGTGAGTGATCCAATTCTGTTGCAAGGGACTCCGTCTGTAGGGTTACGGCAAGTCCATCCTGCACCCAGCGCAGGATGGAAGGTATGGAATTGGTCTCCAAGACGGTTGCAAAAGGATACCCGCGATCACGGAAGCACTTCTCAATCAGTTTCCTGCCGGGATGACACTCTGGCTGCATCCCCCAGGGTACATGCCTCAATTCGTCCAGCGTAATGGAAGAACGGTTGGAAAACACATGCTCTACCGGAACAACAAGACAGTAGTTCTCCGTACGAAGAGGAAGCTGGACAAGCCTTTCATCCGTACCCGAATGCAGCGTGATGCCAACATCCACTCGGTTATCCAGCAGCTGTTCTGTGACATCAAATGATGGATGGATGTGCAAGCTGACTCTAGGAAATGACTGATGAAAATGGATAAACATTTCTTGTAATGGTTCCTCCAGCTCCGGTAATGCGATACCAATCCGCAAACTCCCGCGTTGCTCGGTGCGCAACTCCTCAATGGAAGCCTTTGCTTGCTGTAAATCCTTGAGCGCATGTGCACTGTGTTGCAGCAACAATTTCCCGGCATCTGTCATCTTAATTTTCTTGCCTGCACGGTCAAAAAGAGTCATGCCCAATTCCTCTTCCAACGCCTTAATTTGCAAGCTAAGTGTGGGTTGGGAGATTCCGATCTTTTCCGAAGCTTTCGTAAAATGCAGTTCCTCGCATACCGCAATGAAGTATTGAAGCTGACGTATCTCCGTCTTCCTTCTCTCCCTTCGAGAATCCCCAGAATGATTGCATAAAAGGTCAAAAGAAGCGCAAAATCGGATCAAACCGGTTCGCGCTTCTTCTTCAGGTTATTGCGCTTTTTTTAGATTATTGGGCTACTTCTGCTTTTTCCGCAGTCAACGTAATATTCGCAAACGTGTCTGCATCATACTCCTTGCCACGGGTAATATCGTAATTGGCTACCCGATTATTCACTGCCTCCAACGAGTAACGGAATAACGTCGGTACAATGGGTGCCTCCTCGCTCATATACGCCTGCCACTGATTGTATATATCTTTACGATAATTGTCGTCAAAGGCTTTCACAGACACCCCTTCCTGCAACAGCTTATCATTCTCTTCACTGGTAAAGCGCGAGTAGTTAAAGCTGGCTCCGCGTCCATACAGCCCACTAGGGTTTACATCTGTACCTGTACTCCATGCGCCGCCAAAAATATCAATGCCAGGGTCATCCTTCTGCACACGGTCATAGAAAGAATTGAACTCAAGCAGACGGCCGTCCACCAGCTCGACATGAAGCCCGACATCCTTCCAATTTTGCAAATAAAACTTCGCCAGCGATTCGGCTGTCGCATCCCCGCTCATTGCCGCATAATGTAGCACCAGTTCCTTGCCCTTAGGGTCCTCACGGTATCCATCTCCATTGGTGTCCACATACCCTGCCTCGTCCAGCAGCTTTTTTGCCTTGTCCGGATCATACGCAATGCCCTTCGCATTCACATCATGATATCCCTTAAAGGCGGGCGGGACCAAGGATGTCGCAGGAGTCCGAAGCCCATGATAGAGCTGCTTGCCAACCTGCTCGTTATTCAGCGCATAGCCGAGGGCCTGACGTAATGACTTGTTCGCCAGCTTGGCGTTCGGGTCCATGATATTTAGACTCTTGGCCTGATCGAATTTTCCCATTTTAAAGCCTACATAGCTATAAGATAATTCCTCCTGACCGAGAAACTGTACATTTTTCGGATTGCTGGCCTCATTGTAACGGGTGGTTGGATAGCTGGCCCAGTCGACTTCTCCACTTTTCAGCGCCTCGGTAATGACATTCGGGTTCACCACCTTCAGATGAAGGCCATCCAGCTTGGGTACACCGTGAAAATAATCCTCATTTTTGACAAATTCCACAGATTCACCTGTAACCATGGATTTAATTTTGAACGGCCCATAGCCAATCGGATTTTTACGGACAGGATCTGATCCGGCCATATCTTTCACGGGGATATTCTGAAACACCTTTTTCTCCAGGGGTGTAGACCAAAGTCCCGATTTCACCGAAGGATTAGGTTCCTTGAAATGAATGGTAACCTCTTTCTCATTGAGCACTTTGATGCCAGAAATGGTTTTGGCCTTACCCGAGTGATAATCTTCCATACCCACAATATTCGTCATAAAACTATCATAACGCGGACCTTCGTAGTCTTTATGACCGATCACTTCATAGGAAAAAGCATAGTCCTCCGCCGTTACGGGATTACCATCCGTCCAGTTCAGTTTGGGATCAATTTTCACAGTCACCGCCTTATTGTCTGGAGAAAAGGAAATCGTCGCCGCCCCTTTATTGTCAATATTCAGATTGGAGTCAATCGAAAACATAGAAGGATAAAAAAACTGGAAGACTTCAAAATCAGGATTGCCTTCATAAAATACAGGATTCAGAATGCCTTCAAAAGGGGTATCAGACACGAGTGCATAATTGATGATGCCACCCTTAATCGGGGCCTTATCGTTCTTGATCGCCTTCGCCAGCGCTGTCGCATTCACCTGTTTGCTGTCGGACCCTGAGCCGCCTGTACCGTCAGACGATTTCCCTCCATTTGAAGCGGAAGGCGAACCGCTGCATGCCGCCAATGAAAGTACCAAAATTGCAGCTAGAACAGGCAGAATCCCTTTTTTCCAGTGTTTAACCATTGTAAATCCCTCCTTGTCATTGTCCTTATCCTTGAACTTCGGTTAACCCAATCGTTGTCTGGCATCCGTGGCGCGTTTGAGCGCCTGGCCAATAAAGTTAATCGCCAGCATTAACACCAAAATAAGCAGTGAGGCAGGTAACCACATCCACCAGCTATTCTGCAAAACATCCGGGTCATTGGCATAACTCACCAGTGTACCCAAGCTTGGCGTAGATTCCGGTAAGCCAAAGCCGAGATAAGAAAGCCCGGTCTCAATCCCGATATTTCCCGCGAGACTGAGGGTCAGATTGACGATCACGACCGAGCTAAGATTGGGCAGCACGCCAAACCAGATGATTTTCCAATTGGGTGTGCCAAGGGTTTTGGAAGCCTGCACATAATCCAGTTCGCGCTCCGACAACACTTTGGCCCGGATCAGGCGTGCTTTTCCAATCCATAAAAAGGCAGTCATGATAAAAATAAAGGACCCTATGCCGCTTTTGGGTACAATGCTGACAAATACGATAACCAGCATCAAGAATGGAAGCACCAGGATAAAATCAATGATTCGCATGATGATGTTATCGACCATTCCCCCATAAAAACCAGCCAGTAAACCTAATGTTAAGCCAATAGCGGCGGATAACAATGTAATCGTAAAGCCAATAGTGAAGGAATTGCGGGCTCCAATGACCAGTTGGCCGAAAATATCTCTGCCCGCTCGATCTGTCCCCAGCCAATGCACTGAGCCTGGAGCTTCACGAATCGCGCCCAAATCGACCGTCGTGACTACATCCTGATTTACAAACAGGACAGAGGCATATATAAAGATCAAGAACAGAATCACAAAGCCAATGGAAACCAAGGCCATTTTGTCACGCACCAGCTCACGACGCAGTACAGACCAACTGGATGGTGATTTATGAATGATTTCCGGCGTGAAGACCTCCTCCACCTGTATAGACACCATAATCCCTCCCTTTCTCTAGACTTGTTCGCTATTCAATTCGAATGCGGGGATCGACCTTGCTCAGGATGACATCAGATAAAAGGGTCCCTAATAGTGCCAAGAAGCCAGAAATCATGACCAGCGCGTTCACGACTGAAAAGTCCCGTTGAGTGATGGACTGAAGAAATAATTGGCCCAACCCCGGATAACCGAAAATAGATTCAAGAAAAATGTTGCCTGCAATGACTCCCGTCAGGTCATAGCCCAAAAAGGCAGCAATCGGCAATAGAGAGTTTTTGAAAATATGGCGGGAATAAATTTTACCTTCGGGCACCCCTTTGGAACGCGCTGTTTTCACAAAATCCTTCAGTCTTGTGTCAATGACCTCATTGCGCAAATACTGAATCGTAGCCGTTGTACTGAGCAATGCGCCTGTAACCGCCGGTAAAATGAGATGATACGACTTGTTCACGTAATATGACCATGCCCCCGGCTCCACACCTACATCCACACTGCCGCTGGTTGGAAACCAGCCGAGCCTGAAGCCGAATACATACAGCAGCAGCAACGCGAGTATAAATAGAGGTGTCGCAAAGCTGAGATAGGTATAGCCCACTACGGTTTTGTCCAGCAGACTATGCTGATAACGACCGCTGAGTACGCCGAGCGGGATGGCGATCAGATACGTCAGAACCAGAATGACTACGCCCAGAAAGAACGTGTTCCCCAGACGGCTGCCAATCAGATCGGTAACGCTAATTTTATGTACATAAGATTTGCCCAGATCCCCGTGAGCAAGCTGGACGAGCCAGTTCCCATACTGCATCCACACCGGGTCATTCAGTCCCAGTCTTTGTCGCTGCTCTTCCAGTGCGGCCGGATTCAGATTGGGTGTCGAAGTAATAAGTCCTGTCAGGGCATCCCCCGGCATAGCTTTAGCCAGGAAAAATATAAGCACGCTCAGTGCAAAAAGTTGAGGGATCATAACCAGTAGCCGACGCAGTGTAAATTTCCACATTTCTGTACCCCCCTTATGGTAGTGCGACTTGATGGGATGGACTTACTGATTTTAGTGCAAACGGTTTTCCACTCGCGTCTAGATGTTTGGGTAGCTCTGTTTTGTAGGAGGATAAAAGCATTCGCCTTTTTCGAGCATTTTCCAGCCGTTTTGTAGGATCAATATTGGGAATGGTTGCAATGAGGCGCTGGGTATACAGATGCTGTGGACGCTCATAAATATCTTGCTCGCTCCCCTGCTCCACTAGACGGCCCCGATACATAATACCGATTTGGTCGCACATATGGCGGATAATACCTAAATCATGGCTGATGAACAAATACGTCAAATTAAATTCCTGCTGCACATCCTTCATAAAATTAAGCACCTGTGCCTGCACGGAAACGTCCAGTGCTGACACTGGCTCATCAGCAATGATCAGCTTGGGGTTTAATGTCAGCGCACGCGCGATCCCGATCCGCTGTCGTTGCCCCCCGGAAAATTCATGCGGATATTTATAGGCTGCATCGGCGTTCAAGCCGACCTTTTCCAGCAACGTCTGTACTTTTCTCCGTTCTTCCTCACTACTCAGCCTTTCAAAATTTCGCAGCGGTTCAGCAATGACATCCAATACGCGCTTACGCGGGTTAAGCGAAGAGTATGGGTCCTGAAAAATCATCTGAATATCTCTACGCAATGGATGACGATTGTTACTACTTAGAGCTGCAAGGTCCTTTCCTTTAAACAAAATCCGTCCGCTCGTCAGCTTATTTAGACCGATGATCGTCCTGCCTGTCGTCGTTTTCCCACAGCCAGATTCCCCCACCAGCCCGTAGGTCTGGCCTGCCTCAATGCTGATCGACACGCCATCCACTGCTTTCACCTGATCGATAACACGCTGGAAGAAACCACCGCGCACCGGATAGTGCACCCTCAAATCATTTAACTCCAGTAGTGCCATGAGCAGCCTCCCCCTTTGCCTCGTCTTCAAAATGAAAATGCTGATAACATGTACAACGGACCCAATGTCCAAGGGAAATTTCATTTAATTGGGGATGGTCTTCATGCACCCTCTGCTGAATCCAGGGAATACGTGGAGCAAAGCGGCAGCTATTGCGGGGGATATCTTGTAATGAGGGAACAATGCCGCCGATGACATGCAGTGATTCCCCCTTGGTATGCGATCCCGGCATGGAAGCAAGCAAAGAACGCGTATACGGATGCTGTGGATGCCTGAATAATTCAAAAACATCAGCGCTCTCCACGATTTCTCCGGCATACATGACCACCACGCGGTCGGCTACTTCTGCCACAACACCAAGATCGTGCGTAATCAGGATAATACCGCTCCCAGTCTCCTGTTGAAGTTGTTTGAGCAAGTCGAGAATTTGCGATTGGATCGTTACATCGAGCGCAGTCGTCGGCTCATCTGCAATAATAAGAGAAGGTCGGCAAGCTATGGCAATCGCGATCATCACACGCTGCCGCATCCCTCCTGACAGTTCATGCGGATACTGATCATACACACGCACTGGATTCGGTATATCTACACTTTCCAGCAGCTCCAGCACACGTTCCCTTTTTTGCTTCGTAGATAGTGACGTATGATAATCGAGATTTTCCTCAATCTGCTTGCCAATGCTCATCAACGGGTTGAGTGCTGTCAACGGGTCCTGAAAGATCATGCCAATTCCCGCTCCGCGGATTTTATTCATTTGCCCTGAGGAAAGACGGTTCAAGTCCGTTCCTTTAAAAAAGACCTCCCCCTCTACACGCGTGCGTTCCATGTCATGCAGTTGCGGGATCGAAAGCGCTAACGCGCTTTTGCCACAGCCGGATTCTCCGACTACAGCCAGCACTTCATTGGGGTTGACCGTCAGATCCAGATGGTCGACTGCGGGGTGATATTGATCCTGGATGCGAAAAGATACGGATAATCCTTTAATTTCCAACACAGGTTCGGTATTCAATGCGCGCTTCCTCCATTCTCCATGGTCTTGTCCCGCTTATTCTCACCATGTTTGATGTTTAAAACCTCTCATGAACATTACATACCGTTTTTGTCGGAATAATTTGAATACATCCTATCACCAGTATATGGATATATCAATTAAGATTATGCTATCAACATCATTTAAAAAATCAATGATCCAGCAATAGTGCGGCCTTTCTGGCACAAAATGTAATGAAATAACCAACCACAGGTTAATTTTCATCACAAAAAAAGTCGCCTGATCCCTCAGCAGGGATCAAACGACTAACTAACCCAAGCTCACATTGAGCTCCTGACAATATAATTTACGAAGCCGCTCCATAGGAGCCAGACTTGAATGTTCTAGGATCGTACCATTTGTAGCCTGCTGCCGGAGCAGACCAAGGCTCAGGCTGTGGTTCCGTGGACGCCGCAGGCTCTTCAAACGGCAGCAGCTTCGTCGGTTGATCCAGCGTTAAACCTGCCACATCGGATAATTTCGTATAGTCCTGCTTCCACGCAAGCCATTGAACCGTTTGCACTAGGAAGGTGGCATCGTCTACTTCCTTAAAACCATCATATGTCTTTTTCGACTGTCCGTTTTCCTCACGCGCATATTTCGGAGTAGCATCTTCTACAGGGGAAGAATCACCGATAAATGCTGCCTTGCCTTGACCCACCTTGGAGATCGCAGCATAAGGACCTTCCGCACGGCCTCCGCCGTTATAGACTCCTTGGTCTACTGCATTGCCCCATTTTTTTGTACCTGTCGGGATATAGGCAATTCCTTTGGCTTTGGTAGGATCAATAATAGCCAGCGTAGATCCCGCATGCATGGCAATCGAGCGTACACCCTTGGTAATGCCGAAGGATTGATCTGCGGCTACGATGTCCGTAGCATTTACATCGCCAAGCGCATTGTAACGGAAACGAACACCAAAGTTGTTTGCCAGCCAATCAGAGCTAGTTAGCCCTTGCATCGCCGGCGATGCAGCTTCTTCTGCAGTCATGCCTTTGGCCGGATTAGTATAGGCTCCACGACGGTAGCCATTCATAACCTCGGAGGAATCCCAACGGTTTTTGTTACGGTCGGCATTATAATGGTCGGAGATGAAGAAGACACTTCCCCCGTTATTCACATATTGCAGCAGGGCAGCCTGCTCGGATGCCTTAAAGGCCACATTCGCTTCACCGATGATGAACACATCATATTGGCGCAGCTTATCATAGGTTATGGCCTGTTCTCCATAAGTAAAAGGAATAGGGCGGTTCAATTGATCCACAGTAAAGCCTACATTACGTAATCCATTGGCAAAGTCGGAGAAGGCGCCTTCAATGACCCAATCTGCTGCACCAGCCGTCTGTGCGTGCGTATTATCGAACAGCACCTTTTTGCCTTTTCCATCCGGCAGTGTAGTACCGGGTTGACCCGGGTTGCCAGGTTCAGGTTCGCCAGGTTCACCTGGTTCCCCCGGCTCGCTTCCACTCACCAGTTCCACAGCGCTTGGACTTTTTACTCCACCAAAATTATTGTAGGCACCAAGCGTACCTGTCACGCGAATTTTGCTGCCGACCAGTCCAGGATGACCTGTTAACCCAAATTGCCCTCTGTACGCAGATGTCAGCTGCACATCCAATAGATTAGACGTGCTACGTTCATTGGCCTGGTCGGCAATCAGTACGTTAAAATCATTCGCAAACGGAGAAGAAAAGTTAGCCGTTTTCGATCCGGTAGCATGTCCGACGATATAACCTTCTACCGTCACCGTACCTCCACTGCTTTGGCCCTGAAGTGCTTCGGCTACTGTCAATGCTCCCTCTGCCTTGACCTGACCGAACGGAACGAAGATCCCGATCAGCAGTGATGCGATCGCTGCTAGATGCAGCATCCCTTTTAAGCGTGAACCTGTGAACCGCAAGCCTTTTACCATACGTCAATATCCCTCCTATGATTTCCATAAATGTACTTGTCCTCTATCAGATTAGCCGCCAATCTTCTAATTCCTTCCTGATTTCATCCATAATTATGTAAACTTTAATCTTTTTTATTGGAAATGCACCTGTTTATGTAAAAATTAAACCCTGTGATTGACACCGAGCACGTCATACATTACGCTAAGAAAGACATGTAGAACGGTATACGCGAATGAAGATGACGGGAGAGTCTGTCCAGGGGGCTTACACTCTGGCGGCACCGAAGGAGCAAGACGCCAGCACCCGGCTGGCGGATAATCTCTCAGGTCCATGTATCGTCATCTGACGCAACTCTGGAGAGAGCGCAAGCCACCCAAGGGGTAAGGCGGTAAGAACACCGCACGAAACTCTCAGGTAACGAGGACAGAGATAAGGGAAACTTCCTTATCCTGTCCTTTTTTGTGCTCACATTGTGCGTCAGCATTAGGAACCGTCATAACCGCGCAAAGACGCGGAAATACCATATAGTATGGTATTAGAACATACAGGGGGCCACACCATGCGTTTCAAAGATGTATTTTCTATTATCGGCCCGGCCATGACCGGACCTTCCAGTTCACACACCGCAGGCGCGGTGCGACTCGCACGCGTTGCCCGGCACTGGCTCGGGGCGCAGCCTGACCGTGCCCGTATGACACTGTACGGCTCCTTTGCCGATACGTATAAAGGACACGGTACGGATCTGGCGCTCATCGCAGGACTGCTTAATTACGATACGGACGATCACCGGATTCCAGATGCCGAGCAATGGGCCGAGCAAGCCGGGATGACCGTGGAATTCGCCGTCAATGGACTCCCCGCTCCTCATCCGAACACCGTCCGTTTCGAGTTGTGGAAGGGCGAGGATCAGCGCACACTGCTGGGCTCCTCCATCGGCGGCGGCAGCATCCATGTCCAGCAACTCAACGAATTCCGGGTCAATCTGACCGGGGAGCTGCCTACGCTGGTGCTTCTCCACTCGGATAAGCCCGGTACATTGGGCGCAATAACTTCAGCGCTGGGCGCGGCCCACATTAACATTGCCTATATGCACGTAGATCGCAAAGGCCGGGATGGTGAAGCACTCACCGCCATTGAAACGGACAGTTCTGCTCCAGCTGAACTGATTGCGGAACTGCGTTCTTTACCTCATATGTATGAAATTAAGATGATTAATTTGAAAAAAGGAGCTGAATCCGATGCGGTTTAGCCATCTGCATGAGATCAGCGCTTTATGCGCTGAAGAATCCACCACGATTGGCCGCTTGATGATTCAAGAGCAGGTACAAGAAACGAATACAACGGAGGAAGAAATCTTTCGCCAAATGTCTGATTATTATGAAGTCATGAAGGAGGCCGTTCATCGTGGTCAGACACAAGACACCGTATCCCGCAGTGGATTAACGGGCGGTGATGGCAAGCGTCTGGCCGAGTATCTGCGGGCAGGGGAAACCTGCTCCGGCGACGCCTCTGCACTCGCCATGGCTTATGCGCTATCCGTGTCGGAGGTTAATGCATCCATGGGGCGTATTGTGGCTACGCCCACTGCTGGCTCTTGTGGAGTCATCCCCGGTGTGTTCATTAGTGCGCAGGAGCGGTTCGGCTGGGATGATGAGCATATGGTGCACGGCTTGTTCGCAGCCGGAGCCATTGGCTACGTCATCGCCAACAATTCCTTCATTTCCGGCGCGGAGGGAGGCTGTCAGGCTGAGATTGGCTCAGCCATCGGGATGGCCGCTGGCGCGATGGTGGAGCTACGCGGTGGCACACCTGAGCAGGCCGTTCACGCCGTAGGCCTAGCGCTCAAGAACACGCTCGGTCTGATTTGCGACCCCGTCGCCGGCCTCGTCGAGATTCCATGCATCGTGCGCAACGGGCTGGGAGCCGTGACCGCACTTGCCGCAGCGGATATGGCTTTGGCGGGTGTACGCAGCGCCATTCCGTCTGACGAAGTCATTGACGTAATGCTTGAAGTCGGCAGCGCAATGCCATCAAAGCACCGCGAGACCGCCAAAGGCGGCTTGGCCCAGACACCCACTGGCAAGCGTTTGACCGAATCACTGACACGCAACACATCAATCAAGAAGAATAAGTCGTAATTTCTAAGCTTTAAACCAATTACTTTTCCTCTATAAAACAAGGCGACTACCTCTCCCCTACATTGTCCTAGGGAAAGAGAATTCGCCCTTATAAAGAAAAGAGCAAGCATATCGTCGCTGGACGTATGCTTGCTCTTTTTCTTTTTAGTCGGGTTACAGATTACTGAACGGTTACCTGTATCTTCGTCATTTTACCTGCATATTTCACAGTAATTACTGCTTTACCCTTGCCCTGTGCCTTAATGTTACCGTCTTTGACGGTCGCCACAATAATTCTGGACGAGGACCAGACAGCCGGTTTGGAAACATCCTTCTCCGACTCATCCTTATACGTGGCTGTAGCCGTAACCTTAGCCAGCTGTCCTGCCTTCAAATTCAAGGCGACTTCGTCTGTTTGCAAATATTTAAGCGTATCAACATCTACAGGTACGCTGATGATCTTCCCGCCGAACTTCGCCTGAATGTTAGCTTTACCGTAGCTGACCGCGGTAACCTGACCCTTTTTAACAGTGGCTACCTTATAATTGGACGTTTTCCATTCAGCTTGGGTTGTAACATCCTTTTCTTTACCATCGCTCGATTTAACCACAATCGCGATGGTTTTTTGATCTCCAGATTTGAGCGATAGCGCGATTGCATCCGCTTCAATCTTTTGCGCTACGTCCACTTCTACCGTAAACGTAATGTTTTGCTTGCCATATGAAGCAGTCACAGTTGCCTTACCACTACCATTCGCTTTGATCAAACCTTCGCTAACTTCAACCACTTTTACATTGCTAGTTGTCCAGGTGGCATCCTTGGTTACATCTGTTTTTGTACCACCACTCTTAACTCCTGTTACTTTCAGCTGCTTCGTTTCCTGAGCACCAAGCGCAATTACACGCGAGTCTGTTTCCAGACGGTCTACAAGGCCCACTTGTACGTTAATTGTTAGTTTTTTGCCATTATAGGTCGCTGTAATAACCGCTTTACCAGCAGATTTACCCGTAATCGTTCCTTTGGACACAGAGGCAATATCTTCCGCGCTTGAAGCCCATTCTGCATCCTGTGTTACATCTTCCTTACGCCCATCCGCATAAGTAGCCGTCAAAGTTGCAGTATAGTCCTCATTAATATCAATTGTTGCCGTTTTGGAGGACAGAGACAGATCCCCGGGTACATTTACGGATACCGTAGCTGTAGCTGTTTTGCCGCCATAAGAAGCGGTGATGGTAGCCTCACCTGTTTTATAACCTGTGACTTCCCCCGCGCTGACAAAAGCGATATCTTCATTGCTGGACTTCCACTCTGCCTTACTTGTGATATCTTCTTCCGTACCTGTTACGTACGTTGCGGTCAGCTTGAGCTTTTTGGATTCCTTGGCATTCAAGCTCAGCTTGTCCTCGCTCAAATCCAGAAATCTAGAGGTTTCGACATCTGTCTTGATCGAAACGGTCTTATCTCCATACTTAGCGGTCACCGTTGCCGAACCCGCACCGATGGCCATAATCGTTCCTTTATTCACCGTTGCAATTTTTTCATCGCTTGATGCCCAAGTAGCTTTATCCGTGATATCCGTTACTGTTCCATCCGGGTAAACAGCAGAAACCTGTATTTTTTTAGATTCATCCAAACGGAGAAAAATATTGGATTCGCTGGCTTTCAGCTTATTCGTTTGATCGACATCCACCGAAATCGTAGCGGACATCGTGCCATATTTACCTGTAATTGTCGCCTTTCCCGCGCTATAGCCGGTAATGGTGCCTTTCAGTACATCCGCCACAGCTGCATTGCTGGAGCTCCACTCAGCGGACTCTGTCACGTCCTGTACCGATCCATCCGGGAACGTCGCTGAAAGTTTAACCTTCTCAGTATCCTTCAGCAAAAGAGAAACCTCTGATGAACTGACATCAAGACGTTTAACTTGCTCTACCTGTACAGCAATGGTTACGGTCTGCTGACCATATACGGCCTTAATATTGGCTGTACCTGCTCCCTGAGCGGTAACCAAACCGTTAACTACAGTTGCAATCTTTTGATTATCCGAGGTCCAAGTAGCATCACCCGAAACCTGAGCTGTTGTATTATCACTGTATGTCGCTGTCAAATCAACCTGTCCTGTACCGCTTGAACGCAAGTTCAGGCTTTGTACACTAGATGTCAGCGCCTTAACCTTTTTCGTTACATGTACCTGAACCGATTGTACCTTATCTTTATAGGTCGCAACCACGGTGGCTTCCCCTTCAGCCTTGGCCGAAACTGTACCATTATACACAGTAGCAATAGCTGTGTTATCACTTTTCCAATCCGTGCTTACGGTTACATTTGAGGTTGTCCCATCACTAAAAACAGCCGTAGCCGTCAATGCAGCTGTATCCCCCTGTTGCAAAGTTACCTCGTTAGACGAAAGGACAATCTTGGAAAGCACTGCTTCTGCTGCAGATGCAAACCCTGCATATGATGTAAAACTTGAAATCAGGATGACCAACGCCAGAAAACCGGACCATCTATTCTTCAAAATCTAATTCCCTCCCATTTCAAAACTTAAATTAAGGATTTCGCAAAATCCTTATACCTACGTTTTATGTCGTCATATGGAAAAGAATAGTTTAGGCTTCAAGGGAAATTTGGTCCTTATTAACTAGATCATTTCTGATAAAGATTTAGACATTACAATTTGTGTATCTTCAGGGCCATAGTGAAGAGTTTTCACAACAGATCCACAATCCCGCATTTATAAACAGCTATAAGCTGCCGCGCGAACTCTCAAATGATGGTACTCTTCCATATTGGGATCGAGCTGATGCATATATACGACGGAGAATTGTTCGCTCGGATCTATAGAAACCCAGGTGCCTGCCATTCCCGTCCAGCCAAATTCTCCAATCGAGCTGTTTGCATGCCCAACCGCTTTATCCATTAACGTGCGCACACCAAGTCCATAGCCATAACCTGTATGGTATGAATTGGTGAAATCCGATAGTTGAGCTGTATTCAGATGATTGGTGCGCATTAAATCAATGGTTTTTCTCCCCAATAAGTTCACACCGTTTACCGTGCCGCCATTTGACATCATTTGTGCAAATGTGAGGTAATCTTTGACTGTCGAATATAAACCTGCGCCTCCGCCTTCATATATAGCATCTGGCTGATGATATTCATCCAGGAAACCCTCCATTTTTTCAAGTTTTCCGGCGTCTTTCCGTTGATACATGGAGGCCATCCGCGATTCAATATCTCCACGATAACGGTAACCTGTATTGTTCATTCCAAGTGGATCAAAGATTTCATCCTTTAAAAATTGTCCTACTGATTTACCTGAAATCACTTCAATAAGGCCTGCAACAAAATCATGTCCATATCCGTATAACCAGCGTGTTCCGGGCTCAAACGCAAGTGGAACTTCAGAAAGCGCTTCAATTTCTGTGCGTAGGTCATATTTCCCCTGCTTTTCCTTTAATCCTGCAATGGCCTTCTGCATAGCTTTTCCTGTTTCTGAAGAATCGGAAGCGTAAGGAAGACCCATACTCATATTGAATATATGCTTAATTAAAATGGGATTCTCTGCCTTATCCACGTAGGTGTATCCGTTAGGAGCGGTTTTGAATACATGCGCATTACGATATTCGGGAAAATATTCATACAAGGGTTCATTCAACAAAAATTGCCCACGTTCGTACAGCATAAGTGCAGCCGCACAGACAACAACCTTTGTCATGGAAAACAAGCGATACACTGTATCCTCAGTGATTGGCTTTCCGGCTTCCAGATCAGCATATCCATGATACCCTTCATACAACACTTCACCATTCTGGGCAATGGCACAACCGCAACCTGCCGGCCCATTTACTATAAATTGTTGCAATAGCTGATCTACCTTGTCAAAACGAGACATATTCATCCCTCCTATTTTTCCTTCAAAAGAAACAAGCTTCCCCTCGCGCTCTAATTCTTGTTCCAACAAGTTCAGCGTGATTTCTTGTAAGCGCTTATTCCCTCGCATTTATTTTAACGGTAAACTTGGTAAATACATAGATTATTTATCATAATCAGATGGCTTTACATTAACAGCTCAGCCACCGTTTCCTTCCAGCGATGAATCACCGATTCCGGTTCCTTGAGACGAACCGTGACACCTGTCAAAATATCCGCATATTGGGCCGAATCCTCTCTGGCTGCAAAAACATGAGCCGCAAATCGCTCACGTACATGCTTGGCTCCGGGCAAAGCAGGCAGATGTTCCAGTGACAACCGCACATAATGCGCCTTCCCCCCGGTAAACACCGCAAGCGTCGCCTTCCCAGTGCGGATCATGTTGCCCGTCGTGGTTGTACCCGGCCATAGGGCCAGACGCAAATTCCCCTCGTCCAGCGCTACAACTTCGCCCACACTAATCATCGCTATGTGCGGCCACTGATCTTCCGTGACCGTCAGCAGCATCATGGCTTCATGCTGCTTGTTCTCCAATGCCTTGCCGTCCAGTAGCGTGAACAGTTCCTTACCGATCCTTGGTGTCTGCATGAAGTATAATCCCCTTTACTTTTGGCCTATAACTTCAAAGTACCATAATTTACGGCTACTTACGAACGACCCTATAACCGCTCTGGAATAGGAGGAACATGAGCAGCATTCGGAATATCTTTGGGGTTTACCTTGAACGCCGATTTATACTTTGCTGGATCCGTAATGCTATCCGGTTCTGAGGTTCGCCATGTGAACAGGCATACAGGGCACAACAAAACCTCCCAGGCATCTTTAACCGGCGAATGGGAAACAACTTCTGAACGATTGGACTCACAACGGGGACAAATATGCATCTGTCAGCACTCCTTTAATCTTTCTTTGTTTTTTAAAAATATTTAGCGAAGCATTTGGCTCAACTTTTTCTCCCATTCCGCTACACCCAGCGGGGAATCGAGCGGCTGCGAGTAATGGCCTCTAATATCCGGTGCTACAGGTGTCGTCGCATCCAGTATCATTTTGTGCGTCATACCTGCCGGATCAGAGCCGGGGTCAAGCGGTAAAATAGACAAGCCAGGAACAATGACAGCATCATGCTTTGGATGAAGCTTGGTGGATAAAGCCCACATGACTTGCGGCAGATTGAACGGATCGACCCCCTCGTCCACCACAATCACCAGCTTGCAATACCCCAATCCATGCGGAGTCGTTAACGCACGCATTCCCACAGCCTTCGCAAAGCCGCCATACCGGGTTTTCGTGGAAATAATAGCAACCAGCCCATGCGTATACATAGCATTAACGGCTACGATTTCATTAGGAAAAGCATCCTTAAGCTGCTGAAACAACGGTACACTTGTATTCACACCGATCATATAATCCGTTTCCGTCCAAGGCATCCCGATGTACAGATGCTCAAAGATAGGCTGTTTGCGGTGATATACACGATTAATCTGGATGACTGGCATCGCGCGACCGCCGGAATAGTGACCTGTGAATTCACCGAATGGACCTTCATACTCACGTTCACCTGCCAACACTTCGCCCTCCAAAATGACCTCGGCTCCCCAAGGCAGATCCAGATCTGCGTCCTTCGCTTTGACCACACGATAAGGCTCACCCTGAATGGCCCCAGCCATCTCATATTCGGATTGATCGTACAGCAGCGGTGTAGAAGCAGCCGTTGTAATCACAGGCTCACATCCGAGGGCAATAGCCACCTTCAGATTTTCGCCGCGTTCCTCAGCCTGACGGATATGGATCGCAATATCATGCTGTGGTACAGGCTGGATGCCCAAACGGTTCTTGCCTTTCACCTGCATCCGGTACAAGCCGACATTTTGCTTACCGTAGGTGTCCGGGTCATCCAGATCGCGTGAAACTAAAATCGCTTTGTCCAGATAAAATCCTCCGTCCCCCTGGTTCAAACGAAACAACGGCAAAATATCAAACAAATTAATATCCTCTGTAATCTCGACTTCATGAAAAGGAGCGGTTTCTTCCCGCTTCACGGGCACCGGAAATTGTTCATAGCGTCTGGCGAATTCAAAAAACTGCTCCTTCAGCGGCGTATTTTTTGGCATTCCCATCATAAGGGCATGATTGGGCCAGGAGCCCATCACATTCATTGCAATACGAGCATCCGTATATCCATAGATATTATTGAAAAAGAGAGCAGGTGTCTTATCTCCAAGATTGCTTAATGCTTTGTTAGCTGCCGCCAGGTCTGGCTCCGGCTTTACCTCGTCGCTGATCGTGAGTAGTTGTCCCTCCTTTTCCAAGGTGTTTAGAAAATCGCGAAAGTCTTTATAAGCCATCATTCATTCTCCTTCGTCTTTCGATTTCTCAATTCTGGTGCAGTCTGGAGTCAGTTTGCTTCATTCCATCCCATCGTTTGGCTGCGGTTGTGACGATACCGAACTGATCTAATACGCGAAAAACAATATGATCTACCAATTCCTCGATACTTGCAGGATGATTATAAAAGGCAGGCATCGGCGGCAGGATCATCACGCCCATACGTGACAGCTCCAGCATATTTTCCAGATGGATACTGCTTAATGGTGTTTCCCTGGTCATGAGCAGTAGCTTCTTTCGCTCCTTCAGCATCACATCCGCTGATCGGGTGAGCAGGTTGTCCGCCATACCGATACGAATAGAGGCAAGAGTCTTCATGCTGCAAGGAGCGACGACCATACCGTCTACCCGAAAGGAGCCGCTGGAAATACGCGCAGCCTGATCCTTATACGAGTAGACTGCATCCGCCATTGCCTCCACTTCCTTCACCGTATAGCCTGTCTCATAGGGAATGTTCGCGATAGCCCACGGGGATAGTACCAGATGGCTTTGAACTCCAGCCTCTCGTAATTGTTGCAATATACGGATACCAAAGATCGACCCTGTCGCTCCCGATATTCCTACAATCATTTTTTTCATATGTCCCCTCCTTCCACTCCATCGTTTTATGTTCACCCATGCATTACTGTCAAAAATTATACGCCTGTTCCCTGCACACGAAAAATATATATAATATATGTAATACATACTTTAAAAGTATCCTAATTGAAGCGTTGTTTAGAAATAAGGAGGAATCCCAATGGATATGAAGCATCTGCATTACTTTTGTGTCATCGTGGAGGATGGGCAAATCACCAAGGCTGCCAGAACGCTCAACATGGCCCAGCCTCCACTGAGTCAACAACTCAAAAATATGGAGGACGAGCTTGGCGTAAAGCTGATTTACCGTGAAGGAAAGAAGTGGGAAGTTACCGAGGCCGGGTATACACTGTATACACGCGCCAAACGATTATTGGCTGAAATGGAGGACACCTGTAGAGAAATTGGGGAGTTTGAAAACAAAGTAACCGGCACACTTGCTATAGGCACGTCATCCGCCTGTATGTCTCTGATTACTGAACAACTCAGCCGCTTTCATCAGGATTATCCAGAGGTATACATTAAAATAGGACACGGAGACACACATCATCTGGAAGAGCTGCTGCACCAAAATAAAGTGGATCTGGCCCTGTTGCTGCTTCCGGTAGATGACAAATCGTACCATTCAATTGAGTTGGAGGGCGTTTCCTTTGTTGCCGTACTTCCGTCTGAATGGGCAGATCGTCATCCCAGTGGGGAAATTACGTTACAAGAAGCTGCCAACTATGACCTCTTGCTGGGACGCCGAACAGAGGGACACGGACTATACGAAACCGTCATACGCAAATTTCAGGAACACCATCTTGTTCCGCGCGTCGTATTGGACTGTCCTGAAATATCGACCATTCTCTCGCTCGTTTCCACAGGCATGGGAATTACCATCATTCCAGACGCTGGCTTGGGACAAGAATACGGGGACAGATTTCGCACACTCTCCATTAAGGAGCCGTTCCCCTTCACACGGCCTGCCGTCGTATGGCGCAAGGATCGTTATTTATCCAATGCAGCTCGCAAATTGGTTGAACTGCTACAAGCTGAAAACACAAAAAAGACTGTTCCCGAGTAGATGCTCTACCGCTCTACTCCTGAAACAGTCTGATGCTGGATAAACTTCCTTCATTCGGTCGTTGATATCGCCTTACTTGACTCCCTGATGTCGATACTCGGTTGGAGTCATTCCACATTTGCGCCGGAATACCTGTGTAAAATGCCGCATATCCTGATAGCCGATCCGCTCTGAAATATCAGCCAGCCGCAAATGAGGATCACTGAGCAACCGCTTCGCCTCCTCCATACGCAAGGAAATGACGTAATCCTTATAGCCTTGTCCCGTCTTTTGCTTAAATAACTGGCTAAAATACACCGGATTTAAAAATACAATTGAGGCCACTTTTTCAAGTGACAGCTCCTCTGTAAAGTGAGCCCGAATGTATTGCAACGCCACATCTACCGTATGCATGCCTTTGCGGAGACATTCTCCTGTATCCGTTGCTGCGGCTGCAATCTCCTCTGGCGTACGTCTTAGCCGCGCCACCTCTTCAGGTATGGAAGCAAAATTGTGATGAACACCCGAACGTGTAATTTGTAGGGGCACCTTCACATAACGCTTCAAATGGGATTCGAGCAACGTCTCTAGCCGTGCGGCCTCTGCCTCACTCCTTAGCCTTGCAATGCCCAGCAGACTATGGCGGTCTAGACTAACGACAAAGCCGCTGCCCCCTGCCTCAACGAGTTCGGACAGTACATTTTCAATCATAAAATGCTCCAGATGTGTCTGCTTGTGATCAGGTTCCATACGAACCATGAAGAGATGGAATTCCGGATAATTTTCGACAAAAGGCTGTATATCCAGCTTACCTGTATCCAGTCCAAGGGCATAGCGTTGGAAAACGGCTTCACGCAAATAAACCATATTGGATTTGAGAAGCCTACCCTCGTTCGCCTGCTGCGAGGCCACAAGTGCCTCGGCTGCCAACATTTCAATGCATTCCAGCAGCTTTCTTTTACCAATCGGCTTTAACAGGTAGTCTTTGGCACCCAGCTTTACTGCTCTTTGTGCATAATGGAAGTCGGAATGGGCCGAAATGACAACCCACTGCAGATGAGGATGCTTTCGCTTAGAAATACGCATGAATTCCAGACCATCCATGCCAGGCATCAGGATATCAGTTAATACAATATCTACAGGATGCTCCGCCAGAATGCCTGCTGCTTCCTCGGTGGAAGCAGCGAGATGAATGCCGCAGGTGGGTAGAGCTTGGCCAATGGTACGCCGAATCCCCTGCCGTATCATACTTTCATCGTCAGCTATCAGAATATTCATGTTTCTCCTCCTTCTGTGGCAGAGGCACACTTACAGTGGCTGTTGTTCCGGCCCCAGGTGCGCTAGAGATCCGTAGGCCGTATTCTTCTCCGAACATGTGCCGTAGCCGTAAATTTAGGTTTTGCAGGCCGATGCCTCCCGCCTGCCCGCTGCCCGCCTGTTTGCCGGGTTCTGCCAAAGCGACCTGGACCACCTCCCATCGTTCGTACTCCATCCCTGCACCGTTGTCGATGATGTGCAGGCTCAATACACCCTCATATTCCTCCGCTCTGACGAGCAGCTTGCCACCTGTATTCGCATGAAGAGGCTCCAGTCCGTGCTTCACCGCATTTTCAATCAAGGGCTGTAAGGTCATTTTTGGCAAGCGGATATCCATCCATCGTTCATTAATGCTAATGTCTACAGATACCCTGCCCTCCAGCCGAGCTTGAATAATGGTGAGATAGTGGCCAACCTGCTCCACTTCTTCACGAAGGCTTACATCAGCCCCCTCTTCCCAATAACTACTGTAACGGAACATATGGGATAAGGAGAGAATCACCTCTCCGAGCTGATCCTGTCCCTCTTCGTCCAGCATCCAATAGATCATATCCAGCGTATTATACAGAAAATGTGGATTGACCTGCGTCTGTAGCGCGTGTAGCTCCGCATTTTTTTCACTGACCGATGATATACGCACCAGTTCGATTAGCTCTGCAATTCGTCTTACCATATGGTTAAAGGAAGTAGCTAACTGATTGATTTCTTCATAGGATTTGGTGTTTACCGTATGGCGGAAATTCCCTGTCTCTACTCGCTTCATCTCCCGAATGACTCGCTTGAGCGGAAGGGAAATGCTTCTGGAGACGATGGACGCAATTAACGCCGACACAATAATAAGTATAGGTGCCACGATAAATAGGTACCTTTGATTTTGCACCAGCTCCACGTTCAGATCCTCACTAGGTGTCACACTAATCACAGACCAGTCGGCAAACGGCAACTTGGAAGCGATTACAACATTCTCATTACTTCGATTTACAATAACTTCCCCCTCTGGCACCTGCTGCTCTAGATTTCGCAAATCCGGTGGCGGATCAGGGGAAGTGGCCGACACAATTCGATTTTCATGACCCAACAGATATACCTGACTATTGGTACCTAACCGCAAATTGTGGAGAGCCGACAAAACAGAACCCGGCTCAGCCTCAAACAGGACAATACCAATCGGCTTGTGCTCATCCAAATCATAGAGCTGCCGTCCAAACGCAAACACGGGTCTGGTTTCCACCTGATCAATGACAGAGTGAGGATACACGCCCAGCCATGCAATTTTTCCCGCCGACTTTCGAATTTCCTTATACCATTCCGTCTGTTCGTAATGAGTATCAATGACATTCATATAATTGCCATAGTTATATACCTTGCCTGTGTCTGTGATGACATGGATGCCAATCAGATCTTCACGCGAATAATAGATAGCCCCCAGAATATTCGTAATCGTACGTTCGTTGATGTAATTGACAGCAGGTAAATCACTATTATCCGTCGTCAACAGACGAACCAAATCCATATTGTTGCTGATTGATTTGGAGAGACTATTATAGCTGCCGAGCAGCAATTCGAACAGTCCTGCCGTCTGGGATACATTTTTACGCGCCAGCTCGCTGACCTTATCATGGAACTGTACTGTAGTACGGTTGTAAAATAATAGACTGACCGCCAGCACAATGCCCGACATGCTTAATAGGAAGAGAACAAACAAGCGGTATTGAATGGATTGAAAACGGCGCATCATACCTCTCTGCGCTCCTTTCGCATCGGCCGCCTATCCTTTAACCGCTCCCGCAACCATACCCTTGGTGATATTTTCGGACAGAACAAAATAAATAATAATGACCGGTAAGGCACCCATGACTAGAAAAGCACCAATATTACCGTAGTTCACAGAATACTGGCTGACGAACGTATATACGCCAAAAGGGAGAGTTTTGAGCTTCTCGGACGAGATAAAGGTGGCAGCCATAATGTATTCATTCCAGATATTAATGAAAGTTAAAATACATACCGTCATGGTAGGCGGAATCGAGATGGGTAAGATTACACTGCGGAAAATACGATAAATGCTCGCTCCGTCAATGTAAGCGGACTCTTCAATTTCGTGGGGAATGGACCGCATAAAGCCGGATAGGATGAAGACCGCAATCGGTGTCTGAAAAGCAATGTAGGGTAAAATCAGTGAGAAATACGTATTCAGAATATGGACATTTTTAAACATCACCATCAGCGGCAGCAGTGTAGCTTGCATCGGGATCATCATCCCGATCAGAAACATGGTCAGCACAACAGCCCCGAAGCGCCAACGAAAACGTGTAATCGCATAAGCAGTCATCGAGCTTAATAAAATGACGAAAAGCATCGTAACCCCGGTTACCAGCACACTGTTTCCTAAATAACGCAAGTAGCTCCCTGATTCATAGGCTTCCTGATAGTTGTGCCACTGAGGCACTTGAGGGAGTGCAAAGAAGCTTGAGCTCAATATCTCTTCATTTGTCTTCAACGAATAGGTCAGAAGCCAAAAGAGTGGATACAGCTGCGTGACCATTAAGATTGCCAATAAGGAAAAGACTCCCGTTTTTTTCAAGGCATTCAACAGTTCCATCTCCTTTAGCTTACCTTATTTTCGATTCGTTTGAAAACAAAATTTATCACAATTGTAAATGACAAGCAAATCACTACGAGAATTGAAGCCAATGCACTGCCATATCCGTATTTCATCGATAAAAAGGACATATTGTACATATACGTAGATACTGTATCCGTCGCATGGGCTGGTCCTCCCCCCGTCATCACCCAAATCAAATCAAACGATTGCAGGGAGCCGATAAATGCTAATACAATTGATATCTTGAAAATAGGTACAATGAGCGGCAGCGTAATATAGCGGTCTGCTTTGAATCCTTCAGCTCCATCAATTTTGGCTGCTTCGTATAGCTCATTCGGTATATTTTGTACCCCGGTAAACTGGATAAGCAAATGATAGCCAAAATACTGCCATAACGATACAAAATAGAGGGCGTACATCGCGATCTGCGGTTCCGTCAGCCATGAGCGTGTCCAGCTTTCCAGCCCAATCGCCAGCAAAATACCGTTCAGCATTCCACCCATCGAGGCTGGATTATAGATCGTCTTCCACAGCTGCCCGATAATGACCACCGACAGAATAACCGGCAGAAAATACATCGTTACCAGCGTATTGGCCTTACGCACATAGCGATTAAGCAAGATCGCCAGCAGCAGACAAAACGGAATTTCCAGCATGGAAAACACAGCGAACATCATAGTCCGTTTCACGGATGGCCAGAACACTGAATCTGATGTGAAAATCCGCTCAAAATTAGCCAGCCCCACAAACTTTGCCTTGGCGATTCCGTTCCAATCCAGCAATCCGCAATATACCGACACCAAAATTGGAACAAATACCATACAGGTATACAACAACAGGCAGGGTAGCACGAAAACGGCAATGGTACGTGCTGGCACCTTCAGTACATTCATGCTCTAATCTCCTTTATGTTGATTCTGAACATCTTCTGAGGATGTACAACCTACATGATTTCCAATCAGGGAAGAAGCATTCCGCCCCCTCCCTAGTGCCTGCTACTTCGGGATTTTGCAAAATTCCATTCCAGTCACTCCAAAGTGCAATATCTAGATGAACTAGGCCATTTCGATCTATATACTGTTCATCGGAAGTCGCTTACTGGATTTTTGTAAAATCCTCACTTATTTATTCGCTTCAAAAGTGTTTTGATGTTCCTTAGCAACTTGTGCGGAGTCTTCTTTTTGTACGAACAGGTTTTGAATGCTACTCAGATGCGCCTGCGCAATAGCCGGATTCATCGTATTATCAAAGGCGAGATCGCCCCCTTTTACATTCTTGAACAGCTCATTAAGACTAATTGCTAACTCGGAGTAGCCCGCTTCCTTCAGATCACCTTTCATTTTCTGACCGCTGCCAATCGCATTTTTCAGATCAAACTGAATTTTGGGCATCTCCTTAATAAAATAGTGCAGAAAATCCTTCGTCTCCTGTAAATGTTCACTGTTCGCAGATACCGCAAATGCGCTGCCCGGCGCAATTACATACTCATTCACATCACCCTTGCCATTCACCGTAGGGAATTGAAACGCTCCTACCTTACCCGCTACCGAAGAAGCATCAATTGACCCCGTTTCCCACGTACCCATGATATACATCGCGGCTTTTCCTGTTTTAAAAATATTACCACCTGCATTGTAATCAATAGACGTAGCTCCATCCGGGAAAGCTCCTGCCTGCACCAATTCCTGAAATGCATCCACCGCTTCCACAAAAGCCGGGTCGTTAAACGTCTTTTTGCCGTCCAGTACATCATTGAGAAAATTCGGTCCTTCATTCGTACGCAACAAAATGTTCATAAAAAGGAGGGACCCCGTCCATGAATCCTTTTCCCCAATGGCAATCGGAGTAATTCCCTTCGCCTTCAGCGTTTTGACCGTCGTAATCAGCTCGTCAAAGGTGGTCGGCAACTTCTGGATTCCCGCCTGCTTGAACAGTTCCTTATTGTAAAACACCACTTCTATATTGTTGCCGTCCGGAAAAGCGTAGAGCTTATCGTCGAAGCTATAGTAATTAAGAAGTCCATTCTGGAACGTATCTTTTAACCCCTCTTTATCAGCCACATCGTTTAATGGAGCTAGCAGCCCGGCATCTACGAATGGCTTCATCTGTGCAGCAGGGTTTACAATCGTGATATCAGGCACTTCCTTCGCCGCTGCCTGTGTTTTCAGCTTAAGCTTTTGTTGATCTGTATTTAGCGAATCCAATTCAATTTTGACATGAGGATGATCCTGCTCGTATTGACCTACAATTTGCTTAATCATTTTGTACGAAGGGGTGCTCGGATCAGGATTGATGTTCTGAAAGGTAATCGTAACATCTTTCGTTGCGGTGCCTTTGCTCGGTTCTCCTGAATTTCCCGGACTTGCGCTTTGTCCGTTATTACAAGCTGCCAGCGTCAATGCCAAGGCGCTCGCCATCATAATAGCAAACGCTTTCATTTTTGTTCTGCTCATGGTCTTTTTCCTCCTCTTGTTGAAGCATTGCGCAATTTGCCCTCCTTATTGGTGGACACTCAATGCCCGCTTGTTCTTTTCATTATGTTCCATAGAAAAGACGTGAACAATGCGTGAACTTAAGGAGAAGGGTTTGTTTTTTCAAGCCCTCATTTGCGTGCTTCAAAATTCATTCATATCATAACTTGCAATTTATCTAGAACACAGGCATAATATGAATAAGATTGTTTTTTTGATAATGATTATCATTATTAAATGATAAATACACATAGACTTTAAAGGAGGCAGGACCACAGTGAAAGAAACTTTTAGTAAAACCTCCCTGCATATTGATGATTATTTGGACCTTCTCAATCTTGCCGTACAAGTCGGAGATACCAAGTGGCAAAAAGAAATTACCCGTAAACTTCAAGCCTTGAGTGTCCTTCAGACAGAACAGGTTGAAATAGATTAACTGCCCCAGTTAATACTGTCCTCAGTTAAAAATGCTGACTAGGCACCACTATATAAAGGACAACCAAGATACCATAAAACTTTTGACCGAATCCATAATGGTGATCTTTCAGGTGAATGATAAATAAATCGGTTATAGGAAAAAGAGCACAGCCTTAACGGGCTGTGCTCTTTTTATCGTGCTTGGCGACGTCCTACTCTCCCAGGACCCTGCGGTCCAAGTACCATCGGCGCTGGAGGGCTTAACGGTCGTGTTCGGGATGGGTACGTGTGGAACCCCTCCGCTATCGCCACCAAACATGAATTTGCTGTGCAAATTCTTCCGTACGGTTATTCGCTTCACCACTTATCGTGTGAATGAATAGCCATGCGCTTGTTGTATGTCACTTGTACATACGTTCAAGGTTACACCCTGAAAACTGGATCCGAAACTCATTTGCGTTTTATCTTAGGATAAGCCCTCGACCGATTAGTATTGGTCAGCTCCATGCATTACTGCACTTCCACCCCCAACCTATCTACCTCGTCGTCTTCAAGGGGTCTTACATACTGGGAAATCTCATCTTGAGGGGGGCTTCACGCTTAGATGCTTTCAGCGCTTATCCCTTCCGTACATAGCTACCCAGCGGTGCTCCTGGCGGAACAACTGGTACACCAGCGGTACGTCCATCCCGGTCCTCTCGTACTAAGGACAGCTCCTCTCAAATTTCCTACGCCCACGACAGATAGGGACCGAACTGTCTCACGACGTTCTGAACCCAGCTCGCGTACCGCTTTAATGGGCGAACAGCCCAACCCTTGGGACCTACTTCAGCCCCAGGATGCGATGAGCCGACATCGAGGTGCCAAACCTCCCCGTCGATGTGGACTCTTGGGGGAGATAAGCCTGTTATCCCCAGGGTAGCTTTTATCCGTTGAGCGATGGCCCTTCCATGCGGTACCACCGGATCACTAAGCCCGACTTTCGTCCCTGCTCGACTTGTAGGTCTCGCAGTCAAGCTCCCTTCTGCCTTTGCACTCTTCGAATGATTTCCAACCATTCTGAGGGAACCTTGGGGCGCCTCCGTTACTCTTTAGGAGGCGACCGCCCCAGTCAAACTGCCCACCTGACACTGTCCTCGCACCGGTTCACGGTACCAAGTTAGAACCTAGATACGATCAGGGTGGTATCCCAAGGATGCCTCCCTTCAAGCTGGCGCTCAAAGTTCTACGGCTCCCACCTATCCTGTACAGATCGTACCCAAATTCAATATCAAGCTGCAGTAAAGCTCCATGGGGTCTTTCCGTCTTGTCGCGGGTAACCTGCATCTTCACAGGTATTAAAATTTCACCGGATCTCTCGTTGAGACAGCGCCCAAGTCGTTACGCCATTCGTGCGGGTCAGAATTTACCTGACAAGGAATTTCGCTACCTTAGGACCGTTATAGTTACGGCCGCCGTTTACTGGGGCTTCGGTTCATAGCTTCGCTCTTGCGAGCTTACCACTCCCCTTAACCTTCCAGCACCGGGCAGGCGTCAGCCCGTATACTTCGCCTTGCGGCTTCGCACAGACCTGTGTTTTTGCTAAACAGTCGCTTGGGCCTTTTCACTGCGGCCCCCTCGGGCTATTCACCCTACCGAGGCACCCCTTCTCCCGAAGTTACGGGGTCATTTTGCCGAGTTCCTTAACGAGAGTTCTTCCGCGCGCCTTAGAATTCTCTTCTCGCCTACCTGTGTCGGTTTGCGGTACGGGCACCTTCTCCTGGCTAGAGGCTTTTCTTGGCAGTCTGAGATCATGACCTTCGCTACTACAATTTTCGCTCCCCATCACAGCCCAGCCTTAACGATGTGCGGATTTGCCTACACATCAGCCTCACTGCTTAGACGGACATCCATCAGTCCGCGTCACTACCCTACTGCGTCACCCCATTGCTCATAACGGATTACGGTGGTACAGGAATTTCGACCTGTTGTCCTTCGACTACGCCTATCGGCCTCGCCTTAGGTCCCGACTTACCCTGAGCGGACGAACCTTCCTCAGGAACCCTTAGGCTTTCGGCGGATCTGATTCTCACAGATCTTTTCGTTACTCATACCGGCATTCTCACTTGAATGCAGTCCAGCGCTCCTTACGGTACACCTTCAACCCGCATTCAACGCTCCCCTACCCCTGATGCAAAGCATCAAGCCATAGCTTCGGTGGTGTGTTTAGCCCCGTTACATTTTCGGCGCAGAGTCACTCGACCAGTGAGCTATTACGCACTCTTTCAATGGTGGCTGCTTCTAAGCCAACATCCTGGTTGTCTGTGCAACTCCACATCCTTTCCCACTTAACACACACTTGGGGACCTTAGCTGATGGTCTGGGCTGTTTCCCTTTCGACAATGGATCTTAGCACTCACTGTCTGACTCCCGGAACTAAATCTATGGCATTCGGAGTTTGACTGAGCTTGGTAACCCTTGCGGGCCCCGCACCCAATCAGTGCTCTACCTCCACGATTCTTCTTTCCGAGGCTAGCCCTAAAGCTATTTCGGGGAGAACCAGCTATCTCCGGGTTCGATTGGAATTTCTCCGCTACCCCCACCTCATCCCCGCATTTTTCAACATGCGTGGGTTCGGGCCTCCAGTGCGTGTTACCGCACCTTCACCCTGGACAGGGGTAGATCACCCGGTTTCGGGTCTACGTCCACGTACTCATTCGCCCTATTCAGACTCGCTTTCGCTGCGGCTTCAGCTCTTCACCTTAACCTTGCACGGGAACGTAACTCGCCGGTTCATTCTACAAAAGGCACGCCATCACCCATAAATAGGGCTCTGACTTCTTGTAAGCACACGGTTTCAGGATCTATTTCACTCCCCTTCCGGGGTGCTTTTCACCTTTCCCTCACGGTACTGCTTCACTATCGGTCGCCAGGGAGTATTTAGCCTTGGCAGATGGTCCTGCCGGATTCATACGGGGTTTCACGTGCCCCGCACTACTCGGGATCCGTCTCGGAGAGAACAAGTTTTGAACTACAGGGCTTTTACCTTCTCTGGCGGGCCTTTCCAGACCTCTTCATCTAACCGGTTCCTTTGTAACTCCATGTGAGACGTCCCACAACCCCAAGGAGCAAGCTCCTTGGTTTGGGCTAATCCGCGTTCGCTCGCCGCTACTGACGGAATCACTATTGTTTTCTCTTCCTCAGGGTACTTAGATGTTTCAGTTCCCCTGGTCTGCCTCTATTCTGCCTATGTATTCAGCAGAAAGTGACTGTCGATGAAGACAGCCGGGTTTCCCCATTCGGACATCCCCGGATCAAAGCTTGCTTACAGCTCCCCGAGGCCTTATCGTTGTTCGCCACGTCCTTCGTCGGCTCCTGGCGCCTAGGCATCCTCCGTGTGCTCTTTGTAGCTTAACCTAGTATTTACATCGTAAATACGATTTGCTTTGAATTTCGGTTCAACACTTACGTGTGAATGAAATTCAAGGCAGCTACCTTTATTTCACTTGTTTACACAAGATCAGCTTAAAGGAATATTCTAAAACGCAATTTCGTTTCGGTATCCAGTTTTCAAGGTGCAATTCGCTTCATCGAAGCGAAACCCGATGAATATTTCGGTTCCACACGGATGTGTGAATGAAGTATTCGTCGAAGCTTGAGAGTTTGAACTCTCAAAACTGAGCAACGAGTGAGTAAGTTCAGGATATTCATTTCATTCACACGAATGTGATGAACCGAATTGAATATCCGGTCGCAGGTACATGTACCTGCTAATTTGAATGTTTCCATCGCAGGAAACGATTCTCCATAGAAAGGAGGTGATCCAGCCGCACCTTCCGATACGGCTACCTTGTTACGACTTCACCCCAATCATCTACCCCACCTTCGGCGGCTGGCTCCTTGCGGTTACCTCACCGACTTCGGGTGTTGTAAACTCTCGTGGTGTGACGGGCGGTGTGTACAAGACCCGGGAACGTATTCACCGCGGCATGCTGATCCGCGATTACTAGCAATTCCGACTTCATGTAGGCGAGTTGCAGCCTACAATCCGAACTGAGACCGGCTTTTCTAGGATTGGCTCCACCTCGCGGCTTCGCTTCCCGTTGTACCGGCCATTGTAGTACGTGTGTAGCCCAGGTCATAAGGGGCATGATGATTTGACGTCATCCCCACCTTCCTCCGGTTTATCACCGGCAGTCTGCTTAGAGTGCCCAGCTTGACCTGCTGGCAACTAAGCATAAGGGTTGCGCTCGTTGCGGGACTTAACCCAACATCTCACGACACGAGCTGACGACAACCATGCACCACCTGTCTCCTCTGTCCCGAAGGAAAGCCATATCTCTACAGCGGTCAGAGGGATGTCAAGACCTGGTAAGGTTCTTCGCGTTGCTTCGAATTAAACCACATACTCCACTGCTTGTGCGGGTCCCCGTCAATTCCTTTGAGTTTCAGTCTTGCGACCGTACTCCCCAGGCGGAATGCTTAATGTGTTAACTTCGGCACCAAGGGTATCGAAACCCCTAACACCTAGCATTCATCGTTTACAGCGTGGACTACCAGGGTATCTAATCCTGTTTGCTCCCCACGCTTTCGCGCCTCAGCGTCAGTTACAGCCCAGAGAGTCGCCTTCGCCACTGGTGTTCCTCCACATCTCTACGCATTTCACCGCTACACGTGGAATTCCACTCTCCTCTTCTGCACTCAAGCTCCCCAGTTTCCAGTGCGACCCGAAGTTGAGCCTCGGGATTAAACACCAGACTTAAAGAGCCGCCTGCGCGCGCTTTACGCCCAATAATTCCGGACAACGCTTGCCCCCTACGTATTACCGCGGCTGCTGGCACGTAGTTAGCCGGGGCTTTCTTCTCAGGTACCGTCACTCTTGTAGCAGTTACTCTACAAGACGTTCTTCCCTGGCAACAGAGCTTTACGATCCGAAAACCTTCATCACTCACGCGGCGTTGCTCCGTCAGGCTTTCGCCCATTGCGGAAGATTCCCTACTGCTGCCTCCCGTAGGAGTCTGGGCCGTGTCTCAGTCCCAGTGTGGCCGATCACCCTCTCAGGTCGGCTACGCATCGTCGCCTTGGTAGGCCTTTACCCCACCAACTAGCTAATGCGCCGCAGGCCCATCCACAAGTGACAGATTGCTCCGTCTTTCCTCCTTCGCCCATGCAGGAAAAGGATGTATCGGGTATTAGCTACCGTTTCCGGTAGTTATCCCTGTCTTGTGGGCAGGTTGCCTACGTGTTACTCACCCGTCCGCCGCTAGGTTATGTAGAAGCAAGCTTCTAAATAACCCCGCTCGACTTGCATGTATTAGGCACGCCGCCAGCGTTCGTCCTGAGCCAGGATCAAACTCTCCATTAAAGACCAACCGAAGCTGGTTTATAGAAAGAGCGATAAGCTCATTTTGAAACTGACGAGATAAAATATCTCTTGTTTGATTTTGCGAACAAAATCGTTTTACTCACTCGTTGTTCAGTTTTCAAAGATCAAACATTTCTCTTTCGCTGCGTTTTTCAGCAGCTATAAGATCATATCATGTTCGTTTCAAAAATGCAAAGGCTTTTTTTTTAAAAAAAGATCATTTCACCCAAGTTTTTCGCTTTTGAAACTGCTGTTTTGTTGTCAGCTCAAATAATATATCATTTTCGGCCAGAGAAAGCAACTTGTAAAAATATCCTTTTTTTTAAATATGGGATTTCTTCCTCCTTTTATTCAACCATTATTAGAATTAGCTCCACTGTTACTTCAAAACGGTTGGTGCATAAAATGTCATGCATTCAGTTCCATTTAATATATATACTTTATTGCTAATTAGCCGCTATACGACGTTAATTAGTTATTTGGTAATCTATGTTGTTCGTACCCCATGTGCTAGATTGCTATAAGACCTGCGGCAAGGCGAAGTCTCTTGGACCCCGCCTAATGGTATTCATATATTAGAGGCGACAAATTTCATGGGCACATTGGCCGTACGAAGGACAGCAGCACATGCCACGTAATACCTTGAGATCGTGAATGACAATCTTTCCATCCCTTGTATCTAGGGTTCCCTGCTCTTTCAGCGCGCTCAGCATCCGGTTCACACTCTCGCGCGTCGCTCCAATCATCTCACCTAATTCGGAGTGACTTAGCTTCATATTTAGTAAAATGCCATCCTTCACAGCCACGCCACATGTATTGCTAGCACGGATCAATGTAGACGCTAACGCTCCAGTTTTACCATACAACAGTAAGTCCCGAAAACGCGATTGCATAATGCGTTGCTTCATCGCCATCCACTGGATGAACTGAAGTGCCATTTCCCCATTTTTGGACAAGAGCGACTCCAGATCCTTAACAAGCACGACGCCTAACTCACACACATCAGCTGTTTCCGCAGTGCAACTATACTCTTCTCCATCTATCCCGCTAAATTCCCCAATTAAGTCGCCTTGATGCTGAATGGTCAGAATCAGTTCTTTACCATCTTCTGTCGATTTACGAAGTTTGACATGACCTGAATGTATATAATAAAGCTGCTCTGCATCATCGCCCTCTCGGAAAAGCATAACGCCTGCCTTTACCTTCTTCCAGGACATAATATCTTTTAGCAGATCAAAATGCTCATCTGTCAAATAAATCTGAATTCCCGTGCGTTCCGCTTCGTCCCCAAACCGTTCCATACAAGTGGCTTGCATGTTAGCGTCCTCCTCGTGTTTACCTGATATCTATATCATAATGTTTTAACGCCTGGGTTGTTATCGGGAGAACACCTGATTTTATACCTTCCTACTCCCTGATTTGCTGTGATAAATATCACTTCTGAAGTAAGCTAACGCCCCATTTATCGACCATTTCCCTACTCCTTATCCGACCAGATGAAAAGTCAGTGTTTCCTGCGCCTATAGATCAGGGGGTTCCCCGATCTACTTTTGCAACTGTCGAAACTACAATGAACTAGAGATATAGTTTGGTTATGAAAAAGGATGTGTCTTCTATGCTACAAATAACGGATGAAATGCGAAAAGAACTGAACCAGTTGAGAGATACTATTTATGGTGATCTCACTGCCCTTGCATTTATGTCTAAGTCAGGTGGTAAGTTGCATTGGTATTACGCCTCTGGTAGCCGAAGCAATCGCTATCGCCTTATTTCTTTTAAGATTGGCCATGGTATTGCCGGTATGGCTGTTCGCTTGGGACGTACCGTAACTGTAAGTGCTTTGCTATCAGGTAGTATACGTCTGCGTCAGGAATGTGCACTAATGCTGGCCGAGCAGCTTCACTCTGCTGTTGCCATTCCCTTTTCCAGCACAGGGGATCTGCCCAACGGTGTGCTGCTTCTTGGTAATCGTGATGTGAGGATGTTCACAGAGTCTGATATAGCCGAGGCTACTCAAGTAGCTCAACGCCTTAGCCAACTATGTGCTTACCCTCTCACTCCATAGCTCAACAATGTTTCTATAGATAATGATCCTCATCAGATACTTGATATAGCTGTCCCTAACTATCTTTGTTGATTGAAATCCCTAAAATTTGCTATGATTATGACAAAACGTACGGTTTTTTACCGTTCGAGGGGATGACAAATTGATTCGTATACTAGTAGTGGATGATCACGTTGTCGTACGTTCTGGCCTCATGGCCCTATTGGACGGCAAAAACGGTATTAAGGTAGTAGGAGATGCAGCAGACGGGGATGAGGCAATCCGCAAGGCAGTGGAGCTACAACCTCATGTTGTGCTCATGGATTTTAGCATGCCACCTGGAAAAGATGGTCTCACAGCAACCACTGAATTAAAAAAACAGCTGCCCGATACAGAAGTCCTTATTTTAACGATGCATGACGATGAAGAATATCTGTTCCGAGCCATTCAAGCTGGAGCATCCGGATATATTTTAAAAAGCGCACCTCACGAGGAGTTACTCGCTGCCATCCAGTCTGTGGCCGAAGGTAGTGCCTATTTGTACCCGAATGCAACCAAACGACTGATGAGTGAATATCTGGACAAAATCAAACAGGAAGGCATAGCCGGACCCTATGAATCCTTGTCTGAGCGGGAGAAAGAGATTCTATCCTGGGTAGCCAAAGGTTATGCCAACAAGGAAATTGCCGAGCATCTGGTGATTAGTGTCAAAACCGTAGAGTCCCATAAAAGCAATCTTATGGAGAAGCTTAACTTGAAAACACGACCTGAGCTAGTCAAATTTGCACTAAAAAAGGGGCTGCTCCATTATGAATGAACCTTCTAACCCTTTACTGCAGCATGCCTTTGGTGAATCAACCGATAAACTGCTGAATGATCTGGAAATTTATATACCAGAATCCCCTTTTCTTCATGCGCTGCGTAACTCACTCCACCAATTATCCAATCTGAAATTTGCTCTAGATACGTCTTCCATCGTTGCTTTGACCGATCATCGAGGTATTATTCAGTACGTAAACGACAAGTTCTGTGAGATTTCGCAATACAGTCGTGAAGAGCTGATCGGTCAGGATCATCGTCTCATTAATTCAGGCTATCATACCCCCGCCTTCATGAAAAACCTGTGGACTACGATCCGTTCAGGTGAGGTATGGCAAGGAGAAATACGTAATCGTGCTAAAGATAACAGCTACTACTGGGTGAATACTACGATCGTTCCGTTTATGGACGAGGAAGGTAAACCCTATCAGTACTTAGCGATCCGCAATGAGGTCACTAAACTGAAGAGAGTAGAAGCTGAACTTCAGTCTATGATGACACAAGTCATGCAAATACAGGAAGAAGAACGTAAACGCTTTTCAAGAGAGCTGCATGATGGGATAGGGCAAAGCTTATTTTCACTTATTATCCAATTGGATAGCCAACTTGCCGAACAACCTAGTGCTACTCTGGAGAATCTCCGTTCGCAGGTGACCGACATCATCAAAGATGTTCGTGGTCTAGCGTGGGAACTTCGTCCCTCAGTTCTGGATGATCTGGGTGTCGTCCCAGCCATAAGAACCTATATTGAAAACTTCTGTTCTCATTACGGGATTGAGGTGCATTTTCAATGCAATCTACGTAAACGGGTTGATATTCGCAAGGAAATTGCAATTTATCGGATTGTACAAGAGGCGTTAACGAATGTAGCCAAATACGCAGATGTAGCAGAGGCATATGTCGACGTTGAGGATCAAAATGAAATGATACAAGTGACCATTCGGGATAAAGGCATTGGATTCTCTGGAAAGTCCCAAGGAGAGGGAGTTGGATTGTTCAGTATGGAAGAACGAGCTAGAGGGGTAGGGGGATTTATGAGCATAACCTCTGCTCCAGACGAGGGAACCTCCATCCAGCTAACCATTCCCGTGTAAAAACTGTCCACTAGATCGGTTATCGGTGTATGCCAGTTGTATGATCAGAACGAATACACCGATACCGAAGATTATGGATAATCAACACATTGTGGATTACATGAGGATAAATACAAAAAAAGAGAGAGCTCTGTCCCCAGACAGGCTCTCTTTATTTATAAGGTGTCACCACTGAGGCAACAAGAATCCGCAATAGCAAAAAGCGGGTGATGGGAATCGAACCCACGCTACCAGCTTGGAAGGCTGGAGTTCTACCATTGAACTACACCCGCAAAACAGTATCGGGATGACACGATTTGAACATGCGACCCCCTGGTCCCAAACCAGGTGCTCTACCAAGCTGAGCTACATCCCGACATTATACATTTTTTTTAAGAAATGGCGCGCCCTGAGAGATTCGAACTCCCGGCCTTTTGATTCGTAGTCAAACGCTCTATCCAGCTGAGCTAAGGGCGCATATTAAATTCCATAATGAGTAGTCAAGACGCCACCCAGATTTGAACTGGGGATGAAGCTTTTGCAGAGCTTTGCCTTACCACTTGGCTATGGCGCCGTATGGATAATGGAGCGGACGACGGGAATCGAACCCGCGACCCTCGCCTTGGCAAGGCGATGCTCTACCGCTGAGCCACGTCCGCAAAATATGGTGCGGTCGAGAGGACTCGAACCTCCACGGGGGGTTAGCCCACACGGACCTGAACCGTGCGCGTCTGCCAATTCCGCCACGACCGCAAAATAATTATAAATGGTGAGCCATGAAGGACTCGAACCTTCGACACCCTGATTAAAAGTCAGGTGCTCTACCAACTGAGCTAATGGCTCTTAATGGCTGGGGATATAGGATTTGAACCTATGCATGACGGAGTCAAAGTCCGTTGCCTTACCGCTTGGCTAATCCCCAATAAATTAAGAATAAAGGGCGGCCGATGGGGCTTGAACCCACGAATGCCGGAGTCACAGTCCGGTGCGTTAACCACTTCGCCACGACCGCCATATGATTATGAAAAGACTGGTGGAGGATGATGGATTCGAACCACCGAACCCGTAAGGGAGCAGATTTACAGTCTGATGCGTTTGGCCACTTCGCTAATCCTCCAAAATGGTGCCGGCGAGAGGACTTGAACCCCCAACCTACTGATTACAAGTCAGTTGCTCTACCAGTTGAGCTACACCGGCACATTACTCATTTCCCACTTGAAAGGTGGCTCGGGACGGAATCGAACCGCCGACACGAGGATTTTCAGTCCTCTGCTCTACCGACTGAGCTACCGAGCCATATTAAATTTTATTACTACATCATATAATCCGCACTATATATGCCAATTATATATGAAGCTAAAATGGCGGAACTGACGGGATTCGAACCCGCGATCTCCTGCGTGACAGGCAGGCATGTTAGGCCTCTACACCACAGTTCCAGAGGCATTTCCAATAGGAAATTAATTGCGGGGGCAGGATTTGAACCTACGACCTTCGGGTTATGAGCCCGACGAGCTACCGAACTGCTCCACCCCGCGACATTAAAAAGCATTTCTCAAATTTTCTTATGGTGGAGGCTGAGGGGATCGAACCCCCGACCCTCTGCTTGTAAGGCAGATGCTCTCCCAGCTGAGCTAAGCCTCCATATTATGACCCGTAGGGGATTCGAACCCCTGTTACCTCCGTGAAAGGGAGGTGTCTTAACCCCTTGACCAACGGGCCTTGCAAAATAAGTTCTGGTCTCAATAAATTTATGGCGGAGAGAGAGGGATTCGAACCCTCGCACCACTTTCGCAGTCTAACCCCTTAGCAGAGGGTCCCCTTATAGCCACTTGGGTATCTCTCCGAGTAGCGGCAGAGGGGATCGAACCCCCGACCTCACGGGTATGAACCGTACGCTCTAGCCAGCTGAGCTACGCCGCCACCTTAATATATAAAAGTCAGAAATATTCAAAATATGGCTCCCCGAACAGGACTCGAACCTGTGACAACTCGATTAACAGTCGAGTGCTCTACCAACTGAGCTATCAGGGAATATTGGTGGAGCCAAGCGGGATCGAACCGCTGACCTCCTGCGTGCAAGGCAGGCGCTCTCCCAGCTGAGCTATGGCCCCAATCTTTTTGTTATTCTAGAAGTGGTGGGCCTTAGTGGACTCGAACCACCGACCTCACCCTTATCAGGGGTGCGCTCTAACCAGCTGAGCTAAAGGCCCTAACATGTAAAAATTTATCATCCTCTAAAGGATATCGCTTGGCGACGTCCTACTCTCCCAGGACCCTGCGGTCCAAGTACCATCGGCGCTGGAGGGCTTAACGGTCGTGTTCGGGATGGGTACGTGTGGAACCCCTCCGCTATCGCCACCAAACATGAATTTGCTACGCAAACTCTTCCGTACGGTTATTCGGTTCACCACTTGTCGTGTGAATGAATAGCCATGCGCTTGTTGTATGTCACTTGTACATACCTTCAAGGTTACACCCTGAAAACTGGATCCGAAACTTATTTGCGTTTTATCTTAGGATAAGCCCTCGACCGATTAGTATTGGTCAGCTCCATGCATTACTGCACTTCCACCCCCAACCTATCTACCTCGTCGTCTTCAAGGGGTCTTACATACTGGGAAATCTCATCTTGAGGGGGGCTTCACGCTTAGATGCTTTCAGCGCTTATCCCTTCCGTACATAGCTACCCAGCGGTGCTCCTGGCGGAACAACTGGTACACCAGCGGTACGTCCATCCCGGTCCTCTCGTACTAAGGACAGCTCCTCTCAAATTTCCTACGCCCACGACAGATAGGGACCGAACTGTCTCACGACGTTCTGAACCCAGCTCGCGTACCGCTTTAATGGGCGAACAGCCCAACCCTTGGGACCTACTTCAGCCCCAGGATGCGATGAGCCGACATCGAGGTGCCAAACCTCCCCGTCGATGTGGACTCTTGGGGGAGATAAGCCTGTTATCCCCAGGGTAGCTTTTATCCGTTGAGCGATGGCCCTTCCATGCGGTACCACCGGATCACTAAGCCCGACTTTCGTCCCTGCTCGACTTGTAGGTCTCGCAGTCAAGCTCCCTTCTGCCTTTGCACTCTTCGAATGATTTCCAACCATTCTGAGGGAACCTTGGGGCGCCTCCGTTACTCTTTAGGAGGCGACCGCCCCAGTCAAACTGCCCACCTGACACTGTCCTCGCACCGGTTTACGGTACCAAGTTAGAACCTAGATACGATCAGGGTGGTATCCCAAGGATGCCTCCCTTCAAGCTGGCGCTCAAAGTTCGACGGCTCCCACCTATCCTGTACAGATCGTACCCAAATTCAATATCAAGCTGCAGTAAAGCTCCATGGGGTCTTTCCGTCTTGTCGCGGGTAACCTGCATCTTCACAGGTATTAAAATTTCACCGGATCTCTCGTTGAGACAGCGCCCAAGTCGTTACGCCATTCGTGCGGGTCAGAATTTACCTGACAAGGAATTTCGCTACCTTAGGACCGTTATAGTTACGGCCGCCGTTTACTGGGGCTTCGGTTCATAGCTTCGCCCGAAGGCTTACCACTCCCCTTAACCTTCCAGCACCGGGCAGGCGTCAGCCCGTATACTTCGCCTTGCGGCTTCGCACAGACCTGTGTTTTTGCTAAACAGTCGCTTGGGCCTTTTCACTGCGGCCCCCTCGGGCTATTCACCCTACCGAGGCACCCCTTCTCCCGAAGTTACGGGGTCATTTTGCCGAGTTCCTTAACGAGAGTTCTTCCGCGCGCCTTAGAATTCTCTTCTCGCCTACCTGTGTCGGTTTGCGGTACGGGCACCTTCTCCTGGCTAGAGGCTTTTCTTGGCAGTCTGAGATCATGACCTTCGCTACTATAATTTTCGCTCCCCATCACAGCCCAGCCTTAACGATGTGCGGATTTGCCTACACACCAGCCTCACTGCTTAGACGGACATCCATCAGTCCGCGTCACTACCCTACTGCGTCACCCCATCGCTCATAACGGATTACGGTGGTACAGGAATTTCGACCTGTTGTCCTTCGACTACGCCTATCGGCCTCGCCTTAGGTCCCGACTTACCCTGAGCGGACGAACCTTCCTCAGGAACCCTTAGGCTTTCGGCGGATCTGATTCTCACAGATCTTTTCGTTACTCATACCGGCATTCTCACTTGAATGCAGTCCAGCGCTCCTTACGGTACACCTTCAACCCGCATTCAACGCTCCCCTACCCCTGATGCAAAGCATCAAGCCATAGCTTCGGTGGTGTGTTTAGCCCCGTTACATTTTCGGCGCAGAGTCACTCGACCAGTGAGCTATTACGCACTCTTTCAATGGTGGCTGCTTCTAAGCCAACATCCTG